>NZ_CP095071.1:4201105-4801263 GCF_022919575.1 Gracilibacillus salinarum | reverse complement strand
AACATTGACCAGGTTCGATTGAAAGAAGTAAAAGGTGATAAGGAAATTGTTTTAGATGTGGATCACGTACTTGTGAATTACGGCTTCATTTCTTCACTCGGTCCCATTAAAAACTGGGGATTGGAAATTGATAAAAATAGTATCATCGTTAATTCAAAAATGGAAACAAATGTACCTGGTATATATGCAGCAGGTGATATTTGTACGTACCCAGGTAAAGTTAACCTGATTGCCGCTGGATTCGGTGAAGGGCCAACTGCCGTGAACAATGCTAAAGCATTTATGGATCCAAAAGCAAGAGTACAACCAAAGCACTCGACAAGCATGTTCTGATAATAAATAAAAGGTATGGAGCGATTCGATTCCATACCTTTTTTTATACGCCAGGAAAGCATAACGTTTAACAGTGAAGATGTTCTACGTAGTGAAAATGTAAAGTGTGCCCAAGTATTTAAAAAACGATGGCATTAACTAGAAGCAAACGCCGAGCTTTTCTAACTTAGAGCGCTCAAGCACAGAGTTGATAAACCTTATCCAAAAAACACTTGAATACTGCCTTCTTTCTTTGCTGCAGCTAAACAATTCTCAATAAACTCCTTGATTTGCTTTTTGTCCCACCCTAGTATAGTATCCTCATTTAAATGTTTAATTTTTTGATCAAATACCTTGTATTCCTTTAATGCATTGTCTAATTCCAGTCTGGAGAAAGTAGAGATATCACCTATTCCACTAACACCACCATTAAAATCCTGTGCATGCAAAAATTCATATAACAGATCAGCATTAGGATTGCCCATACTAAAACGAGCATATGCTATGTTTTGGCCAGCTTTATTGTAGCCATAAATATCGTGCCCCATCACTCGGCCTCCTTAGAATTTAAAAAGAATATTTGAACATTTTCTGAATATAGTGCGATAAAATTATACGCTTGATGATATTGAAAATTGAATCAGGTAGGTAAGGGAAAAAATAAGAAAATTATGTTGATTATTCGTATGTGTGATGAAATTTATAAAACTGAGAAAGAAAAATGAGTTTTAAAACTTGATTTTCGGGGTTGAAACAATGGCTTTTAGAGGGAATCAAGATGCTACACAGTCTTATTTTAAATATTTGCGAGGGGATCTTAGAAAATCGGTAGAATAGTAATACGTCTTTCGCAAATAGACATTCTTATAATACTTGATAAAACTGCCTTAGTTAGTGATCACTTTTTTTAGTAATTTAATATCTGTATCATGTTCAGCAAGTTTGATTGTAAGCTTTTCCATGTTTGTATGCTTTTCCGTGTTTTCAGCAACTTGTTTGGAAAGATTATTTATTTTTTCGATTATTAATTGCTGCCCTCCTGCAAAATCACGTTGTTGATCTTCTACCTTTTGTAATTTATTGTCAAATCCAGTTAGTCTTGCTTCATTATCTTTTAGCGCGCCTTCTATTCCAGTTAGCCTATCCTCAAACCTATGCATTTGTTCATTGAGTGATTGGAATTTGTCGTCGAATAAAGTCGAGAGCATCTCCAGCATCTCTTGGTTTTCCATGTTATCACCTCCTTTCTTGTATTATACCAAGAATGAAATGTTTGTCCACAATGTATTGCGAATAGTAACTCAAGAGCTCTTTGCATCATTGATGTGATTATAGGATTTTCATTAAGAATAAGACATTTTTCGCAAAAAATGATTGGTAAAAAACAATTTATTGAGCCGAAAAAAAATAAAAAAAGTAGCATAAATCAGCTATATAAATCAGCAATTTTGTAATGTTGTGTGTGCTAACTAAAGATCTTCATCAGTACAAGCAGGACGTTCTTGGATTATGTCAACTAACAGCTTAGTGGTTATTTTGAAATATTATGTGTGGTATAATGCCTAGCACCGCTGCTTTTCACTTTTATATAAGTTGTAGCACTTCCCCTCAAGCGTAGGAAATAGGCGAGAGACTCGCGTGGAATCAGCGCGAGCTGAAGATCCATTTCATTTGTGCCTGTGCTGCAAGTATCGCTTCAAAGTGAGCTTCCTCGGCACAAGGCAGCACTGTTGCTATTCAAGTAGTAGCCTAGCTGAAGCCGTGCCCACAGGACGCTGAGCCTATTTCCGGAGCTTTGCTAAGCAGATAAAATATATCAAAATTACCATTCTGCAATACAGCCTTTGTTGACATAATCCATATTATAGGAACTCAGCTTCATGTTCAATATCTGCTGTGACTGCACTTTTATGCTTTCTTGAACGACAAAAAAACACATCCTCCTAACGATTAATCAATAATCGCTAAAAAGACGTGTTTTTATAACTATAATTTGTATTTAGCAGTTTTCCGGTGTACCTTCACGCTCTTTTGCTTTAAAGGATGATCCGCAACCGCAGGAAACGATAGCGTTAGGATTTTCGATTGTAAATCCGCCGCCCATCATATTTTGTTTGAAATCAATGGTAGTTCCTTGAATTACATCAATGTCGAACTTCTGAATAGTTAGTGGTATCCCGTTTGATTCTTCCGTATGATCTAATTCTTCGTTTACATCATAATCGAAACCAAGCGAGTAGGATAAGCCGCTGCACCCTCCACCTTTTACACCAAAACGAAGGCGAACAGTTTCTGCGTCCTCTTCCTTCATCATTTCCTGAATCTGTAATTTTGCATTTTCCGATATGTTAATTACCATAGAAAAACTCCTTTTTCTAAGCACTTTTATTAGCTATTGTATGTTCAAGTATACAAACTAACACATTCGATTTCAATATTTTTGTTTATTTAGTTTGCCAGAAGAAAATTCCAGTAACCGCAGTCTCTGCTTTTCCTCTCATCCATACACGGTTATCTTCTGTCCAGGTAATATATAAATCACCGCCTGCAAGATGGACAGTGATCTCTTTGTCTTTTTCCATAGTTTGGTTGAGAATAGCTGCCACAACGGATGCACATGCTCCTGTTCCACATGCCTGTGTCACACCTGACCCGCGCTCCCAGACGCGGAAATGTAATTCCTGATCATTTACTTTTTCAATAAATTCTACATTTACACTTTCTGGAAAGCGAATATCTTTTTCAATGATTGGTCCAAGCGTTGTTAATGGGGCTTGATTAATATCGTCAACAAAAAAGACAGCATGTGGATTCCCCATCGAAATGGTAGTTACCGCCATTTCCTGACCATTCACCATAAAAGGCTCTGCTACAACTTGACTTACCTCTTCACCGATCATCGGAATGGAAGAACGATTTAGAATTGGTTCCCCCATATCAACGGTTACTTCCTTCACATGATTTCTTTCACCATGCACCTCAGCGGTTACATTTCCTGCTTTCGTTTCGATCGTGAAGGTTTTCTCTGATACCAACTGATGTTCATAAGCAAATTTCGCCACACACCGTAAGCCATTACCACAGTTTTTTCCTTCTGATCCATCTTTATTAAAAATACGCATTCCAACTTCAGCTTTGTCTGTTGGATGAATCAATATAAGTCCATCAGATCCGATCCCTGTATCTTTATCTGCTACTGCAACTGCCAGATCATGTAATAATTCTTCTTCAATGTCAAAGTTAAAAGTATTGATAAAAATATAACTATTCCCTAGTCCATGCATTTTTGTAAAAGGTATTTCCATCATTCGCTTGCTCCCTCTCTATAACTGATCGATTAATTCGTTATCAATATAGTCCTCTATATTTTCAAGTAATGCTTCCGGTGTATCAGCTTGTATTGGCTTGCCATTAACAATCGCAACATGATAATTCCGGCAAATACCACAGTAACTTGTACAGCCATATTCTACAACATCCATATCAGGATCTGTTATTAATTGCTGACGAACTTTCTCTGTGCCCTTAGCTAAGTTTTTGATACAGAAAGCTACTTTAATTCTAATCATTATTATACCACACCTCTATTTGTCCAACGTCAATTCCTTCTCTATATACTATTTTTAACACACTTTTATTTACAAATAAATCGAAAGTCGCTAAAATAGTAGTGAAACCTTTAATAATGTAACGTGATCAACCATAGATTTTTTATATAAATGGATATATAATAGAAATGTAGTGACGAAAGGAGAGTCTCCATTCATGGAACAACAATCAGAGCAAGTACAAGAAGTGTTAAATAAATTACGTCCTTTCTTGTTACGAGATGGTGGCGATGTCGAATTAGTAGATGTAGAGGATGGGATTGTTCGCTTACGTTTAATGGGTGCATGTGGTAACTGTCCAAGTTCCACCATTACCTTAAAAGCAGGAATCGAACGTGCCTTAATGGCAGAAGTTCCAGGCGTTACCGAAATCGAACAGGTATTTTAACTTATACATGCAAAAGAGTTATCCTGAGGATAACTCTTTTTTCATCAGTCAAGAAAGTATAAAAGTGCAGTCACAGCAGTAACCCTATTGAACAGGCTCCGGCCAACCACTCGACAGAGCATATTTCCAAGGTGAAAATAGTCACTTTGCAGTTCTGCTTAACATAATCAGGATTATAAGGTACCCCCTCCTCCTTCTTGAGCATGAATAGTCCTATGAGCCTCTTTTATACCTATAATTTATACTCCCTTAATACAAATAACTGCTGACCATAATGGATCAGCAGTTATCGTTGCTATTGAGCTTGTTCTTGTATTCTGTCTACCTTTGCTCCACTATTTTCGACTTGCAGTGGCAGCCATTTAAAATCAGGATAATCGTTTCGCCATTTCTTTAATGTAAGAAAAACTTTTTTGTCATCAACTACTGCGATCATTGTTGGGCCCGCGCCACTTAGAAAGACACCATATGCTTCTTCGCGTAAATAATCATACAATTCATCATAATGAGAAATCAGTGATTTACGATACGGTTGATGAAAATGATCCTTCTCCATCATCTTCCCTAATGTGCGCCAGTCTCCTCGGCAAATTGCCGCGACACTTACATTAGCCACACTGCTTGCCTGGACACTTTCTTTGAATGAGAAAGTATCTGGCAACACCGCTCGCGCATCCTTTGTTTTTAATTCAAAGCTTGGGATCAGTGCTACAAACGTCACACCATTCACCGGAATCTTAGTATACGAAACTTCACCATCATAATGACCAATTACACACCCACCTAACAGACATGGTGCCACATTATCTGGGTGTCCTTCGATATCAGTTGCAATTTGAAGTTTTTCATTCTTAGTCAATTGTAATTGTAATAAAACATTTGCGAGCTCAATACCAGCAATTATTGCTGTGGCACTGCTTCCAAGGCCTCTAGCTAACGGAATATGGCTGGTCATTTCCACACGACAAGCTGGAATATCTTGAACCTTGTCGTATTTCTTTGCGACCTGTTCTACAATTTCATAGACCAAATTTCCTTTGCCAGATGGTATTCCTTCAAGACACTCCGATTTAGGAATGAATTCCCATTGCTCTGCCCTGGAAACAACGAGTTCTAAATAGAGATTTAATGCTAAACCAATCGAGTCGAAACCCGCCCCTAAATTCGAGGTACTCGATGGCACTTTTATCGACCAGCTCATGCCTTTACACTACCTAAAATCTCGTTCATGATTACTTCTTCATCGTTTGGCAACACGGTTGGCTTCACTTCACTGTAGTCGATTGCTGTATTAGGATCTTTCAGTCCATTACCAGTTAGAACTGTAACGACTGTAGAGCCTTTTTCCACCTTGTCTGCTTTTAGTTTCTTGAAAAGACCTGCTACAGAGGCACATGATGCTGGTTCTGCAAAGACACCTTCATTTTGAGCGATCCATTGATAAGCTTCGATCATTTCTTCATCCGTAATCTCATCGATTTCACCTTGGGATTCATCACGCGCATTAACGGCCCCTTGCCAGCTTGCTGGATTACCAATGCGAATTGCTGTACCAACTGTTTCAGGATTTTCAAAGACACGATCATGAACAATTGCTGCTGCACCACTTGCTTCAAAGCCCATCATTTTTGGCAGGCCTGAAGCATTCAGCTCATGGTATTCCTTAAATCCTTTCCAGTATGCTGTTATATTTCCTGCATTCCCGACTGGAATAAATAAATATTCAGGCGCTTTAGCTAATGCATCACATACTTCGAATGCCGCTGTTTTCTGACCTTCAATCCGATATGGATTAACGGAGTTTACTAATGCCACTTCGCCAGTTTCAGCTAATTTTCGCACGTAACGTAAGGCATCATCAAAATTCCCCTGAATCGAATAAATTTCAGCTCCATACATTACAGCTTGCGCTAATTTACCTTGAGCGATCTTTCCTTCGGGGATAACCACGATACATTTCAAACCTGCTCTGGCTGCGAACGCTGCAGCTGAAG
Source organism: Gracilibacillus salinarum (assembly GCF_022919575.1). Taxonomy (NCBI): domain Bacteria; kingdom Bacillati; phylum Bacillota; class Bacilli; order Caryophanales; family Bacillaceae; genus Gracilibacillus; species Gracilibacillus salinarum. The sequence continues at coordinate 4,794,961 of NZ_CP095071.1, read as the reverse complement.
CAGAAGTATTCCCTGTTGAAGCACAGATAACTGCTTTCGCTCCATCTTCCATCGCTTTTGCCATCGCCATAACCATACCACGGTCTTTAAAGGAACCAGTAGGATTCAGTCCTTCAAATTTTGCGTAAGCATTTATGCCATATTTTTCAGATAATTTTTCCAGTTTAATTAACGGTGTATTTCCTTCGTGCAAACTAATCAGTGGCGTGTTTTCGTTAATTGGTAGATACGCTTTATACTCCTGTAACAATCCTTGCCAAGCCATAAAAATTAATCCTCCCCATCGACGCGATAACAACTGATAATTTCATTAACAACGTCTAATCCTTTTAGATTTTCTCTGCTATTTAATAATTGCTGCTTACTGATTTTGTGGGTTACCATAACGATTTCCGCCATTTTCTCTTGTTCAGACGGTAACTGCAATATCTTTTGAAAACTAACACTTTCATCCAAAAATACATTTGTAATTTTCTGAAAAGTGCCAGCTTCGTCATCCACTTCCATGCGAATGAAATATTGCATGTATTTCTCATCATTTTCTTTCAACTGCTTTTGAAACTGCGGTAATATATATTCATTTCCCGTGATGCCTAAGCGAATATTCTTGACGACATCCATTAAGTCCGAAACAACCGCTGTTGCAGTCGGCATGCTTCCTGCACCAGGACCATAGAACATTGTCTCTCCTACTGCTTCACCATAGACATATACGGCGTTAAATTCATTTTTGACCATTGCTAATGGATGATCTTTCGGTAAAAGGGTTGGCTCCACACTTACTTCAACTTTGCCGTTATCATTAATGGAAGCAATCCCTATTAATTTAATAGTATACCCTAAACTTGTTGCAAATGTAATATCTTCTTGTGAAATAGTTCGAATACCTGATACTTCCACATCATCAAGACTGATTTCCATTTTGAAAGCAAGGTTTGCTAATAATGCCATTTTTCGTGCAGCATCCAATCCATCAACATCCGATGTAGGATCTGATTCAGCAAACCCTAGATCCTGCGCTTCTTTCAAGACTGGCTCAAATGCTAATTTATCATCGGTCATTTTTGTAAGAATGTAGTTGGTTGTACCGTTAACAATACCCATAATTTTCTGAATACGGTCGGATGCAAGTCCTTCTGTTAACGAGCGGATAATCGGAATACCACCAGCTACACTGGCATCATACAGAATATCACAATTGTTTTCTTTTGCTAAACGGAGTAATTTTTGTCCGTGTACAGCCATTAGATCTTTATTGGCAGTTACAATATGCTTTTTATTGCGTATTGCTTTCTCCAGCAACAGGTTAGTATCTTCAATACCACCCATCACTTCAATAATAATATCTATTTCTGCATTGTTCACTAATTCATCCGGGTTATCTGTTAACCATTCCGCCTGAATCGCAACATCACGTTTCTTGTCGATGTCATGTACCAAAATTTTTTCGATTTGGATTTCACAACCCACTTTATATTTGATTTCTTCTGCGTGGTTTTGCAACAGTTTTACTACCCCTGTGCCAACTGTTCCAAGACCACATAACCCTACGTTGACTTGATTCATTAAGACGCCCTCCCTTTGTTCACTTTACGAATACAATTGTTTATATATAGTGGACATTATACAACTGTCTCACTATATTATCAAGACACAATTGCCCAAAAAAACAAAAAAAGCATCCCATCTTTCAAAAATGGAAATGCATCGCCTTTCCTAGTATACATTTTGTAACCAATCTAATTGTATACTATTTATTTCTCTTTGATCAATGCCTAATTGTGAAAAAAACACCCTCAAATTCTCTTCGTAGTGCGCCTGGTTCTCCATCACTTGTTCCATATCCGGATATTCCGAAGATAAAGATCTGATCTGATCCATGAAATCAAAAAGATGCACAGGGAATAGTAAGCGGGCATATAATAATTTCCAGCCAAAAACTGAAAGTTGCTGATTGGTCAGATATTCTCTTAAAAAATCTCTGCATGCAGGGGCAGCCAATCCTTCTTCAGCCAACATATAACCTCGTAATTTTTCGGCTACATCTCTGACTGGATGATCATATACAAAATGATTACACCAAATAAATGACGACTCCATCTGATTATGGTATCTGCCGAATGTAATTGCGGGCTGATCACTTTCATTAAATTGTGTTTCCTGTTCTACGACGTGCAAATATTGAATCGCGTTTTCTGATAGTCCCATCATATAGGGAAACATATTAACAAACTCTCTTAAAAATGGATTAGCAGGACGTTGCTGATATAATTGCTGGAACAATGCTTCATATTGATCTATTTTGGTCGTCCATAAATCCTTCCATTTTCCATAGCTGTTCATTGAAGACGGCTGGTAAGGGTAGGTAAACCCTGATTGATGAAACATTGCTAATCTGCTTGCCTCATCTCGCTTATCCTTGTCATTAATCGCATAGCATAGCATATACTTTTCCTTTCCTATCGTTGTCAAAAACTGATTATGTACATTTGGCATAGGACAGGAGACATTGTTCCAGCCTTGTTGATGAAAATGAGTTGTTATTGTATATAACTCTAATGCATTTCGTTCACTCATATCTGCAGGAATGACAAAATAATAATACGATTGATCAGCAAAAGTAACGTATGGCTGATCCTGTATTTGTTTAGTTGGCACTTGAATTGGGTAATGTAAGAATATTGGATGCATGTATTTTCCCCCCGAATAAATTATATATTAGAATATATGTCAGAAGGTAAAATAAAATGATGAATACAGGAAGTGATGAAATGAAAAAAAATGTAACTGAATTAGAACAAAAAGCTCGACAATGGTTGAAGGAACGTGGAGTGAAGCTGGAGGATATTGCGGATCTTGTCTATTTCCTTCAAAAAGACTATCAAGATGGATTAACTTTAGAGGTATGTTATGAGAATGTGAATAGTGTTATCGGAAAACGCGAAGTGCAAAATGCTATTATTACAGGGATTCAATTAGATATGCTAGCCGAACAAAATAAGTTGGAATCTCCATTGCAAGAAATTCTGGAAACAGATGAGAGTCTTTATGGTATCGATGAAGTCATTGCGTTATCGATTGTTAATGTTTACGGTTCGATTGGTTTTACAAATTATGGCTACATCGACAAAATGAAACCTGGGATCTTAAAGAAATTAAATGATAAATCAAATGGCTGTCATACCTTTTTAGATGATATCGTGGGTGCAATAGCAGCTGCAGCTTCTTCCAGACTTGCCCACCGAGCTGTTAATGACGAAACGATTGACGATGAATAACTCAGAAAAACGCGGCATTCACTTCGTCTTTTAGCAAGTGCCGTAATATGTAGTATATCTTGTACTTGGTTTTTACTACGCCGAGATTTATCCTTGTAAACTTTATACTTCCCTGTCGTAGAACAAAGGCGCAAGCGCCCGTTTAGAGACGTAGCGAGTGGAGCGAATCAACTGAGATAAAGGAATCACGGTGAGCTTGCGAATCGATGATGACTTATCGTAGGGCGATTTCGCGAAGTCGCCTAGTCTCTGGGCGCTGGAGCCGGACATGGCCGTTTCTGTCAGCGAACATCATATAGCCCAAAATTTATACTTTCTTGACGTACAAGAAAAACCGGGCATAACCCGCCCGGTCCTAATTGACTTAATTAATAAACTTCCTATAATATGGATTATGTCAACAAAGACTGTATTGCCAAATGGTCATTTTGATATCGTTTATCTGCTTAGCAAAGCTCCGGAAATAGGCTCCGCGTCCTGTGGGCACGGCTTCAGCTAGGCTACTACTTGAAAAGCTGCTTTGCTGCCTTGTGCCGAGGAAGCTCACTTCGAAGCGATGCTTGCAGACACAGGCACAGACTAAATGGATCTTCAGCTCGCGCTGAGGCATGAGGAGTCTCCGCCTATTTCCTACGCTTTAGGGAAGTGCTACATCATATGGAACAGCTAAAAGCAGTGGATCTAGGCATTATGTTATTCATTCAATTGCTGTTATATATACAGTGATCAATATGCTATCTCTTACAAAAGTTGTAGAGTCCACATCCTAGCGTAGGCCAACCACGGAGACTCCCGCGGGATTATGCAGGCGCTGAAGATCCACTTTGTGAAGCGCCCTTCTTCACAAAGTTAGCTTCAGCCGTGCCCCGCAGGACGCGGAGTGGTTGGACGGAGCGGTATCCCAGCAAATGAATCATTTCAAAATTACTACTAAGCATAAAGCGGCTAGCATAATCCATATTATATACACTCGGCTTCTTGTTCAATATGATTACTGCTGTGACAGCAATTTTCTAGACTGATAAAGAAAAAACCGCCACTTACTCCGTATAAGAAAGGGCGGTTTTTTGCTGTTTTTCTTTTAATAATGGGGATGTGAAAATAAAGAGACTAACAAAAATAGCAATAGCCAATACAAAAAGCTTGACGAACAATAAAGGAATGATGGTCAAGGTAAACAGTACACTCGTCCAGACAATGGCCACAGCAAAGCATTTAATACGAAATGGAACACCTTTACCATTTTGATAATCTTGTAAATAGCGGCCAAAATATTTATTAGTCACCAGCCACTTATGCAGAGCAGGTGAAGATTTACCAAAGCAGAAACCGGCAAGAATTAGTAAAGGCGTTGTTGGCAAAATAGGAACAATGATCCCGATCAAACCTGTTGTTAAACTTATTGTACCCGCAATTATCCAAAGAAAACGTATCATTCTTTTCATCCCTTTCACTCCCCTCGTTCGTCATGTAGTGTTGAAAGTCATCTGCAGAGTTAATATTCGCAAAATAAATAGAATCCTTCTCTTGGAAAGATACATATTTCACCTTTATCCTTGTAAGCAATTGGTGCATAGAACGCCTGCCTTCGGCCAATAGCTCCTTAATAACAGTTTGTACATTATTTTTGTAAAAGCCCACTAACGGCTGAACCCGCCCATCAACACATGGAATAATCGCGTCATAAGCGGGATCAATTTGTTTTACCAGCGCATGGACGATCGTTTTATCCATGAAAGGAGTATCCACTGGCACAGCGAGATTCCACTGTGCATCTGTGACGGCTATAGCTGAATAAATACCAGCAAGTGGTCCATCACCTCTATAAAGTTCGTCGTCGTTTATAATGGATACACGATGATCTGCTATCGCATCCGTTTGATCCGGTCGACAAACAACATACACATGATCAGCAATTGGAACCAATAAATCAATAGCATGCTGATAGAATGGCTTGCCTTGATAACTTGCAAAAGCCTTGTCTCCATTATATCTCGAGGAATTCCCTCCTGCCAACACTATACCACTGAACTTCCGCATCGCTTCACCATCCACCCTCTTCATGCCAAGTAAATATATCCAAATTAGCTTCTACTTTGTGCATTGCACTCTTTAGCTCTCCGTCACTAATCAACTGTACATTTTCTAATTGATTAACAAAGTCCTCCTGGCTATCTCTTACCAACACTATTTTAGGTAAGGGCCACTTCTTGAAACCTTCTACAAACACATAATCTGTTCCAAGTGATTGATAGAAGTTCAATATCTTGTCAAATGACAGTTTATCCTGCTCTGCTGTCATGAACAACTGATTCTCACCAATGACCGTAGTAATCGAAGCACCTGCCTGATAATGCTTGTAACTATCTTTATTTGTCAGCAAGTCCGGGTCTCCACCGTGTCCATGATGCTTAATCGTTGCTGTTTGTAATCCTTTCACTGTTAACGCTCTTATCCACTGATTGATAAATGTGGTCTTTCCACTATTTTTCAAGCCGACTACTTGGATAACATACATCTTATCCACCGCTAACGGGAGGGATGACTGCTACCGTATCCCCGCTTTTGACCACGTCATGTTCTAATGCATATGCTTCATTTATGGCAAACATCGACTCCGAAAGTTGGCTAAAATCAAATTGTGATTGAAGTATTTTTTTCAATTCAGTTACAGTTCCTTCTTGAAAATCGATTTCAATCACGTCTGTTTGAGCTTCTTCCTGTAACTGAGCAAACAGCAATACTTTAATCATTGTGATCCCCTCCATTTGTCTCCGGCTTTCCTGTTGGATATGATACATTCTCTAACTGATCGCCAATCCAAGCTGCTCCATCTTCCCATTGCTCTTTTTTCCATATCGGTACTATTTGTTTAATCCGTTCAATCGCATATTCATTTGCTTCGTAAGCTGGTTTTCGATTTGGAGAGGAAACAGCAATTACGACAGCGATATCAGCAATTGCTAATGAACCAATACGATGAGTAATGGCAACGTGTGTACCTGGCCATCTATCGTTAATTTCTTGTCCAATTTGCTCAAGCATTTTCTCTGCCATCGGTTTATACGCTTGATATTCCAAGTAAATAGTACGTTTTTCACCTGTCATTTCTCTTACGGTGCCAATAAAGGTAGTAATTGCTCCCGCATTACGATCCTCCACCTTTTGAATAATATCTTTAGTATCTATCGGATCTTCGACAATTTCAAAATAATTGCTTGGCATTCTTATTCTCCTAACCGATGAATCAACACGCGATCACCTTTATTAAATCCTGCAGTACCACCCGGTAATTCTATCAGACAATTCGCATTTGCCAATGAATGTACCATATTGGATTTATCTTTGCCTGCAAGTTGGACGAAGACTGTCTGATCCTGCAAATAATAGTACCCTCTAATAAAACGTGAAAATGGATTTGCTTTCGGTATATCAGCGTCAAGCAACGCTTCTGTCCTGTACAGTCCAATTTGAACTTTACCTAAATAATGATCAATCAGCGGTCTGGTAAATAGTTCAAATCCGACATAACAAGCAGAAGGGTTTCCTGATAATCCAAACAAAAGCTTATTAGCGGTAGTCGAAACCGTTGTCACACTTCCTGGTCGCATCGCTACCTTGTTAAACAAAACGTCAGCTTCTAGCGCCTGATAAATTTCTGGCAAGAGATCAAAATCACCTACAGAGACACCACCTGTAGTAATTAAAAAATCAACTTCTTCTAACACTGCCGAAATTTTTTCAATACTGGACTCAAGATCATCAGCTAATTGCCCATAATAATGAGGGATCGCTCCTGCACGTTCTAATTGAGCCATAACCATATACGCGTTACTGTTACGGATTTTGCCTGGTTCCAGTGGATCAGAGACTTCTAATAGTTCACTGCCGGTAGCAATGACACCTACTACAGGCTTTTTTGCAACAGGAACAGAAGCATAGCCAAAGGTTGCTAGCAATGCAATCACACCTGGGTTTATTTCTGTACCCTTTTTCATGATTACTTCACCTTGTCGAACATCTTCTCCTTTAAAAGAGACATTTTGCTGATGTGCGATGGTTTTCATTACATTAACATACGATTTACCTTCTATTTCAAGCGCTGTAGTATCTTCCAACATGACAACAGCATCAGCCCCTTCTGGAATAGCTGCGCCTGTCATAATCCGGACGGCTTGCTGATCTGTAAGTGGTTCAGTATAAACACTGCCAGCTCCGATATGACCTACAACCTCCAGTTGTTGTGGCTGGTCTGTGCTCGCACCTGTTGTATCAACCGACCGTATTGCATAGCCGTCGTACGGTGAGCGATCAAATGGTGGAACGTGATGATCTGCCGTAATATCGATAGCTAGTATTCGGCTTGCTGCTTCTGTCAAAGGCACCCACTCTGTCTGTCCAGTCTGGTAACAGGATCGAACTTTTGCAATGGCTTCTTGTACCGGAATCGGATTTCGCTCGTTTAACATAGTGACATACTCCTAACCAACAATCTGATAATATAATTTTTTAGCCTCTTCAATTGAATGAGTACCATGAATAAAGGTTCGCCCGTCCTGAAAGAAAACAATACGTTTATCATGGATATCTGCCGATAGTAAAAAGGCATTCTCTTGCACATTTTGAAAACTGGATAGCTTTTGTTGCAAATCAGAGAAACTGAATTTCTTCCCACGAATTTGAACGGTATCCCGTCCGCATAAAATTTCTGTTTTTGTTTGATTTTGGTAAGCAAGATTCGGATACTCAGGCGAAACACCACAACTGGAACATTGTGACTGTTTTGCTTTGCTGACATCAATCGTTTGGTAATGATGATGCCACAGATCGAAAATCATTAATTTACTGCTTACGTCATCGTCAGCTCCAGTTAACAGTTTGATAGCTTCTGTCGTTTGGTGTGCTACCACCATTTGTACTGCAGGACCAATAACACCAACAGCGTCACAAGTTGCACCAAACATTGGTGTAACCTTTAACAAACAATCCAAACATGGTGTCTTTTGCGGAATAATCGTAAACGTCATACCGGAACTGCCTACACAAGCCCCAAAAATCCATATTGTTTTATTTTTTTGACAGAGATCATTCAAGATAAATCGGATATCAAAATTATCGGTTGCATCGATTACGATATCTGCTTGTTGTACATAGCTTTCAAGATTCTCTGCAGTCGCGTCTATCACTACCGGGATTATTTCCGTATCGCTGTTAATTTTTGTTAAATGATCACTAGCCGCTACCGCTTTTGGGATTTGATTGCGCGCATCTTCTTCCGTAAACAAATGCTGCCTTTGTAAATTCGTCCATTCGACATAATCGCGATCAATGATGGTCAGTTTCCCCACTCCGGCTCGAGCAAGAATTTCCGCTGCAGATGATCCTAATGCACCACATCCGACGATCAAAACCTGCTTCGCTAACAATTTTCGTTGACCCGCTTCGCCAATTCCTTTGAAAAGCATTTGGCGATTATATCTATCCAATTTTGGCATAGGACTATACTTCCTTTCTTATCCACCGATATACGACATTTCAATTTTCTTACGGTTACGAGCCGTTTCTTCGGTCCGTTCGTCGGAGTAACGGTCCTCGCGGTATTTCCAGCGAGACACGATTGTTTCTTCCATTTGCTCATCACTTATACCGCTCCGCAAAAGATCTTTTAAATTAAACCCTTCCCCTGCAAATAAACAAGTATAGAAGTTGCCGTCTGCTGCAATTCTTGCCCGTGTACAGGAGGAACAAAAAGATTCGGAAACAGATGTGATAAAACCCACTTCTGTGTTAGTACCTTGATAACGATACCTTTTGGCTACTTCGCCAAAATAAGATGGGTTCACTGGTTCTAGTGAATAATGATCACGGAGCATGTCGAATATTTCTTTCTTAGTAAGTACATGCTTAAAATCCCAACCGTTCGTCTGCCCTACATCCATGAATTCGATATATCGCAGGGTAACACCCAAATCTTTAAAAAAAGCAGCCATCGGGATAACCTGGTGATCATTCATCCCTTTTTTGACAACCATGTTGACTTTCACTTCTAATCCGGCTTCTTTCGCTTTGATAATACTATCAATAACTGGCTGGGTCCGGTAATTACTATCATTAATCTGCTTAAATGTTTCATCTTCAATCGCATCCAGACTGACATTGACTCGTTTTAACCCTGCTGCTTTCAGATCCTCAGCCATTTTGCCTAGCAGTACAGCATTTGTCGTTAAACCGATGTCCTGAAGACCATCTAATGCTGCTAATCGTTCAACTAACGAAACAATGCCCTTTCTTAATAACGGTTCTCCACCTGTTAGCCGGATTTTTCGAACACCTAATTTAAGAAAAATTTTTGCTAGACGTTCAATTTCCTCAAAGCTCAACAAATGCTCTTTCGGAAGAAATACAAAGTCTTTGCCAAAGATTTCTCGAGGCATACAATAGCGACAGCGAAAATTGCAACGATCTGTCACTGAGATTCGCAAGTCCTGCAGGGCTCGACCAAATTTATCCGTTATGACTGATTGTTGCATATAGCATCGCTCCATTCCTTTATTTTTCTGCTCGAATGCTTATTTGTGATACATATCACATTTCGGATTAAACGTAAGCATTCTTATCAGAAGAATGCTTACTGCCATTTAATTAATATTGGTAAATGTATTAGCAATCCCCATTTCACTGGCCAAATAGCTGCGAATATGTGTGGTAAATTGCAGTAATACTGGAAGGTTCTCCGTTAACAGTGTGTGAATTTCCTGATGGTCCATTTTTTTATAATCCTGCACCAATTTCTTACGAATGCTTACTATATCTTCATACGCCTTAATATCTTCTTCCGGCAATACATTCTCATCAGCTAGAATATGGACAATATCAAGATAACTTCCTGGATCTCTCATTATAAAACCGTCAATCATCATATTACCTGTATCAATAATCGCTTCGATTAATACATGTGTGATCCGTTCCAAAGCAAAATACTCCAATGAAGTTGAAAATTGCTGTTCTTTTACTATCGTTAACGTTTCATCAAAAAAATTAAGTGTTTCATTCATTTGTCTCATATCAACAAAATACACGATGACTCCCCCTCGTTGACAACTTATTTACATGATACCATATATAATTAGTTGACGTTAAGGATATCTTATGTTTATTTAAGGGTAGTCTAATTATCATACAATTCTGAATCAAGTAAAAAGGAGTGACTAATTATGCCAAACGATCGTCTTTCATTTATTAAGAACGAACAAGAAAACAGTAATCTTCGTTTTGTTAGCTTTAAAGGTGGACTAGATCGCTTTGACCTTGCTATTATTTCTTCTAAAGGCTTGGGTGATGAGTTAATCATCGTAGATTTGAATACCAATAAGTATTCTAAGTTAAACGAATCGAAGCTTGAAAGTACGGAGTTTGTTGAGCATGCTTTTCAGTACAGTCAATTGGAAGCGGACGATTTCCGCACTTATTTAAAGAAGATATTACAGGAAAACTAACACAATAACGGTGTTAGTTTTCCATTTGCTTCACGATAAAGAAACGGCAGCCAAAATTACAGTATTCATATAAATAATCTTCACATGTACTGATTTTTGTATCAAAAGTGGCCTTCGGGTTCTGGTCATCATAAAAACCTTTCAGACGTAACTGCTCATAACCCCAGTCTCCAACAATAAAGTCGTATTTAGTTAAAATATCGGTATATCTGTCCTTAAAGGCTTTCTCTTCAAAGCCATTTCGATAATCTTTAATAATTTGATAGCGGTGACCTTGTACCTCAACCAATCTATTTCACACCTTTTTTTTCATCAAGTTAGTCAAATTAACAAATGTTGCTAGCATGAAATCAATTTTTATAACCAAACTAACGATATGATTGCAATAACAGAAGGAGGTTATTTTTATTGATTCAGCGCTATACAGTTTGTATATTCCTTAGTTTTTTTCTTCTCTCTACTATAGCACATGCAGAAGAAAATGTGGATATCGAACAGCAAAAAATCACATTATATAAGCAAATCGAAGCAATTACACTTATCCCTTGGCATTATTTAGCAGCCATGAACCGATATGAAGCAAATATCGCGGAAGATCCTGCAGAAGATGCGCTGATCCATATGAATATCCCAAAAGAAAAATGGTATGGTGCAGCTCCTGTTGAAGAACCTGCAGATGAGGAAACCCTTTTATTATTTGGCGGAATCGGGAAAGATGGCGACGGAGATGGAATTGCAGATCGAAATAATCAGTATGATGTACTATATACAATCGCCAACTACTTACAACAATATGGAAACACTCCTCAAGATATACGCACTGGACTTTGGAATTATTACAAACGCGAACTAACTGTTTTATCTATTATGAACTATGCCCGATTATTCGAAACATATCAGAAGATTGACCTCGACGAAACAGCGTTCCCCATCCCAAAAGGCTATAATTACAGCTACCGGAATACTTGGGGAGATGCTCGTGGATTCGGTGGTCGTCGTATTCATGAAGGAACCGATATCTTTGCCAATTATGGAACACCAGTAAGAGCAACTACCTATGGGATCATTGAACTTAAAGGCTGGAATAAGTACGGCGGATGGCGCATCGGTATTCGAGATATTTACAATCGATACCATTATTATGCACACTTAAACGGATTTGCTGACGGATTAGAGATTGGTGATATCGTCGAAGCCGGACAAACAATCGGCTCCGTTGGGGCATCAGGCTACGGGCCTCCAGGTACTTCAGGCAAATTCCCGCCTCACTTACATTACGGTTTGTATAAAGACAATGGCAAAACAGAATGGTCCTTTGATCCTTTCCCAAATTTGAAAAGATGGGAAAGAAAAGATCCGTAAAGAGGGCATCCTCTTTACGGATCTTTTATCATTAATTATTGGAAGCATTTTTCGCGTTTAATATACTTACAATTAAACCGCCCCAAATAATAACGCCTCCGATAATCGCCATTACAATTGCACTTCCTGTCATGAAGTAAACCTCCTTTGATTCTTTCATTTAAGCCTCATGATCTTTCTCAGGCCATTTTTTGATCGTCAGTAATGCACCGAAGAACATAGCACCAATCGCCACGACCCAGCCGTACGTGAATAGGTAATCAATCGGATAACCTTCATAAGCTTCTGATAGTTCATTTTTTAAATTCAAAAGCATCATACAGCCAAGAATTACTGGTGTTATAATACTTAAACTAAGTCTCCACCATACCCCTAGTTTGATATCGGATACCGAATCCGCATGAGATTGTAAATTCTTTAGCTCACGGGCAAACCATGCAATGGCTACTACTTCAAATAAACCAGCTAAAGCAACGCCATAATTATTGATAAAGTGATCGACTGTATCTAACAGGTTTAAGCCACCTTGGTTGGCATAAAATAACGATACAATAAACGCTAGTCCTCCACCTATCAGAACGGCAGATCTACGGGAAATAGAGAATTTCTCTTGAATACCTGCAATATACGTTTCCGAAATGGATATCATGGAAGATAGTCCTGCTAAGAATAAAGAAGCAAAGAACAAAAATCCGAAGAAGGCAGACCCTGGCATTTGACTGATAATCTCAGGAAAAACCATAAATGCTAGTCCAACCCCACCCTGTACTACTTCTGAAACGCTGACGCCAGATTGTTGTGCCATAAAACCTAAAGCTGCAAACACCCCAATACCAGCTAACAACTCAAAAGAAGAATTGGCAAAACCGGTAATAAATGCATTATTCGTAATATCCGATTTTTTTGGTAAATAAGATGAATAAGTTATCATAATGGCAAATGCAATCGACAAGCTGAAAAAGATTTGACCATATGCTGCTACCCAGACAGACCCATTCAAGATGCTGCTCCAATCTGGCTCAAAGAAAGCATTTAAACCTTCGACAGCTCCTGGTAAAGTAATGGCACGGATAACAATAATAAAGAAAACAATAAATAATGTCGGAATAAAAATTCTATTTGCAAATTCAATTCCTTTCTTCACTCCTCGTCCTAAAAAGAAGAAAACGAGAATCCAAACGGCAATCAATGGTAATAATACGGAAGGAACAAAAGATCCGAATGTTCCTGCATCAGCAAGGTTTAGATAGTCGCCAACGAAGAAGCCGGTTGGATCGTCTCCCCATTTTGTTCCAAATGAGAAATATGCATACATTAAGGACCAGGCGATAATAATCGGATAATAAGTGGAAATAACAAATGAAATAAATACTTGCCACCATCCTATCCATTCCATCCCTTTACTTATTTTAGCAAAACTTCGTGGTGAAGAACTGCGATATTTGTGACCAATTGTATACTCCATAATCAGCAATGGAATTCCTGCTGTTAATAAGGCAAATAAATATGGTACAAAGAATGCACCTCCGCCGTTTTCAAATGCTGTTGCCGGGAATCGCCAAATGTTTCCTAATCCTACAGCAGAGCCAATTGCTGCAAGCAGGAACCCCATCCGTGTTCCCCATTGTGATCTATTTTCCATCACATAAACCCCTTTCTTCTTTTGACAAATGATTAAAATAATTCTGAAAATTATATATTGCTAATCTTTGAAATTATAACGAACTTTCAAATATTCTGTCAAAGGTAAAATAAGGTATTTATTCCTACTCGATTAAATCCGGCTCAATCGGTACAGAGAGATTAGAAGAACCTTCTCCATCATGATAGTAATCTGGTACATCACCAGGATGAAAAACCTTTGAAACTGGTATGTCTTGTTCGAGTTTAGTAGGTGCAGAAGCAAATGGAATCACTACCCTCATTTCAACTGTAATGTGCACATTAATATCAATCCACGCACCATTAATTCCTGTTTGGGCTAATTCACTCGTTATTTCTGTACCAACTGTACCGATAACTTCTAAGTTAATGGGGATTTTCGGGCCTAAATTAGCTAATATTGGAATACCTAAAGCTTGACCTAAAGGAACTTCTACCAGTAAACCCTTTTCTCTTATTTCATCTAACAACTCTTGTTCTGTAGGATCAAGATCCTTTTCCAATTCTAATGGTACACCCGTTTCTGGCCTTTCCCCTTCTTCTAACAGCTTCAGAAAATTTTCGACTCGATATTGAATGTTTCGCTGCACCCTATTTTCTACTACTGCATTAAACGTATAACTTTCGACTCTGCCTTGTTCATCGACTTGCGTTTGAATTAATTCTTCCGCATCTAAATCTTCTGATATTTTTTTACTAACAGCAATTCCCATCGCCTGATTAGCAATTGCTGTTACCCTAGTTTCCGCATAATCGAGCAAAACCGGTTTAATTCCTGCATTCACCACATATAGACTTGCAATCATTGCCAGTATAAAAAAGAAAAAGGAAATAAACACAACCTGGCTTGGAGGTGTTGCTGCTTTTCTTTTTTTAACCCATCTTTTCTTTGGCATATAAAAACCCCCCAATTCATTCATATGATTGGGGGATTTATTTAGAGATAAATCTATAAAATTTTTATTTATAAGATTGCACCTAGCCACTCACATTAACAAGTGCAAAAATGTAAAACAGAAGATTGGCTGCTTATAATACGGATTATGTCTAGCTTAGTGGTAACTATGAAATTGTTATAAAGACCCCATTTGCATAATCCGTTATATAAATAGCTGCATATCTCGAATTTAGTCAGGACCAAGCTGCGTTCTAACCAGCTATTATTTAACAGGACTGAGTTTGTTTGTGTGAATAATCATAACGTTAAGCACCTTGGCCAGATTCAGATCATAAGGACTGACCTTAACACCGTTCTCTTTCAATATTCGTACGACAGGTCTTTCTAACAGTTGATAATTTTGGCGTGCAACGACCCCTTCGCTGCCATCACTCAATTGAACTGTCATACCATTTGGATAGAGTGCAATGGTTTTCTTAAATGTTTCAACTAATGATTTATCAAAAAGTGTACCAGCACCACTATAAAGTATTTCCAGTCCCTCATGGGGCAACATCGCTTCACGATACACTCGATTACTTGTTACCGCATCAAACACATCTGCAACACCAATCATTCTGGCAAAGGGATGAATCACAGCTTCTGTAATCCCCCTTGGATAACCGGATCCGTCCAATCGTTCATGATGTTGAAAAGCACAATGGGCAACAAGTAATGGAATTCCAGGCACCTTCCTTAACATCTCAAAGCCATAATCGGTATGGGATTGTACTATTTGAAATTCCGCATCTGACAATTTTCCAGGTTTGTTTAATATTTCATCGGGCAGAATTATTTTTCCTATATCATGCAAGATTGCCCCTAATCCAAGCTGTTCTAATTCCGTTCTTTTCATATTCTTCTCTTGTGCCAGTGCCAGAGTATACAAACTAACATTTAAGGAATGAGAAAAAACATAATCATCAATAATCAACAGATCAGATAAATAATGAATCACATCTTCGTTTTTTCCCAATTCCGCTGCGATTTCCGTAACCAGATAATTTAATTTATTTGCAGCTTTTTCTAATAAATAGTTACGCTGATTAGAGATACCCTGCACCTCAACAGATTTGAAAGTCTCTTTGATTTGCTGAATCGCTTCCATTCTTTGCTGGTCTGGAATTGGTGGATGAACATAAATATCCTCCGTATCCTTCTCACGAATGAAAACATACGTTACGCCTAAATTCTGCAATCGATGGACCATAGATTGGGTTAACCTTACTTCTTTTTGAACAAGAATCCTTCCACGCTCATCATAAATAGGCTTCGCTAATTCAAAACCGGGACGGATATTTTTAGTTGGAATTAATTTCATCGACATACACCTATTTTATCATTTTGGTAAAATTTTATCAGATTATGTCTGTTTAATCTAGTATTATTGTCATTAAATTGTGTAATTTTCACATTTTTCCTAGACAAATTTCACACAATCTTCAATAAGGCTTCCTCTATTGGCATCCCTTCGTACCATCCGAATTGCTTGGAATGATTTGTCACTTTGTCTAACGTTGCTTTCTGTAAATCTTCTATTGTTTTTACTCCAACTGCACGGCCAGCAATAATAGGCCGATCTGTCAGCCGGTCATTTAATAAATCTACATCCAATGCACCACACATCACATAGCCTTTTTCGTTCGTAATTACTAATAAATTGGTATATGGTAAGCGAACCGTTACAGCAGTAAATGCATGGCCCCTAATTTCAATTGGTTTCATTTCCATCATAATAAAAACACCCCTCTCCATATAAAATATGAAGATTGGGTGTATGTGTGTATTCAATCCGATAATCTATTTTGCAGAGCCTCCCGCAATAAATCTCTGAGAAATTCTGGTAAATAAAACTGTTTTGTCTTCGATCGGGCAATCTCCGGAAACATCTTGCCAAAGGTAAACATGTCCGCTGTAGCAAAGGTGTATACCCGCTCATGCTCTAATTCCTTATTGTGCAGTAATACTTTCTGAACATGCTCCACACCATCTTCATCAAAAGTCGTTTGCACTTCAATACCACTAAAGACAAAAGCGCCAAGAATCTTACCTCTAAAGCCAAACCCCATCAGTTCTAATTCCACTAACCGCTGATTGTATGCACCACGGACAACCTCCAAAATTTCAATTCCTCTTAGTTCTACCGTACAGGGATTGATCGGGTGAGGACAAATACGGTGTACATCGCCATACGTGACATAGCCAGGTTCGATACTTTCCAGCAGAAGGCCGGCATTTAACATACTGATCTCAGCGTTGGTCCACTTCTTCAATTCATCTGTTAATAATTGAATAACTGGTGTCCGTTTATACCAATCTACTTCTAGCTGGTGCTGTAAATAAGTAACTGGCTGGTTCAACTGGTCTGCTGCCTGTTCACTTTTTAATTGAAGTGAGCGAAGAGTATGTTGGTCTTGCTGCATATGTTCCGTTTCCACAGCAAATGCTTGTTTATCAACGATCTCACCTGACGTTCGATCCCAGTCAATGTGAATTTCGCCAACATATTTGCCATGCTTCCCTGCAGCTGTTAGTAGGGTTTGGTTCACCACTTCCCCATTTTTCAATAAGTGATGTGTATGTCCACCGATAATAATATCAATCTGAGGAAATTTCTCGGCAATCATTTGATCTTCTGAGTAGCCGAGATGGGATAAAAGAATCAAGATATCCGCATCTTCTTTTAACTTATTTATTTCACGTGACAAATAACCAAGCGGAGTTTCTACTTGCCAGCCTAACGGGTTATAGAACGGGTTAAATGGTGCCGTTAAACCAAGGATTTTGACGCGAGTGTTTTCGTTTGTGGTAAATGCAATACTTTTTTTTAACCAAGCTGGCTGCTTGCCATCGATCGACCGCAAATTGGCACAGGTAACTTGGAAATCTGCCTGATCATACAAATGATACAGGTCATTATATTCGAGCGTGATGCCTTCATTATTTCCAAGCGTTGCAAAATCAAAGCCAGCCTCATTTAACAGTTCGACATTTGCCTTCCCTTTGTATGCTTCTGCAATAGGGTGAGATCTGTCGACATGATCTCCAATATCAATCAACCAGGATTCCTGATTATGTCTTTGGTGCTGTATTTTTTTCTGTTTAAAATAATGAACAATCTGTGGCCATTGTTCGAAGTGACTATGTAAATCATTACAATAATAGAAATGAATATGTTCCATCATGACGTGACCCTCCTCTAACTGAACAAACCTTGCCAAATTAAACGAATACCAATAATAAGCAGGATAATTCGCAGCAGGTATTCGACTGCTTTACTCGACATCTTTTGATTTAACTTTGCCCCAAGAACGCCTCCAAGCCATGCGCCAGGGATAAATGCCCAGACATAGTTCCATTCAATATGCCCCAAAGCAATGTGAGTTACAGAACTGACCATACTTAAGGCCAATATCATAAACATCGAAGTTGCCGTCGCTATATGCGGTGGAAAATGAAAAAATAAAATCATAGCAGGCACCATTAGTGAGCCTCCACCAATGCCAAAGAAACCAGATAAGTTTCCAACTAAAAAGGCAATCCCGCAGGCAAACAATGGTGAAAAGGAGTAATAATAACTTCGGGAACCTATTTGCACTTCACGGATCACCTTGCGTGAATGGTGCATCTTTTCAGTAGCAACAGGTGACGGCTCTGATTTTTTGAATAAAAAAATCAGAAATATCAATAACATAAATATCCCTAAATAGACGGAAAACAAATCTGTTTGCACAAATTGGTTCATCCATGATCCAAGGATACCACCAGGAACACTACCCGCGATAAAATAAATTCCACTCGTATAATCAATTCGATGACTTTTGGCATAGGCATATGTAGATGACATTGCCGTAAAAATCATAACAATTAGCGATATACCAACGATTGTACTTGCATCCGCCCACTGAAACAGTTGTGTCGTTGTATGAAGGATGAGTAGCGCTGGTACTAATATTACACCGCCACCTAATCCGACGATACTCCCTATCATTGCCGATAACAGGCCGATAACCAGGCAAATTATGATAACCACTATTATCCCTACTATCTTATGTAAAGTTTTATGTTGAAGGTACTCACTCTATTATATAGGTTAACGATTTATTTATCCAATCAAGCAAATTTGCAAAAAGGCAGTCAGTTCTTTTAAAAATGTAAAATTAGCTGTTATTCTTTATATACTGAGAACAAAGGCGCAAGCGCCCGTTTAGAGACGTAGCGAGTGGAGCGAATCAACTGAGATAAAGGAATCACGGTGAGCTTGCGAATCGATGATGACTTATCGTAGAGCGATTTCGCGAAGTCGCCTAGTCTCTGCGCGCTGGAGCCGGACGTGGACGTTTCTGTCAGCGAACATCATATAGCCCAAAATTTATACTTTCTTGACGTACAAGAAAACCGGGCATAATCCGCCCGGTCCTAGTTGATTTAACTTTTATATAACTACCTATAATATGGATTATGTTAACTAAGCTACTAGCCAAGTATCCATATTGAGATTTTTTATGTAATAGAATACCGCTCCGTCCAACCACTTCGCGTCCTGCGGGGCACGGCTAAAGCTAGGCTACTACCCGAAATACTTCTTTGCTGCCTTGCACCGAGGAAGCCTACTTCGAAGCTTTACTAGAAGACACAGGTGCAGACGTTGTGGATCTTCAGCGCCTGCATAATCCCGCGGGAGTCTCCGTGGTTGGCCTACGCTAGAATTGGGACTCTACAATTTTTGTAAGAGCTAGCATAGTGATCGTATGCATATATAATAGCTATTGAAAAATGTCTAGATCCACTGCTTTTAGCTGTTCCATATGATGTAGCACTTCCCTAAAGCGTAGGAAATAGGCGAAGACTCCTCATGCCTCAGCGCGAGCTGAAGATCCACTTAGTTTGTGCCTGCGTCTGAAAGTATCGCTTCGAAGTGAGCTTCCTCGGCACAAGGCAGCAAGGAAGTAATTCAAGTAGTAGCCTAGGTCAAGCCGTGCCCCACAGGACGCGGAGCCTATTTCCGGAGCTTTGCTAAGCAGATTTTAACTATCAAAATTACTATTTAACAATACAGCCTTACCCTAACATAATCCATCTTATAAGGATTCAGCTTCATGTTCATTTGATTAATGCTGTGACTGCACTTTCTTTCTTGACTGATTAGAAAGGACCAGCGTAAAAGCTGCTCCCTTACGATTTATTATTCTTTTTTCTCTTTCCGATGATCACAACAGTTATTAATACAATAAGTAATAGAAAAAAACCTTCAGCCATGTAATCCCTCCACAACTTTACTGTATTTTTATAACAACTATATTGAAATTTTTATCTCTCATTATTTACGAATAAAATAATAATTGGTTTCAATTTTGGAACATGAAGGCAATTATCTTAAAAGAGCATTCATTTTGTTCTAGCTGACAAGTGTCTCTTGTTTGTTATAATTTTTATCTACCGTTTGTAAATAATGTATTTGTTCATTCTTAGTGTTATAGTATACATGTTAGGAGGAATAATGTTGAAAAGAATCTTTACATCTGTAATTGCCCCATGTATTCTTTATGTTTCTTTTTTAGTATCTGATATCATAACCGGTTCAAGCTATACTTACTTAACAGGAACACCATTTCTCATTACATTCTTAATAATTTATTCGTATTCATTCCCTTTTTTCTTACTTCTTGGAGTACCTGCATCAATACTAATTGATAAAATCGATAAAGGAGTGCGACTGGTCAATTATGTAATTGCCGGTTTTATCGTTGGTTTAATCATGAAAATTATAAATGTAATGGAAGGTAATCCACTTTTATATGACTTAGGTATTTTAATTTTCTGTACAATCGCAAGTATGATTTTTTATTTCACACTAAAAAGTTTGGAATTTATTTTTACAAAAGCGTTCGGCAAGCATGTATCTAAAACTATTTATTAGTTACTACTTTGCAGAAATTAAAAAACCAGACATAACCCACTTTAAAGAATTCCACTTCATGTTCATATGTTTACTGCTGTGACTGCACTTATATGCTTTCTTAAATGATCAAAAAAACCTTGCCACAGGTGGGCAAGGTTTTTTCTGTATTAACCGATGGAACCTTCCATTTCGAACTTAATAAGACGGTTCATTTCGACTGCATATTCCATTGGAAGTTCTTTTGTAAATGGCTCGATGAAGCCCATTACGATCATTTCTGTAGCCTCTTCTTCTGAAATACCACGGCTCATTAAATAGAATAATTGTTCTTCTGATACTTTAGATACTTTTGCTTCGTGCTCTAACGAAATGTTTTCATTTAAAATTTCGTTATACGGAATAGTATCTGAAGTTGATTTATTATCCATAATTAACGTATCGCACTCAATATTGGAACGAGCATTATCTGCTTTACGGCCAAAATGTACCATACCAAGGTATGTTACTTTACCGCCTTGCTTCGAAATCGATTTTGATACGATTGTTGAAGAAGTATTTGGTGCCAAGTGATGCATTTTTGCACCAGCGTGCTGGTGCTGCCCTTTACCTGCAAGCGCGATAGAAAGCGTGTTACCACGTGCACCTTCTCCTTTAAGGATGATCGCTGGGTACTTCATGGTAAGTTTGGAACCAATATTACCATCGATCCACTCCATTGTTGCATTCGCATCACATGTTGCACGTTTCGTAACAAGGTTATATACATTGTTCGCCCAGTTCTGAATGGTTGTATAACGGCAATACGCATCTTTTTTAACAAAAATTTCTACAACTGCACTGTGTAGGGAGTTCGTTGTATACGTTGGTGCTGTACAACCCTCTACATAGTGTACAGATGCACCTTCATCGACAATGATCAATGTACGTTCAAATTGTCCCATGTTTTCAGAGTTAATACGGAAATACGCTTGTAAAGGTGTTTCTGCTTTTACTCCTTTAGGGACATAGATAAACGATCCACCAGACCATACAGCCGAGTTTAGCGCAGCAAATTTATTATCTGAAGATGGAATTACTTTACCAAAGTATTCTTTGAATAATTCCTCATTTTCTTTCAATGCAGTATCAGTATCTTTAAATACGATACCTAAATTCTCCAGATCTTCTTTCAGGTTATGATACACAACTTCTGATTCATATTGTGCAGATACACCAGCAAGATATTTTTGTTCTGCTTCTGGAATTCCTAACTTATCAAAAGTTTGTTTGATTTCATCAGGTACTTCATCCCAAGAACGCTCAGAACGCTCTGATGGTTTTACGTAATACGTAATTTCATCAAAATCTAATTCAGACAGATCTCCGCCCCACTGTGGCATCGGTTTTTTATAGAATTGTTCCAATGCTTTCAAGCGATACTCTAACATCCATTCTGGTTCTTCTTTCATACGAGAAATTTCTTCTACAACTGCACGTGTAAGACCTTTTTCAGTACGAAAAATGGAAACGTCTCTGTCATGAAAGCCATATTTATATTCGCCTATTTCAGGTGCTTTTTTAGCCATTTTATTACCTCCTATTTTAGGATTTCTAACTTATTGTTGTTCATCAGCGTCAACTGCTTTTTCCATTGCCTTCCACGCCAACGTCGCACATTTGATTCTTGCTGGGAATTTAGTAACACCCTGAAGTGCTGCAATATCCCCTAAATCGAAATCCACTTCTTCTACATCTTCACCTAACATCATTTTCGAGAAAATGGAAGACATCTGTAATGCGTCTTCCTTCTTTTTCCCTTTGATCGCTTGTGTCATCATGGAAGCAGATGACATGCTGATGGAACATCCTTCTCCTTCAAATTTAGCATCTGTAACAATGTCATTTTCTATTTGAAGATGCAGTTCTATTCGATCACCGCATGTAGGATTGTTCATGTCTATTGTAACAGATTCCTGCTCCAAAGTTCCACGGTTACGAGGATTTTTATAATGATCCATAATCACTTGTCTGTACAATGTATCCAAATTATCAAAAGACATCGCCGAAATACTCCTTCGCTCGCTGAATTCCTTCTGCTAACCGGTCAATATCACTTTCATCATTATATAAATAGAAGCTTGCTCTTGCGGTTGCTGTCGCATTTAACCATTTCATTAATGGTTGTGCACAGTGGTGACCAGCTCGAACGGCAATTCCTTCCGCATCCAGTACAGTAGCTGTATCATGTGGGTGAACGCCTTCTATATTAAATGTTACCAAGCCTGCCCGGTGCTCTGGTCCGTAGATGTTTATGCCTTCAATTTGGGACAATTTGTCCTGAGCATAGCTGGCAATTTGCTGCTCATGCTCAATGATGTTGTTCATACCAACTTCACTTAGGAAATCGATAGCTGCTCCTAGACCGATCGCACCAGCAATTATAGGTGTACCACCTTCGAATTTCCAAGGTAACTCTTTCCACGTTGAATCATATAAATCAACGAAATCAATCATTTCTCCACCAAATTCAACTGGTTCCATCTTCTCCAATAATGCTTTCTTACCGTATAGAACACCGATTCCGGTCGGTGCACACATTTTATGACCGGAAAAGGCATAGAAATCACAATCGAGTTCCTGCATATCTACCTGCATGTGCGGAACGCTCTGGGCACCATCCACAACGATAATCGCACCCTTTTCGTGAGCAATTTGTGCAATTTCTTTAATAGGGTTGATTGTGCCAAGTACATTTGATACATGTGTCACAGCTACCATTTTGGTTTTGTCTGTCACAGTTGCGCGAACAGCGTCTAACGTGATGGTTCCATCTTCTTCCATCGGAATATATTTAAGCTTAGCACCAGTATACTTAGCTGCCTGTTGCCATGGAATAATATTACTATGATGTTCCATTTGCGTTAAGACAATCTCATCATTTTCTTTAAGAAAATGACGAGCATATCCGTAAGCAACCATGTTTAATGATGTAGTGGTACCACGAGTGAAGATAACTTCCTGTGTGGAGCTTGCATTGATAAAGTTTTTGACCTTTTCTCTTGCTCCTTCGTATTGATCTGTCGCTCTCGTACCTAGCGTGTGTACGCCGCGATGCACATTAGAGTTATGTTGACGATAATATGCCTCTAACGACTGAATCACGGGTAACGGCTTCTGTGAAGTAGCGGCAGAATCTAAATACACTAGTGGGTGACCATTTACTTCTTGATTTAAAATTGGAAACTGCTCACGAATAGCTTGAACATTCATTAATATACTTTCCTTTCGATTACCTCTGTTAATTGCTCACGTACTGCTGTAATCGGAATTTCTTTAACAACTGGTGCTAAGAAACCATGAATAATTAAACGCTCTGCTTCTTGTTGTGAAATACCACGGCTCATTAAATAATACAATTGAACCGGGTCAACACGTCCTACAGATGCCGCGTGACCTGCTGTTACATCATCTTCATCAATTAAAAGAATTGGGTTTGCATCTCCACGCGCATCTTTACTTAACATTAATACTCTTGATTCCTGTTCAGCATTAGCTTTAGTAGCACCATATTCAATTTTGCCAATTCCATTGAAGATGGTAGAAGCTTTTTCCTTCATTACACCGTGCTGTAAAATTAAGCCTTCACTTTGCTTACCGAAGTTTACAATTTTAGCAGTGTAATTTTGCGCTTGAGTGCCACGTCCAACCGAAACTGTCTTGGCATACGAATAGGAATTATCTCCAATCAGATGTGTAATATTTTCTGATACTGTATTACCATCATTCATTTGTCCAAGATTCCATTCTATTTTCGCATCGCGGTAAGCAATACCACGACGATTGACGTAAACCGTGGTGCCAGCTGCAAAATTATCAACGGAACCAAAGTTAATATTTGCATTATCATGTGCAATAACTTCCGTTACGATATTTGCTACTGCATGCTCTTCTTTATTTTGTGAAATATAATTCTCCACATATGTTAAAGAACTGTTTGCCTCTGCAACAACGATAACATGGTTAAACGTTGCGGCATTTAGATCTTCTTGCCAGAAAATGGCTTGCAGCGGTTCTTCAACTTGTACGTTCTTCGGTACGTAGACAAACAAGCCGCCATTCATTAAAGCAGTATGCAATGCTGTCAGCTTATGTTCATCAATTTGTACCGCGTCTTTCATATAGTAACGTTGTACAAGATCGCTGTGCTCTTTCAATGCAGTTTGAATATCCGTTAAAATGACACCTTTTTCTTCAAGATCAGCTGTTAACGTTTTGAAAGCAACGGATTGATTACGCTGAATCACCAAATTTTGGTTTTGGTTTTCCATATCAAGAAATACTTGAATGTCTTCAGGTAATTCATTAAGTGATGAAATGGCGTCCCCATCTACATCATGTTTATAATCTTCGAAGTTCCAGCGCTTAATACTTGTTTTATCAGGCTTAGGCATTTCTAAACCTTCTGCTAATTCAAGTGCCTGTAAACGCAAGTTTTTCATCCATTCTGGTTCATTTCTATTTTCTGAGAATGACCGGACATAGTCCTGATCATATGGCAGTTTAGTTTCCACAGTCATACGATACCTCCTACTTACGCTTTTTGTCCTACAGTTTCATCTTCGATACCTAATTCTTGCTTAATCCAGTCATAACCTTCCGCTTCTAAGCGTTGAGCTAGTTCAGGTCCTCCAGATTTCACAACACGTCCTTGCATCATTACGTGAACTTTATCTGGAGTAATGTAGTCTAATAGACGTTGATAGTGAGTAATAATTAAGCAACCGAAGTCTTCACCTCGCAATTTGTTAATTCCTTTTGATACAACTTTCAATGCATCGATATCAAGACCAGAGTCAATCTCGTCTAAGATAGCAATTTGTGGTTGAATCATCATTAACTGAAGAATTTCGTTACGTTTTTTCTCACCGCCAGAGAAACCTTCATTTAAATAACGTTGTGCCATGTTTTTGTCCATTTCAAGATAATCCATTGCTTCGTCCATTTCTTTAATGAATTTCATTAAAGGAATTTCATCGCCTTCTTCACGTTGTGCATTGATAGAAGAACGTAAGAAATCAGATGTAGTAACACCGCTAATTTCACTTGGGTACTGCATTGCTAAGAATAGACCTGCTTTTGCACGCTCATCTACTTCCATTTCCAGAACATCTTCTCCATCAAGAAGAATCTGCCCTTGTGTTACTTCATATTTTGGGTGGCCCATGATAGCAGAAGCTAGAGTAGATTTACCTGTACCATTTGGACCCATTACTGCGTGGAATTCTCCACCAGTGATTGTAAGATTAACACCTTTTAATATTTCCTGACCTTCAATTTCAACATGAAGATCCTTAATTTCTAGAGTAGAACTTGCCATAACTACATACCTCCAAAACTTATAAATGTAATTGATATGAAGTGGAATTAAATTCATTCTCACTTTATTCTCATTATAATCTTATACTATTTCGAATCTATAATCAACCATTTCACTACATCTAAAAATGACTGACCTATTCCCTACCGTCTGTTATTATACCACATATCAGCGGATATTATCGATTCATGTATTTTTTTAGAAAAAGGAAAGCTATATTGCTTAAATTTAACAAACTTAAAATATTAATAACATTCATATTAAATTTTATAATCATACAAAAAAAGATCTCCTTTGATTGTGATGATTATACTACTACCTATAACACAGATTATGTCAACATTGCTACCATTTTGGTATATTGTATGTGCTGGGAAACCACTTCGCTCAACCATTTTGCGTCTGCAGGACGCGAAGTGGTTGGCCGGAGCGATCTCCCAACACAAGAATCATTTCAAAATAAACACTGCGCTGCTAGAAGTCAAGCTACTTCAGTTGCAAAATGTTATAATTTCCAAACGCATAAGAAAAAACAGCTGCGCGCATGCAGCTGTTTTTTTATGTCTATTTTCATTTATTCATCTTTGCCTCTAACTTCAGCTATTACTTATCTGTGCACTTGTCGTTCAATATCTTTTACAACATTCAAGCTTTTCTTGTAACTGTTTTCTCTTCGCTTTTCTACATTGAGTATTTTTGAAAGCTTACGACCGTATTCTGCATAGCCAACGCCATGAGATTGGTGCATTGCCTTCTCCATTTCTGGTGTATACTGTAGATTTGCAAGTTGGTCACTAATAATGAACCCATCCTTTCTTTATTTGGACAGTTTATATTGTAACATTTTCTCACAGTGTAACCAACAAGCAAATAACGCTATTTACTTTTACACAGCAGCTCGTGCTTTTATTTCTCACAAACAGGTTACCAATGATATTCTTTTTGTCGTTTTTACTAACTTATATTAAGAAATGCTCTGTTTTTGCTTCCAGTCCTCCATTACACCATGTAATTTAGTAACAGATTCGAAAGCATACAACTGATCGATAACTTGACCATCACGGATCAATAACAAAGCAGGAACACTATGAATTTTATTAAACTCCATAAATGTCGGAAAAAAAGAAGCGTTCAAACGGTAATATGCAATGCTAGGATCTGTCTGTTCCATTACTGTGATCATTTTTTCAGCTAACTGACATGTTGCACAAAAAGGTGTATGCACAAACATAACGAAGGTCTTTTTTTCTTGCAAGATTTCAGCAAAGTTTTCGGTTGTCATTTCCATCATGGCGATCACCTTCTATAAAAAATTGGGATTAATCCGAATATGTGAAGAAACAAGCGCAACAGCCAGCTCCGATTCAGGAGTTGCTGCTACTTCGCGATAAGATTTATCAATATTAATATGGATAGCATGTGGCAATTCTTTCGATAATTGCTTTCTTAATTTTTTGCCTGCGTTATCCTCGTCCACTAAAATAAACACATCTCGATGGTCCATATCAAACATTTCGATTAAATCTTCTAACCGTTCTACATTTATCGTTCCATTTGTGCAGACGATTTCTACGTCTTCATTCACAACTTTCAATACCTTTTCTTTATCTGTTCTACCCTCCACAATGATTACTTTTACGTTTTGTCTTGTCAAATGGCTCACCTACTTCATCAAAGTTCAAATACACATGACACCCTTGTTAACTTATTTTATGGATATATGCTAATATCTTATGACAAACTAGCGAATCTTGCGCAGATAAAATTTGGTTTTATTTAACATGAACAAAAAATAAGACTGTATTAATACATAATGTAAGTGAATCATCGTGAATTATTCCATTTTTTTATCACTGCAACTCTTTTTCATTTAATTCCGGCTAAAAAGATAGCATTCGCTCATCGCGAATGCTACTTCTTACGCTTCATTTATCAACTGGTGATAATCCTCATCAGTTAATAATTGTTCTAAATCAGCAGAATCAGCTGGTTCAACGACGATCATCCAAGCTTTCTCATATGGTGACTCATTTACTAATTCCGGACTATCTTCTAAATTATCATTTACTTCCACTACTTTACCAGAAACAGGGGCATATAGTTCAGAAACTGTCTTAACTGATTCTGCACTGCCAAACGGCTGATCTAATTTAATCTCATCGCCTACTTCCGGAAGTTCTATAAAGACAATATCCCCCAATTCATCTTGAGCATGATCGGTAATGCCGATGCGTACATTATTTCCTTCTTTCTTAACCCACTCGTGCTCTTTTGAATATAAATAGTCTTTTGGTAATGTCATATCTAATTCCTCCTATTTAATGTATGATTATTTCCATGTATTTTCAAACATATCTTCCTTAAATCCTACCGTTGCCTGGTTACCATCGTATGTAAGTGGCCGTTTAATTAACATACCGTCGGAGGCTAGATAGGCAAGCATGTCCTCTTCTGTTGCATCTTTTAGTTTATCTTTTAAGCCCAATTCACGATACTTCTTTCCACTGGTATTAAAGAATTTCTTATATGGCAATCCACTTGCTTCAATTATTTCCTTCAATTCTGACTCAGTCGGTGGCTGATCGACAATGTGTATGGCTTCATAATTGATCTCATGATTGTCCAGCCATTTTTTCGCTTTTTGGCAAGTGCCACATTTAGGATACCAGTAAAATTTCAACGTCATGTTAATTCCTCCCATTATTCGTTGCTATTATTTTAACGAAAACGTGTATTAAAAACAAATGATCTAATTTCAGCATGAATTTCCTAGTATTACATCATAATAGGTTAGAAACAAACATTTTACAAAACGTAATCATTACGATATAATAAATGAAGATTTTTGAGCGAAGGTGATAATTATGAACAAGACAATTGTTGAGATGCAAGATGTCAGTTTCTACTATGGGGATCGACAAGCGCTGTCTCACATCAACTTTTCCATTGAACAAGGTGATTTCATTGGATTGGTAGGACCAAATGGCGGTGGAAAAACTACTTTGATCAAACTATTGTTAGGTCTAGTGAAACCTACAAATGGTATGATTGAATTATTTGATCAGCCCATACGGAAATTTAAAGATAAAAATAAAATTGGTTATGTATCGCAAAAAGCGAACAGCTTCAACAGAGGTTTCCCTGCAACAGTTGAAGAGGTTGTTACTGCAGGGTTGACGTCAAAACTCGGATATTTCAAACGGCCAAATGCTAAAGATAGGGAAAAGGTGTACCAAGCAGTTGATAAAGTTGGTATGTCGAGCTATTTCAAAGAAAACATCGGCAACCTGTCAGGCGGTCAACAACAGCGCATCTTTATCGCACGTGCCCTTGTCAGTGACCCGCAGCTATTAATATTAGATGAACCAACTGTCGGTGTTGATGCCGAAAATGTAGACAAATTCTTTGACTTATTACATGAATTAAATCAACAGCAAATTTCATTACTACTTGTTACTCATGATATTGGAACGATGACGCATCATGCCTCTAAGGTAGCCTGTTTAAATAAGTCATTGCATTTCCACGGAAATCCGAAAGAATTCAATGACATGTCTAAAGATCAACTATCTGATTTCTATGGACACCCACTACATTTAGTTACACACGAGCATTAATGGAGGAAATGGTATGCTAGCGAATTTATTAGAATATGAGTTTTTAAGAAATACATTCCTGACGGGAATTATCATAGGTATTATTGCGCCATTACTAGGTGCCTTTATTGTCGTCAGGAGATTATCCCTGATCGCAGATGCCTTGTCCCATGTGACACTAGCCGGCATTGCATTTGGATTATTTTTAGAAAAAAAGACAGGCGCTATGCTGATAACACCTTTTTATTCAGGATTAGGTTTTTCAGTGCTAGGATCGATAATTGTAGAACGGCTTCGCCGAGTGTACACAGCATTTCAGGAATTAGCGATTCCGATTATTCTCTCGGGCGGTGTCGGTTTGAGCGTCATTTTTATCTCACTAGCTAATGGTTTTAACACGGATTTGTATAATTATTTATTTGGATCGGTATCGGCCGTGAGCAGGCAAGATCTATTTATGATTATAGGGATAGCTATCATTGTCTGTTCCGTGATTTTTCTATTATATAAAGAGCTGTTTCTTCTGTCATTTGATGAGGAGCAAGCAGTTGTCACAGGCATACATGCCAAGCGAATTCATTTCATCTTTATTGTGTTAACAGCATTGGTCATCGCGGCCTCGATTCGAATCGTAGGTGTTTTGCTCGTTTCTTCTCTTATGACACTACCTGTTGCATCCAGTATCCGAATTGCAAAAGGATTTAAACAAACGATCATTTATGCGATAATATATGGAGAAGCTGCGGTTATTGTTGGTTTAATAGCCGGTTATTACTTAGAAATACCACCTGGCGGAACAATTGTCATGTTGCTTATTCTGTTATTAATTGCAACGATGCTGATAAAAAATGTGGTATCTAAAGTGAGGAGCCGCAAGTATCGGATCAAGAACGGGGTGATCGAATGAATACTAATGAAGCTTTAACTATTTTGAAAGAGAAAGGTTACAAATATACCGATAAGCGAAAACATATGATTGATTTTTTCGAGAAAGAGAACCGCTATCGGACTGCAAAAGATTTACTGGAAAACATGGAGCCAAATTACGAAGGAATCAGTTTCGATACGATATACCGAAATCTCCATCTGTTTGATCAATTAGAAATTTTAGAATCAACCGAGCTTAATGGAGAAAAGCATTTCCGGTTAAAATGTGATCATCATCACCACCACCACTTTATTTGCAAAAAGTGTGGTGTCACTAAAGAAATTCATCAATGCCCAATGGATCAATTATCCGAAGAATTAAAGCAATATATGATCGACGATCACAAATTTGAAATTTACGGATTTTGTCCAACTTGTCAATAAAGATATAGTTAAAGCAACTTATTGATTAACAAACTGCCTATAATCTAGTTTATGTAAACAAAAACAGTATTGCAAAATGATCATTTTGATATCAATTATCTGCTTAGCAAAGGATCGGGAGTTCATCCGGTCCTTTGTTTGTATGTACACGTTATTCTTCTAAATCTTTCCTCCTGTGGGTCTGCTCCCAAATCTATCCCGACACTACAATTCCCGTGTGTAATTTTTTATTTACAAATATTTTACATATACCTGTTGTTCTTTACATGTTTTCGACATATGTTTGTAGTAAGTAAAAGATTTAAGGGGGGAAACAATTTGAAAATTGCGATCTTTACAGATACTTTTCTACCTGATGTGAATGGTGTGGCCAAAACATTAGGTCGACTGACCAAGTATCTAGATAAAAGTCACCATTCGTACATTGTTATTTCGCCTAAACTTACCAAAAACGAAATGAATGCGGGGCAAATTTACCGACAATCGAGCTTTCCTTTTCCACTTTATAAGGATTGTCGTATATCAGTGCCAAATACCCTTCATCTGAAAGAAATTATCAAAAAGTTTCAACCAGATATTATTCATGTAGCAACACCCTTCTCAATCGGATTGGCTGGACTACGCCTCGCCAAAAAATATGGCATACCAGTTGTTGGCTCTTATCACACTGATTTTGATCACTATTTAAAATATTACCACCTCACACTTTTATCAAAAGCATTATGGCGTTATATGGAATGGTTCCACCAACCATTACTGCGAATTTTTGTACCTTCAATGGTTACAAGAGACCAATTGCACAAAAAAGGATTTCAGCGATTGCAAATATGGCAGCGTGGCGTTGATATGAATGTATTTCACCCTGATTATGACTACTCTGTTATCCGTCAAAAATATCAAATTAAACAAAAATACATCCTCAGCTATGTGGGGAGATTGGCGCCCGAGAAAAACGTCGATTTGTTACCTGAAATTGCTAAACAACTGCCGCCCGAATGGAGAAACAACATTCATTGGTTAATTGTTGGTGATGGACCTTCAAAAGCTGATTTAACGAATAACTGGCAAGATAAAGTAACCTTTACAGGCTTTTTACCCCAAAAAGAAGTTGCGCATATTGTCGCTGCGAGTGATTTATTTATTTTTCCTTCCGAAACAGAAACGTTTGGAAATGTTGTACTAGAAGCATTAGCAACAGGTACTCCTGTAGTAGCAGCGAACGCTGGTGGTGTGAAAAATATTATCCAGGAAGGTTTTACCGGGAAATTATGCAATAGCAATCATATTGATTCTTATACTAACTCAATTCAAACAATTTTAGAAGACGCTGAATGGCGAAAACAATTGAAGCAGAACGCCATTCGCTATGCTCAAAAACAAAAATGGGAAGAACGCTTTGAGGAACTATTATACAGTTATCACCAGGTTATAGAAGAAATAAAAACAAAACAAAAGCATGCTTAAGGGCATGCTTTTGTTCTAAGAAAATGCGTTTTTCGCAAGTAATGAGAGAACCATATCATCCATTGGCGGATTATGGAGCCCGGCTCTTACATCCCGATAATACTGCTCAAATGGCATGTTCTTTGATAGACCACGACCTCCTGCGATCCGCATTACCAGATCGACAATTTCGTTTGCGTTGTTTGTTGCTACTAACTTTACAGCTCCCAACTCTTTGATAAGCTGAGCTCTCTTGTCCGGATAATGGTCCCATTTCTCGGCGACACTGTACATAAAGTAACGAGCTTGTAACAACTTCAAGTCAATCTCCCCTACTTTATTTCTGACATGCTCTACCTCTGAAATTGGGGTATTGAGACTGTTTGGCTGAAAATTTTTCGCAAACTCTATAATATCATTTCGTGCTGCGATAGCTATACCTAAATAACATGCAGGAATATGCAGAAGCCAACCTTTAGGACCTGGTTTTTTCGGTTTGTCGTTCAATTCTACCAAATTTGCTTTCGGCACACGAACATTTTTCAGAATTAAATCGTGACTGCCAGTACCTCTCATCCCTAATGTATTCCATGTATGTTCTATGTGGATACCTTCCGTTCCCTTAGGTATTAATAGTGAACCGACTGCGTCCTTTTCTTTCACATGTGCGGTGACAATGTAATAATCTAATACTTCCGCCATAGTTGTAAAGCTTTTCCGTCCATCGATCACGTATTCATTGCCATCTAACACAGCTTTTGTCTCTGGTATACCACCACGTGTCGGGCTTCCTGTCGCTGGCTCCGTTGCACATCGATTAATCAATGTTTGCTTTTCCGCTATCTCTTTTGCGATATGTGTAAACATGGACGGCTCCCAAAGATTTTCTTCACTTAATTCTTTGACTACTCCTAAGTGCCAGCCTACAGATAACGCTGTTGCGCCGTCCCCTTCCGCTAATTTCTCTTGAACTAATAACATTTCATATAATGAAAGGGCTTCTCCCCCATATTGTTCTGGTAATGTTAAAGATAAATATTTCTCTTTTCGCAATGCATCAAGATTTTCAACAGGTAGACTTGCCTGCTGATCAGCTTGTTGTCTTCTATCCTTTAATTTTTCTGCCAAACGAGCAGCTTTCTGGTACAACTGTTCCTGTCTGTCAGTTTGAATAAAGTTATTGGATACGTTCATATAATACCTCCTTCTACGACTATTTACTATTGATCATAGCGAACTAACACTAAGATTTCCAACAATCTACTCATTTGAAAGTGGATTTATAATATGTATATTTCATGTTCACAACCACATACTAACATTAATTATTCGCATGAAAGGAAGTTTCTAATGATTCGCAAAAGATTAAACTCATCCGCAAAGAGATCACAATCATCAGAAGAAACTAAAACCTTTCATCAATTAATGCAAGTCATGCACGAAAGTGATGATTTTTTTGAATTTCATTTAGGAAACATGAAAAATATATCGATTTACTATTTTGAATCTTTAACGAATACAGAAAAAATTGAAGCAAATTTGTTGGATACGTTAAAAGATGCTGAGATTCAGGATATTGATGTCTTAAAAAATATAGTGCCATTTACACAATCTTACGTAACCTCTGATATACGACAAATTGAAGAGAAACTTCTAGTAGGATTTATTGCACTTTGTTTAAATGATAATACACAAGAGATTTTACTAATTCCATCCAAATTTAATACAGACCGGCAGATATCTCAACCAGAAATTGAGTTTAGTGTAATTGGTCCAAAGCTAGCTTTTATTGAGGACATGCAAACGAATATTAGTTTAATAAGAAAAAGAGTTAGTCTGCCCCAGCTTCACGTAAAAAAATTAAACGCTGGAAAGATTACGAAGACAGATGTTGCAATCATATATATAGACGGAATTGCTAATCAGACGAATATCGATACAATTATTCAGCGCATTACCGACATTGAATATGATCAAATTATTGACAGCTCATTTATCAGTCAAATGATTTCTGATAATTCTCAATCACCTTTTCCACAATTTATGGATACGGAACGACCAGATCGTGTGAGCAGCGCATTGGTCGAAGGAAAAATTGCTATTGTTTGTGAAGGATCTCCTCATGTGCTGATTGCTCCTACCACTTTAGTAGAATTTTTTGCTGCTTATGAGGATTATTTCTTATCGTGGCATATTGCTACTGCATTTCGACTTATTCGCATTTTTGCCGTTATTTTCTCAGTGCTTGTAACACCAATGTACGTGGCAGTCTTAACCTATCACTATCACATTATACCTGGTGATTTACTAGGGACACTAATTTCGTCTAGAAAAGACATTCCTTTTCCACCAATTATTGAAGTTTTAATTTTAGAATTAACTATTGAGCTTTTAAGAGAAGCAGGGGCAAGACTCCCTACAAAGATTGGTCAAACAATTGGTATTGTTGGTGGTATCGTTATTGGAACAGCAGCTGTTGAAGCAGGACTAACGAGTAATGTACTTCTCATTGTTGTTGCGTTAGCCGCACTTGCTTCCTTTACTACTCCTATTTATCGTATTGGTAATACCATTCGTTTAATTCGTTTCCCCTTTATCTTCTTTGCACAGCTTTGGGGAATGATAGGTGTTGTAATTGGTATTATGTTTTTCGTTACCCATCTTCTAAGATTAACCTCTCTTGGAAGACCATTTCTTGAACCCATCTATCCATTCAGGTGGAAGGATTTTAAAGACACGATTATTCGTTTACCTTTTGATGTGCAAGGAAAAAGACCTCTTTTAAGTGGAGCAAAAGACAAAAATCGGATTAATACATCACGCACCTTGAAGAAGCATGATAAACGAAAGTAGGGAAAGTATGAAAGACTTTAAACCTGACATTACTCAAATGGTATCACCTTTTCTGCTCGTATTTATTATTCATGCTACCCAATTAGGAGAAGGGATATTAAGTTTTGAACGACAGATAGCAGAGGTAGCAGGCTATGATAGCTGGATGAGTATTCCTATTACTGCTGTGTTAACTTCTATTGTAATTGTGATGATATGGAAAATAATTGGTGATGAGTCTGTTGATTTGATCGATATACATCAAACAACATTCGGAAAAATAATAGGAAATATTCTTTCGTTTATTTTTTGTGTTTACTTTCTTGCTATTTCTATTATCGTTATCCGCTCATATATTGAGATTATTCAAATTTGGTTCTTTCCAGATATTTCAATCACTTTATTCTTAATAGTGCTGTTTTTATTATTCCTTTACATTTGTTTAGGCGGGTTTCGTATTGTAGTAGGATTTGCTTTTTTTAGTATATTTGTAACAGCTTTTTTAGCGATATTTAAATATCAAGCTTTCGTTGATGGACATTTCACGAACCTATTACCTGTATTTATCCATCCATTAACAGATATATTAAAAGCTGTAGAGCCAATGTCTCTTAGTTTTTTGGGAATTGAGCTTATTTTAATCTACGCACCATTTATCCATCGTTTTCAATCCGGGTTGAAATGGGCATTATCGGGTAACCTGCTAACTTCGTCTGTTTATCTTTTCTCTGCGATAGCAATATTTATGTATTATAATGAATTACAGATCCAATATGTGTCCTGGCCAACTCTTCAATTGTGGAAGGTG
This sequence comes from Gracilibacillus salinarum, assembly GCF_022919575.1. Taxonomy (NCBI): domain Bacteria; kingdom Bacillati; phylum Bacillota; class Bacilli; order Caryophanales; family Bacillaceae; genus Gracilibacillus; species Gracilibacillus salinarum. Next base: position 4,758,978 of record NZ_CP095071.1, on the reverse strand, counting down.
ATCAGCATTGCGTTTATCGAACGATTTGAGTTCATTGGGATCAGCTTACACTTTATCGCGATTATTGCTACTTGTGCTATTTATTTTTGGGCAGGGGTTCAATGTTTTCACCGGCTAACTAATCTGTCATTTAGCGGTATTGGCATTGCAGCTACGATTTTGGGTATTTCAAGCGTCTTTTATATTAAAAATTTTCTCATCATTGAAAAAGCAACCACAATTATCACAAAAGTAGGCGTATATTTAATGTTTGTTTATATTCCCTTGTTATTTATCATCCAAAAGATAGTGGCAGGAGTGAGAAAAAAATATGCTAATAACTAAAAAAGCAATCATTCTGTTCTTTTGTTGCATGTTAATGACCGGCTGTGTGAAGACCAAAGTCATTGATGATGTAGAATTAATTATGACGATGGGCTATGATTGGAATTCAACAACACAAAATTATAAAGGCACTGCCGTTGCTCCTTTGTACGGAAGCAGTGAACAAGCGAATATGCGTGATAATATACGATATACAGGCAGTGCCGATACATTTCAGGATATTAATGCGATGATTCAGACAAAAGCACCTTTCCAAGTGGAGGTTGGAAACTTATTAAGCGTAATTTTTGGAGAAGAACTTGCAAAGAAAGGAATTCAGGATATTGTGATGGGAATAAGTGAGGATCCAGCTATCGGGAGAAACTTGTATCTTGCCATTGCTGATGGTACTGCAGAGGAGATGTTAAATCAGGAATATAAATTGGAGCATACATTACCGAGATTTCTAGAGCAATTAATCGATACAAATACACAATCGATGATACCCAAGATGAACCTTCATCAATTTAATTACCGCCTAATTGGCGAAGGTATGGATCCCTTTCTGCCCATTTTAAAAGCAAGCACACCCTCGATTGATATTGTTGGTATTGGATTTTTAAAAGGGGATAAATTAGTACACCGAATTAATTATGATCAGTTTTTTATATTTCATATGTTATACAAGGATACCAAAGGCAGCGCCTATGAATTTGACCAAGAGACTACAGAAGATTCAATTGCTATAAAATCCATCCGTTCCAACAGAAAGGTAACCTGGAAATCCAAAGATCATGTAGAGATTAGTGAGGATATTATCGGTACTCTAGTAGAATCTGATAAAATGGGTGTCAAAACGTTTGAAGAAAAAAGAAAATTAGAAAAAAATATATCTGATCATTTGGAAAAACAAGGAGATAAATTAGCGGCAACATTTCAAAAGTTAGAAATTGATCCACTGATGATCGGAGCATCTGCAAGATCACAGTTTAGAAATTGGAATCTTGAAGAATGGAAAAAAAGTTACCCTGACATAAAAATCACAACAAAAGTGAAATTCAACTTAGAAATTAATAATATTTCGAGATAATATTTCCTTCTATCTTGTTTTCTGTTATAGTGAATGATGCTAGGAGGAAGGATTTATGCTACAAGTTGTACGTTCTTTTTTTATTTATCTTTTAGGTATAACGGTATTAACATTAGGTATATCCTTAACTATTCAATCTCATTTAGGAACTTCACCATTTGATGCTTTACTCGTTGGATTGTTTCGAACATTTGGGTTATCCGTCGGCAGCTGGGAAATTGTTTTAGGCTTTACCTTTGTACTTATAAACGCGATCACACTTAAAACAAAGCCAGAATTCTCTGCTCTTCTAACCTCATTCATAACAGGAATTGGCATTGATTCATGGTTAATGATTCAGAACTCTTGGTTATCTCCTGATGGCGCAGCTGGACAATGGATATGTCTTTTATCAGGAATAGTATGTACTGGTGTTGGAGTAGCTATCTATCTAGAATCAAGCTTTGCACCTAACCCAATGGACCGCACAATGGTTATCCTTACAGATAAAACCGGGTGGTCATTTACACGTTCTCGTGCGTTGATCAGCATTATATTAGTAATCGTTGCTTTTTTCTTTAATGGGGCCATTGGTATTGGTACATTGCTAAATGCCTTATTTTCAGGACTGATTATTCAATCTGTAAAATCTGTTATTGTGGTCTCCGGACAAAAAAAATTAGCGGCTACAGTAAAAGCAGGGTAACACAGCGGAAGGGAAACTGTAGCTCTTTTATAAGAAAAGTGATCATATTTATTCAAAATAAGATCACTTTTAATGTAGTATTACAATAACTTTTCTAACGTCTCTTTCACTCTATCTTCTGTAAATGGTTTAACGATAAAATCCGAAGCTCCTGCTTTTATCGCATCTAAAACCATTTGCTGCTGTCCCATTGCAGAACACATGATAATTTTAGCATTTGCATCCTTGGCTTTTATTATTTTCGTCGCTTCTACACCGTTCATTTCCGGCATTGTAATATCCATGGAAACAATTTCTGGTTTTAATTCTTCATATAACTGTGCAGCTTCTTGTCCATTTGCTGCTTCCCCTATCACTTCATGACCTAAGTTCGTGAAAATATTTTTCAATTGCATGCGCATAAACGCAGCATCATCTACAATCAATACTTGAGCCAACTTAATTCCCTCCGTTATCTGACCGAAAATTTATTCTGCTGCTACATGTTGAACTTCTTCTAATTCATGTAAACTCAACACATGGTTCAAATCTAATAACAACAACATACCTCTATCCTCTAGTTTTGCAACACCTTTCATATATTGATAATCTACACTTTTGACAAGCTCAGGTGCGTCTTCAATATTATCAGGCTGAATGTCGATAACATCAGTAGCTTCATCAACAATGAGACCTACTCGTAAATCACGGACATTCGCAATTAAAATTCTGGTTTGTTCCGTTGGCCCAGCTTCTACTAAACCTAATCTTGTTCTTAGATCGACAATTGGAATGACGCTTCCACGCAAATTAATGATTCCTTTGATAAAATCAGAGGTTTGTGGCAAAGGTACGATTTCTTCTAACCTCTCAATTGAAATAATCTGCTCAATATTCGCCCCATATTCCTGGTTGTTTAATTTAAAAATAATTGTCTTCGTCATAGTTTGTACCACGATTCAATCACCAACCTGTTTATTGATTTAATAACAGCGACATTTTCATATCACCGATACTCTTATAATGAATGGCTACTTCTAATACTCGCTTAAATCCTGTTAATCTTGCTTCGCCACTGATAATGGTGGGATGAGTTATATCTGTATCGATACCTGCGTCGGCTAAATGAGTAGATAGACCACCAGCAAGCATGTTACCTAATTCACCTGAGAATGAATCAAGCATTTCTTCTGATAATTGCATACCATACAGCGCTTCGCCAATTGAACTAAATACCGAGTGACTTGCCTGGATTAATAAATCACCTTTGAAGGTGCCACTATATCCAATAAGAACACCATACTCCACATTTAATGGATTTGTTGACATTTTAGGAGATTCGAATTCATGCTCAACAGGTACAACACTTTTAATCGACTTCACCGATCCATTATACAATTCCTTTATTATTTCGTTTACATTCACTTCCGTTGATGATGCCATTTTCATGTCTCCTATTCATAACTAGTAAAATATAATTAGTTCTTACTTCTCATAATACCTAATTATATGTCAAGTTACAACATCATCTTGTTGGTTTACTTTATAATTGTGACTTTATGGTATAATTGTAACACAAAAACAGGAAAAATAATAAGCATTTATACCTTCGTAAAAGATAACTTTTCTCAAGGTATAAATGCTTACCTGTTAAATGAATCGAATAATTTACAATATTGACCGCATCTATTGAACCTATCCTATCAACAATAGTGGTGAGTGATCAATATGTTATCTCTTACAAAGGTTGTATAGTACCAATCCTAGCGTAGGACAACCACGTAGGCTTCCTCGGTGCAAGGCAGCAAAGAAGTAACGCAAGTAGTAGTCTAACTTCAGCCGTGCCCCGCAGGACGCGAAGTGGTTGGTAGAAGGTATTCTACCACACATAATATTTCAAAATGACCACTAAGCTGCTAATTTACATAATCCCTATTATAGGAACTCAGCTTACATTCTTGACAGATAAAAACCTACTGAAAATCAGTGTTTACTGACTTTCGGTAGGTTTGATTTGATTTACTCTAACTCCGCAACGATCTCTTCAATTTTTGCAAGTTCTGACTGTAAACCGCCGCCACTCAAGTACCAAAGTGGTCCATCTAAATAAATAATACGATCATTTTTGTACGCTGACGTTTGTTTAACAATATCATTTTCCATATCAGCCTCAATATTGGAATCCCCACCAATTGCTGCAGTACGGTCAATTACAAACAATACTTCCGGGTCAAATTCTAGAATTGCTTCAAATCCAAAATTCGAACCATGTGATGATGATTCAATGTCTTCTGTTACTGGTTGGAAACCGTACACGTCATAAACGTAACCAAAACGAGAATTAGTAGCGAAACCAGATAAACTTCCTTCATTATACATCGTTACTAAGCTTGTCTCAAAATTACCAGCTAGCGAACTAACCTCTTCTAAAGCTGTTTCATATTTTGCAAGGTATTCTTCAGCTTCTGCTTCTTTACCAAAAATTTGTGTTGCGATGTCAACTGATGCCATGAATGTATTCCAGTAGTCTTCTTGTTGCGTACCAACAAAGACAACATTAGGTGTAATTTCTTTTAATTGGTCATAGAATGCAGATTGACGACCTGAGATGAAAATGGCATCCGGCTCTAAAGCTGCAATATCTTCAAGTAATGGCTCTTTAAGTGTACCAATATTCGTATACGCATCACCTGAGTATTCTTCTAGATGTTCTGGTAAAGTTGAACCTTTTGCAACGCCGACAATGCCTTCAACTCCAAGTGAATCTAAAGTATCCAAGAAACCATAATCAAATACAACAATTTTTTCTGGCATTGACTCAAACGTTACGTCTTCAAAATTATATGTGGAACTTCCATCTCTGCTTTCAGATGTAGAAACTGTAGATGAAACCGTCATTGGATATGTAGAACTAGCTTCGTCACTTGATTCTTCCGTAGACTCTTCTGAACCTTCGCTGTTCCCTTCTTCTGTTGTTTGTCCTTCTTGATCAGCAGTCTCTTCTCCACTTGCGGAATTATCTGCTCCTCCGCATGCTGCTAGAACAAAAATTAATGATACTAGAATAAAACACAAAATTTTCCATTTTTTCATCGTGTAACTCCCCCTATTTTATTGTATGCGCCTCGACGATAATGATAATCGTTATCAATGAGAACAGTTATCATTATATGCAAATACTTGACCGATGTCAATTAAAATATGCAAAGTTTTTGAAACATTATTGTAAATATAATTAATCTTAATCGTATCAATGCAAGGATCTTATAAATAATTTATGATAAATTGGAATTCAAATTCGAAAACAAATTGTAACTTCTTTGCAAATTATTAAATGCCTTAATAATTTCGATTAAGGCATTTATTTCTTGCGCGATTAGAAGAACTAATATTTTAAGCAAGGAAGCTGACTGACATTTGATAGATCACAGCATAGGAAGTACTACGGCACACTAAGGACGAGGCTATTGTCAATTTCAAAAAAATTTACGATTGCGCATTAAAATATACACATATACGACAACCATTCTGCTCTTGAACCGGAATATCCATATCATAGATGTCCCGGAGAGCTTCAGAGTTAATAATGTCGTTTGTCGGACCATTTTTCACCAGTTTCCCATCCTTTAAAGCGACAATACGATCCGAATAAACCGATGCGAAGTTAATATCGTGTAATACAATCACAACTGTTTTACCCAATTCATTGACAAGCCTCCGTAAAATTTTCATGATTTGTACAGAATGTTTCATATCCAAATTATTTAAAGGTTCATCCAATAAAATATAATCTGTATCTTGAGCAATTACCATTGCTATAAAGGCACGCTGTCTTTGCCCACCAGACAGCTCATCAATAAATTGATCTTGCAAAGCATGTAAATTCATATAATCCATCGCTTGCTCTACGTATTCTTGGTCATTTTCCGTTAAGCGGCCTTTTGAATATGGATAACGACCAAATGAGATCAGTTCCCGGACGGTTAAACGGACGTTTGTATGGTTCGATTGTTTCAGAATCGATACACGCTTGGCAAACTCATTTGACTTCCATTTTTGTACATTACCTTGATCCAGTAATACTTCTCCAGAATCTGCTTCCAATAATCGACTTACCATTGACAGTAATGTTGATTTACCTGCACCGTTCGGGCCGATAAATGATGTAATAGTACCTGGTTCAATCGTTACCGAAACGTCTTCTACAACATTTTTCTTACCGTAGCGCTTCGTTAATTCCTTTATTTTTATCATCATGCAGCCCTGCTTTCTTTTAATAATAAGTAAATAAAGTAAATTCCACCAATAAAGTTAATAATGACACTTAATGTAGTGCGCAGTTCAAAAATATGCTCTACAAGAAATTGTCCTCCCACTAATGCAATGATACTAATTAAACTTGCCCCTAAAATTAAGATAGAATGCTTATAGGTGACCAAATACTGATACGCTAAGTTTGCAACAATTAATCCTAGAAATGTAATAGGCCCAACTAATGCAGTCGATGTCGCAATCAATACGGATGATAAGATTAAAATATTCATCACCATCCGATCATAGTTAATACCTAGATTCATCGCGTTCTCACGTCCCAGCGACATAACATCAAGTTTATCCATAATACGGTAGCCATAAATAAACGAAACAATTAAAATCCCGATAGCAATGTATAACAATTCGGCTTTCACCTTTGTAAAACTTGCAAATAACATCGTTTGTAAGCTTAAATATTCAACAGGATCTATCAGCACCTGCAAAAATGTAACAAAGCTACCTAACAGTGTCCCTATTATCATTCCAATTAATAATAATAGATAAATAGGGTGCTTATCCGAACGGAATAGAAAACGATATAAAATCAACGCAAATAAAACCATCGCTAAAATTGCGGCTCCAAAATTTAAATATCGATTGACTACCCAGACCGACATTGAACCCGCAAAGAAATAGATTAACGTCTGAACTACCTCATACATGGAACCCATTCCCATTATCGAAGGGGTCAAAATTCGGTTATGGGTTATGGTCTGGAACACGACGGTAGCATAAGAGATTGCTACTCCTGTTACAATCATCGCTAAAATTTTAACGACACGTTTGGGAAAGGCATAATCAAAGCCACCTTTAATATCATAAAATCCATATAAAAGCACAGAAATGATTACCAGTATGACTAAAAAGACTAACTTCGTACTATTTTTTCGCATATGCTCTCCCCCTAAGTAACATAATTAAGAAGATCGCACTTCCGATTACCGCAACCGTTACGTTTACTGGTATCTCATATGGATGAATAATGATACGACCCAAAATGTCACAGATTAATAGAAATACAACCCCAAGAACCATTGTATGTGGAATGGTTTTTCGTAAGTTATCACCAAGATAAAGAGAGACAATATTTGGCACAATCAGTCCTAAGAAAGGTATCATACCAACAGTTAGAACGACGGAAGTAGAGATGATTGCAACTAGAACCAGCCCAATGTTAAGTACGAACTTATAGCTTAATCCAATATTCTTGGCAAAATCCTCCCCCATTCCAGCTACGGTGAACTTGTTTGCATAAAGGTATGCCAATATAACAGCTGGTATACTGACATATAACAATTCATAACGGCCAGCAATAATTAATGTGAAGCTGCCCATCAGCCAAGATGAAATGTTTTGCAGAATGTCTGCTTCATATCCGAAGAACGTTGTGATAGATGATAGGATATTTCCATACATAATCCCGATTAATGGTACAAAAATAACATCTTTAAATTTTATTCGATCTAAAATTTGCATAAAAATAAATGTTCCTGCTAAAGCAAATGCAAAACTAAATATAACTTGCTGTGTATATGTAACGTTCGTTAGAAACAGCATGGAAATCATGATTCCTAATTTAGCTGCATCCAATGTTCCTGCCGTTGTAGGAGAAACAAATTTATTGCGACTCAAACTTTGCATAATTAAGCCTGCAATACTCATTCCGGCCCCTGCCAAAATAATCGCCAGTAATCGAGGTACTCTACTAACTAAGAAGATTTGAAACTTATCAGAATGAAAGTCGAGCAAATCACTTATCTTAATATCTATCGCACCTACAAAAAGCGATATAAATGACAGTATAATGGCAATAATTAATAGCATCCATAATCTCATTTGTAATCCTCATATTCTGTATATTTTTAATTGATAATGATCATCATTATCGTTTTAACAAATTTAATTATAGCTGTATTGTCAAATAATATCAAGTTCATCATTTACTGCCACAGCTCTCATTAAACAGGCGCTTATGAGAAGAAATATGATTAAAAATTAACATTTTGTTCGTAACGAAGGGGCTTATCGGCTATAATAACTAATGGTATATTGATACAGAAAGGAAGAAACCTTTGATTGTCATTATCGATAATTATGATTCATTTACATACAACCTCGCTCAGTACTACAGACAACTAACTAAAACGGTACGAGTTGTTCGAGTCAATGAAACCACGATCGAACAACTCGAAGAGTTGCAACCTAACTTGATTGTTATTTCACCTGGTCCTGGTGCACCCCAACACCAAATAGAATGCCTTAAAATATTAGAACATTTCTATGCTACCGTTCCGATCTTTGGTGTATGTTTAGGTATGCAGATAATCGCACATTATTTCGGTGGTTCTGTGAGCAGAGCAAATGCACCCATGCATGGCAAAACTTCTATGATAAACCATACCGGTACAGGCGTTTTCAAAGGAATTCCTGACCAGATCAACGTGACGAGGTATCATTCATTGGTTACCCATCAGATTCCTGAACAGTTTGCCATAACTGCGCATACAACTACGAATGAAATAATGGGTATCAAACATCGTCAGTTTAAAGTAGAAGGTATTCAATTTCACCCTGAAGCCATTTTAACGGAATTTGGTTTTGACATAATCCGGAATAGTTACATTCAAGCAATGGAGAGATCTAAATGACACTGCCCTTTTTACAATTTAATTTTAATCAAGATATCCAGCAATTTATTGACCCTGTCCAAGTTTGGAAAACAGATAACATCAAGCAGGTACATCGGATTTTTCAAGAGATAGAAGACTATTTAAATAACGGCTATTATATTGCAGGATTTGTCTCGTACGAAGCAGCCCCCGCTTTTGATCCTGCTTATGAAGTGAATACTAATCAGCAACTGCCACTTATCTGGTTTGGAGCGTATGAAAAGATAGTCAACAAGCAAACAGATACCGAACAATCATTGCAGCAGTTGTCAAATTGGCATATTACAACGGATTACCAGCAATATCACAAACATATCCATCATATTAAAAACGCGATAGCTGAGGGTAACACCTATCAGGTCAATTACACAACAAGACTCGAAGCAAACTTCAATGGATCTGCTTATCACTATTATCAGCAGTTGCTCGCTAATCAGCATGCTTCCTACTGTGCCTATTTAGACATAGGTACACAGCAGATTTTATCTGTTTCCCCAGAATTATTTTTTTCTGTGGAAAATAACAGGATTACAACGAAGCCTATGAAAGGGACAATCAAAAGAGGAAAAACGTTCGAGGAAGACGAGCAATTGAAAAAGCGATTAAAACATTCAACGAAAGATCAAGCAGAAAATGTAATGATTGTGGATTTACTTCGAAATGATCTCGGAAGAATAGCCAAGCCAGGATCAGTTCGAGTGAAAAGCTTATTTGATATAGAATCATATCCAACTGTTCACCAAATGACTTCTACTATTACAGCAGAGTTGGAAACAAATACAATTTACGAATGGTTTAGAGCGTTATTTCCTTGTGGTTCCATAACAGGTGCGCCTAAAGTGGAAACAATGAAATATATTGCGACATTAGAGAATACGCCTCGTGAAATATATTGTGGAGCCATTGGCTTTATTAGCCCTGATCGCTCAGCTACATTTAATGTCCCGATTCGAACTGTCCTTATCAACGGAAACAAAGCAACTTACGGAACCGGTGGTGGCATTACATGGGACTCTTCAAGTGAAGGGGAATACCAAGAACTTCAGCAAAAAGCAGAGATCTTGAAACAACAGCATAAAGAAATTTCTTTAATTGAATCACTGCTATTAAAGGATGGCGAATACCCTTTATTAGAGGAACATTTATCGAGATTAGCCAATTCAGCTCAGTATTTTGGCTTTTCTTTTTCAGAACATCCTATTCGTTCTAAATTGCTGTCTTTAGCAGCAAGATCTACATCTGGTTCCTACAAAGTAAAGCTTATTTATCATCGTGATGGTGAAATGGAATTAAATAGTGAAATGGTAACCTCTATAACGCAACCAATCTCTGCGATTATTGCACCGTTTGCGGTTAATAAAGAAGAGATTTATTTATATCATAAGACTACAAACCGATCAACTTATAACAAAATTTCAGAACACCAGCCCGAAGAGGTATTTACCTCATTACTTTGGAATAAAAATCGTTACGTAACAGAATTTACGATTGGAAATATCGTTATCGAGAAAAACGGAGAGTTCTTCACCCCTCCTGTTTCGGACGGATTATTGCCAGGTACGTTCCGACAGCGCTTATTACTGGAAAATAAAATAAAAGAAAAGTCGATTTCACTTAACGAGCTGGACAACTGTGATCAGATCTGGTTTATCAATAGTGTCAGAGGCTGGTTAAAAGTAAATATTTCTGATTCTTTTAAAACAAATAGGTCGTAGTATGCAGCAAGATTTGTTAAAATCAAATTAGTCATGTATTAGAGGAGGTAAACTAATGAACGCTTATGAACAATATATGAGAGAAATTGCACAACCAATGCGAGATGAACTAACGAACGCTGGCTTTAACGAACTAGTTACACCAGATGAAGTCGATGAATTTATGAATACAAATAAAGATTCAGCTCTGATCGTGATTAACTCTGTTTGTGGTTGTGCTGCTGGATTAGCAAGACCTGCAGCTATTGAATCACTTCAAGGAGAAACAAAACCAGTCCAATTAGTGACTGTATTTGCTGGACAGGATCGCGATGCAACAGCGAAAATGCGAGACTATTTCCAAGGTGTGGAACCCTCTTCACCATCAATGGCAGTTGTTAAAGATGGCGAACTAAAACACTTTATTCCTCGTGAACAAATTGAAGGCTATGAAGTAGAAGATATCGTTTCTCAGCTGACAGATGCCTATACAAAATATTGCTAGCAACATGAACAAAGGCGCAAGCGCCCGTTTAGAGACGCAGCGAGTGGAGCGAATCAACTGAGATAAAGGAATCACGGTGAGCTTGCGAATCGATGATGACTTATCGTAGGGTGATTTCGCGAAGTCGCCTAGTCTCTGGGCGCTGGAGCCGGACGTGGCCGTTTCTGTCAGCGAACATCATATAGCCTAAAATTTATACTTTCTTGACTTAGTACAAAGCCGAGCAGCTATCCTGCTCGGCTTTTCCTTATGCTGTATGTGTAGACTGTGAAAAAATTAACACTTTCCATACTCCTTATTATAGGAATTCTTACTTCATTTGAGCATGATTATGCAATTCACCTTTATGACTATACTTATGCTTTCTTTAACCAGAAAAAACGGGCATAAACCACCCGGTCCTAATTGACTTCATTAATAAACAACTTCCTATTCAATATGATTACTGCTGTGACCAGACTTATATACTTTCTTGACTGAGCACAAAAAAACAAGTGAGCTTTGGCTCACTTGTTTTTTTATTATTGTGCAATACGGCGTACATAACCAGAGAATGTAGATTTCCAATAACCGCTGCTCATACTTTCAATTGCTACGCCAGTTGAACTTTGAGATCCGATAAATTTATTGTTTCCTAAATAAATTCCAACATGACCATTTGTTTTGTAAGTATTAAAGAATACTAAATCACCTGGCTGCATGTTACTTGCAGATACTCTTTCGCCAACAGATGATAATGCAGATGTACTTGCAGGAATACTAATACCCGCCTGGCGGAATGCCCAACTTACGAATCCAGAGCAATCAAATCGACCATTTGCCACATCATATGCAGTTCTGCCTCCACCAAAAACATAAACGGAATTACCGATATATTTGTTACCTGCTGTCATTGCAGTTTGAAGTGCACCGCTTCCTGCAGATACTGGTGCAGATGATTCACTTGCATATTGGTCAATCACATTTTTGCTAGAGCTGCTTGATGATGTTGATTGACTACTGCTAGTTGCAGCTGTCTGCTGAGCTTCTGCTTCTTCCAAAGCTTTTTGTTTTTTTGCTAATACTTCTTCTTCAATTTTCAAATCGTCAAGAATATCGCTATTTTCTTCTTCTTTCTGTTGCAATTCTGACTTTAAATCTTCGTTTTGTTCTTTTTGTGCAACAATCTGTTGTTGCATTTCTTCATATTTTGCCTTCATGTCTTCTAATTCTTGTAGTTTTTCATCATGCTCTGCTTTATCTTTTTCAATCTCTAGTTTATCTTGCTCCTGGCTTTCCAGCAGGTTTTTATCTGCTTGGGTAATCTTATGTACTAGTGTAGCTCGGTCAATTAGATCCAGAAAACTTTTAGCACCAAAAATCACTTCAAGATAACTTGATGATCCACCGTTTTCCTGTAAAGAAGCTATTCTTTCTTTTAGAATTTCATTACGCTGATCAATCTTTTCCTGGATGGAATCAATATTAGACTCTAAATCTTGTACTTCCGATTCTACATTGTCCATTTCTTTTTCCGTTTCTTGAATCACTTCTTCATTATCTTCAATTGCTTCATCAAACCGTGTGATTTGTTCATTTAATTCAATCAAATCTGTTTTGATTTCTTGAATCTCTTGCTCTTTCTGATCAATATCAGATTGTACTTCCGAACGCTGTGACGAAATCTCTTCCTTTGTTTCTGCACTTACCGACTGAGCAAAAAACAAGCTGGAGACAACCGTTAAGACAACAACTGAATCTTTCACTAAGACTTTCATTTCTCGCATGAGACTCCCCTACTTTCCACAATAATTAATTATCATCGTTTCTTTGTATTTATGTATCATTCTTGTTTTATGTTGTATGTAATCTTGTATTCTATCTTTAGAACCAGACTCATTGTAACACATGTAGATTGCAGTCATATTATACGAATATTACAATTGTGTTTCAAAACTATCAGTTATTATGTTATTTTGTGTAGAAATCAGGTATAAATCTACCATTAACAGCACCAAAATATGCCAATGAATATGCTTACATCCACAATATTCCTGTTACAATTCTATTTGTATTACAATTGAACATGTCGAAATATAGTAGGACAAGCATAGGACAAAATAGGAAATCATCGGTGTTTTAACCAGAAATTATAATGAAACCAATAACATGCATAAGGTTGACTAAGTAGGCATTTACCCACTGCTCACATTCTAAAATACAGCTCACTATTCTATTAAATCATGATCATGATCTGGTTTTAATAGTATTATAATGCGGACATTAGCGATTTGTGTAGGCTTTTCTCCTCAGACAAGCAAATATCAACAAATGTGGAGTAAATGTTCCTTGAATATCTGCTGCCCACTTTGCTTTTGATCCTTATGGAAACTTAGGATTCAAACTAATGAATGCACCCGTCACTAATCAACTTGTGTATGTACAGCTACCTATAATATGGATTATGTAAAGTAAGCATTACTAACCAAGCATCCATATTGAAATATTTGATGTACTAGAATACCGCTTCGTCCAACCACTCCGCGTCCCGCGGGAGTCTACGTGGTTGGTCTACGCTAGGATTGGTAATCTACAACCTTTGTAAGAGATAGCATATTGATCACTCATCACTATATATCAGGAATTGAAAGAATAACATAATTTCTAGACCACTGCCTCAAGCTGTTCCATACGTTGTAGCACTTTCCTAAGGCGTAGGAAATAGTCGTCGACTCCTCATGCCTCAGCGCCAACTGAAAATCCACTTCATTTGTGCCTGTATCTGCAAGCTTTCCTTCGAAGTAAGCTTCCTCGGCACAAGACAGCAAGGAAGTAATTCAAGTAGTAGCCTAGCTGAGCCCACAGGACGCGGAGACTATTTCCGGAGCTTTGCTAAGCACATATTTCATATCAATTACCACATTTACACACAATTCTACTTTACATAATCCATATTATCGAAACTCAACTTCATCTTCTTTATCGTAGGGTGATGCAGGAAGTCTCCTAGTTTCTGGGCGCACGCGTAGAAACGGCTGTTACTGTCAGAACGTGGACTATGCTTTCTGTATTTATAAAAAAACACCTCCAAATAATAATGAATCATTACCATTTGGAGGTGTTGCTTTTTTATTCTTCGGCTAAGGCATTTTCGTCATAGGTTGCCTTCTTTTCCTTAATTTTTTCAAAAGCTTTTTGAGCAGGAAGCATGATCGCAAGCGAAATCAGGCTCATACTGAAGAAAAGCGCCAATCCTTGGAAATGCCATAGTACAAACATAATACCAAATACGCCCAATGTCATGATTAAAGTCTTTAACGGATTTAAGATCATGATAAAAAAGGCACTCTTGATCACTTCGAAAATACGCATCTGGTAGTGGGAATATACCGGAAACACATACAAAAAGGTTAATCCTGCCAAAATGCTGACGAACAAAAAGGGAACAGTCAGTATCATAACAAAATCATTTGGCGCCACCGTAATAAATACAAAATCCAAATATAACACATAAGCAATTGCAGCAAAGATATATCCTAATATATTTGCCTGCACAAATGATGCTCGAAAAGACTGCCAAAACGTTTTAAAAAGAGGGATATCAGTATAGCCGGTTATCCATTTTCTCATGACAGCAAAAACGGCAGCTGTAGCTGGAAATAATCCTGCAACAAGCAGACCCAGTACGGTAAATCCAATCCATAATACATTTAAATATGCCACTTTGCTTATCCATTCAAAAGCTTTGTTTAACGCGTTCATACTAATATCCTCCTCTGATAAGTATGTTCTGCTTTCTATAAAATACAAAAAAAGTGTTACCCTTTTAAACCACTTGTACTGATTCCTTCTACAACGTAACGTTGGAAAATAAAGAAGATGACAAAGACCGGTATTAACGAGACAACCGACATGGCAAACATTGCACCCCAATTCGATACGGTTTCATTACTTAAGAACATATTCAACGCCATTGAGACCGTATACTTTGATGGACTGTTTAAATATAATACTGGACCAAGCAAGTTATCCCATGTCCAATAGAATGTAAATATAGCAGTTGTTGCTAAAGCAGGCACAATTAAAGGTAAGATAATTCTTCGGTAAATGCCAAACGTATTACATCCATCAATAATCGCCGCTTCATCTAATTCGCGTGGTATAGTACGTATAAACTGCACCAATAAGAAAATAAAGAACGGATGACCAAAGAAGGCTGGAACTACCAATGGTTTCAATGAATTCAACCATTCTAACTTTGCAAAGATAATGTATTGCGGTATCATTACTACTTCATATGGAAGCATTAGTGTCATGATCATAATCGCAAACCAGAAACCACGTCCCGCAAACTTCAAACGTGCAAATCCAAAAGCAATTAACGAACAGGAGATTAGGTGACCGATTAATACTAATGCAACGAACACTGCTGTATTCGTTATAAACGTACCGAATCCATAATCACCGAATCCTTCCCATCCTTGACCATAGTTACTCAATACAAATGGATCAGGCAAAAGAGAATCAGCTGTTACGAAAATGCGCTCACTCTTTTTAAAAGAACTCATCACAAGCCAGGCAACTGGATATAGTAGCAGGATGGCAAAGCCACCGACGATGACATGATAAATTAGTTTTTTTACGTGTTTTGGTTTCATCGATTATTTGCCTCCTTCTGATTCATAGTGCACCCAAAATCTGGATGTCATAAAGATAATAGAAGTTAATATCGCAATAATCACCAGCATTACCCAAGCCATCGCGGATGCGTATCCCATATGGAAAAACTCAAATCCTTGTTTAAATAGATATAACGAGTAAAGAAGCGTTCCATCCAATGGTCCGCCAGTACCTTTGGAAATAATAAAGGCTGGAACAAATGTCATAAATGCTCCAATCGTCTGCATAACTGCATTAAACAAAATGACGGGGCTGAGCATTGGAATCGTAATGCTGAAGAATTTTTGAAAGAAACTGGCACCATCTACACTGGCCGCTTCATAATAACTTTGCGGAATCGACTTTAAACCGGCTAAGAAAATTAACATCGAAGAACCAAATTGCCAAATAGACAGGAAAATAAGCATCCATAAGGCAGCAGTCGGATCCCCAAACCACCTGACAGGATCTATACCAATTGACATTAACGCAATGTTAACAACACCTTCATCACCAAAGATATTCCGCCACATAATGGCAACTGCAACACTTCCCCCGATTAAAGAAGGTAAATAATATAATGTACGATATAAACCTACTGCTCTTGAGGCCGTATTCAACAACATCGCAACGATTAACGCAAATAGTAATCGTAAAGGCACACCAGCAAAAACATAAATAAAGGTAATCTTTAATGAGTGTAAATATCTTGGATCTGCAGTAAACATCTCTTTAAAGTTCTGTAACCCGATCCAACGTGGAGAATTAAATAAATCGTAAGAAGTAAATGAAAAGTAAAAAGAAGCAACAATAGGAATAATAGTAAATGCAAGGAATCCAATAACAAAAGGGCCAATAAATAGATATCCCCAAAGGTTTTGCTTCATATTTGTCTGCATTTTGAAAGCTCCCTTCTATTATCAACGATAGTTGGAAAAACAATAGCTGACCTCTTGTGGATCAGCTACTGTTCTTCACAACTTGCTTAATTGCCTAAAATACTTTCAGCTTGTGTTCTGAATTGTGTGGCTGCATCCTCTGGCGAAATTTCACCATATGCAATTTGCTCTTGCAGTCCATCAATTAATTCGATTACTTCACCTGCGCCAGCTGGATCTGGAGCACCCATTGCAGTACTGTTTTCTTCCGCCCATGCAACATATTCGAAGACTTTTGCCTGTGCTTCAGAAACTTCACTCAATAAAGCATCTTTTACTTCTGATGAAACTGGTACACCACGATCACCTAGAATTAATTTATTTGCTTCTACATCATTGATAAAGAAGTTAAGAAAATCAGCTGCTGCTTCTTTTTGTTCTGAGTTCTCTGATACAGAGAAGAACATACTAGGTTTTAAGAACAACCCTTGGTCTACATTCGGACCTGGCGTAGGAGCAAACTCAAAGCTAGACTCTGAAATATCTTCCAACCCGACAAACTGGTTAGACCATTGGAAGATACCTACCCCTTCTCCTTTGACGACTGGGTCATCTTCCGGACCAGCTAATTGTGCTAAGAAATCAGGTGTTGGAGTTGCTTCTGATTCCACTTGTTCCTGGACCATTTTAAAGAAATCTACGAATAATTGATCATCTTCATAGCCTAAACCGCTTCCATCTTCAGCGTATAAGCGTTTTCCATTCTGACGTAAGTAATAATTAAAGAATACATCTGCTTTCAAGCCATTATCGAAATAATAGCCTGCATCTACCGCTTTCTGAGAAATTTCCTGATATTCTTCCCAAGTCCATTCTTCAGGGAATTCGTCATATCCTAATTCTGACATAATTTCTGGATTATAATGAAAACTTAAAGCGTTTACACCAAGGTTAAAACCATAAACTCCATCGCCGACTTTACCGCCGTCAATCGCATTTTGTGAAATATTAGTATCGTCGATATTACTTCCAATAAAAGGTGATAAATCCGCTAATTGATTATTTTCTGCATATTGTGAAAGATAAGATAAGTCCATTTGCACGATGTCAGGTAATTCATTTGCTGCTGCTTGTGGAGCTAATTTTTGCCAGTAATCATCCCAACTTGCATATTCTGGTTCAATTGTGACATTCGGATGCTGTTCCTCATACATTTTAATTACTTCTAAAGTATAATCATGTCGTGGTTGAGAACCCCACCAGGCAATCCGTAAGGTTACTTCTTCATCACCAGATTCAGCACCTTCAGAGTCTCCATTGTCTGCCGTTTCTTCAGATGCATTATCGTCACTGGAAGCTTCTTCACTTCCCCCGTCGCCGCTACATGCAGCAAGCCATAAAATCATCATCATTCCTAACAGTACTAACAAAGATTTTTTCATTTCTTATCCTCCCCTTTTTAAAAACACTGTAAGCGATTACACTTATATATTATCAAAATATTTGAAAAAATAGGATATAATTATCAGTGCTAAATGTTCAAAAATCAGTGTTAAATCACTAAATTGCAGATATTCCTTCTTTTAACCTGATTTAATCCGTTCTGAAGGAGAATATCCCTTTATTTTCTTAAAGATTTGGCTGAAATATTGAGGATTATTACCAAAACCTAACCGCTCTGCTAATTCAAAAACTTTAATGTCTCTTTCCTTTTCAATCATTTCAATCGCTTTATTTATCCTGGTGTTGGTAAGGAATGCAGAGAAACCTTTTCCTGTTTCCTTCTTGAAAGTTTTACCAAGATAATCGGCATTCATAAACAAACGATGATTCGCTATCCATTGTAAGGAAAGTTCCGGATTGGCAATTTCCTCTTCGATAAATCCGAGCATCATCTTAACTGTTTTAGAATAGTTACCTTCCTGACCGGACAGTTGAATTAGCCGGTCAAATAACTGTTCAAAGAATATCGTAAAATCCGTTACGTGATGATAATCCTCCATTTCGTTAATCACTTGAATATGATCCTCTGTCGAACGATGACTTAAGCGTTGTACGATAAACAAATAGATTTGAATAAAATATCCCCGCGCTCTTTTGGGCATAACATCATGTTGTCTTAAATCTTCTTCTAATCGTTGAAAAAGAGCGACCATTTCAGTCTTATTGCCTTCTTTTATACAATTCAAAATCTTTTCAAATGAAAAATCAATACTATGAACAGATTTACTTAAGTGTGATGAGCAATGATTCATATCAATGAAGAGCTGATTTGGCCGATAAAATACATGGAAATTCATTTCTTCTAAACTCGGTACGCCACCCATATCCTGATGACTGCATAATCCAGTCATCACTATTGTATGGGAATAATGTTGAAGCTTCTCTTCATATTGCAGAAGTTGCTTAAGGTATTTGGTGTCATTAGAACGCAGAAGTAATAGAATGCTATTATCTATAATGTTAGCAAGGACTGTTTCTTGAAGAAAGCTGCTTTTTATGGAATGTTTTAACGTGACTAACTGATCATAGGCCAACCTATCTTTGATGTATATCATAGCAAATAGGCACGACTGTTCTCCATACAGTTCTTCCATGATTGATTTAACCTTTGTTTCTGCATTATCGGTTTGTTGTGGATGAACAAATAGTTCTTTTAGTGCTTCCTCGTATTCATTTATCATTATTTTAGCATTTTCTTCTTCCATTTCTTTCACATACGCTGAGGAGTGGTCCTCTTGTTGTTTTTCTTTCACAACTTCAGCAAGTGCTTCACCAATATTTTCTTCATTACACGGCTTTAGTAAATAATGTTTCACCCCAAATCGCATCGCTTGTCTGGCGTACTCAAATTCATTGTATCCAGAGATGAATATCCATTTGATCCCTGGATACTCTATTTGTGCTTTTTTGACTAATTGCAGCCCATCTAATCCAGGCATTGTAATATCTGTAATCACAATATCCGGTTTATTTTTGCTAATAAATTCATACGCTTCAAGACCATTAAATGCTTTTCCAATTAACTGTGTCTCATATTTGTTCCAATCGACAATTACTGATATACCATCTAAGATCATTCGTTCATCATCTACTAATAACACTTTGTACATTTTCTTTAATATCCCCCTTCGGCAAAATAATGGCAACTTCAGTTCCTTTTCCCCATGTACTCTCTATATGCAAACCATACGCCTCACCAAACAGCAATTGAACTCTTTCATTTATATTGCGCAATCCTATACCGGTTCCTTTAGAGCGATAATTTCCCTGCTTAATCTGTTCGACATAGGACGGAGACATGCCAGGTCCATTATCTATTAATCTAATAACTAAGGTTTCATCTACATGCAATATAGATAAATGTATGCTGCACACACCAACCATCTCCTGTAACCCATAGCGTATAGCATTTTCAATAATTGGCTGAATAATAAATTTGGGAATTTGAACGTCTAATAACTCATCTGGTATGTCTTTAGAAAATAATAACCTATCTTCAAATCTATATTTTTGAATCGTTAAATAATGATCCACGACTAATAACTCGTCACGTAATGAGATTAAGTCATCTTTCATATTGATCGAAGCCCTTAATATATAACCTAATGATTCTGCCATTTGAGAAATTCTTTTTTCGCCAACTACCTTGGCAGACCAGTTAATCGAATCAAGCGTATTATATAAAAAATGCGGGTTCACTTGTGCCTGCAGTGTTTTAAACTCAGACTCCTTTATTAATAGTTGCTTTTTATAGTTTTCTCCGATTAAATAATTAATCTGAATCATCATCGTTTTGAAGTTTTCATGCATTTGGCCTGCTTCATCTTTATTCAGGTTCTGATCAATACCAACATCATAATAATCAAGGTCTCCTGTTTGTACTTTTTTCATTTTCTGATTTAAACTTTCGATAGGATTAACGATTGTACCAGTGAATTTACTTCCCAAAAAGATCATAATAATAAAAAGAATCAGATACGTGATAAATACAGCAGTACGCGCATTATTGATGACAGAAAACAGGTTACTGTATGGCGTTACGATCATATACGTCCAATCAAGATGACTCGCTTCTGCATATGTCAAAAAATACTTATTTCCATTAATATCGATTATTTGATAACCCGATTTCCCCTCATTGAAATCCCCCGGCTTTATGGAATTGATAGCATCCTCATTTGTAAAAATTTGATTTCCGTTATTATCATATATTAGAAAGGAAGTTTCTTGATCTTTGAGATTATTAGTTAAATCATCCATTATTCCTTCGATGTTTACTCGGACAGCAACTGATCCTAGTCTGGCAAAAGAAAATTCAACAAAATCTCGTAAATCTCTAACTGCCATAATGGTATTATCATTATCTGAAGGCGAAACCCAGTTCACTCCGCCTTCTTTTTCCTCTGCCAATTGTTTCAAATTGTCCAATCGCTCTTGTGAAAGTGTTATTGGGGCTGTTCCACTCGCGTATTCTTTGTCAGCAATATCATAAACCTGAATGGATTTCACATATTTATTTAAACTGCCAATATTTAATACACGCTGTCGCAGATTCATTCCAATGATGAACTGGTTATAGCTGTTGTCTGTATCTTTTATTTCTTTTAAGTATGATTGCACATACACATCGGTAGAAATCTGATACGATAACCGTTCCATTTTTTTCAATTCTGCTTCCACTGAATTTGCTGATACTTGTAAGGATTGTGCTGACTGAAGATAAATTTCCTTGTTATATAAATGAAATGCATATTGAAGAATTGATAGTCCGCCAACACTAAATGCTAGTAAAACAAGAGAAGTTAATAAGACCATCTTATATTTCAAGCGCAAATCCATATAATACTGAACGACCTTTTTAACCATAACCCCACCCCCCTTGACTGTTACCGCTTTCATTTTTTTAATTATATGATTAAATGAATTGTTCGTCAATTTAGCATTCTTTATAAGGAAATGATGCTTAACCATCGCAATTATCAAGACTGATGGATAATTAATAAAAACCTAACATCCTTCGACTGCTCCTAACTTATACAACTAGTACCTATAATATGGATTATGTTAAGTAAGGCTGTAATGCTAATTGGTAATTTTGATAGTTATAATCTGCTTAGCAAAGCTCCGGAAATAGGCTCCGCGTCCTGTGGGGGCGGGTTCAGCCTCCTCGCGAGCAAAAACCGCTCACTGCGGGATCTTCACACACGACTGATCCCACGCCTATTTCCTACGCTTATGGGAAGTGCTACAACGTATGGAACAGGTAAAAGCAGTAGTTCTATTCATTAGACTCTTCGAATTGTTAAGGATTTATTGTAAATCGTTCAAAATGCTAGCTTTTACATAAGATGTAGAGCATATTCACTAGCGTAGGCCAACCAGGTAGACTGCTGTGACTGCACATTCTTTCTAGACTGACAAAAAAGTCTCTAAGAATAATTCTCAGAGACTTTTTTCACTATTGATAAACATTTTTGTTCTTTAAATAATTCTTTTTTCCATTAATATTGGAGAATGCCCTCAATGCCGGGAACATGGAGGCAATAGCGAGTAGACTCATACTAAAAAATAAAGCCAACCCCTGGAATTTCCAGATACCTGCTATAATTCCAAACACTCCCAGTGTCATCATTATTGTTTTTCCTGGATTCAAAACCATGATGAAAAATGCGCTTTTAATCACATCTCTTATATTCATTTCAAAATGCACATACACAGGAAAAACATAAAGAAAAGTTAAACCAAGTAAAATCGATACAAACAGGAACGGTATGGTCAATACTAATACATAATCATTAGGAGCAACGTTAATAAAAAGGAAGTCCAAATATAAGATATAGGCAACCACTACAAACAAATACCCTAGAACATTTGCACCTAAGAAGGATTGTCGATACGTCTGCCAAAAGGTTTTAGTAATGGAAATATCACTGTAACCTGTTAACCATTTCCTCACTACTGCAAATGTAGCTGCAGTAGCAGGAAACAGACCAGCTATAATCAATCCTGACATCGACAAACCTACCCAAAGCAAATTCAGATATGCTACTTTTGCGATCCATTCACATGCTTTATTCAATGCGCTCACTTAGAGATCATCCCCCTTCACTTGCTCTAAGTTGTAATACTTAACCTTTCAGACCACTTGTACTGATGCCTTCCACCACATACCGCTGAAAAATAAAGAAGATAATAAATACCGGGATCAATGACACAACAGACATTGCGAACATCGCGCCCCAATTCGAAACCGTCTCATTACTCAAGAACATATTTAATGCCATCGATACCGTATATTTAGATGGACTGTTCAAATATAATACCGGCCCGAGTAAATTATCCCAAGTCCAATAAAAAGTAAATATAGCTGTAGTTGCTAATGCTGGAACGAGTAATGGTAATATAATCCTCCGGTAAATTCCAAAAGTATTACACCCATCAATGATCGCTGCCTCATCTAATTCACGAGGTATCGTACGGATAAACTGAACGAGTAAAAAGATAAAGAATGGATGCCCAAAATAGGCAGGT
The DNA here is from genome assembly GCF_022919575.1 of Gracilibacillus salinarum. Classification (NCBI taxonomy): domain Bacteria; kingdom Bacillati; phylum Bacillota; class Bacilli; order Caryophanales; family Bacillaceae; genus Gracilibacillus; species Gracilibacillus salinarum. The sequence goes on along the minus strand of NZ_CP095071.1, from coordinate 4,735,689 downwards.
ATAACTAAAGGTTTTAAAGAATCTAACCATCCTAATTTTGCAAAAATAATATACTGCGGAATCATTACTACTTCAGCTGGTAACATGAGCGTCAGTATCATAATCGCAAACCAGAATCCGCGACCCGCAAACTTCAACCTTGCAAAACCAAAAGCAATTAAAGTACAAGATATTAAGTGGCCAATTAATACCAACACAACAAATATTGCGGTATTGGTCATAAATGTTCCAAAACCATAATCACCAAAACCCTGCCAGCCTTGTCCGTAATTACTTAATACAAATGGATTCGGTATTAAAGAATCTGCTGTGAGGAAAATACGCTCACTCTGCTTAAATGAACTCATGATCAACCATGCAACTGGATATAGTAATAGAACAGCAAATCCACCGACAATAATATGATAAATGAACTTGTTAATATATTTTGCTTTCATCAATTATTTGCCTCCTTCTGACTCATAGTGAACCCAAAATCTTGATGACATGAAGATGATGGATGTAAAAATGGCAATAATGATTAGCATAATCCAAGCCATAGCAGACGCATAACCCATAGAGAAAAATTCAAAACCTTGTTTAAATAAGTACAATGAATAGAGCAATGTTCCATCTAGCGGTCCACCAGTACCTTTGGAAATAATATATGCTGGAACAAACGTCATAAAAGCAGAAATCGTTTGCATTATTGCATTAAATAGAATTACCGGGCTTAGCATGGGAACTGTAATCTTGAAAAATTTCTGGAAATAATTCGCCCCATCTACACTTGCCGCTTCATAATAGCTTTGTGGAATAGACTTCAAACCAGCGAGAAAAATTAACATGGATGAACCAAATTGCCAGATGGATAAGAAAATCAGCATCCATAATGCAGCAGTAGGATCGCCAAACCATCTGACTGGATCAATTCCCATCGACATTAAAGCCAGGTTGACTACTCCCTCATCACCAAAAATATTACGCCACATAATGGCAACAGCAACACTTCCACCGATTAATGAAGGTAAATAGTAGAGAGTGCGGTATAACCCTACTGCTCTTGAGGCTGTATTAAGCAGCATCGCTACAACCAATGCAAATAGTAATCGTAACGGTACACCAGCAAATACATAAATAATGGTTATTTTTAATGAATGTAAATATCGCGGATCATCTGTAAACATTTCCTTAAAGTTATCAAACCCTATCCATTGTGGTGCAGAAAATAAATCATAGGAGGTAAATGATAAATAAAACGATGTAATTATCGGAATAATGGTAAATGCTAGGAAACCAATAATAAATGGTCCAATAAACAGATATCCCCATAAGTTTTGTTTCGTGTTTGATTGCATTGAAGCAACTCCTTTCTTTATCGTTGTTATTTTTCGAAAGTCACTTTCCATTGCTCTGTATCACGGCATGCTACTCTTTGCTACTAAATCATCCAGGAAAATGCTTTCTTTAATCGCAATTAACACTGGTTCTATTCCATGACAATCGCAACTAGAAAGCGATTACATATATAATATCATTGTTTCTAATGCAGGCATGATAGAAAAATCAGAGATTAACCACTAAAAAGTAGACTCGTTATTTCCATTGCAAAGCGGCAGCCCTTCCAAAACGTAAAAAGAACCGCGAAAGTTCACCCGTTTCTAACTAACCAAATACTAAACAACTTCCAATAATATATGTCTAGCCATTGCTAGCCAAGCATCCATATCGAGATATTTTATGTGCTAGGATACCGCTTCGGCCAACCACTCCGCGTCCTGTGGGGCCTATTTCCGAAGCTTTTCTAAGCAGATTATAACTATCAAAATTACCCTTTGACAATACAGGCCAATACAGGCTTAGTTAACATAATCCATATTATAAGAACCCTTCTTCATGTTCCGCATGATCACTTCTATGACTGTACTTATATACTTCTGCGCATACAAAAAGGCAAGTGTTATTTGATTAACACTTGCCTGGTGGACTAACGTAGTACTTTCGATGGCGTGTATCCTTTTATTTTCTTAAATAATTGACTGAAGTATTGTGGATTACTTCCAAACCCTAATCGTTCCGCTAGTTCAAACACTTTAATATTTTCTTCATTTTCAATGATTTCAACGGCTTTATTAATTCGTGCATTGGTTAGATAGGAAGAAAAACGTTGGCCAACTTCTTTTTTAAATAATTTGCCTAAGTAATCCGGATTCATGTATATCCGTTCCTGTCCTAACCATTGAATCGTTAACTCCGGATTTTCGATTTCTTGATCGATACAATCCAGCATATCTCTTACCACTTTCGAGAATTGCACTTCTTTCTGTTTATTATCCATAATACTTTGAAATAAATCATGGAAGAAAGACCGATATTGATGAAGATGCTGAAATGATTCCAGGCGGTTGATGATCTCAATCTTGTTTTCATCCAAGTTAGAATTATTTCTTGTCATTAATAGTAAATATACTTGTATAAAATACCCCTTAGTTAAATGAGGGTCTATTTTATCTTCCTTTAAATAATTTGCGAACAATTCAATCATGCTATTGGCTTGTTTCAGTTCACCCTTTTTAACAGACAGAGCAAGTTTATCTACATCAACTAAATTCCTGGTACAAATCTCCGTCTCAAAATCTATCCAATTATTCGTTGAAATAATTTGTGATTCATCGTAATAAAATGTCTGATTTTTAAAGTCCTGTATAGTTATTTTTTCTTGCATGAAACGTTCCACATCGAACTCGGAAGAAATAACAAAGCTGTCAATATTCGCATGTTGTAACGCTGTAAACCGCTCTGATAAATGATTCCGTGACTCTGGTTCTCCTTCTAAAATAATCACGCTATCTTCTATAATAATACCCAGACTAGTTGTTTTACTAGCATCAGAAAGATAGACAGATAATATTTTCTCTAAGCACGAGTAATTTAGCTTTGATAGCGGCTGAAAAACAATCAGATTAATCATTTGGTTACCAAATCGTTCTTTCAACACGCTTTTTATTTGATCTTGTAATTCTCCTGGTAATGCTTGATAACTAAAATATTTTTTCATTATTTCCTGGTGTTCATAATCATAAATCTTTAACGCTTCATCTTGTATATTCTGCAAATACTCATTTGCTTTAAGTTCTTCATCTATTTCTGACACTACTTGAACTAATGAATCGGATATTTGACTTTCGTTACAGGGCTTTAATAAATAATGTCGCACACCAAAGCGCATTGCCTGCTGCGCATATTTAAAATCACTATAACCAGATAGAAAAATCCACTTTATATGGGGATATTTTTCAACGGCTTTTTCTACTAAGCCTATCCCGTCCAAGCCCGGCATTCTAATATCTGTTATCACAATATCTGGCGTTTCTTCTTCTATTAATTGAAAAGCTTCTACCCCATTCATTGCTTTCCCAATTAATTGCACATTGTGTTGCGACCAATTTATTAACATCGAAATCCCATCTAGAATTGTCCGTTCGTCATCTACTAACAACACTTTGTACATCGTCTTTCTCCTCTCCACAAGGAACTTTCACTGTTACAATCGTTCCTTTTTCTTTTTCACTCTCTATTTTAATACCATACTCATCTCCAAATAATATTTTTACTCGTTCATTAATATTATTGAGACCGATACCAGTACCTTTAGGCTCATGCACACCTTGTTTTACCTTCATTAAGTAATCGGGGTCCATTCCAGCGCCGTTATCTTCGACAGATATATAGAGATCATTGTCCTTTTCAGTAACAGTTATTTTTATTTTGCATACACCCATGATCTCTTCCAAACCATATCGAATGGAATTCTCTACTAATGGTTGTATGATAGATTTGGGTATTAACAGTTGTAAATAATGAGCTGGAATATTTTTTTCAAAATGCAGCCTTTCTTCAAAACGGTAGCTTTGAATGGTGATAAGATTATCTACAATTTCCAGTTCTTCTTTTAATGGAATGAATTTGTCTGCATTGTTAATCGATGCCCTTAAAATAAACGCTAGGGCTTCAGCCATTTGTGATATTTTGGTCTCTCCTTTTATTTTTGCCGTCCAATTAATCGATTCTAACGTATTATAGAGAAAATGAGGATTAACTTGAGCTTGTAGTGTCTGGAACTCAGCTTCTTGAATCAGTAGTTGCTTTTTGTAATTTTCTGCAATTAAATGATTAATCCGCTTCATCATCTCTTCAAAGTTTTGGTGCATTTCTCCTGCTTCATCTTTTAAATGCATCGTGGAACTATCGAAATCGTAATTTTCTATGTTTCCTGTTTGCACTATTTTCATTTTCTTATTTAAACTTTCAATCGGATTAGTGATTGTACCGGTGAATTTCAACCCGAGAATTAACACAATAATAAATAAACATAAATACGTAATGAATACAGCAGTTTTTGCATTAGAAATAGCTGTAAACAAGTTGTTATACGGAATAAGGATCATGTACTTCCACCCCAAGTAATTTGCATCCGAGTAGGTTAAAAAGTACCGTTCATTCTTATATTTAACTATCTTGTATCCGTCTTGATTTAATTGATACCGTGATGGCATTATATTTTCTACATCTGCATTATTAGAGAAAATCATTTCTTCATTCTTATCAAATATTAAAAAATTAGTATTCTCTTCTTCTAAATTTTGCGTCAAGTTCTGAACAATTTCCTGTATGTCGACTCGTATCCCGACAGTTCCCATTCGTTCAAATGAAAAATCCAAGTAATTTCGAATCTCGCGCGTAGTTAGTACCGTTTGATCAGACTCCACAGGTGGAAGCCAAGTAGGTCTCCCATCTTCTTCATTTGCAAGCTCTTTCATTTCTGCTAACCGTTGATTAGTCAACGTCATGATCGCTTTACCACTTGCATATTCATTGTCATACAAATCAAAAATATGAACAGAATCTACATACTTGCTAACAGAGCCAATATCCACCAGACGTAGCCTTAGTTGATTTCCTAAGTTAAACTTATCATAATTTGCATTTGTTTCATTAAGCTTTAATAAATAAGATTGCACATAGGAGTCTGTTGCAAACTGAAATGATAGCTGTTCCATTTTTTTTAGTTCCGCTTCTACTGAGTTAGATGAAACTTGTAAAGATTGAGCTGATTGCCGGTAAATCTCTTTATTATAAATATGAAACGCATATTGCAAAATGGAGATTCCACCCAAGCTAAATGCTAACAAAACCAGCGAAGTCAAGACTACCATTTTATATTTTAGTCGTAAATTTAAATACATATCCTTTATTCTCCGGAACATATCATGCACCAATCCTACATTACAATATTTATACTAACTTCTATTTTTTAACCTTCTGTACAGATAATCATTCGAAACTTACTGCTGAGCATAAAAATTATTACTACTCTTCCAATTTACCACAATTCCGGAAGAGATGTTACAGTATTTTTATCTAGGCCTTTCTATTTCAATAGACAATTTTTTTAAGCACCGAAATGCGAAAGTTAACCAGATTGGTCGACTCCCGCATTTTCGATCTTTTCTTATTTACCAAAGATGCTCTCTGCTTCTTCTCTAAATTTAGCTGCTCCCTCTTCAACAGATGTCTGGCCATAAACAATTTGCTCGGCAATTCCTTGAAGTGCTTCAATTACCTCACTTGCCACATCTGGATCCGGTCCGCCCATTGGCTGGCTATTTTGTTCTACCCATTCAATATAATCAAATACTTTTGCTTTTTCTTCCGGTACTTCCTCTTTCAATGCTTCTTTTATTTCAGAGGATACTGGGATTCCACGATCAGCCAGAATTAATTTATTAGCTTCTACATTGTTCACGAAGAAATTAATAAATTCAGCAGCTATTTCTTTATGTTCTGAATTCTCTGATACCGAGAAGAACATACTTGGCTTCAAATACAGTCCCGTATTACCCTCACTTGAAGCAGGCGGTGAATGAATATCTAACGGTTCCTGTGCAATTTGTTGTACGCTAGGAAATTGTGTTGCCCAGCCTACTCCACCTAACGCTTCACCTTTTGCTAATGGATCATCTTCAGGACCTGTTCTTTGTGCGACCTCATCTGGAGTTGGTGCTGCACCTGCATCTACAAGTTGTTTTTCCAATGAAAAATAGTCAATAAATAATTGATCATCATCATAACCTAATCCACTTCCATCAGCTGCAAATAATTTCTTGTCTTGTGAACGCAGGTAGTAGTCAAAGAGTACTTGCGATTCCGTTACACCACCGCTCGCAGAATAGCCTGCTTCGCCTGCTTTAATTGCAATCTCTTTATATTCTTCCCAACTCCACTTCTCAGGTATGCTATCCACACCGATCTCTTCCAGGATGGCAGGATTATAGAAATAGCTTGTTGCTGTTGAACCAAGGTTAAAGCCATATACGCCTCCATTTATTTCTCCACCTGCTACCGCGTTGTCCGAAATGTTATCTACGTTAATCTGTTCACCAATATATGGCGTTAAATCCGTGATTTGATTATTCTTAGAATATTGTGAAAGGTACGATAGGTCCATTTGAATAATATCTGGTAATTGGTTCGCTGCCGCTTGCGGGGCTAACTTCCTCCAATAATCATCCCACCCTGCATATTCTGGTTCTATCGTTACTCCTGGATGTTCTTCCTCAAACATTTCAATAACTTTTAGTGTATAATCAGTTCGATTCTGCTCCCCCCACCAAGCTATTCTTAAAGTAACATTCTCATCTCCGCTTTCTTCTCCAGAGTTTTCCGATGCTCCTGAATTAGAATCTTGACTGCATGTAGCTAACCAAAAAACTAATCCGATACTAAATAAAACAAATAATATCTTTTTCATTTTCTTTCCTCCCCTTTTGATAATGAAAACGATTACGTAATTAATCATATCAGATAGTATGCTTAAGTAATGATAGACAAATCAGATATTTATAACTAAAAACTAGACATTATGTAAACGTTTTATTTTAGTTAGAATTACTATCGTTACATTAATTTATAGAGCGAAAAAAACACCTCCGCGTGACATCGACTAAAATATAGCATATTATCGAAGGTTTTTTTGTCCATTACAGTTATCCTTCGTACGATAACTTAAATTTTTCCTGTAAGAGCTCTGTAAGCTTATCATCTGACAAAGGTTCACGATGCGTATTCTCAAGATAAATGTATTTTTCAGTCTCAGGCATAATGTACTCTTTATACCAGAGAAAAAAGTCTGGATTATCCCCATGCATTCTGATAAAACGACGGAGAGTATCCACATTGTAAAGTGTATTTTCAACATTTGTCAGCCAGTCAGCTCGGTAAAAATGGCGCCATTTATCATGCTCAGCGTCTCTTAAAGTTTGCAAACTTTCCTGATAATGCCACAGACTGTGTGTAGCCTTTACAAAAGCTTCTGGATAGTGATTTTGCTCAAAATGCTTATAGGATTCACATAACGATTTCAAACCTAAACTTCCTGTATAATGAAGGTTGGCATGAAAAAAAAGATGGTCCTTTAAGCGAACTTGATCCTCCTCATGCAGATGGGTCTCCACTTCTTTATATTTTTCAAGCCATTCTTGCCAATTAGAAAGCATTGATCGAGATTTATTGTAAAAGTAATCGACCTGATCAGGGAAGGGTATGTCACCAGTAGCCCATGTTAAAGACTCGGATGTCTCATTTCCAAAGCTTTGAAGCCAGTGTCCGATGATCATTCTGGCTGGATGATGATAAAATTCCTCCCCTGCTTTAGTGTCTTCATATTGATCATATTGAATCATATTTTGAAAATAGCGTACGTATAAGTCACTGATTTCCTCATGTTTACTCCCAAACATTCGCTTTACAAAACAAGATAACACTTCTCTGTAACGGACCTCTCCTTCCTGCCAGAAAATCCGAAGCATATCTAAATAATATAAATGGGGGCGAATATTTCCTGCGTTCACTAATAAATAGTCCATTGCATTGGCATTCGCTATTTTTTTCAATTCACTTTCAACTGTTTCCGGGTGTACAGCGAGCATAGTGAGATGACTGGATGCTTGCAGGTCATGAAATGTAACATGATAATAAATACCGTTTTTCCCCTGTTCATTTGGTTCAGGCAGCGATGGCACGCGTGCATTTTCTATACCTTGTCTGCGGGAAACCATCTTTCCGTAACCATTATCTGCCCACATTTTGATCACATCATCTGGTAAGTAAATATGTCCTTCTTTATATAATTCTGCAATTTCACCATATAAAGCAATTGTACAAATTGGATTTTCTACTTGAGAATGGATCATATCATACTGCCTCTGTATCACCTTGCTTATCATCTCGCCTCTTTTTTCATTGGTATCAAATTGCGGGTCCTGTGTCCAGAACGGCGCATCACCTTGACCTCTGAATGCTAATACCCAAAGTATTTTCTCATCTTTTTGCTTTTCTATAGCATCTCTCCATAGTTTTTCAAACAGATCCGGATTCGTAAGGTAACTGGCTTGTTTTCCGGGATAAGCCCTTAAGAACATTTCTGCTCCCAGCGGTTCTGCGTGATGATGACTTACCCATAGCCCCATTTCATGCGCCAAAGAAGCATGAATACCTTCTTTAGGTAAATCAGTTCCCGGAATTACCATATTTCCACCACATCTTAACAAAGCTTCAAAAACCGGATACCAGACTTCCTTCGGTGGGGGTACTGTTCCGTCCATCCTATTAAACTGACTTCATCATTCACGAACCAGCCTCGATATTTCACTTTAGGTTTACGAGAATTATAATCTTCTATATTTATCAAAATGGCTTCTTGTTGCTGGATAGGCAGATCCGCCCAATACCAGAAAGGGTCAATACCAAAATATTTCTCGGTAAATGACAATAATCCATAGACCAATCCTAATTCATCATGTGCGATGATATGTAACTGCCTTTGCTCATTAAGCTTCTTAAACCGATAGCAATACGCTTCTTCCCAATCAGGACACTCATCGTCAGCCGCTGCCCACCTGACGACAATATCAGCTTCTGCTTCCGTTGTATATATGGGGCGAGTGTTTAATACTTTTTCTGCATCACGAGCGAACATTTCCAACACATAGTTGACTGCAGAAGGAAATGACTCCTCGGATAAACAAACCTTTAATTTACTTGTTATTTCCACCTGTTCATTCTGTTTCATGCTTTTCCCACCTTTTTTACATTTTTTATTTCAGTCGATTATTGACTTAAGATAGATTCCGCTTTAATTCTAAATTCTTTTGCTGCGTCCTCTACTGTTTTTTGCCCATACACAATTTGTTCCGCTAGATGCTGTAATACTTCAATCACTTCATTAGCAAACGCTGGATCAGCTCCGCCCATTGGCTGACTATTATGCTCTGCCCAACTGATGTAATCAAACACCTCAGCTTGTGCTTCTGGTACTTTTTCCCTTAAGAGCTGTTTAATCTCTGAAGAAACAGGAATTCCACGATCTGCTAAAATGAGTTCATTCGCTTGTTCATTATTGACAAAAAAGTTAATAAATTCTGCTGCTAATTCTTTATGTTCTGACTGTTTAGCGATGGAGAAGAACATACTAGGTTTTAAATATAAACCATTTGTTCCATCCTCATCTACAGGTGGCACATGCAAATCCAACCTATCCTCTGCATGCTGTTGAACAGCTTGAAATTGCGCAGCCCAACCAACTCCTCCAAATGATTCCCCATTTCCTAATGGATCTTCTTCAGGTCCCGTTCGCTGAGCTGTTTGATCAGGAGTCGGCGCTGCGCCAATTTCAATTAATTGTTTTTGCATGGCATAAAAATCAATAAAAAATTGATCATCCTCATATCCCAATTCACTGCCACCAGTGGCAAACAATTTCGCACCTTTTGTTCGTAAATAATAATCAAATAACACCTGCGTTTCTCCTACTCCTTCACCAGTTGCGTAACCTGCTTCTGCCGCTTTAACAGAGAAATCCTTGTATTCCTTCCATGTCCATTCAACAGGTATACGATCTACACCTATTTCCTCAAGAATAGAAGCATTATAATAATAGGCAGAGGTTGTATAGCCTAAGTTAAACCCAAAAATACCACCGTTGATTTTCCCACCAGAAACTGCATTGTCTGAAATATGATCTATATTAATCTGTTTACCTATGTATGGCGATAAATCTGCAATCTGATTACTTTCAGCATATTGCGTTAAATAGGATAGATCCATCTGAATAATATCTGGTAATTCGTTAGCAGCTGCCTGTGGCGCAAGTCTTCTCCAATAATCAGACCATCCTGCATATTCTGCTTCTACATGAACACCTGGATGTTTCTCTTCAAATAACTCGATTACCTCTAACGTATAATCTGTTCTGTTTTGTTCACCCCACCAGGCTATTTTAATGATTACTTCTTCTTCCTTGTTCGAAACCGAGCTCTGCTGTTCATCGATATTCCCACATGCTGTCAACAAACTTGCAGATAAAGCTGTTAACAGTATGAATGATGACTTTTTCAATCCAATATCCTCCTAAGAAAAATCTGTAAGCGATTACCTCATAGCATATCAGATTGTTAGCTATAACTAACATACAAATATCAGAGAAAAATAGATAAATAACAGATTGATTCATATACAACTACCTATAATTTGGATTATGTCAGCCATCGCTAGTCAAGCAGCCATATTGAGCTATTTAATGTGCTGGGATACGCTCCGTCCAACCACTTCGCGTCCTGCGGGGCCTATTTCCGGAGCTTTGCTAAGCACATATACCATTTCAAAATAACCACGTTGTCATACAATTCCACTTTACACAATCCATATTACACGAACTCAACTTCATCTTCTTTATCGTAAAGCGATGCAGGAAGTTACCTAGTTTCTGGGCGGCTGCGTGGACTTGGCTGTTCATTTAAGAAAACGGGACAAAAAGTTAAAATTTTCTTACCTCATAAAATAGGATCCCTCATTAATAGTTCATGAAGGATCCTAAAATACAGAAGAATGCAAATTTATAATTCCCACCATTTACGATGTTACTGTTCCTTTTTTTACAGCGACATTATTGAACATAAACTTCTCATCTTCTCTTGATTCTACTGACACGGCATCTAATACTAAGCTGTTAATGTTATTTGCTTTACATCCAAACTTCCCAATTGCATGAACATTGATCAGTTGGACGTTTTCTAGCGGGCTTTCCGGTAATCCTGTTAAATAAATTGCATTTCCGGTTTCCGTATCCAAGGTAATATTCTTAAATAATATGTTTCTTATGATAGACGTATCATCAGTAAATGGAACTTCTTCATTCACATCAAACGAATCATGACTGTAATATTGGTCAATGTAAATCGCGCCTCTGAACCATTTGCAATCAGATAGAGAAGTATCCTGATTCTTAAATGTAATATCCTCATATCTAATATTTTCGACGATACCCCCTCTACCTCTAGGCGCTTTAATACTGCCCACACTATACACATCATTAAATTGACAGTCTTGTACCAATACATTCCTCACGCTGCCAGACATTTCACTTCCTACTGCAACTCCGAAGCCGCTCTCGAATCTGCAATTTGTAACTCGAATGTTTTCAGAAGGTATATTAACCTGTCTTCCTTCTTGATCTCTTCCAGATTTTATTGCAATACAATCATCTTGACTTGCTATCATGGAATGAAAAATATACATATCACTGCATGAATCTGGATTTAGACCATCTCCATTGGCTATTCCTTCGTATTTCTTACCATTCTCATCTGTTTTGGTATGAACTTTCACATTATTAACACTACCGTGATTGCAATAAATAAAATGAACACACCATGCAGGTGATTGTCTGACTGTAATATCCTTCATGTAAAAATAATCTGTGTTCCGAATGCATACTGCTCGGCCAGGTTTACCTTTTTCTTCACTAATTTCTTTTTTACGTAACGCACTGCCATTAGCGTTAATGGTTCCCTGGCCCTCAATTACAACAGATTCTAACCTCTCATCACCATCAACGTTCGTATTAATTAAACTTGCATAACAAAGAGTTTCTCTCCCTTCCCATCGATACGTTATTAAAGGATAATTTGCGGTGTCACTGCTTCCTAGTAATTCTCCTCCTTTTTCAACATAGAGGGTCATGTTGCTCTTAAGAAATATCGCGCCTGATACAAATACTCCTTGAGGAATATATACTTTACCACCTTCACAGCATGCATCTATTGCTCGTTGAATGGCTTCTGTATTTAATGTCTTTCCATCTCCTTTAGCACCAAAAGAGGTAATATCATAGCAAATACTGTCCGGTTTTGTATCGATTTTGATCGTTTTACTTTTTGCAGATATGTTACCATTCTTAAAAACAGTTTTGATATAAAACTCATATTGCTGATCAGGAAGAAGATCAATGACTGTATAATCAGTACTTCGGCTGGTACTAAGTAGTTCAGCATTCCTATAAATTTGATAATAACTGATTTCGGTTTTTACCTCTGGCTTGTCCCAAACAAGCGCAATACTTGATTCTGTTTGGGATGCGGGTGGTGATATCAGATTACGCGGAATTTCATCTTTACGGTTACTTAATTGATCCATTTTAGACATCCTTTCAGAGCTGTTTTTGTAAAATATTACAAATACAACAATATTGAAAACGCTTTATGACTAAAGGATATCAAAAGTTCATAGCTAAAACGATAAAAAATCAGTATACATTCAATAAATAGCAGACAAATAATGCTCACCATGAAGAAAAGATAACATTCAGTACTATAATATCGGGGATAAGAGCCTCGAAACACCTTCTTTTATTTTAACAATAGCAGATCTTTTCTTATATCTGTCAATCGTTAACGCTGAGCAGTATGTACGGTCTTCCTGAAACATATCATATAGCTGCTTTGCAATTTTTTGCTGGTATACAATGGCATTGACTTCAAAATTCAACCGGAAGCTTCTCGAATCAATATTCATCGTTCCAACGGACGCTACTTCCTGATCTACTACGATAGTCTTAGCGTGTAGAAAACCTTTCTCATACAACAAAATTTCCGCTCCATAATCCAATAATTCTGCAGCATGTGCCCACGTTGCCCAGTATACAAAGACATGGTCTGGCTTATTTGGAATCATAATTTGCAGGTCAATACCAGATAGAAGTGCCATCTTACAAGCATCCATAAAACTGTTATCGGGAATGAAATAAGGGGTTTGAATAACAACTGTTTCTTTTGCACCTTGAATCAATTTGATATACATGTTTTTTAAATGCTCGGTTCTGGAATTGGGACCACTGGAAACGATTTGCACTGGAATATCGCCTTTTGCTGTAGCCTGATTAAATAAAAAGTTATCAGAGGACCCTTTCCTATGTTTAGCCGCCTGTCGCCAATCAAGAAAAAATCTTACTTGAATATCGTTGACCGCGTGACCAGCAATCCGCAAGTGTGTGTCCCGCCAATAACCAAATTTCTTGTTGTGACCTAGATATTCATCACCAATATTAAATCCACCAATGTAGGCAACTTCGCCATCGATAATACATAATTTACGATGGTTGCGGTTGTTAATACGGAAATTGACCGGTCTGATTACCGAAGGAAAAAACACCTCTACTTCTCCACCAACCGCTCTCAACGATTGAAAGAAATGAGGCGAAATTTTCTTTGAACCGATTTCATCATATAATAATCTGACTTTCACACCACTCTTCGCTTTCTCTGTTAATAAATCACGTAATTTTTTCCCTAAAGCATCAGGTTGAATAATATAGTATTGAATATTAATTTCTTTCGCAGCGTTGTTTATATCATGAAACAATGCATCAAATTTTGCTTGTCCATCATGATAAATGTGTATATCATTATCTGTAGTTATAAGAGCATTCGAAGAACGTAAATTCATGCGAATTAAGTCAGCGTATTTGAGAAAATAAGAGGAACGCTTTTGCTTCTGTTCCTTAATCAATTGAAGCTGTTGATCTACTTCGGAATGCAGAAAATCTTTCTCTTCTTCCGTCAGATGGTAGAAATTTTTCTGTTTTACCTTCCGACCGAAAAATATATAGATGACAAATCCTAATAGCGGGATAAATAAAAGGACAAGCAGCCAAGCCCATGTGTACCCAATATCTCTTCTTTCAAAAAACAAAACACCTGCAGATAAAATGATATTAAATACGGTAATGGTGGAAACAACGAGCGTGATAATACTACTGGTATCCATAGGTATCTCCTTTTCTTGTTACATATTCCACTTTTAACGATTTTATATTACCTTATTAGTTTGGAATACGAGCACTATTCATGTTCACCAATTTTCTGATTACAGGAAGAACACTTAGTCGCATCGTCATATCCCTAATGAAAATGCTAAAATACGTATCAGGAAGGAAATAATTTGCGAATTTTCTCCCTGCTTCTTGTGTCTTACGTATTTGTGGTTTTAGATCCTGCTCATATTTAGTTAATGCGTGCCTTACATCGTTGCTCTTTTGCAAATTGTCAGCTAACACATAACCTCCTGTCATTGCCAGCGATGCACCTTGACCTGCCACTAATGAAACAGCTTGACATGCATCGCCGACAAGGACGATTCTATTTTTGCTCCATTGCGGCATTTCCACTTGCGAAACTTCATCAAAATAAAAATCAGTGGAAGCATCTAGCTTTTCCAGTAACTCGGGGACGATCCAGCCCATATCCTTAAATATAGTCTTTACTTCCTGTTTTGCATCATCCATTGACAGACGGTTCGGCTTCTTATCAGACCGATATAAAAAGAATGCCGCTAGCCGATCATCTCTAATTGGATATACGGAAGCCTGTAAATTCGGGGCAGACAATGAATAAAAAGCATCTGTTAAGTCTTGAAACTTACTTGTGTCATCTAAAATAAATGAAGCTGTATAAAACCCTAAATGTTTCATATAACTTTGAGGTTCACCGAACACCATAGAACGAACTTGGGACCTGACTCCATCAGCACCCACCAGCAGATCCGCTGTCTCGATCCTTCCATTGCTGAGTGTTACATACACTTTCTCATTATCCTGTTGAACTTTATTTATCGATGTACCAAATTGAAAGGTTACACTGCCTTTTATCAGATGGAATAAAACCTGTTCCAAATCCCCTCTCATAAAATTAAAGTGTCGATTATCAAGTAATTTCATTAAAGACGGATAAGGCAGGTTGAATTTTTTCTTTCCTCCCTTATGTAAGAAGGTCAAACCTGAAATTGGATAATGGATCTGTCTTAGTTGACCGATTATCCCCATTCTCTCTGCAACATCATAGCCTGGTCCAAAAAAGTCCAACATATACCCTTCCGTTCTTAGTTCATTGGATTTTTCAATTATTTGAACCGAATTACCATTCTTATGAAGCCAATAAGCCAACGTTAAGCCAGCAATCCCTCCGCCCACTATCAGTACTTTCATATCCATATCACCTCTTCATCCTTGCGAGGAATTTAGTTTACTAAGTCGAAACAGCAGCATGTGTTTCTTCCTCCATTATAAAATGTTCCTAAGGTGTTATCCAATTATTGCACAAAAACTTTAAGACATAACGAAAAGCTGAATGACACCAACAGGTTACGCATCCAGCTTTTCTTCCTATCAATTATAATCAAAAATATATTCATTTCGTTCACCTTCGCAGTGTCGACTCCTATTTTACTCTAACTCACGTCGTCGCAGCTACTTACCGTTCATCTTTTATGATTAAAAATGGTTCAGTTATTTTTTTCATTATTTTTCTTATGAACGAACTTAGAATATAAATCCGCTGCTTTGTTTTTCTCTATACTACTCTGGTAAAACTCGATCTTTGTATTTAATAATTCTAAGTTTCTTTTATATGTTTCTAACTTTTCCAATACGTTAGACCGGTGGTTAAGCAGGATTTCTAACATACTTTGAATCCCTTCCTCTCCGGATTCCCATAATTCAGTGTATTTTTTTAAATCCTCTAAAGACATTCCGGTTTCTTTCATATGCAAGATGAACTCAGCCCATAGCTTATTATCTTCTGAATAGCGTCGAATATTGTTGTTGTCTCTTTCAGGTACTACCAGTCCCTCTTTTTCGTAATACCTTAAAGTATGTTCACTTATACCTATTATTTTAGATAACTCACCAATTCTGTACTGCACCCTTTCCACCTCACTTTGTCAACGGTAACGGATATGTTCCTAATAGCATTTGTAAAGCGATCCTATTGCTACTCATTACTTTAAAAGTGCGTTTCATCGATATCAATTTGTGCTAAAGCATCGTTTATACTTTCCAATTCTGCAGGTAATAATGCTATGTTTGCACCAGCTAAATTCTCCTCTAATCTGTGTATCTTCGTAGTTCCAGGTATAGGAATGATGAAAGGTTTTTGAGCTAATTCCCACGCAAGGACAACTTGAGCAGAAGTTGCATTTTTTTGTTTAGCTACTTCCGCAATTACATCTAATAACGCCTTATTATGATCGATAACATCTGATCTGAATCTTCCCATGAAGTTTCTAAAATCACCCTCTTGATATTCTGTTTCTTTCGTGAATTTGCCACTCAAAAATCCATTTCCTAATGGACTGTATGCTACAAAGGCAATATTCAATTCCTCGCAAACATCGAATAACTCTTTTTCTGGTTCACGCCACATCATCGAATATTGATTTTCAATTGCTGCTATAGGGCAAACGGCATGTGCTCGTCTGATATAATCAATAGGGGCATTAGATAATCCCCACGCTTTAATTTTCCCCTCTTTTATTAATTCACTCATCGTTTCTGCTACGGTTTCTGGCGGAACGTCTGGATCGACACGATGCTGATAATATAAATCTATACAATTTACTTTTAACCTTCGTAACGAACCCTCTAATTGTTCTCTAATTGATTCCGGTTTACTATCTAACATATTTTGAGGTGTTCCGTCTATGACTTCCTGACCGATAATTCCAAATTTCGTTGCGATGATGACTTGATCTCTAACAGGGGACAGAGCATAACCTAATAACTCTTCATTGGACTCACCATAGATAAATGCTGTATCAAAAAAATTACACCCTAACTCAACAGCTTTACGAATTAACCGAGTCATTTCTCCGCGATCTGCTGGCTTGCCATAAGCATGGTCCATTCCCATACACCCTAAACCGATTGCGGAAACGTTTAGCTCCGTATTTCCGAGTTTTCTCCATTGCATGCCTTGTTTCCTCCTTTTCCGTTTATACAGTTGGCTAAAATCTTTAATTAAAATCTTTTAACTCTTTTTCTTTTGGTACGACATGACTTTGATAATTATTAATTTTATAATCTAGCCGTTCTAATGCGTTTTTAATCTGATTCATTCGATATTGAAGTTCTTCTCGCTGGTCTTTCAGCAATTCGACTCTCGTAGAAATGGTATCATCCCCGGAGCGAAAAAGTGCTAAATACTCGATTAAGCTTTCAATAGATAATCCTGCACTCCTCATTTGACGGCTAAATTCAATCCAGCGTATATCCTCTTCATCAATCATACGCACTCCGTTCTTATTTCGTTTTATTGGTGGGATTAACCCTATTCTTTCGTAATAACGTATGGTATCAGCAGAAACGTTAGTTCTATTACTTGCTTCCTTCATATTCATTTTTGTCACTTCTTCCTTTGATTATTTATCGTTAATTCATAATGTTTCATTCTTTTACAATCCAGCTACATAGAGAGACCAAAATTATCAATAGGATTTACACCTATGTTATCTTGTCATATTAATAGTAAAGGTTGGAGTATACTCTAAGTCAATAACAAAATAGATTAATTTCTTGACTTGAAGTACACTTCAGCCACTATAATCAAAATAGATTAAACAAAAGGAGGAAGCAAATATGCAATATACAAAACTAGGAAATACTGGTCTCGATGTATCCCGAATTTGTCTTGGTTGTATGGGGTTTGGTGATCCAGATAGATGGATTCACCCTTGGGTTCTGAAAGAAAAAGAAAGTCGACCAATTATAAAACATGCGTTAGATTTAGGCATTAACTTCTTTGATACCGCTAACATTTATTCAAATGGAGCAAGTGAAGAAGTGGTTGGAAAGGCGCTAAACGACTTCGCGAATCGGGATGAAATAGTTCTTGCCACAAAAGTACACTTTGGCAATGATCGCCCTAATGGCTCCGGCCTTTCGCGGAAGGCGATTATGACTGAGGTTGACAAAAGTCTACAGCGTCTTGGAACAGATTACATTGACCTATATCAAATACATCGCTGGGATTACCATACTCCAATTGAAGAAACGATGGAAGCATTACACGATGTAGTAAAGGCTGGTAAAGCTAGATACATAGGCGCTTCTGCTATGTACGCCTGGCAATTCCAAAAAGCACAGCATATAGCTGAAAAGAATGGCTGGACTTCCTTTGTCTCCATGCAAGATCATTTAAATCTTATCTATCGTGAGGAAGAAAGAGAGATGCTACCTCTGTGCAGAGAAGAAAAAATTGGTGTCATCCCTTATAGCCCTCTGGCAGCCGGAAGATTAACTCGTGACTGGCAGGAAACTACCGAGCGTTCTAAAACAGATGATGTACAAAAATCAAAATACGATCCTACGGCACAGCATGATAGAGTAATAGTTGAACGTGTGGCTGAAATTGCAGGAAAATACAATGTCCCGCGTGTCCAAATTGCCCTTGCCTGGTTATTACAAAAACAACCAGTATCTGCACCTATTGTCGGCGCAACAAAAGTGTCTCACCTAGAAGATGCCGTAGCTGCACTCACTGTTACATTGACACCTGAAGATATAGCCTATTTAGAAGAACCGTATGTACCACATCCAGTAGTAGGTGCACTATAAAGCAACAGCAAGTGATTAACTGTCCTAAAATTCTATAGAAAAACCGGGCATAACCCGCCCGGTTCTAATCGACATAAATGATATACAACTACCTGTAATATGGATTTTTCAACTAGCCATTGCTAGCCGAGCATCCATATTTGTGTTTTGCAAAGCAGATTGTTAGAAGATTGCAATCAGAAAGTGAGAATGTTGCAACTTGACACGGAGCCTCTGTGAGCATGAATGATTAGCCAAGAAGCCAGCTATATAAAGGCTTGGCTAACTTAAAAGGGTATCATGCTCACTTCTCCGTATAAAGTTGCAACGCCTTAATCCCATTACAATATTCATAACTTTTACTTTGCATTAAACAATATTGAGATATTTAATGTGCTCGGATACCGCTCTGTCCAACCACTTCGCGTCCTGCCGGTCCTATTTTCGTAGCTTTACTAAGCAGATAAAATATATCAAAATGACACATTCTGCAACACAGCCTTTTTTTACATAATCCATTTTCTCTATATAGAGCTCTAATGGGTTACCTTTAATCTTCTTTCTCCCTAATTCACCAAGTTGATAGACAGCTCCCCATTCTTCACTTTCTTGTTTATTAGGATTTCTCTTATCAAATAATTCAATTTGAAATCCAAATTCGACAGCAGCCATATGTAGCAATAATGCACCTATCGAGTTACCTTCCTTAATTGGTAAATAATCCAACTGTTCAACAGTCAATCCTTTAACCGTATTTAATGTTGTAAATCTTGCATGAAGAAAGACATAGGTTAGCTCCACCTCTGCCATGTATTTGACCCACTTAGGACATAATTTTGATCCACCATTGCCAAGTGGGAGCCAGTATACATACTTCCAACCGCCACCACCCTTGACCTTGTTTGTGTCCGTGGTAGTGGTTTTGATGGCGAATGGCAAAAATAAAGACTTTGAGGCTCATTCGTATCAATAGCGTACCACGGACAATCACTTCTAAGTTCCGCTGGCAGGGCCCCGACCCCTTCCAGCGATAACTAAGAAGTGGCACGGCGGTCAAAGGCAAGCAGCTAAAGCTGTGGTTAAGAAGTGTATATCACTGTGGATTGGACCACCTTTGTCACAAATCGATCATTTCCTTGTCACAGGTGGATCAAAAAGATGGCACAACTGGATCAATTTGATGGCTGTAATCAAGGGATTTCTTTAGATTGGCTAGTTAACGGTTCATCTATTATTGATACAACATATACTAAGTCGGAGGTATTTAAGGGGATTTTGGATTTATTACCTAAACAAATTTAGATAATCAAAATGAAATATTAGAGAAGTTTAAAATCAGACGCAATTCTTTAGACCAATTTTACAACGTATATCTTGCTGAATTTTTCTTGACGGCATTTTCTCAAGAAGAAAAAAAACTTTTATATTCACTGATATTTTTAAAGCCTAGTAAAGCAAGCTATGTTAGAAAAACTCAGATTACGTGATCAGGTATAATTGGCCTAATAAAATAAAAGCTTCTCCTAATTTGAAGAAGCGTAACTCTACTGCTTGCTATTAAATACTTGATATTAATATTTCTACTTTTTTATCTGTATAAAAACTCTTCTAATTTTTCTTTGAAAATCATATTTTCTATGCCTGGCTTTAGAGTAGCTACACCAATCGAATGATTTTCATCATTATCAAAAGTTTCGTAAGCTTTTATATAAGTTGGACATAGTGCTATAACAACTTCTACTACATTTTCTCGTCTATTACGGATATTATAAATATTATTCGCGTATAACTTCAATTGTTCTACTACTTTACTTTTATTCGCAGTATTTATATGTTTTTTATTCCAAAACCTTTCGGCAGAGCTATACTTCGCATCTAAAATGATTGTCTTTTGAAAAACCCCATCTTTATATACATCTATTCTGAAATCTGGTTTATTTCTCTCTGTCCTTATCCAATAAGGACAGCCATCTCGTAAGGCTACTTCAGGTGATTTTCCAATGGCTTCATTAAATATAAGCTTTAGGGAGTAGTTATCATTTTGGAACACAATACTTGTACCATCTGGAATAGCAGGAATCGTTACCTTTTTATGTTCATTTGAATTATCAAAAAACCATCCTTTAACTGGTGTGAATTCTAACTCTTTAAGACATTTAACTATTTTAATCATACACCAATATTCATATAAAACTTCAGTGGATTTCCAATTATAGTCATAAAGATCTTCAATTTGATTTTGCAATTGGCCGTTAACTAACAAAGCTACTCTATAAAAATTATTATAACCAGGTGTTTTTATAAATTGCTGAGATACCCTAACGTTATTAATTTGCTTAACATTTTTTAAAAAGGTCGTATTTTTAAAATGCTGCAAATTATTTTGGAACTCTATTATATTATTTTCAAACTCAATTATATTTAATAATTGCTGTTCTCTATTATTTATTCTTGATTCCCTACCTAATGTCTTATATCGATTATATCTATTCAATTCATCAATTTCATTTTTGAAAAATTTTTTAATATCCGAAATATCAATAAGGGACTTTCTTAGAATAAATAAGAAATCCTCAATTGTCTTTACAAGATATTGGTTAACTTTATTTGCATAATCCTCATCCATTTTATAAGAATATATTTTTTCATTGGACGAAACATATCTATTATACAAAGCTGCACTATGCCTTAACTGATTAAGCTTCATGGACTTACTATCTAATTTCCCACTTTTAGAAAAGGGTATTTCACTATAGTTTTTAATTAAACTTGTATAAGGATTCTTTTTAACAATGTCCATAGAATACTTTAAAAGATCTTTATTTTTCAAAATTAGATAAGCATAATCTAAATATGTTGGATCAATATCTCTACAATCCTTTAGAATTTCTAGTGACTTATTTTTTCTCACCCAATCTCTAGCCAGTCCTTTTACATTAGATTCAATTTCTTTAATCATTTGATAATGTTCATCGATTTCCAGATTATTAGGATTAATTAAAATCTGACTATAATATACACTTTCACCCGATACAACTTTAATTTTGTACACTCCGGGAATCAAAGGACTGCCAACATCGTTATCAAAATGACGGTGAATGAAAACTTCTTTATTCTGTGTTATAAACCCTGCATTTTCGATACCAAGGGTTACGTCATCTTCAATTTCATCAATAAAATCAAAGCAATCCATATATAATCTAATTTCTTTTTCACTTATATCATCAGAAGAAAATCTAACAGCTAAATTATCATATTCTTTTAGCCCTAAATCAACGATAAATACTGGGTTAGAACTTGTAGTGAACGTTTCTAAAGCTTTTAAATATCTAATATCCCGAGCAGTATTAAGATATGATACAAATTCAATTTTAAAAGGCACTACCTTTTCTATATCATCAATAAGTATAGCCATATAAATTCAACTCCCGAACCTTACGATTAAGAGCACCTGTAGTTATTGGGAAATTAGATTCATTTAGAATAGATATTAAAGTTTCTTCTTCATTCATTAGAATCTCTTTTAACTCATCAACAGTTCCTCTAATTTTAGGAACAATCTTTTGTGCTATTTGTAAATCAAGTGCTACCGAGCGGTCAAAATCAAGATTTTCAGGTACATTTAACATATACGAATTAATATGATCTAACACACGGAACCCGATTCCTTTCGAAGTATCCTCCTTAGTCAGAAGCCTGTTTATATCATTTAAAACTTGTATTTCGCTTGATGTTAATCCTAATTCAGCTTTATCTTTTGTCCAATTATTATAATCTTGATTGTCTACAACTTTATTATCTTGTTTAAATGAATTGACACTTTGATTATCTTGTTGCATTAAATTTATCCAATTATTAATATGATTATTTGGGATACTGAATTCTATAAAGTTAGCACGATCTAAAACTTTATCGGATAATGACTCTGTTGTCTCATCATTATTGATAGTTCCTACAAATAAAACATTGGGTAAAATAATTATTTCATGTGGATATTGTTCTCCATTAAGTACACGCCCAACCAGCTTTTTACTGTATAAAGAAATTTTTCTTTCATGTCCTTCTAACTCTAAAACACTCAAAAATTGTGAAAAATAATGCTCTACTTTAGCTAAATTCATCTCATCAAAACAAACTAAGTAGACATTATTTGGCTTATTCTTAGCTTCTATTAATATATCAATTAGGCCTGATTCAGATGGTCTGTAAATATTATTAATATTATCTAAAAATCCTATTAAATCTGTGTCATCCTTCCAACTAGGCTTTACTGGTATTAGTTTAAATTGCTGTAATCCTTTATTTTGTATTCCTAAAGCTTTAGCATACTGATCTACTAACTGTGTTTTACCCGTACCTGAAGGACCACTTAAAATTACTAGTCTTCTAGTTTTTAAAGCTGTATGAAAGTTTATAATTTGATTCTTTTCAAAGACCAAGCCCTTCTCCTTCAAATTATTGAATAACTTATTTAGAAATTCTTCTTCGGGAAACCTTTCCTGCTCCAAATCACTTTCATGATCATCTACAATAACTTTAGTTTTAATTTCTTTATCTAAAGTTACTTTCATTCCACGTTTGTTTAAGCCTTCATTTAGTATTACATCAAAAAAGAATTCGTCATCAATATAAATCGCATGCTGCTCCACAACTAAATGATCTTGATAAGCTTCAAAATCAATAGGTGATTTTTTTACTTCATCATCTATAGTTACATGCCAACCGTCATTTAATTTTTCAAAGTATGAAAACTCTCCATATATGTAATCTCCAGCAACAATACAAGAAGTTGTTATTCTATCTAAGTATTCGTAATTGCTTATAGCTTGCGATGTGAGCAGTCTTTTTTCAAAATTATACTGATTGTAATCTGTAAATATTGGTACTGTAATTAAGCTACCTGGTGCTTTATTATAAATTCCACCTGGCTTATCAATTATTTTTAATGTGTTATTTGAAACCTTTATATTCTTTTCACCAAAATTATTTTCTTCCAAATAAGGTTTAAAAATAAAAAGCTTATTCGCTGCAAATTCTGCAAACTTATCCTCATTAAAAAAGTTATTTTGGGCTATATTAGTCCATTCTGATGACTTAATTTGAATACTTTTCCCTAATGCAAATTTATTCTTAAATACATTCTGATGTTCAGAAGGAATATCATCAGTATTTAATATTTCTAAGAAAAACTGAAACTGATTAAAATCTGTATTACTTGCTCTAACTGGTTGTAGATTCGGATAAATTGACTTTAGGCTAGGTTCAAGAGCTAATACGCCCACTAGATACACATTTAATTCCATCTATTTCTCCACCTTATAAATTAGTATAGAAACTCGTTTGTTAATTGTATTATAGCACTTATTTGAACCTACAAAAAAGGTGCATTAAGGAAAATAAACATATCTATTCACACTTATTCACTTTAAACAATTTCTAATATCACCAGCTAAAATTCTTGTACCAGCAGCACCTTTTATAAATTTTAGATCCCCATGTATTTTGCATTAAACACCTTCCTCTAAGCAGTCGAATGAAAACGACTCGTACTAAGTAGATTCTCAATTCTTTACTAAAAATTATTTAAACTCAACCATAAAACTTCCTAAAAAGAAATAAAGCATAAAGCTTCCAAACGGAAGTTTTATGCTTTATACCACATTCACAAATAAAAAAACCACCAATTATGTATTGGTGGAGACGGTGGGACGTGCACTTCCATGCTTTCGACATGGCACTGACTATATCATGAACCTGATAATCACAGGCCCTTCGGCGTATTATGCAAAATGTAAATTTTGTTATAAACAAGTATTTTGCATCCTAGTACTACCTTGCTGGCAGCCTATAAGTCGATACACGGCTGTTGGATTCCTCCACATACCGCTCGGTGTTGCCTTATCACCTATAAGGTGACTTAGATTTCACCGATAAAGCCGAATTATCACTCATGTGTTGCCACACGAGGCGACTATTAACTAATCGAACCCACGTCCAGAGATATCGGCACTCAGGCGTCTACACGCATAGTTGGTATATTGCGCTTTCGCCAGCTCTTCTGCCTACCAACAGGCGTCCGAGTGGCTAGCCTGATTAGTCTCTTCTATCCTTCCCCAGGCGGAGGATGATAGCGTAGCCCACTAATAAGTGAGACCCTTCAATCTACCACATGGGCGATGGTAGGAAGGATCCTTCAGCAGTGCTTACGCAGCTGCTAAAGAGTAATTGTTTTCTTTGCCAGTTATTATTGGCGTTAACGTTTTACGAGTCGTAACCTCGACGCGCAGCCTGAGCTCGACCTATCCCTGTCGAATCCGTAACGTCCCCATATATAAAAGGGCACACGGACAGAGCGTAATTGCTCATCATATTAAATTATAGATGTCCTGCCGATTTATACTATTATAACACAATTTCTTTCAGATTCAAGGAATTACAACTGGGAATATTTAGTTCATACTATCTTTTATCGCTCGATCCATATCACGTTTCGCCTGTTTTTGTTTCAAGTCCTCACGCTTATCGAATTTCTTCTTCCCTTTACCTAATCCGATCAAAACTTTGGCAAAACCATTCTTGATATATACTTTAAGCGGAATGATAGAATAACCTGCCTGTTGGCTTTGACCGATCAGCTGATCAATTTGCTTACGGTGAAGCAACAGCTTACGTGCTCTTGTCGGCTCATGGTTATACCGATTCCCTTGCTCATAAGTAGAGATATGCATGTTATTGACATATGCTTCTCCTTGCTTAATAGTCGCAAAACTGTCTTTCAGATTTACTCTGCCTGCTCGGATTGATTTTATTTCCGTTCCCTGTAATACAATTCCTGCTTCAAAGGTATCCTCAATAAAATAGTCATGATTTGCTTTTTTATTTTGTGCAATTACTCTTCCATCTTTTTTTGCCATAATCCGTTCCTCCTACTGTTACGTAAAATACATTTTAACAAAAAAATGAGAAACGTGCGAATATTATTAGAAAGAAGAACTGGGATAGCCCTAATCTTGCTGCAGCCTATCCCAGTAACATGTGTTTACCTCTTCTTTTTCTTCTTCCGACCTTGCTTCTTATTATTGTTTGGTTTAGCTGATTTTTGTGATTTTTTTGCTGTTTTCTTAAGTCCACCTTTATCACGATGGGCTTGAATCACTTTACCTTCTGGTTTTGAGCGTCTTTTATTCGGCTTCATCCCGACAATTTCAAAATCGA
Source organism: Gracilibacillus salinarum (assembly GCF_022919575.1). Lineage (NCBI taxonomy): Bacteria > Bacillati > Bacillota > Bacilli > Caryophanales > Bacillaceae > Gracilibacillus > Gracilibacillus salinarum. The sequence goes on along the minus strand of NZ_CP095071.1, from coordinate 4,709,735 downwards.
CTGAGCGCTCATCCAAATTAACCTGTGCTACTTTCACTGTAATGGCATCGCCGACTTGAAAGACATTGCCTGTCCGTTCACCAATCATAGCATATGCACGCTCATCAAAATGGTAGTAATCATCTGTTAAATAGCTTACGTGAACAAGGCCTTCCACTGTATTTGGCAATTCTACAAACAACCCGAAATTGGTAACAGAGCTGATCACACCGTCATACTCTTCACCGATCTTATCTTGCATATATTCTGCCTTTTTCAGGTCATCGACTTCACGTTCAGCATCTACAGCTGCACGTTCTTTTAAGGAAGCCTGTTTAGCTATATCCGGCATTTTATCTTTCCAATGTTGTCTTGTATTTTGATCTAGTTTCTTTTCAATCAAATACGTACGAATTAATCGGTGTACAATTAAATCCGGATAACGACGAATCGGTGACGTGAAATGGGTGTAAAATTCAGTAGCTAAACCGAAGTGCCCAATTCCTTGCGGGTCATATTTCGCTTGTTTCATGGAACGAAGCATTAATTTGGAAATAATCATATCTTCTTCTGTACCTGTTACTTCATCTAATACATTTTGCAATGCTTGTGGATGAATTTCATTAGAAGTACCTTTGACGACATATCCAAATCTTGCGATGAATTCAAAGAACGTTTGTAATTTTGCTGGATCAGGATCTTCGTGAATACGGTGGATAAACGGAACATCCATCCAATGAAAATGTTCAGCAACTGTTTCGTTAGCACAAAGCATAAATTCTTCAATTAATCGCTCCCCAACGGAACGTTCCCGAATCACAACATCTTCTGCTTTACCTTCCTGATCGACCAATACTTGTGCTTCTTTAAAATCGAAATCAATCGCACCACGGCCAAAACGTTTCTTCCGTAATACCTCTGCTAGTTCTTCCATGTCCTCAAACATCGGCACTAGAGATTGGTATCGATCGATTTGCTCTTGATCTTTATCCACCAATATTTGATTAACTGCCTTATATGTCATTCTTTCTGTCGTATTGATAACTGCCTGAAAGATATCATGATTAACGACTTCACCTTTTGGACTGATTTCCATGTCACAGCCTAATACAAGTCGATCCACTTGAGGATTTAATGAACAAATCCCATTAGAAAGACGATGCGGAATCATCGGTATCACTCGATCCACCAGGTAAACACTTGTCCCTCTTTCGTAAGCTTCACGATCGATCGGTGAGTTTTCATCGACATAATGCGTAACATCGGCTATATATACTCCCAGTTTATAATTACCATTATCTAATCTTTTAACTGTTACGGCATCATCTAAGTCTTTAGCGTCGGCCCCATCGATCGTTACAATTGTTTCTTCCCGTAAATCTTTACGACCTTCTAAGTCTTCTCCCGGTATTTCCTTGGAAATATTCTCTGCCTGATTGAGTACATCTTCAGGGAAATCAATGGTAATTCCATTCTTATAGATGATCGATAAAATATCCATACCTGGGTCGTTTTTGTGACCTAGAATATTTATTACTCGCCCTTCCGCACTCATTCGTCCTTCTGGATATTTTGTTATTTCTACAATAACTTTATGACCGCCTACAGCACCTTTTGCTTCACCTTTCGGTACAAAGATATCATTAGGAATACGTTTGTCATCGGCAATAACAAAACCAAATGCGCCATTATCCTCATATGTACCGATTATCTCGGATGTAAATCGTTCGATGATACGGACGACAACACCTTCTGCCCGTTTACTCGTGTCATCATGATGATCCACTCGGACAAACACTTTATCACCATTCATAGCAGATCCAAGGTCAGCATGGTTAATGTATACATCATCCAGTCCTTCCTCCTCTGGAATTAAGAAGGCAAAACCTTTCGCGTGCATTTGAATACTACCTCGGATTAAATTCATCTTCTCTGGTAGTCCATAACGGTTTTTACGAGTCCGAATTAGTTCTCCGGCGTTTTCCAGCTCATTTAAAGCTTTCATTAATTCAGTAAATTGTTCTGATTCTTCTACTTGCAATACCTCTTCCATTTCTTGAACCGATAAAGGTTTGGTGGCATTTTCGTTAAAATAGTTGAGAATTTGTTGTTGCATAGTTGACATGATTTTTACTCCACCTCTTTCACTTTTTTTCTTTTAGTATGGCTATTACCAGTCAAGTGATTCGAAAAAAGCAGCGATATCTTCGTGTAATTGATCCTTTGCTTTACTAAATGTAATCGCATGACCAGCATTTTCATACCATTTAATTTGTTTATTGTCTGATTCAACATTCTCATAAATATAGTTAGCACTGTCAGGATTGATCATTTCATCCTGTTTAGCTTGTGCTACAAGAGTTGGTGTATACAATATATCGATATTATCCTTTACCCTTGTGATAGATTTCTCAATCTCTTTAAATAAATCTTTTGATTCGTCTAACAGTTGTTCTGTTTCTTGTTGGACGGTTACTTCATCTTTTCCTTCTAATTGTTTAAATTCTTTAGCAAACTGTCGGAAACCAATTGTTAATTGTGATTCGTTATCAAAGAACATTGGCGAACACATCGTCACAATTCCTTGCACAGGATTATTACAAGCAAGGCGTAATCCTAATACTCCTCCAAGGGATAAACCTGCGACCGCTATTTTTTGATACCCTTGAGCTTGTAAATAATGATAAGCATCCTGTACATCTTCCCACCATTGTTCTGCCGTAGCTTTAATCAGATCTTCAGGCGATTTCCCATGCCCACGGTATATCGGTGCATAACACGTATAGCCTTCATTATTTAAATGCCTCGCTAACATTCGTACATCTGCAGAATGACCTGTGAAACCATGTAGTAGTAATACCGCACGTTCGTCTCCTTTAAACATAAAAGGTTCTGGTTGTTTTCTTTTCATTGTTGTTCTTGTCCCCTTTCGGTCTTTCTTTTCTAAATATTTCTAAGTGTACTATATTTTACGCTTTGTTACGAAAGAAAACACCCTCTGCACTTCGCAAAGGGTGTTTAACATCTAGCAAGTATTATTTTATATAAGATAAGCAAGAGCAAATGTAAGTACAAACAGGATTACAGAAGTAATAATTGTTCCTCGGTGTAAGACAGCGTCAATCCCTCTCGCTTTTTGCTTACCAAATAATTGTTCAGCACCTCCAGAAATAGCTCCAGAAAGCCCTGCGCTTTTACCAGATTGTAATAATACAAATACGATTAGTACAATAGCATCAATAATTAATAAAGTCATTGCAACGGCCATCATGTTGCAAACCCCCCTTAGACGACAAATCAATACTTACAATGTAGCAAAAAGAAACCAAAATGGCAAGCTATTTTTATAGGATTCGTGGTAAGATGTAGAAAAAAGGAGTTCGTTTATTATGATAGAAAACCGTTATTGGCTTGAGACATCCGATCGGCAATCATTATATGTGAGAAGTTGGCAAAACAAAACAGAACCAAAAGCTGTTGTTCAACTGACACACGGCATGGCAGAGCACATCGAACGCTATCATGATTTCGCTGTGTTTCTGCAGGAGCGCTCGTTTATCGTATATGGGCATGATCACCGTGGTCATGGTCGGACTGGGAATAACGCTGATTCACTTGGACATATAGCAGATCAAGATGGTTTCGAAAGCATGGTTGAAGATACCATTACTGTTACAGAATGGATCAGCAAGAAACACCCAAGCCTCCCTGTTTTTCTAATTGGACATAGCATGGGGTCTTTCGTCAGCAGGCGCTATATGACCATCAGACCGGAACTGCTTAATGGTGTCGTGTTGATTGGGACAGGGTTTCAACCAAATGTGTTATTACATGCAGCTAAATTTCTGGCTAAAATCATTTGCTCGGTACAAGGAAAACAAACACCGGCCACTCTGTTGCATAAACTTTCTTTTTTTGGCTATAACAAGTATACAGAAAAAAATAACGAATTTGACTGGCTTTGTACGGATAAAAGCATTATTGATAAGTATAACCAAGATCCTTATTGTGGTATCACACTTTCCAATCAATTTTTTTATGATTTATATGACGGATTACTTTCTATTCAATCCACCAAGCAAACAAAGAAACCTTCATGTGACTTGCCTCTTCTTCTATTAAGCGGTAAAGAAGATCCGGTTGGAGATTATGGCAAAAGCCTGAAGAAAACTGTAAGGTATTATAAGTCTAGAGGAAACAACAATATCGAGCATACATTATATGTTAATCGCAGACATGAGATATTGAATGAAACGAACAAAACAGAGGTCTTTCTAGAAATTGCTACATGGATTGAAAAGCAAATGGCTTGTCACAAAGACACACAATCCGTATAATGAGCATGTTACATGATAATATCCCTTGAAATATGACCTATATTAAGAGTAAAATTAAGGTGAAGTATTATCTTAAAACAATTTTTATTAGGAGGTTTTCTATAATGGCAGTAGAAAAAACAGTAACAATTACAGACGAAACAGGAGTACACGCACGTCCAGCAACTGTACTAGTAAATAAAGCAGGTAGCTTTGCATCTGATATGAACTTAGAATACAATGGCAAATCCATTAACTTGAAATCTATCATGGGTGTTATGTCTCTAGGTATCCCTCAAGGTGCAGAAATTAAAATTATTGCAGACGGTTCTGATGAGCAAGAAGCTTTAGACGCAGTAGTTGACGTTATCAAATCAGAAGGTCTAGGAGAGTAATTCATCCATGAGTCAATTAACAGGTATAGCAGCATCGAATGGAATAGCTATCGCTAAAGCATACAAATTAGCTATTCCTGACCTTTCTTTTTCTAAAGAGAAAGTAGAAGACACAAACGCTGAAATAGAACGTTTAACAAAAGCTCTAGACATTTCTAAATCAGAATTAGAAAAAATTAAAGAGCATGCTCGTACCTCACTTGGTGACGAGCATGCAGAAATTTTTTCTGCTCATTTACTCGTACTTAGTGATCCGGAATTAATTAATCCTATCAAGGATAAAATTGAAACGGATAATGTCAATGCGGAATTTGCGTTAGATGAAACAGCTCAGATGTTCATTCAAATGTTCGAAACAATGGACAATGAATATATGCGTGAGCGCGCTGCTGATATTAAGGACGTTACCAAACGTGTAATGGCCCACTTATTAGAGGTCAATTTCCCTAACCCCGCATTAATTGACGAAGAAGTTATTGTCATCGCAGAGGATTTAACGCCATCTGATACGGCACAATTAAACAAACAATTTGTACAAGGCTTCACAACAAACATTGGTGGCCGTACTTCTCACTCTGCTATCATGGCTCGCTCATTAGAAATTCCGGCAGTCGTTGGAACTAAAGATATTACCGAGCAAGCAAAAGCTGGAGATATGTTAATTGTAGATGGAATTGATGGTCAAGTTATCATTAATCCTACTGAGGATGAAATTGCCAGCTATCAACAGAAGCAAGAACAATTTGAACAGCAAAAGCAGGAATGGGCGAAATTAAAAGACGAACCTACTGTATCTAAAGATGGTGCGCATGTTGAACTAGTAGCGAACATCGGTACACCGAATGATGTAGAAGGTGTTATGAATAATGGTGGTGAAGGTGTAGGTCTTTACCGTACAGAATTCCTTTATATGGGAAAAAATGAACTTCCTACAGAAGACGAACAGTACGATGCTTATAAATCTGTCTTAGAGCAGATGGGAGATAAGCCCGTAGTTGTCCGTACATTGGATATTGGTGGAGATAAAGAACTTCCATACTTAGAACTACCGAAAGAAATGAACCCGTTTCTTGGTTATCGTGCCATTCGTTTATGCTTAGAGCGAGATGATATTTTCCGTACACAGTTGCGTGCATTACTTCGTGCCAGTGTCTACGGAAATTTGAAAATTATGTTCCCAATGATTGCTACACTTGATGAATTCCGTCAGGCAAAAGCAATCCTACTAGAAGAAAAAGCGAACTTAACGAATGAAGGAATCAAGGTTTCCGATGATATTGAAGTTGGTATAATGGTTGAAATTCCTTCTACTGCGGTTATTGCTCGTCAATTCGCGAAAGAAGTCGATTTCTTCAGTATTGGTACAAATGATTTAATTCAATATACGATCGCAGCTGACAGAATGAATGAACGTGTTAGCTACCTTTACCAACCTTATCACCCAGCAATCCTTAACCTGGTGCATAATGTTATTGAAGCAGCACATGCGGAAGGAAAATGGGCTGGTATGTGTGGTGAAATGGCTGGAGATTCCATCGCGATCCCTATCCTCTTAGCATTAGGCTTAGATGAATTTAGTATGAGTGCAACCTCTATCTTACCGGCACGGACTCAAATTCGTGATCTTTCTAAAGAAGAACTTGCTTCTTACAAAGATCAGTTATTAGGTATGAGTACAGCTGACGAAGTAGAAGCATTCGTACGTGAAAAAACGAATCAATAATGTTTTGGACTCAGACTTATGTCTGGGTCTTTTTTTATAAGCAAAGAAAGTATATAAGTACAGTCGTAGAAGTAATCATGCTGAATAGGAAGATAGGTTCCTATAATATGGATTATGTTAACTAGCCATCACTGCCAAGCATCCATATTGAGATATTTAATGTGCTAGGATACCGCTCCGGCCAACCACTTCGCGTCCTGCGGGGCACGGCTGGAGCTAACTTTGTGAAGAAGGGCACTTCACAAAGCGGATCTCCAGCACCTGCATGTCCCGCGGGAGTCTACGTGGTTGGCCTACGCTGATGTATAGCTCCACAATTTATGCGACATCTAGGATATGAAGCATTATCTGCAAGATTTACACCTTAATTGATGAAATACATCGCCTAGCACGACTGCTTTTTGCTGTTACATAAGTTGTAGCACTTCCCTCAAGCGTAGGAAATAGGCGGAGACTCCCGTGGAATCAGCGCGAGCTGAAGATCCACTTATGAAAGAAAAGAATTTTCTTTCATAAGTTAGCTGAAGCCGTGCCCACAGGACGCGGAGCCTATTTCAGGAGCTTTGCAACGCAGATAAAATATTTCAAAATGACCGTTTTGCCATACAGCCTTAGTTAACATAATCCATATTATGGGAAGTTGCTTATTAATGAAGTCAATTAGGACCGGGCGGGTTATGGCCGGTTTTTCTTATACGGTAGAAAAGTATAAACAATTAAAGCTTTGTACCACTTTCTAACATGAACAGCCATGCGCCCAGAAACTATGCGACTTCCTTCACCACCTTACGATAAAGAAGACTTACCGATTGGTGATAACCAGAGCTTTTGTCGCCATTGTGGCCTAGGGTCAAAGTCATCATGTTCACCGTGATGCCGCCCAGTCGCTACGTTTCTATCGGCCGCTTGCGATTTTCTTCTATAGCATGCTTCAACAAATGGGTGATCTTCTAAAATTTGTCCTGCTACCTACTACAAGTTATGTTACTAAGTTTATGCTTTATTTTGAAATGATGAATCAGTAATAAGTTAGCTAACATTATTTGTGTAATTTCTTGTTAAACACGAGCGAATTGAGCTCGAAATTTTTGTGTTTTGGATAACTTATTGTTGAAAACCTTATCATTTATTGTAATACAAAATACTTGTACTTACAAGTGTTTTGTATTCTTAAAATTTCCATTTGTTTGAACGGTTCATTAACCATAAAAAATATGGTGCACCTATGATGGCAACGATTATGCCTGAAGGAATTTCTTTTGGAACTAATAAAGTTCGGCTCAGCACGTCAGCTATCATAAGGAAAACAGCACCCAATAAAGCGGTAGCTGGTAATAATTTTTTATGAACCGGACCTAATAACAAACGAGCAACGTGCGGAGCTATTAATCCTACAAAACCAATGGTACCGACAGTAGCGACACTTGCAGCTGCTACTAAAGAAGCTAATAGCGCCATATAAAACCTTGTTTTTACAACCGCTAATCCTAGCCCTTTTGCTGTATCGTCCCCAAGTGCTAACGTATGAATACGATCACTTACAATATATACGAGGGGAACTAATATCACCAGTGGTCCTAGCAAATAATAAACCAATTCCGTCCAGCTAGTTGCATAAGTTGTACCAGATAACCACGTTAGTGCAGAGGCTACTGCCATATCCGACTGAACGACAATTATTTGAATAACTGCTGAACCAAACGCTGAAACACCTATCCCTAAAAGCGCCAGTAATGCAGGTTGAAAGTCGGCTTTATACGCTAATGCCATGACAATTAGAAAAGCAATTACAGCGCCCAGAAATGCACCTAGTGGCATCCATACAGCCGAAACAGAGCCGATATAGAGAAAGAGAAGAGCTCCGACACCTGCACCCGATGTAATTCCAATTACCGATGGATCTGCAAGCGGATTGCGCAAAACACCTTGAAAGATATATCCGCTTATTGCCAAAAGGATCCCACTACCCGCTGCTACCAATAATCTAGGTAATCGTAAATCAAGTGCCATATCTTTTATAAAAGGATCCTGATTATAAAATATCGCCTGAAATGTTTGGTACAATTCCATACCATTATTACCTGTTGCAACACCAACAAACAATGTAATTATTGCAATTATGAATAGTGTGGGTAACATCCATTTTTGTAAAGTTGGGGTGTATAATTGGCCTGCCAAAATAGCCGTATCTTTTTGACTGTATTGTTTATTCCGTTTCTTCATAATAAGCCAAATGAGCCAGGGCGCCCCAATAAATGCGGTAATCGCTCCAACAGGTAATTCTGAGAAACTAGGATCTATCACCCTAGCGAGAACATCTGCACCTAATAGTACATTGGCTCCCCATAAAAACGAACCTAGTATAATAACAAGATGCTTTTGAAAACCTAGTAATTTAATCAGGTGCGGTGCTATCAACCCAACAAAGCCGATTGGACCAACAACACTAACGGTTACAGAGGTAAGGAACACCGCAACTAATACTGCAGCTATACGCATTAATTGGACATTTTGCCCAAGGCCTTTTGCGACATCATCTCCTAATTGAAATATATCAAGTGATTTTGCAATAAGCATAGAAACAAAAAGACCTATTACAGTAAACGGTAAGACAAATTGCACACCACTCCAGTTATTTTGGACAAGTGTCCCCGAACCCCATAAAAATAAACCAGCTGTTTCATTTTCAAAGAATATCTGTAACAAAGAGGTAAATGCCGAAAACATCATCGTTATGACCATACCAGCCAACACCATCTTCACTGGGCTGGCATGTACGACACCTGCTAAAGTATAAACGAGAAAAGCAGTAAGTACACCACCAGTAAAAGCAATGAGGAGGCCACTCCATCCGTTTGTGGTGGTCATAAATACACTGGCAAACACCACTGCAAAGTAAGAACCTGAGTGAATACCGAGCGTACTTGCTGAAGCTAATGGATTTTTTGTTATTGTCTGTAAAAGCACTCCAGACACAGCCAATGCCCCACCAGCAAGGACACCCATCATAGCTCTCGGCATCCTTAGATAGCGAATCGTATGATGCTCGATTATATCCTGAGGATTAAAAATTGCTTGTAACATGATAGCAGCAGGAATGGAAACACTCCCCTGCTGTAAATGAATAAATAATAGCAAAAGTAAAAGGACGGTTCCCCCTCCAAAGGTAAGAACCGTTTTCCAAATGTATGAGTCTTTTAGGATGTTCATGTTATCACTTCGCTTGTACTAATGCTTCCTTAATTTGATTGGCAAACACTTCTGCGGATAATGGTCCACCAAATGTCCACGTATCACCTGGCAATTGATATGTTCTATCTTCTTTTACAAAGGCAAGGTCTTCCCATGCGGGATTTCCTGCCAGTTGATTGGAGAAGATATTGTCATCTTCTTGTACGATATAGAAAAAGTGCGCATCTTGTACCGTTTGTAATGCTTCTACACTCGTTTCATCGAACCCGTATACTTGGAAACCATCGGATTGATAAGCATTTTCAAGTCCTATCTCAGTCATAATTTCTGTTGCCATTGCGTTATCTTTGAATAATCGAATAACAGGAGAATTTTCAGAGCTGTACGCTTGTGATAAAACAAATTGCTTATTCTCCACACCTGCGTCTGAAATTTCAGATTCTATATCAGTATACGCTTGAGATAAATCACTCAGAATTTGATCTGCTTCTTCTTCTTTTTGTACTAACTTGGCAATCTCTTTAAAAGTAGATTCCATTTCTTCATATTGAGTGCCTGCTCCTTCTTCCGGGTAAGCATTATAGGCCAATGTAGGGGCTATATCTTTTAAGCTGTCAAGGATCCCTTCATGTCGAGAACTTGCTGTAATGATCACATCAGGGTCTAACGCATGAATCGCTTCCAGGTTTGGCTCTTGACGGGTTCCTACATCTTCCACATCCTCACCTAATGCAGGCTCAATGTTAATCCAGGAATGATATCCTTCCATATCCGCCATACCGACAGGTTGTATCCCTAATGCTAACAGATCCTCTGCATATACCCACTCTAGTACAACAATGCGCTCCGGCACTTCCTCAAACGTTTGCTCACCATATATATCAGAGACGGTAATAGAAGTTTCTGCTGCGTCAGCTGTGTCTTCCGTATTTTTTGTTTCCTTATTATTTTCCCCTTCTTCACTGGCAGAATTGTCATCGCTTCCACAAGCAGCCAAAAATATTGCGAATAAAACTACTGTAATAACTAACAATAATTGCTTTTTCACTATGTAGATCCCCCTATTTTTAATACTTTAAATGAAAAAGATAATCATTTTCATCACTAAAAATATTACCTTAGAGAACAGTTCATGTCAAGATGATTTACGGCTAGCTATTACGGATTATGTAAACTGAGAGCTTAGATGTTTATTTTGAAATGGTGAATGTGCCAGGATGGAAACTCTGCAATTTTTCTAAGAGCTATGATTTCACCGTATTCATACATAATAGCATTTAACATGGTCTGGGACCAGTATCGCTTCATAGTGAGAGCATCCGCGGCACAAGGCGAAGCAGTTAAGAGAGAAGCCTAATATGAAAGCCGTTCCTCACAGGACGCGAACTGGTTGACTAAAAGGATGTCCCGCCACATGAATCATGTCAAAATTACAACCTCAGCTCAGTTAAGATAATCCGTCATATAAACAGCCAAATCTTTTATATCACAATTCAGCAAGCATATAAAAAAGCACCCCAACTAAGGGATGCTTTTCTTTCTAGAACTTATTTGTTTAAGTTGTAGAATGCAGTCTTTCCAGCGTATTTTGCTGTTCCAACAAGCTCATCTTCGATACGTAGTAACTGGTTGTATTTCGCAACGCGGTCTGTACGAGATGGTGCACCTGTTTTGATTTGACCAGCATTAGTTGCAACTGCGATATCAGCGATTGTTGCGTCTTCAGTTTCACCAGAACGGTGAGAGATAACTGCTGTATATCCAGCGCGTTTAGCCATTTCAATTGCTTCAAAAGTTTCGGTAAGCGTACCAATTTGGTTCACTTTAACAAGGATAGAGTTACCTACACCTTGCTCGATACCTTGTGCAAGACGTTTCGTGTTTGTAACGAATAAGTCGTCCCCTACTAATTGAACGCGGTCACCGATGCGTTCTGTTAAGATTTTATGACCTTCCCAGTCATTTTCATCTAAACCGTCTTCGATAGAAACGATTGGGTATTTGTTAACCATTTCTTCATACCATCCAACCATTTCTTCAGAAGAACGTACAACACCTTCACCTTTAAGGTTATATTTACCATCTTCATAGAATTCAGAAGATGCTACGTCCATTGCTAATTTCACTTCTTCACCTGGCTTGTAACCAGCTGCTTCGATCGCTTCGATGATCGTTGAAAGTGCTTCTTCATTTGATTTTAAGTTTGGTGCGAAACCACCTTCGTCACCAACACCAGTGTTATAGCCTTTGCTGCTAAGTACTTTTTTCAAGCTGTGGAATACTTCTGCTCCCATACGTAGTGCTTCACGGAACGTTGGAGCACCTACAGGCATGATCATAAATTCTTGGATATCTACGTTGTTATCCGCATGCTCTCCACCATTTAAGATGTTCATCATTGGTGTTGGAAGAGTTGTTGCATTGAATCCACCTAAGTAAGTGTATAATGGTACACCTAGGTAATCTGCTGCTGCATGTGCTGCTGCCATTGATACACCAAGGATTGCGTTCGCACCTAATTTACCTTTGTTTTCTGTACCATCAAGTTCTAATAAAAGTTGATCGATTACTACTTGACGAGTCACATCGATACCCATTAATTCAGGCGCGATTACTTCGTTTACGTTTTCTACTGCTTTTAAGACACCTTTACCTAAATAACGGTCTTTGTCACCATCACGTAATTCTACTGCTTCGTGTTCACCAGTAGATGCACCACTTGGTACAAGTGCAGAACCGAATGCTCCTGATTCTGTATAAATTTCTACTTCAACTGTCGGGTTACCACGGGAATCTAATATTTCGCGTGCGTAAACATCTGTAATATATGGCATAATTATAATTCTCCTTTTAATTGGTATTTTTTTAAGGGTTAACAGGCAGATGATCAAACAACTTCCTGCGCACTATGCTAGCAATAGAAATGCAACTCGCTCCTGCAGAAGGCTTCCTTACTTGCATTTCTTTAGCGGCATTTTTGTTGTCTCATCTAAAAATTTCCCTTTTTATTTTTTTATTAAACTGTCTCCAGTCATTTCTTTCGGTTTATCGACCTGTAATAAGTCAAGAAGTGTTGGCGCTAAATCAGCAAGGATCCCGCCATCACGTAATTCAATGTCATCTTTTGTTACGATGACTGGTACCGGATTCGTTGTGTGTGCCGTCATTGGGTCTCCTTCAGCTGTAATCACCTCGTCGGAGTTACCGTGGTCAGCAGTTATAATCGCATGACCGCCTTTCTTAACGATCTTATCTACAATTTTACCAAGGCATTCATCTACTGTTTCGATTGCCTTCACAGTAGGCTCCAGCATACCTGAATGACCTACCATATCCGGATTGGCAAAGTTCAAGATGATCGCATTCTGCTCGTCTCTATCCAGTTCCTCAAGCAATGCATCTGTCACTTCATACGCACTCATTTCCGGTTTCAGATCATATGTTGCTACTTTCGGTGAATCAATTAAGATTCGTTTTTCACCAGGAAATTCTTTTTCACGTCCACCACTCATAAAGAAGGTAACGTGTGGATATTTCTCGGTTTCAGCAATACGTAGCTGATTCAGGTTATTCTGTGCTAATACTTCACCAACTGTATTGTCTAAATTTACTGGCTTATATGCAACATAGCCATCTACCGTTTCGCTGAAGTTCGTCAGGCAAACGAAGTGAATATTCTTCGGCGCTTTATCGCCACGATCAAAATCACGGAAATCTTCATTTGCGAAAGTACGTGAGATTTGGATCGCGCGGTCAGGACGGAAGTTATAGAAAATAACCGAGTCATCATCCTGAATCGTTGCTTTTGGCTTGCCATTCTCATCTGTAATAACAGACGGAATCACGAACTCGTCATAGATTTCGTTCTTGTAAGAATCCTCTACAACTTCCAGTGGATCGGTATATGTCGGTCCTTCGCCGTATACCATTGCATCATACGACTTCTTGACACGGTCCCAACGCTTGTCACGGTCCATGGAATAATAACGACCTGATAATGTAGCAAACTCACCTACACCATATTCAGCCATTTTTTCTTGTGCATCTTTAATATATTTTTTGGCAGATTTCTGATCAACATCTCGTCCATCTAAGAACGCGTGCACATATACTTTCTCCACACCTTTATCTGCTGCTAGTTTAAGAACAGCATACAGGTGCTGGATATGACTATGTACACCGCCATCAGATAACAAACCAAAGACATGTAATGCTTTGTCATGCTTCTTAGCATGGTCTACTGCATCTAATAACACTTGGTTGTCAAAGAAATCGCCATCTTTAATAGATAAGTTAACACGAGTTAAGCTTTGATAAACGATTCGACCTGCCCCAATGTTCAAGTGACCCACTTCTGAGTTACCCATTTGACCTTCAGGTAAGCCAACCGCTTCACCACTTGCTGTTAACTGATTGTGTGCATATTGCTTCCAATAACGATCAAAGTTAGGCGTGTTTGCCTTTTTCACCGCATTTCCTTTTTCCTCATCTCTTATAGCATAACCGTCAAGGATGATGAGGGCTGCTAGTTTGTCTTGGCTCATTTTGCACCAGCCTCCACTAACTGTAAGAAGGAATCAGCTTCCAGACTTGCACCACCTACAAGCGCGCCGTCAATATCAGACTGTGAAAGTAACTCATCAACATTTGCTGGTTTCACAGATCCACCATATTGAATACGCACCGCATCACCAGCTGCAGCAGATACAGCATCTGCTACTACCTTACGAATATGCGTACAAACTTCATTCGCTTGCTCAGAAGTAGCTGTCTTACCAGTTCCAATAGCCCAGATCGGTTCATAGGCAATGATCGAAGCTTTTACTTGCTCTTCTGATAAGCCAGCAAGAGCAGCTTTCACCTGGGCTTCGACAATTGTCATCGTTTCATTTGCTTCACGTTGATCTAATGTTTCACCAACACAGATAATTGGAATTAAATGGTTAGCGAATGCTGCATGTGCTTTTTTGTTAACTGTTTCGTCTGTTTCAGCAAACATTTCACGACGCTCAGAGTGACCTAGCACGACGTATGTTACGCCGATATCAGCAAGCATACTAGGGCTTACTTCACCAGTAAAAGCACCATTTTCTTCAAAATGCATGTTTTGCGCTGCAACTGCTAATTCCGTTCCTTTTGTCTTCTCTACCAAAGTAGGCAGATAAGGGAAAGGAGCACAAACAACTGATTCCACTTTGTCTTGACTTGCTACCTTGTTTTTAGTTTCTTCTACAAATTCAACTGCTTCGCCAAGTAACTTGTTCATTTTCCAGTTACCTGCAATAACTTTTTTACGCATGTGATTCACCTCTCCTATCATTACTTGTCTGTTAGTACACTAACACCTGGTAGTTCTTTTCCTTCCATGAATTCCAAGGAAGCTCCACCACCAGTTGAGATGTGGTCCATTTGTTCTGCGTAATGAAATTTCTCAACTGCAGCAGCAGAATCACCGCCACCAATTACAGTATAACCTTCTGTTTTACTTAATGCATCTGCAACAGCTTTTGTACCATTAGCAAATGTTTCCAATTCAAACACACCCATCGGTCCGTTCCAAATAACTAATTTGGAATCTTTTACGATATCAGCATATTGTTCACGTGTTTTCGGCCCAATGTCCAATGCTTCTAGGTCAGCTGGAATTTGGTCAATGTCTACGATTTGCGTATTCGCATCATTTGAGAAATCATCCGCTACTACTACGTCAACAGGCATGACAAAATTAACGCCCTTGTCTTTCGCCTTTTGCATGTATTCTTTCGCTAATTCAATCTTGTCTTCTTCTAATAAAGATTTACCGACCTCATGGCCTAATGCTTTAACAAATGTATAAGCAAGGCCTCCGCCGATGATCAAGTTGTCCACCTTATCTAATAAGTTATCAATTACACCGATTTTATCTTTTACTTTGGCACCGCCAATAATTGCTGTAAAAGGTCTTTCCGGATCAGATAATGCTTTGCCTAAAACATCTAATTCTTTTTCAAGCAAGAAGCCTGCTGCAGACGGAATATGTTCTGCAATACCAGCTGTAGAAGCATGAGCGCGGTGTGCTGCACCAAACGCATCATTCACATAGTAATCAGCAAGACTAGCGAATTCTTTAGCTAGCGCAGGATCATTTTTCGTTTCACCTGCTTCGAATCGTACGTTTTCGATTAGTAAAAGGCCACCGTCTTCTAATTGACCTACCGCTTCCTGTACTTCTGCACCAAATACCTCATCTGTCTTGATAACAGTTTTGTTGATAAGATCACTTAAGCGTTTAGCAACAGCGTCCATACGTAATTCTTCTACTACTTCTCCACCCGGACGTCCTAAGTGACTGGCAAGAATTACTTTTGCGCCTTGCTCAGATAAGTACTGAATGGTTGGCAGTGCTGCTTTAATACGTGTATCATCTGTCACTTCTCCGTCCTTCATCGGTACGTTGAAATCAACACGGCAAAATACTTTTTTTCCTTTTACATCAATGTCTTTGATTGTTTGCTTGTTCATGCGTTTGTACCTCCTTAGCGAGATTGCTTTTTACCTTCTATCGGACCAATTCAAAAATGGGAGGAGGATTGATCCCCCTCCCTGTTAAATAATCTTATAGTCCTTGTGCTTTAACGTATGCTGCTAAGTCTACTACACGGCTGGAGTATCCCATTTCGTTATCGTACCAAGATACTACTTTTACCATGTTGCCTTCCATTACCATTGTAGAAAGACCATCAATAGTAGAAGAGTTAGTGTTACCGATGTAGTCAACAGATACTAATGGCTCGTCAGAATATCCAAGGATACCTTTCAAGTGACCTTCTGCTGCTTCTTTTAATGCACCATTTACGTCTTCAGCTGTTACTTCTTGATCTAATTCTGCAACTAAATCTACAAGAGATCCGTCTGGAGTAGGTACACGCATTGCCATACCATTCAATTTACCTTCTAATTCAGGTAATACTAGTGAAACTGCTTTTGCAGCACCAGTAGTTGTAGGAATGATATTTTCAGAAGCCGCACGAGCACGACGGTAATCCTTATGTGGTAAATCTAGAATTTGCTGATCATTTGTGTATGAGTGAATAGTCGTCATCATACCACGCTTCAAGCCGAACTTGTCATTCAATACTTTAGCATAAGGTGCTAAACAGTTTGTTGTACAAGAAGCATTTGAGATTACATCGTGGCTTGCTGGATCATATTTATCTTCGTTTACACCCATTACAACTGTAATATCTTCTTCTTTAGCAGGTGCAGAGATGATAACTTTTTTCGCACCAGCAGTTAAGTGTTTCGCTGCTGCGTCACGTTGTGTAAAGATACCAGTTGATTCAACAACGATCTCTACTCCTAAGTCTCCCCAACCTAAGTTAGCTGGATCGCGCTCAGAAAGAACTTTGATTTCTTTTCCACCTACTACTAAAGAATCACCGTTTACAGAAACTTCTTGATCAAGTTTACCGTGAACAGAATCATATTTTAGTAGGTGTGCAAGCATATTTGCATCAGTTAAATCATTAACCGCTACTACTTCTACCTCATCATTTTTTAAAGCTTGACGGAAAACGTTACGACCGATACGGCCAAAACCATTAATACCAATTTTTACTGCCATGCTAAAATTCCTCCTTAAAGAATGATTAATAATTTTATATGTAAAAGGGTTTCTTATCCCTTTAACAACTCTTGTGCTGCTGCTTCGTCGGTGATCAATACATTACTTTTACCTTGTTTGAAGTACGATTGAATTGCCTTTGCCTTAGATGTTCCACCAGCAACGGCCACGACATATTGAGCTTTTTCTAGTTCTTCCAGTTGCATACCAACAGTGCGTACCTTGTACACAACTTCACCTTGCTCATTAAGGTAATAACCAAAAGCTTCACTCACAGCATTACCTGTTCTCAGCTCATTCAGAACTTGCTCCGATGCTTTTCGGCGCTTTGCCATCGTAAAGGCATCACCAATACTGTGCAAAACGATTTTGGCATCATGAATCAATTCCAAAATGTCTTTAATAGCTGGTTCCTCAATGATCGAATGATACGTTTCTTCGCTTAAAGGATCGGGTACATAGAGCATTCGATAATTGCCTTTTCCTTTCTTCGCCATTTGCGCGCAGATAGAATTAGCTTGGTTTTCTACTTGCTCACCAAGTCCTCCTCTTGCTGGCACAAAAGTACAGCTTGACGCATGTTCTATCGGCTTCATATGATTAGCAACCTCTGCCATCGAAGTGCCTCCAGTAACAGCAATAGTTTGCTCGGAAGTTATTATCGTGCTTAGAAACTGTACACATGCTTTTCCTAATTCCTGTTTCACAGAAGCCTGATTGTCACTGTTACCAGCTACAATAATAACATGCTCCAGTTGTAATTTATCCTTAATTTGAGATTCTAAAACACGGAATTCGGAAATTTCATTCATGAATTCTGATAATTTTTCAACGATAATGTTCCCTTCTTCTGTCAATTTCATGCCTTTTGACGTTACCATGATAAAGCCATGGTGATTGAGAAAATCAATTTCACTGCGAACTAATCGCTCAGTCAGCTTCACATTCTCCGCCAGACTTCGGCGTCCGATCGGCTGCAGTCTTTCGATTTGCTGCAGTATTTTGTATCTCTTCTGCATAACATCCAATAAGTCAGGGAACAATTTTTCTTGTATTGCTAACAAATCCTTCAATCGGAAACGCTCCTTTATACTCTACCGGGGGATTTTTGTCCCTCCTAGTCGCATTCCGTCCCACTCAGAACAAAAAAAATTAACTTCCGTAAATAATTGTATCAAAAGCTTCACCTGTGCTCAACTATTTTCTGAATTATTTTTCGATAATAGATAGTTTTCGACAGTTTGGATGTCGATTATGCCCGTGTCGATGACCGTTTCTTGATCTTTAAGGACTGGGATCATCAGGTGGAAAGCTTCTAACAACTCATCTTCATTATAAATATCGACTTCTTCTATTTCAAACAAAAAATCCTGTTGCAGCATTTCTAATATATGGTAAGCATCAGTGCACAAGGAACAGTGTTCTTTTCCGTATAGTGTTAATTTCATCTTTGCACTCCTTTCTGAGGGGGAACACATTTATTATTATCAAATAGCATATCGTCCGGCCAACCACTTTGTGTCTTGCGTAGTTGGCCTATGGTAATCGTACAGAAGTCCGAAGAGTAAATTGATGCATACGGGTAACACGATGCATTATCTGCTCATTACTTTAACTGTGTACTTCTACCTTTAATCTTCCCTCTACTATAATAATGTTAGAATAAACCGTCATTATTCACCAGCTGTTCAGTTTATCACTTAATGGCGTTCAATCCGACTTTGAGCATTTCTCGTAAAACTTTTGCAGATTGGTGTAATTGTTCTGCTTCTTTGTCGCTCAATCTTAACTCCATTACTTCCCGAATGCCATTTTCATTTAATATAGCTGGTACGCCTAAATAGATATCCTCTAATCCGTATTGACCATCTACATAGGCAGAAACGGTTAATACAGCATTCTCATTATTTAATATCGCACGGGTCAGACGGACTAAGCCTAAACCGATTCCGTAATAGGTTGCTCCTTTTCGCTCAATAATATGATAAGCAGCGTCACGAACATTCTGGAACAGCTCAGTCATTTCCTGGTGATGATATAAATCATCAATCCCAGCATATTGAGACAATGGAACGCCACCAATCTGAACATGACTCCACACTGGCAATTCTGAATCACCATGCTCTCCCATAATGTAAGCATGTATATTACGAGCATCGACTTGAAAATGCTCTCCTAATAAATATCGGAATCTAGCCGTATCCAAAATGGTTCCAGATCCGATGACCCGTTCCTTCGGTAATCCTGAGATTTCTCGGGTAATCTGAGTTAGAATATCAACAGGATTTGTCGCAATCACGAATATACCCTTAAAGTTTGAATCCATAACGCTGTTAACAATGCCTTTAAATATACGAGCGTTCTTGTCGACTAGGTCCAATCTTGTTTCTCCAGGTTTTTGATTTGCTCCTGCTGTAATCACAACTAAATCTGCATTATGACAATCCTGATAACTCCCAGCTTTAATTTTCATTGGGTTACCAAAAGGCATACCATGATTCAGATCACGTGCTTCCCCCTCTGCTTTATTCTCATTAAGGTCAATCAAGACTAGTTCATTGACTACACCTTGATTTAATAATGCATAAGCATAACTGGTTCCGACGAAGCCTGTTCCGATTATAACTACTTTTCTTAATTTCGTAGTTTGATAAGTCATCACAAACCACCCTTTCTCAACAAACCTTTTTTTAACTACATTCCCCAATATATAAGCACAACAAAATGGGATATAGTTCTACTTATACTATATCCCATTTGAGCCATTGATGATATGATATTTTATAACAATTATGTGAATAGTTGAGCAATCACTTCTTCTACACCCGGGACACCAGATGTTGACAAACCATGAATGTAACTTCTCTGTACAGAAACGGCATCTGCACCAAGATGCAGATACAGATCAAGGGCTTCTTTAGTGTTTACCTCCGTTTCGATAATAATGCTAAGATTCCCACCTACCACTGTTTTCACACGTTCTAATAAATCAATATTGGCATGACTTATATTAGTGAAAATGATACCTTCTACTTGCTGCTGTAACGCAACTCTTACATCATCAATGGACAAATCACCATAAATAAATACTGGAAGATTTGTAAATTGTTTAATATATCTGATGTCATCCCATGTAACATGACGATTTTGATACTCATTTGCTACTTGCTCTGCTATCGATTGGTTATTATGATGATTTTTTTTCGCAAAAATCGGATCCACTACAAAATTGGTCGTACCTCTCGCCTCTTTATCAGCAGTCTGATGGACGACATCATTAGATAAAGAAACGACGATGGCTTGGTAGCCGGCTAATTCTGCACGTTGAATAAAGTGCTTTGTCAAATCACGATCATGAAACAGATGTGCCTGAAACCATAACTCACTTCCCGGCACTGCATCTGCGATATCCTCTATACTGTAAGAAGAGTGGCTGCTGACTATAAACGGAACACCTTGGTTCTTTGCTGCAAGAGCTGTTGCCAGTTCACCATCCTCATGAAAGTAGGTTTGCGCACTTACAGATCCTAAAATAAAGGGTGATATATTGCCATTTGCCTCTGTATTTCGATGTAATATAAAAGAAGTAGAATGAACCTTCTGTGACGTAATTTCTTCTAGAAACAGTTTGGAAGATTGGGTAAGCTGTTGCTCCGCTAATTTCTCCAATGCTGTTACTTTGCTTTTTTTAACCGTTGCTTTTGCCATTTTTTATTCCTCCTAGTTGGTTCAGGGAAACAAAAAGCCCCTCTTATATTGGAGGAGCAGATGTATTATCTCCCTCTTATTATTCAAACAATGTGTTTGCAGGATTTAGCACCTTTTAAGCGGATCACTTAAGGTTGCCGGGTTTCATCGGGCCAGTCCCTCCACCTCTCTTCATAAGAGTATCTATATGATTTAATTTGTCACTTTAGTAGCTCTTTCTATTTCGAGTGCTTTTAACTTTCTTCTTAAAATTTTTCCACTGATTTTCGTCTTCGGCAATTCATCCATTACTTCTATCTCTCTTGGCGCAGCATGGGCAGATAAATGACGTCGTACAAACAAGCGAATTTCTTCCAGTAATGCATCAGTTGGCTCGTATCCCGCTCTGAGAGAGATAAATGCTTTCACTAACTCTCCACGTAATTCATCTGGCTTTCCGATAACCCCAGCTTCTTCTACGGCAGGATGCTCAATTAATTTACTTTCTACTTCAAACGGCCCAATCCGTTCCCCTGCTGAGTTGATCATATCATCGTTACGACCTTGGAAGAATACATAGCCTTCCTCATCCTGTAAGGCTAAGTCGCCTGAAATATACCAGCCTTCATATTGGAAATACGACTGGAATTTATTTTGATTACCCCATATTTCCTTCATTAGACCTGGCCAAGGCGTACGGACCGCCAATTGACCAATTTCTCCACTCGGCAGTTCCTTACCTTCTTCGTCCAAAATCCCGACTTCAACACCAGGAAAAGCACGCCCCATCGATCCAGGTTTAATTTTTTCTGATGGAAGGTTTACGATTAAATGTCCTCCTGTTTCAGTCATCCACCATGTATCATGGATTCGAACGTTGAGGCTGTTCCATGCCCACTGAATCACTTCAGGGTTTAACGGTTCTCCGACGCTTAACACGTGTCTCACCGAAGACAAATCATACTTTTTATATAGATCTCCTTTAGACAAGAGCATTCGAAAAGCTGTTGGCGCACTGTACCAGATCGTTACACCTAACTCTTCAATTAATGCGTACCAATTTTCTGCGCTGAATCGACCACCTTGAATCACAACCGTCGCCCGATTTAATAATGGGGCGAGCAAACCATACACACTGCCCGTTACCCAACCTGGGTGAGACGTACACCAATAAACATCATCATCTTTAATATCCAAAACCCACTTACCGGTTACAATATGATGCTGTATGGACCGGTGTGCGTGCAATACCCCTTTCGGTTTTCCTGTAGATCCACTCGTATAATGAATGATCAGGCCATCTTCCCAATCCAGCCATTCAGTATACGGTTCTCCTTGGACTGGCTTTAATGGCTCTTCTTCAATATCTTCTACAAACAAAACGGTTTCTAATGATGGAATATCTTCTCTAGGTACACGTTTCACTAGATCCTGATCAGTAATTAGCAGGGTGCCCTCACAATCATTGATACGATCTCGTACGGCCTCTTCCATAAAGGCTTCAAAAAGAGGACCAGCTATTGCACCGATTTTGATCGTTGCTAAAATAGCAAAATAACACGCTGGTGTCTTAGGAAGAAAAACAAAGACACGATCTCCTTTTGATACACCATGTTCTAACAGAATTCTCGCATAATGATCGGTTTGATCTTTTACTTCCTTAAATGTAAAAGACTTCTTCACGGCATCATCCAAATAATGAATCGCTATTTTATCACCAAAGCCTTCAGCGACATGACGGTCAATTGCTTCGTAAGCTGCATTCACTTTTCCTGTTTTTGCTGCTGACAAGAGATCAGTTGCATCCTGCCAATTGAAGTTTCGGCGGATTTCTTGATAGTCTGATAGGTTATAGGTTCCGTTGACTTTATCGATAGGTGTTGTCGTTGTTTGTACCATGTGAAAATCCCCCTGACGGATAGTTACTTTTTATTCAGATCTAAACATTGCAGAATTTCAGATTTAATATGTGCCAGTTCTTTACTGCCACGGTTTCTCGGACGTTTTTGTTCTAGTGAAATCTCTCTTTCCACTTCTCCTGGCTGCCCGCTCAACATAACGATTCGATCGCATAAATAAGTTGCTTCGTCGATATCATGTGTGACAAGTACGATAGTAGGTTGATATTTCTCCCAAACATTCAACAATAAGTCCTGCAGCTGCATTTTGGTAAACGCGTCTAATGCACTGAATGGTTCATCTAATAATAAAACTTGTGGTGAAGTCACTAGTGCACGTGCAATGGCAACACGTTGTGCCATCCCCCCAGACAGTTCACGTGGATACAGTTTTTTCTTTCCATATAGCCCGACACTAGTTAAATACTCAACTGCAAGCGATTCTTTTTCCTGACGTTTACCGGTAAGACCAAACGTTACATTGTCCAGCACATTTAACCAAGGCAATAGACGTGGCTCCTGAAAAATAAAACCTGTTGTATCATGGATTTCTTTCGTCACCGTACCGTTAATTTCGATCTCACCTTCATAATCTGTATCAAGTCCAGAGATAGCTCTCAACAAGGTACTTTTCCCACATCCACTTGTCCCAAGCAGTCCAACGATTTCCCCTGGCTGTACTTCGAGATTGACATTCTGTACGGCTGTCGTGCCATTGAAGGTACGACTAACATCACGTAAAGCTAAGCTCATTCTGTCGTCCTCCTTTTATTTTTCCAGACGATCTTGCCAATGCAAAGAACGTATTTCTATCTGTTTCAAAGCCCAATCTGACAACTTGCCAATAATAGCAAAAAGAATAATACTTGCTAGAATCGTTTCAGGCTGCGACATGTTCTGACCGAACACTAACAGGAAGCCGAGACCTTGACTGGCACCCATTAATTCTGCTGCAACTACGAACATCCAGCCAAGACCAAGTCCACTGCGCAATCCAACTAAGAAGGATGGTAAAGACGCAGGAAGAATAATTCGTTTAACCAGTTGAAACGTGTTTAGTCCGTACATTTTACCGACCTCGATTAATTTACGGTCAACACCAGATATGCCACTGACAATGTTTAAATAGACAGGGAAAAATACCCCAACAGCAATCATGGTAATCTTAGAGGTCTCTCCAATACTTAACCACAAAATAAATAATGGTACCCAGGCTAAAGAAGGAATGGAACGAAACGCCTGAATCATTGGATCTAACAGCTGTTCTGCTGTTTTATAAAAACCAACCACTGAGCCAAGGATAACTGCCACGATTGTACCCACTATAAAACCAGCAAACACACGATAAGTAGTAATCCAAATATGCCCCCATAACGATCCGTCTTCGGCCAGACTGATAATTTTGTCAACAATAGCTGTTGGTGCCGGCAGCTGGTTAGAAGGGACCACACCAGCGCGGCTCAAAAGCTCCCAGATTACTATTAGGATGACTGGAATAATACTCCCTAACAGAATCGTACGGAACAGTGAATCATTTGACCTTTTGGCTGCTTCACGATTACCTCTTCCTTTTGATTGTAAATACCCGGCCGCTGCTAATTGATTCTGATCCTTTGCCATAAGCTCTGCCCCTCCTATATCCGACCTGCCCTACTGCTCAATGACAGTTTCAGCGTATTCTGGATTAATTAATTCATTTGTCAGCGCTTCAATATCTGCATCTTTATTTATGGCATCAGCCTGCTTTAGTATTTCTCCTGCAGCTGAAATCGCATCAATATGTTGCTGTCCTGGAACCGGGTTCGAAAAGTCGGTTCGCTCTACTAATTGCACTTTTGCCACATCCACACTGATATCTGCTTCCTCAGCCAGTAATTCTGCCGCTTCTTCAGGATTATCGAGAATCCATTGACGAGCCTTTTCATATAGCTCAATCACTTGTTCCACATATTCCGGATGCGCTTCGGCAAATTCTTCCCGCACATTTAAGAATCCATAAGTATTTAAATTAATATCTCTAAAAAATAATTGCGTGTTTGATTCTAATTCATGTTTTGCCATGTGAGGATCAAGACCAGCCCAAGCATCGACATCACCATTAACTAATGCATTTCCACCATCTGCATGCTGCAAGTTTACTAATTCGATATCATTAACGGTCATCCCAACGGAATCTAAAGCTCTTACCAGAAATATATATGGATCCGTTCCAAGCGTTGCTGCTACTTTTTTGCCTTTTAAATCTTCAATCGTTTCTATTCCCGATCCTTCTTTAGTCACTAATGCCGTCCACTCCGGTTGAGAATATACGTAGACATTCTCCAGCGGTACACCATTTGATTCTGCTATAAGTGCTGCTGCACCTGCTGTCGAGCCAAAGTCAACACTATCACTATTCAAAAATTCAATCGCTTTGTTACTCCCTTGACTTAATGTCCAGGATACATCAATATCTTCCTCAGCAAATGCTTCCTCTGCCCAGCCAAATTTCTTTAACACCAAACTGGTTGGCGAATAGTAAGCATAGTCCAATCTGATTTCAGACGGTTTTGTTTCAGCTTCACTGCTGGATGAACATCCAACAGCGAAGAAAACAATAATTCCGAAAACGGCAATCGCAAGAAAACTTCTGAAATCAATTAGTGGTGCTTTACTCATGATTTTGCCCCCTTATTTTCTTGTTTAAATTTCACATGCATAAGTCGAAATGGTACCTCTTAAACGTTGTGCTTCTTTATACGTACAACGGTTATGGACAACTTGCAGACCACCTTCTAAAGCTACTTGTTCTGCTTTCGGTGATACTACACCTTCTTGCAGCCAGAATACTTTTGGATTCACTTCGATTGCTTCTTTGGCAATTTCGATAGCTGCATCAGGACTGCGGAACACTTGCACAATATCGATATCCACTGGAACACTCTTAAGATCAGGATAGGCTTTTTCACCTAGAATCTCTGTTTCTCTCGGGTTTACCGGTATAATTTTATAGCCTAGACGTTGCATTTTTCTAGCAAGACGATAGCTAGGTCGTGCTTCTTTTCCACTTAATCCAACGATTGCTAGTGTTTTTTGACGAGTTTGCTCTTCACCATTTTCCTGATAACGTTCATATGGTGAATTCAATGCCCATTTAATGATACCTTCGTCATTAACAACAATTTGTTTTTCTTTTTCCGTTCCGATTCCCGTTGCTTTTACTAGGGCTTGATCTAAGTCGTTTTGAATATCACGGATCGATTCAATACCAACAGATAAACGCACTAATTCTTCGGATACACCTGTTTTATCCAGTTCTTCTTTTGTTAATTGCTGATGTGTAGTCGATGCCGGGTGAATAATTAAGGATTTAGCATCCCCTACGTTTGCTACATGTGACCATAGCGCTACATTGTTAATCAAGTCGCGTCCAGCGTCACGTCCTCCTTTAATTCCGAAGACGATAATCGACCCAAAGCCGTTATTCAGAATACGCGTTGCCAGTTCATGAGACGGATGGTTTTCCAAGCCTGGATATCTCACCCATTCTACCGCTTCATGCTGGTGTAAATATTCCGCTAATTCCTGGGCATTACGATTATGTCGTTCCACTCTTAAGTGAAGTGTTTCAAGCCCTTGCAATAGCTGGAAGGCATTGAATGGACTTAAAGCAGCACCAAAATCTCTTAACAGCTGGACGCGAACCTTCGTTATAAAGGCTAATGTACCAAAGTCAACCGCATAACGGATACCGTTGTAACTTGGATCTGGTTCTGTAAACGCTGGATATTTTTCTGAATTCCAGTTAAATCTTCCTCCGTCGACAATTACACCACCAATGGAAGTACCATGACCCCCGATCCATTTTGTTGCAGAATGAACGACAATGTCCGCTCCTAATGTAATCGGCTTACAACCAAATGGGGTTGCGAAGGTGTTATCAATTATTAAAGGAATTCCCGCATCATGAGCAATATCTGATACCCTTTCTATATCTAACACTTGTAAACCAGGATTCCCAATAATCTCACCGTAAACAGCTTTCGTATTTTCGTTAATCGCTGCTTTAAAGTTCTCTGGATCGGTTGGATCGACGAATTTTACGTTAATACCGTATCTTGGCAACGTTATATTAAACAAATTATACGTACCACCATATAAGTTCACACCTGCTACAATTTCATCACCTGCACTAGCAAGATTCAAAATCGAAAGCGTGATGGCAGACATCCCGGATGACGTGGCAACAGCTGCAACTCCATCTTCCAACAGCGCCATTCTCTTTTCAAAAACGTCTACAGTTGGATTACCAATTCGGGAATAAATATTTCCAGGCTCATCCAGTGCAAATAACCGTTCCGCATGCTCTGTATCATGGAACACGTAAGAAGTAGATTGATAGATCGGCACTGCTCTTGATCCTGTTGTTGGATCTGGTGCCTGCCCGCCGTGTAAATGAATAGTTTCTGGATCATACGTTGAATGCTTGTAATTTGGCATGTTTATTTCCTCCCCAAGTTTTCAAAAAATTTAATCTTTTCTAATTATTAAAAAGCCTTCTTCATAAGAAGAAGGCTTTTATTAGCTATGCAGAAGTCTTCCTCTTATCTGTCAGGATAATACCTGCAGGAATTAGCACCTTTTAAGCATTTGCTTAATGGTTGCCGGGCATCATCGGGCCAGTCCCTCCGCCTCTCTGGATAAGAGTTTACCTATTTAGTTGTAATCATTAAAAAAATCTCGCTATTTGAGATAGAGAGACTTAACTAATGGCTTCGCTCTCTTATCTCTCCAAGCTTAAACGCTCAGTGGAATTGGCACCTGTATTAAGTGAACAGACACTTAATGGTTGCCGAGGCATCAAAGGGCCATGTCCCTCCACCTCTCTGGATAAGAATCTATTCAATTCCGAGTTGTTTACTTATGTTTATCATTTGTTAGATATACTTTAGCATGTTCTGAAAATGGTGTCAACAAATATTTTGAATATTATTAATTACCATAAAATGCCTGTGCGTCAAGGGGTTGCACCTTTTGACGCCGCTCGAAATACGATGTAACAGAAAAGGGTGACGGACATGGAGACGAAAGTAGATATACTTGCAGAAGCACTCCCGCTTTTAGATATCATCACGATGCTGCTGGTAGGTGAAGATCTTGTTACAGGACTGGTTTACGTACTAGTGATCAAGTGCGTTACAAAAGATGAATTAGTGAAAGTTTCTTTTATATTATTAATTATTGTGTTGAATGGCTGATGGTTACAGCTTGTCCGTTTGAAGCAATTTGGCTTGCTTAACATGGAAAAATAAAACCGGATAATTACAGCCAATCTTAATACAAATACCTGTAATACGGATTATGCAAAGTAAAACTCTCTAACATTGTAGTGATTTTGATAGATTTCATCTGCTTAGCAAAGCTCCGGAAATAGGCTCCGCGTCCTGTGGGCACGGCTTCAGCTAGGCTACTACCTGTAATACTTCTTTGCTGCCTTGTACCGAGGAAGCTCACTTCGAAGCAATACTTGCAGACACAGGCACAAATGAAGTGGATCTTCAGCTCGTGCTGATTCCACGGGAGTCTCCGCCTATTTCCTACGCTTAAGGAAGTGCTACAACGTATATAACAGCTAAAAGCAGTGATTCTAAGCATTATGTTATTAAATGCTGATATTTATGGATGCAATCAATATGCTAACTGATCCAAAGATTGTTGAGTAACTACGCTAGCGTAGGCCAACCAGGTAGGCGTTGAAGATCCACAACGTCTGCACCTGTGTCTACTAGTAATGTTTCGAAGTAGGCTTCCTCGGTGCAAGGCAGCAAAGAAGTAAATCAAGTAGTGGTCTAGCTCCATCCGTGCCTGCAGGACGCGAAGTGGTTGGTAGAAGGAATCCTGGCACATGTATCATTTCGAAATTATCAGCAAGCATAAAGCAGCTATACATAATCCGTATTATAAGAACTTGTATATTATTTTCTCAGTTTTAAGCCAAATTTTCTTTTAACATGTAAATAAAAAAAGTGGCGAGTTAAAACTTCGCCACTTTTTCTAGATTAACTTAATTTAAATCAGATGGTTTATGCTCCATTACTTTATCGATTAAACCATATTCTTTTGCACGTTCAGCTGTCATGAAATTATCACGATCTGTATCTTTTTCGATTACCTCTAGTGGTTGACCAGTGCGTTCCGCAAGAATTTGGTTTAGTTTTTTACGCATCTCGATAATACGATTTGCATGGATCTGAATATCAGACGCTTGACCTTGTGTGCCGCCAAGTGGCTGGTGAATCATAACTTCACTGTTAGGCAGTGCAAAACGTTTACCAGGCTCACCTGCTGCAAGTAGGAAAGCACCCATAGATGCTGCCATACCAATACAGATGGTAGAAACATTTGGTTTGATGAATTGCATGGTATCATAAATCGCCATACCCGCTGTAATGGAGCCACCTGGTGAGTTAATGTATAAAGAAATATCTTTATCAGGATCTTCTGCCGCTAAGAATAACAATTGTGCTACGATACTGTTAGACACGTTGTCATCAATGCCGCTTCCTAGCATAATAATTCTGTCTTTTAAAAGGCGAGAATAAATGTCATATGCACGTTCGCCTCGGTTTGTTTGTTCAATAACTGTTGGAATTAAATTCATTGAAAATTCCTCCTTCAATACACATAGTTTCATTTACTAATTTCATCTTAACTGAAAGGTCAAATAAGGTCAAAAGATATGATTGTCTAATTTCATCCTACCCTTATCCCTACTTCTTTAAACGTTTGGACATAAATATTTATCTTGTGAGGTATGTATTGAAATTATACGAAGAATTGGTTATAATTATTCTTGTCGCAATTTTTATAGTGCGTACATGATCAATATGCGCCCGTAGCTCAGGGGATAGAGCAATGGTTTCCGGTACCATGTGTCGGGGGTTCGAATCCCTCCGGGCGCGTTACAATTATAAGTAAAAAAGAGCCTGGTACAATTATTTGGTTTTACGTTATTAGTAACCAAATAATTGTACCAGGCTCTTTATTCTTTTCTAAATTATAAGGCGCCCATCCCACCGTCTACACGATATTGTCCACCTGTAATAAATTCACTTTCGTCACTAGCTAGAAACAAGACTAAGTTGGAGATATCACTCGACTCCCCATATCGGCCTAATGGAATAGTTTGTGCCATGGATTGTTCATCCGTATTCATTCCCTCTTCTAAAGAACGCATCATTCTGGTATTGACAGGTGATGGATGAATAGAATTAACTCGCACATTAGCACTTGCCGCCTCAAGTGCTGCTGTTTTAGTTAATCCTACAACGGCATGCTTAGAAGCGATATAAGGAGCTACCCCAGGACTGCCACTTAAACCTGCTACAGATGACGTATTAATAATACTACCGCGGCCTTGTTTGGTCAAAACAGGCAATACGTATTTCAATCCTAAAAATATACCACGCACATTTACATTAAGTACTTTATCGAGATCAGCTACATCCTGTTCAACGATTGGTGCTACCTTACCTTCTATCCCTGCATTGTTAAAGAAAATATCAATTGTCCCAAATTTTTCAACTGTTTGATTTACATACCTTTCAACATCTTCCTCTTTAGAAACGTCAGCTTGTACTGTCAACAGTTCACCATGAGCATTTAATGCATTTTTTGTTTCATCAAGCGCTTCTTGGAACAAATCTACTAATACCACCTTTGCGCCTTCTTTCAGGAATCTCTCGGCTGTTACTTTACCGATACCGCCTGCTCCACCTGTAATAAGTGCAACTTTTCCAGATAGCTTTTCCATACCTAACACTCCTCTAATTTATTTTAAAATCAACACCAATTGTATTATAAGGTTATAACATATTTTTTTCTTTTCTAAGCCTTTTTATGTATTTATTTTTTTGTGTATTTTATAATTCAGTTTTAGAACTAATTGGAGTAAAAAGCTGATGGAATACCAACGTATTGATTACAAATAAAAACACTAAGATCAATTTAAATCTTAGTGTTGGTAAGACTGTCCAGGAAAATTATTTGAAAAATTTTTTCATCATCTTATTAGCTGATTTATTTTTAACCTTTTTACTAACTTCGCGCTTTATTTTATCTTTTTTTCCTTGGTCCATATTCATCCACGCTTTTGCGCCTTTTTTAGCAATTGATTTCAGATTCATTTGCTATCACCTCGAAAATAGTATATCAATATAATGCTGTGGAATCCATGATTAACCCTGAGGAATTATTTTATGTTTAACAATCCACAAAAAGTGGTAAATATATTCTGTATTAACAGGAGGTTTACAATGAATTATTCATGGAAAAAAAGAAAATTACTTAGTCAGACATTGCGCCTGACATCAATTATATTAGCATTAGCAATCGTTATCGTCATGTCACTATGTAACGTACTACCATTACCGAACACCTTTACTTGGATGTTAGCAATCGCAGTCGCTGCGGGGGCATTTAGTCTAATTCCTCATTTTAAAGCTGCACGGACATCTGTTTAAGAAATATTTCATACAACTTATAGTAACCTGTAAGTTTTACATTATAACTTTAATTAGCCATGTAATCGTTCCTTTCATTAGGAACGATTTTCTTAATAAAGAAAAAAGCATTTATGTACAGTCATGATAGTGATCATACTGAATATTAAGAGGAGTTCTTATAATACGTATTATGTTAACTGCTCAGTGGTAATTTTGAAATGTTTCTAGTGCTTGCATACCGCTCCAGCCAACCACTTCACTTACTGCGGAGCCTATTTCCGAAGCTTTGTTACACTGATGAAATCTATCAAAGTCAGAAAGTACTACCTATAATACGTATTATAGGTAGTTGTATATCTACTTCCATTCGTTAAAGCCGGGCAATTGAAAGCCCGGTTTTTCTTATTTAGATCCTTCTGCAAATGCTGATAACTCAGCCAGTGCTTCTTGTTCATCACTTCCATCGGTAATAATTTTAATACTGCTTCCTTTTGATAACGCTAAACTCATTAAACCCATGATGCTTTTTGCATTAATCTGTCTGTTTTCTTTCTCCACAAAAATTTCAGACGTAAAACTGTTTGCTTTCTGCACAAATTGAGCTGCTGGTCTTGCTTGTAAACCTGGTTCTACCCCAATGACAATTTCTTTCTCTAACATGATTTACCCCTCCCGAAAAGTAAGCGTTATCATTTTATCTTATTATAACATAACCCATATTATTCCTATTATGCAAGCAACAAGATTTCCAAAAGGTAAACTTCTGCGGAATGACGGGCGGTTTATATCCCGCAGAAGTTAATTTCAACACAACTATGACTGACTAGATACTTCTTCATTTCTTAATTGATCAGCAAATTGATCAATTTTTTTCAGACGATGGTTAATACCTGACTTACTTATCTTCCCGCCGGACAACATTTCACCCAATTCTTTCAGTGAAACATCCTGGTGCTCCATTCGTAACCTTGCAATCTCTTGTAATTTATCAGGTAACGCTTCTAACCCAACTGTCTTGTCTATAAAACGGATATTCTCCATTTGTCGAAAGGCTGCACCAATGGTTTTATTCAAATTAGCTGTTTCACAATTGACCAGGCGATTTACAGAATTACGCATATCACGCACAATCCGTACATCCTCAAACTTGAACAATGCTTGATGTGCTCCCATGTAATTCAACAGCTCAGTAATTTTTTCGGCTTCTTTAATATATGTGATAAAACCTTTTTTGCGTTCCAAAATACGCGCATGTAAATGATAGGCATTCAAAAGATCACATAAGGATTGATTATGTTCTTCATGAAAATTATATATTTCTAAATGATAAGAAGAAGTTTCCGGATTGTTAACAGAGCCACCAGCTAAAAAGGCACCACGTAAGTAGGATCGTCTGCAACATTGCTTCTCGGTATATTTCGGAGAAATAGTTCGAATAAATTGCAATGGTTCTACTAAAATTTCGAGGTCCTGGAGCATCTCCTTTACTCCTTCATTCATTCGTACAATATAGACATTGTTTTTCTTTAATTTCATTTTCTTACGCACAAGTAGCTCTACTGGTATATCATAAATAGACTTAATTAGTGTGTAAATCCGGCGAGCAATGGCAGCATTTTCGGTTTGAACGTCCAATGAATAGGCATTTCTTGATAAGGAAATCGCACCGTTCATCCGGATCAGTGCTGCTAATTCCGCTTGCTGGCAACAATCATCACTTTCTATCTTTGTTAATTCTTTCTTTATATCTGCTGCAAAAGACAACTTTCTCCCTCCCCTCTGCCACACACCAAATTGCTTTTTCTTATGTTAAGGAACAGAGCACATTAGCTACTTTATCCGTGTCGTGCCGCAGTGAATGATTTAATTCCTTGACAATATCAGCTTCAATAATCTCAAGCCCCATATCACGTAATCTGTCCAGGTCATATTTAACTGGTTCTGCATTCTCTTCTGCGTAAACCATTTGTACGTTTTTGGCGATTGTCTGATTGTGGACAATAACAGCCTGTATACAGTCATCACCAATGTGGTCAGTAATTGCTTTTACGTGATCAGATGCCGTATAATGATTTGTTTCACCAGCCTGTGTCATCACGTTACAGACGTACACAACCTTTGCCTTCGTGGCACGTAATGCTTCCCCAATCTGAGGCACGATCAGATTAGGAAGCGTACTGGTGTACAAACTACCTGGTGCAATCACGACTAAATCAGCATCATGGATTGCCGTTACTGCTTCAGGTAATGGCAACACAGGGTTTGGTTTTAAGAATACACGTTTGATTCGTTTATTCGCTTTAGGAATATTGGATTCTCCTACTACGACCTCACCATCTTCATATTCAGCATGCAAGAACATATTCTGATTCGCAATCGGATAAATATTTCCTTTAACGTTTAATACTCTTGATATTTCCTTGATCCCATTATAGAAATCGCCTGTCACGGATGTCATCGCCGCTAGAAGCAGATTTCCCATTGAATGCCCGGAAAGACCGTTGCCTTTCGTGAAACGATGCTGAAACAGGTCCATTAACATCGGTTCCACATCTGACAGAGCTGCAATGACATTACGGATATCACCTGGTGCAGGCATTTCCATTTCCGTTCGGAGTCGGCCGGAACTGCCACCATCATCTGCAACGGTGACAATTGCTGACAACTCAATTGGTTGTTGTTTTAAACCACGTAAGATAACTGGCATTCCTGTACCGCCGCCAATGACGACGATTTTTTTTGGAGTCATTGATGTCATAATTAACCCTTTCGTTTCTCTATATCACGATGACTAACATGTGTGACATAATTTTTTTGGAAATATTTCGCTAAATGTTCCGCTATTGCCACCGACCGATGTTGACCGCCAGTACAGCCGATCGCAATGACCAGTTGTGTTTTTCCCTCCCGCTTGTATTGCGGCAGCATAAATTCTAACAGGTCAATCGTTTTTTCGATAAATTTCTGTGTATCCGACCATTTAAAAACGTACGATGAAACTTCTGAACTTAAACCTGTCAGTGGGCGCATCTGTTCAACATAATGTGGATTAGGTAAGAAACGAACATCAAAGACAAGATCTGCATCAATTGGCAAACCATATTTGAAACCGAAAGATAGCGTGTGTACCGAGAAGATTTCCTGATCTTTTTTGCTATATCGCTGTACGATTTCTTCGCGCAGTTCCTTCGGTTTTAATTGAGAGGTATCGATAAAATGCTGGGCACGCCCTCTTAATTCATCCAGTATTTTTCTTTCCGCATGAATTCCTTCCAACGGTAATCCATCTTGTGCCAGCGGATGTGAACGACGCGTTTCTTTATACCGAGAAACTAAGACATGATCACTCGCATCCAGGAAAAGGATATGTTCTTCCAGCCACTTCTCTTGTCCCAAAGCATCCAATGCTTCAAAAAGTGTATCAAAAAACTCTCTTCCTCGTAAATCCATGACGAGTGCTACTTTCTGAATGGTATTGGTAGCATCCTTCATCAATTCCAAGAATTTCGGCAAAAGGGCTGGTGGCAAGTTATCGACACAATAATAACCCAGATCTTCGAAACTTTGAACAGCTACTGTCTTTCCCGCACCTGACATACCTGTAATAATGACTAATTTAATTTCATCCGTTTGTCTCCCCATCAAACAACACCCCTCGCTTTCGCTACTAGTATGTAACGACTCAACTATTATATTTACTATTATACACGGAGAAATTGACGTCTACCACCAAAAAAAATTGGCATAGGTTATGAAACCTATGCCGTCAAGTTCTATATTTATTAAAAAGGGGGTCAATTAGTTAATTACATTATATCTAATTAATGTTTCGTCCGTGTTACAACCGCGTTAATTTCTAATTACGTCTGTATTTCGAAAAGATTACAGGACTAGCTAGGTGCGTTGACCTTTTCCTCTAAGTTCTCAATATAAGACTGCGCGGCTTGCGCTGCAATACTTCCGTCTCCAGTAGCAGTTACGATTTGACGAAGTTCTTTCTCACGAATATCCCCAGCAGCAAATACACCTGGCACACTTGTTTCCATTTTTTCGTTTGTTGGAATATAACCTTCTTCATTGGTAATACCTAATGATTTGAATGGTTCACTTAATGGTACCATCCCGATATAAATAAAGGCCCCATCAATGTTATGGTCATACTCTTCGCCAGTTTCTTTGTTATATAATGTAACACTTCCAACTTTCCCGTCTTTATCATTAATAGACTTGACGATCGTATCCCAGATGAAATCGATTTTGTCATTATTAAAGGCACGATCTTGCAGAATCTTTTGAGCACGAAGTTCATTACGACGGTGCACGATCGTGACTTTACTTGCAAATCTCGTTAGGTAAACACCTTCTTCGACAGCAGAGTCACCGCCACCGACTACAATCAATTCTTTTTCTTTAAAGAAGGCACCATCACAAACGGCACAATAAGAGACGCCACGTCCACCAAGCTCTTCTTCACCAGGTACGCCCAATTTCTTGTATTGTGCTCCAGTAGTGATAATTAACGCTTTTGTTTTGTATTCTTTAGAACCTGCAATAATTGTTTTATAGTCGCCATGATCGATCACTTCTTTAATGTCTCCATAAGCATATGCTGCTCCGAACTTTTTCGAGTGATCAAACATTTTAGTTGATAAGTCAGGACCTAATATATGGTCATATCCTGGATAGTTTTCTACATCCTCCGTGTTTGCCATTTGTCCACCAGGAATACCTCTTTCCAGCATTAATGTATCTAAATTTGCACGTGATGTGTAGACAGCTGCCGTTAAACCAGCCGGACCAGCACCTGCAATTATAACGTCATAAATCTTTTCTTCTGTCATGACTGTCACCCTTTCTTCTCAATTGTTCTCTCTATTATGATATGGACGGTACAAAAGGTCTACTAATCTGCTCAATTCCCGTTCCATGGAGGTGTTTGTTCAGCTAGTATCTGAAAATGTTTACAACCTTCTCGCCATAATTGTTCTGCCTCTGCTCTCATTCCTAATTGATACTGACAAGTACTATACCATCTATAGTAGGAAGGATGGCCTTTTAACTTCGGTTTATGCAACATTTTAAATCGAGGAAGTGCTTTATCATATCGTCCGATTTGAGTTAAAGTAACGGCAATTCGTAATTTTTGCTGCTCATGAATTGGATAAATATTTTCCAGCATGTTCGCATAATCATGACTTTTTTCATTATTCTGTTCAAGTCCATGAAAAATGGCCAGGTTCATCATACTAAACAAAGCATCTGGATGCTCTTGCAAATAGTTTTCTTCCCGTTCAATGGCTTCGTTTCGTTCTCCGATGAAAAACAGCGCATAATGATATTCATGTCTGGCTTGTGAAAATTCCGGGAACAAAGTGATCATCTCTTCTAAAACAGCAATCGCTTCTTCCCATTCTTCACGCTCGAGATGATAGAAGGCTGTTTCCTGGTACATGAGAAGATCATCTTCTTCATCCAATGTCCAATCATCGTCGTCCTCATCTTCATCATCGAAATCCAGCATTTCCAATAATGTTGCGGCTTCTTCACGAAATTCCCCATCAGTTGCTTTTTCTAAATAAAGTTCTGCATATTTGATCGCATCTTGTAAAAGACCTAAATGCGCATAATTATTCGCAATTAAATAATAACAATCTATATATTCTTCACCTTGCTTTGCTAATACCCTTGTTAACAGCTGGTTCGCCAAATGGTAGGAACCCATTTCCGTATATACAATTGATGTCTGACATTGATATAACGGATTGTCCGGCTTTTCTTCCATTGCTTTTTGAAACCATTTTAAGGAGAGGTCAAATTTTTGCTTTTGGTATGCTTCAATACCTTTTGAGAAATAAAAATCCCCTTCTGGTATGAAAGGTATGATGTTGCCCTCTAATGAATGTGATTTTGACACGTTTATGGTTCCCCTCCTATCTTTACCTGCAAAAAATTATAATGTTAATAGCTTAATGGGCTTCTAACCCTTCTCTTGTTTGAGGTGTTAACGCCCGTAATAGCAAGAAAGTTTGCTACGGTATCTTACGGACGGTAGCACCATGATAAAATTCGATGACTAATGCATTATAACACAATTTGCATACAATGAAAGTACCTTTTTTTATGACAGATGTTTTGGTCCGCCTGCGAACATGTAGTAAGATAAAGTGAGACTTTGATAAGTGGGGGGGCTGCCCCCACTGATCATTAGCGAAACTTATCAGGGAGTTAGCGGCTGTTAACTCCTACTTAGCTGCTTTGTGATGCTCGAAGCTTGAAGCGGGAGCTTAGCATCGTGATAAATAAAAAGGAGGAAAAAGTCATGAATATTGCCATCATTGGTGCTGGCGCATTAGGCAGTTATTTCGGTGTCCGTTGGCTGCGCGCAGGGGCTAATGTCCAGTTTATCGTACGCGAAAAGAGAGCAAAACAATTACATAAGCACGGGCTTACGTTACATAGTGTCAAAGGGGATGATCAGATCCAGTCACCTTCTGCTATTATCCATGCCGAAGAGGCAGTCAAACCCGATGTTATCGTAATTGCAGTAAAAGGTTATCATCTTGATGCCGTCCTTGATACAATAAAGACACTAGCAGGACCTGACACCTTTTTATTACCAATCCTGAATGGTGTCGCCCATTATCAGACATTGGCTGACCATTTTGGAGAAGAAAAAATACTAGGTGGTTTAGCAAATATTATAGCCACACTGGACGAATCTGGCCACGTGGAACACACGAGCGAGATTCACGAAATTCGGTTTGGTGCTTTGCACCATGGTCAAGAACAAATATGTGAGCAACTGGAAGAAATTTCTAAGAAAGCCAACATGCAAGCAGCATATAGTGAAAAAATGTTAACTGATATCTGGTATAAGTATATGTTTATTACTGCATTTTCGGGAATTACCACTGCAAGTGAGCTGGAAATCGGACCATTGCTTAAGCATCAAGCAACGAAAGATGTGCTGAATATGCTGTTTCAAGAGATGCGACAAATTGCAATCGCTGAAAAAGTAGATTTAACAGACAGAAGAATAGAAAAGGCCTGGGCGACGATTCAACAGCTTCCAGTTAAAGCAACTTCGTCCATGCATCAGGATTATCGCAAAGGCTTACCGCTCGAATTAGAACATTTACACGGGGCTGCTATCGCAATAGCAAAAAAACATCAATTGGATGTACCTGCACTCCACACGATTTATGGTATTATCAAAGCAAAAAGCTGATGAATTATTCATCAGCTTTTGTTAAGAAAGGATCCTTTAACTCGCGTTCTTGCATTTGTTCTCTGTCATATACTAGGCGCATTGGATTTCCTGCTACAAATGTGCCTGCTTCGACATCCTTATATACAACCGTACCAGCAGCTACTACTGCACCATCGCCAATTATAACTCCAGGTAAAATCGTACAATTAGCTCCGATCATAACTTCATTACCTATTGTTACATCACCAATCCGGTACTCTTTAATCAGATATTCGTGCGCAAGAATCGTCGTGTTATAACCGATCACCGAATTTGTACCGACTTTTATCTTTTCCGGAAAAAAGATGTCCAGCATAACCATAAGACCGAACGCTGTCTGATTGCCAACTTTCATATTAAGAAACGTACGATACAAACTGTTTTTCACTTGCAGAAAAGGTGTATACCTGGCAAGCTGTATAACGATGAAATTTCGAATCACCTTCCAAAATGGGACAGTCTGATAAACATGCCACAAACTATTCGGACCATGAACACGGTACCGTTCCGTTTTCCTCATGGTTACTCGACTCCAACAATGGTCAATAGATCGCTCATTTCTTCTAACATATAGTCTGGATTATGTGCTTCTAAAATTTCTCTGCCTTTAATCGTCCAAGCTACTCCTGCTGTCTGTACGCCAGCATTGTGACCTGCTTCGATGTCATGGTAATTATCGCCCACCATCATCGTTGTCATTGGGTTTGCTTTTATCTGGTCAATTGCCTTAAGAATTGGTTCTGGATGGGGCTTGGCATTCTCTACGTCATCCAATCCTATTAATACATCAAATAACTGATCCATACCGGTAATCTTCAAGCCTAATTTCGCAGTGTCATTCA
Source organism: Gracilibacillus salinarum (assembly GCF_022919575.1). NCBI lineage: Bacteria > Bacillati > Bacillota > Bacilli > Caryophanales > Bacillaceae > Gracilibacillus > Gracilibacillus salinarum. The sequence goes on along the minus strand of NZ_CP095071.1, from coordinate 4,670,368 downwards.
ACTTCGTTGTCACGATGCCCAACTGATAGCCTGCTTCTTTCAGTTTTTGAATAGTTTCCACTACAGTCGGATAAGCTTCCACATATTTATCATGATTTGCTAAGTTATGCTCACGATATGTCGCCATCAAATCTTCGACTTTATCTTTATTCACTTTTTTCATACTGTCAATTAATGGCGGACCGATAAAATCAAGTATTTCTTCTCTTGTATACGGACGATCGCCGAACTTCTCAATCGTATGAGCGAATGATGCAATAATTAATTCATTCGTATTGATCAATGTTCCATCTAAATCAAATAATATCGTTTCTATCTTCATTTTTTACCTCCAAGTGCTGTCAAAAAAGAGCTCTGTCATTATTTCTTATGTTGTGTGATTTTTTTACCTTGATACGTTCGATCTGCTAATCCTTTTTTTCGGCGATAGAACATAACAATCAGTGATCCGACGATTAATAGTACCGAAATAAATTGTGCAGTTCGTAATTCACCGATAATGTATAGGCTGTCTGTACGCATACCCTCAATGAAATAACGGCCAAATGAATACCAAATCACGTAGGTTAAGAACATTTCTCCTCGACGTAAAGGATACTTTCTTAAGATTAGTAACAAGATAAATCCTGCAATGTTCCAGACAGATTCATATAGAAATGTGGGATGATACATCGTACCTTCAATACACATCTGATTCATAATGAAGTCTGGTAAGTATTGATGAAAGTTCTGATATGTAGCTTCGGAAATTGGACCGCCGTGTGCCTCCTGGTTCATGAAATTTCCCCAGCGACCGATAGCCTGTCCAAGAATAATACTAGGAGCTGCAATATCTGCAATTTGCCAAAACGAAAGTTTCTTCACTCGCGTGAAAATAACGGCAGTTAAGACGGAACCAATGAGTGCCCCGTGAATCGCTATACCACCTTCCCAGACGGCAAATACTTTCCACCATGCATCATTTACATAGCGATCCCATTCAAAAATAACGTAATATGCCCGTGCACAAATAATAGCAATCGGGATTGCAAATACTACTAAATCAACAATATAGTCCTTTTTTACACCTAATCTATCTGCTTCCATCGTCGCAATCCACAAACCTAAAAAGGCACCAGACGCGATGATAACACCATACCAATAAATCGATAATGGCCCTAATTGTAAAAAGATAGGATCAAGCGCAGGAGCTTCACATGCCAAAATCAATCTCCTCCGTTCTTTGATTAATAATCCATATCAATATCTGTTTCAAATTCAGACTCTTCATGTCCACCATTTTGAATCATTTTAGACAATCGTTGTGAGAATTCTTCTGCTGCATTAACACCCATTCGTTTTAAACGGAAATTCATCGCAGCCACTTCTATAATAACAGCAAGGTTACGACCAGGTCGAACAGGAAGTGTTGCTTTCGGAATTTTAACGTCGATGATTTTCATCGTCTCCTCTTCAAGCCCTAATCGATCATACTGTTTCTTTTGATCCCAAGTTTCTAAGTTGATAACTAGGGAAATCTTTTTGTGAGAGCGCACAGAACCAGCTCCGAACAGCGTCATTACATTAATAATGCCTAACCCACGAATCTCCAGTAAATGTTCGATTAATGGTGGAGATGAACCAATCAAGCGGTCGTAGTCTTCCTGACGAATTTCAACGCTATCATCTGCTACCAGACGGTGACCTCTTTTCACCAATTCCAGTGCTGTTTCACTCTTACCGACACCAGATTGACCGGTAATTAATACACCTATCCCATAAATATCTACTAATACGCCATGCACAGCAGTGAACGGAGCAAATTTGGCCTCTAAGAAGTTAGTGATCCTGCTAATAACTCGTGTTGTTTTGTACGGTGAACGCATTAACGGCACGCCGGAATCTTCACAAGCCTCTACTAATTCTTCTGGCACTTCCATATCTCTCGTCACTACAATTCCTGGTGTAATGTCCGTACATAAACGGTAGGAACGATCTTTTTTCTCTTCCAAGGTTAATTCGGAGAAATATGATAGCTCTGTTTTACCCAAAAGCTGTAAACGATCTTTCGGATAGTATTTGAAATATCCCGTTAACTCTATACCAGGACGCGAGACTTCACTCATAAATATTTCTCTGTGAATTCCTTCCTTCCCTGCAATCAGCTCGATTTTAAAGCGATCAAGCAAATCCTGCGTACGAACTTTAGCCATTTTTATAGCCCCCCTGTTTCTGAAAAAATCCCTTTTTCCATTCTCCACTATTGTATATCTTGCTGTAACTATTGTAGCACTTTTTGAAAAAGATAGTACAGATTAGAATGAAAAAATTAAGTGGATAAAAAAACGAATGATCCTATTCGTACCGTTCCATCTAACATAAATATATATCCACAGGCACCTTGAAATACGGATTATGTTCACCGTAATGGTTATTTTAAAATGTTGTCAGCAGTATGATACATTCTACCAACCACTTGTCTGTGCCTGACCCCAAATACAATTTCCTATAATATAGATTATGTAAAGTGGAGCTGTCTGACCTTGTGGTAATTTTGAAATGATTCATGTGCTGGGATACCGCTCCGTCCAACCACTTCGCGTCCTGCGGGGCACGGCTAAAGCTAACTTTGTGAAGAAGGGCACTTCACAAAGTGGATCTTCAGCGCCTGCCTGTCCCGCGGGAGTTATTATGAACGAAACTAGCCCCTTTTCGTATTATCGAAGGTTAATCCGGGTATAGCGTAAATGAAATGAAAACCCAAATCAGAGCTAAAATACGAAAGGAGCTAGTACCATGAAGTATAACACAAAATATGTAGGATTAGACGTATCGAAAGAGAAAATAGCAGTAGCCGTTGCGGATGAAGGACGTTCTAAACCAAGGTATATTGGGATGATTGACTATACGGTAGGAGCCATTGATAAGATAATGAAGAAATTAGGAGAATCCGCAGAGCTTCAAGTTTGTTATGAGGCCGGAGCTGTTGGGTATGGACTCTATCGATTACTTACACATTTGGATATCCCTTGCGAAGTTATTGCGCCATCCTTAATCCCTCAGAAACCTGGTGATAAGGTGAAGACCGATAAGCGAGATGCTTTAAATCTGGCAACCCTTTATCGCGCAGGGGAATTAACACCGATTTTTGTCCCCACGGAAGATGATGAGGCTTTACGTGATTTAGTTCGGGGACGTGAAGATGTGAAGGAAGATGAAAAAAGAGCCAAACATAGAGTGAACCATTTTCTTCTTAGAAATGGAAGAAAAGAACCGGAAGGAGTCAGAAAATGGAGTGTGAGATATTGGGAATGGCTTCACACCTTAACATTTAAACGATTAACATCAAGGAGCATATTCCAAGAATATGTGCAACAACTTAGGGAATCTCAACAACGATTAAAGCGATTAGAAAAGATTATTAAAGAAGAAGCCGAAAATGGTGTACATGCCCCCATGATTCAAAAACTTATGTCACTTCGAGGTGTAGCCTTAATCACCGCAACTAGTTTAGTGGCAGAAGTCGGTTCATTTGAACGCTTTCAAAAAGCCAGCCAATTTATGGCCTACACAGGTTTGGTGCCGATGGAAAGTTCCAGCGGGTATATACGGAAGCAAGGTAATATAACGAGAACAGGAAATAGACATGTTCGAAGGCTTTTGATTGAGGCTGCATGGAGTTATCGTTATTCACCTGCCGTGAAAGGAGAGTTGGCAAAGAGACAAAAAGGACAACCAGCTAATGTTACAACTATTTCGTGGAATGCCCAACAACGCTTGCATAAGAAGTATTTCCGACTAATGCAACGAGGAAAAGAAAGTGGTAAAGTTATCACAGCTATTGGGAGAGAGTTGGCAGGTTTCATATGGGCAATTGCCAACGAACCAACTAATGAATTTACGTAATCATTAAAGTAGGCATGCGCGAATAAAAGGAAGAAGTGATCTGTAATAAAAGGAAATGAATATAGGGCTTGAAGGCAAAGATAAAAACCGTAAAGGATAACGCACGACGTAGACTTGTGCTAGCTATGTTTTAATAGTGAACGCACGCCAGGAGTTCGTGACAGATCCTGAAACGGAAAGATAAAATGTGAGAACCCACGGATATCAGTATGCCAATCGGAGCAGAGAATTTTTGCCTTCATGCCGTGTGTTCACCTCCTTTATAACTGAAAAGGAAGGGTGAATCCCATTATTTCTTAGCTTTGCATAAGTGTCTCTCCTATCAAAAGGATCGTCAAGGAGAACACTTGACAATCCTTTTGATAGGAGAGGAGAAGTTGGTAAGCTAAGAAGAAGGAGATATTCTGCATATCTCTGCTTATTGAATAGTATTTAAAAAAAGAGCCAACATAGACTCTTAGCTTAAGGTTGCCCAAAATTAGAAACTTTCCATTGTTTGCGAGAGGGATTTGACAGTTTCGTTCATATCAGTCTACGTGGTTGGCCTGCGCTAGAATAGGGACTCTACAACTTTTGTAAGAGCTAGCAGTTTGATCGCTGCATGTATAACAGTAATTGAATGAATAACATAATGCCTAAAACCACTGCTTTTAGCTGTTCCAATCGATGTAGCACTTCCTCTAAGCGTAGGAAATAGGCGGAGACTCCCGTGGAATCAGCGCGAGCTGAAGATCCACTTAGGAAAGAAAATTCTTTTCTTTCCTAAGTTAGCTGAAGCCGTGCCCACAGGACGCGGAGCCTATTTCCGGAGCTTTGCTAAGCAGATAAACTATATCAAAATGGCCATTTTGCAATACATCCTTACTTTACATAATCCATATTATAAGAAAGAACTTCATGTTCTAAATGATTACTGCTGTGACTGCTCTTTTCTTGTTCGAAAAAAACCGCTATGGTATTCATAGCGGTTTAGTCTTTCACTATCTTGTTGATAAAGAAATTCATGATTGAGAATAAAATGGCAGCGATCAGGGCCATGGCAAAGCCGTCAATCACGAAATTATCACCTAGCAGCGCTTGGGTAAACCAAAGCGTGATAGCGTTGATGACAAATAAGAAAAACCCTAGCGTAACAATCGTTATTGGTAACGTTAATACGACCAGAATTGGTCTAACAATCGCATTTAATACAGCAAGTATCACACTTGCCAATAAAGCAATGCCAAACCCGTCAATCGTAAAGCTTTCAAAAAGATAATCAATCAACATGAGAGCCAGCGCGTTGAATACGAGTGATAGTATCCAGCGCATTATGACCGCTCACTTTTTTTTGGAATAATCAGGGCAGCAGCTATATATAAAATCGTCAGCGGAATACCTGCTGTAAAGATTAATAATACGATATAAATCAGACGTAATATCGTTGCATCTAAGTTGGTTAATTCTGCGATACCACCGAGGACTCCGGCAAGCATACTATTTGTTTCAGAACGATATAGTTTACGTGGTTCCATTCTCAGCCTCCTATCATGACTGTAATCTCCTATCTATATTTCCACAAGCAAAGGAGATTAAACGTCATGGCACCTGCTCAATATTTCCAAGTATAGAATGATTCCATGCCTAACCATTGTTTGGCTGCAGCCATGATATCTTCTTCTTGATTTTTCACTGTTGCAAGCATACCATCTGCTTGCGATTTATGGGCCTGAATCGTATCAAATTTTTTCTCAAATACATCTGATACGTCATTCACCACATCTGGCTCCCCTAGCTCTATAGTATGCGACCGGCTAATCGCTTGTGCCCATACGGCAGGACGTTCCTGCTCTGGAATCATTTCAACAGCCCGAATCGCTGCTGCACCAAATGCATCATGGTCTGGATGAACCGCATGACCAGGATAATGGGTAATAACAAGCGATGGTTTTATTTTTTCTAAATAAGTGTAAAGATGTTGAGCTACTTCTTCCGTTGATTCAAATTCCAACGTTTTGTCTCGATAGCCTAACATTTCAAGGTTAATATCTAATACTTCACAAGCTTTAATTAATTCTTCTTTACGGATTTCTGGTAATGTTTCCCGATTGGCAAAAGTCGGATTCCCCATGTTTCGTCCCATTTCTCCTAAGGTACCACAAAGGTACGTAACTGGGATTCCTTTTTGACGAAAGGTTGTTATCGTTCCGGATGCACCAAACGCCTCATCATCAGGATGTGGATATATGACAACTACGTGTTCTGACACAGTAATTCCTCCTTCTTAATAATGGAATGGTGTTTCACTAATCTGCAATGACACCATCAATCTTCCTTCGCGATCATGACCCGCCATTAACAGCTGATTTTGGTCATTTATTTCAAATTGATTGACACCTTCTGCATAAATCCAGCCAATATCTAATTTGAGTCCGACGCGATATGTAACACCAGCACCGACTACTTTTCCGCGCTGATAAGATACATTTGCATTACGGATAAATGCCCCCACATTGTAGGCATCTTCATTAAAGTGACTGGCATATGCTCCATTTGTTGTTTCTAAATGGACATATACGCTTTTATTTGCACGATCATCAATATGTTTTTGCAACTGATTTATTTCAATTGGTTCCATAATTTATGGCAGCCTCCTCTTTCCTTGCATTCTTTCTCTATTTTAGCACAGTTAGGGTATAAGTTCTTGTGAGAAAGATTGAGAGCATCTTATTGAAATGATTAGCAGGAACAGTGTACCAATATCCTAGTATCTGATTTTATTCAACATGACGATTTGGCAGATTACCCTTACTTATCCTGTTAGAAAAAAACAAGCATAATCCGCCCCGTACTAATTGACATAATTGATATACAACTACCTATAATATGGATTATGCTTAGTGGTAATATTGAAATGATTCATGTGCTGGGATACCGCTCCGTCCAACCACTCCGCGTCCTGCGGGGCACGGCTGGAGCTAACTTTGTGAAGGAGGGCACTTCACAAAGTGGATCTCCAGCACCTGCATGTCCCGCGGGAGTCTCCGTGGTTGGCCTACGCTAGAATAGGGACTGTACAACTTTTGTAAGAGGTAGCATATTGATCAATGTAAACATAACAGGAATGGAATGAATTACATAATGCTTAGAACCACTGCTTTTAACAATTCCATACGTTGTAACACTTCCCTCAAGCGTAGGAAATAGGCGGAGACTCCTCATGCCTCAGCGCGAGCTGAAGATCCACTTCATTTGTGCCTGTGTCTGCAAGCATTGCTTCGGAGTAAGCTTCCTCGGCACAAGGCAGCAAAGAGGCATTTTCAAGTAGTAGCCTAGCTCAAGCCGTGCCCACAGGACGCGGAGCCTATTTCCGGAGCTTTGTAATGAGATAAATTATTTCAAAATGACTATTTTGCAAAAAAGCCTTTGTTTACATAATCCATATTATAGGAAGTCAACTTCATCTTCTTCATCTCTTTTCTTATCATGTTACATACTAAATTCTCACTGCTTCATAACTACGAAAAAAAGCCGCCCATTGGGCAGCTTTTTTATTTGCCGATCATTGCTTCCATTCTTGCTTTATCTCTTTCGAGGACAGGTTTTAGATATCTTCCTGTATGTGATTCTTTTACTTCGGCGACTTCTTCTGGTGTGCCTGTGGCTACAATGGTACCGCCACCGTCGCCACCTTCTGGACCGAGATCGATAATATAATCGGATGCTTTGATCACATCAAGATTATGCTCAATGATAATTACCGTATCCCCGTTATCAACTAGGCGCTGAATCACTGTCAACAAGCGAGAAATATCATCGATGTGGAGACCTGTGGTTGGTTCATCCAGGATATAGAGCGATTTTCCGTTTGAACGACGGTGTAATTCACTTGCCAGCTTAACACGCTGAGCTTCCCCTCCAGATAAGGTGGTCGCAGGCTGACCTAAACGTACATAGCCAAGACCGACATCATAAATTGTTTCCATTTTACGTCTTATTTTCGGAATGTTTTCGAAAAATGACAATGCCTCCTCAATCGTCATGTCGAGGACATCGGCAATGTTTTTCCCTTTATATTTCACTTCCAGCGTCTCACGATTATAACGTTTGCCCTCGCAGACTTCACACGGTACATAGACATCCGGGAGGAAATGCATTTCAATTTTAATGATACCATCACCGCGGCACGCCTCACAGCGGCCACCTTTAACATTGAAACTGAAGCGGCCTTTTTTATAGCCTCTGATTTTTGCCTCATTAGTTTGCGCAAATACATCTCGTATATCATCAAAAGCCCCGGTATAAGTAGCCGGATTGGAACGTGGTGTTCGACCAATAGGGGACTGGTCAATATCAATTACTTTTTCTAAATACTCGATTCCGTTTATTTTTTCATGCTTACCAGGTTTTTGCTTAGCACGATGCAGATGAACAGATAAGCTTTTGTGTAAAATTTCATTGATTAATGAACTCTTCCCAGAACCGGATACACCAGTGATTGCTGTGAAAATGCCAATAGGAATTTTCACATCAACGTTTTTCAAGTTATTCTCTTCAGCACCGATGATTTCTAAATAACGATTATCAGGCTTAGAGCGTTTAGCTGGAACAGGGATAAATTTCTCACCTGATAAATATTGTCCGGTTAAAGATCGCTTCTTCTTCATCACCTGTTTAGGTGTGCCTTGAGCGACTACTTCCCCACCGTGTTCACCAGCTCCTGGGCCAATATCGATCAAATAGTCAGCGGCAAGCATGGTGTCTTCATCATGCTCAACTACAATTAATGTATTACCCAGATCACGCATCCGTTCTAATGTCTGAATCAAACGGTCGTTATCACGTTGATGCAGACCAATCGATGGCTCATCCAGGACATACAGAACCCCCGTTAAGGCCGAACCGATCTGCGTTGCTAAACGGATCCGTTGTGCCTCACCACCAGATAATGTCCCTGCCGCTCTTGATAGTGTGAGGTAGTCCAGTCCTACGTTCTTAAGAAAAGTAAGACGATCATCCAGTTCATTGACTATCATTTTTGCTATTTGAATCTCTTTTTCTGACAAATTAAGTGAGGTGAAGAACTGAATAGCTTCCGTTACGGACAATTCCGTCACTTGTCCAATGTGTAAATCATTTACCTTGACAGCAAGTGCTTCATCACTAAGTCGATAGCCTTCACAGGTCGGACATGCTTTATTCGCCATGTATTTCTCCATCTGTTCACGAATGAAATCAGAGGATGTCTCTCGATAGCGACGAGCAATATTGTTCAATACACCTTCAAAATATATGTCTGTTTCACGTGTCATACCATAATCATTCTCATACCGGAAGTAGATTTTTTCCTTGCCACTTCCTTTTAAAATTCTATTCATGTCACGTTTGCTCAGTTTTTTAACCGGGACATCCATATCAATGCCATAATGATTACAAACACTTTTTAGCATTTGCGGATAATATTGCGAACTGGTCGGTTCCCAGGCGACAATCGCACCTTGGTTTAATGTTAGATCCTTATTTGGAATCACTAGGTCAACATCGACTTCCAGTTGTGAACCTAAACCATCACACGTTTTACATGCGCCCCACGGACTGTTAAATGAAAAGAGGCGTGGTTCCAGTTCATCAATGGAAAATCCGCATATCGGACAAGCATGATTTTCACTAAAGAGCAGCTCCTCTTCTCCAATGACATCGACAATTACTTTGCCCTCGCCTAACTTTAATGCTGTTTCAATAGAGTCAGAAAGTCGTCCTGTAATACCTTCTTTCACCACTATTCGGTCAATGACAACTTCAATAGAGTGATTCTTGTTCTTGTCCAGTTCAATATCATCACTTATCTCTCGCATCTCACCGTCCACGCGCAAACGAATGTACCCTTCTTTTTGAAGATCTTCTAACACTTTAGCGTGGGTTCCTTTTCGCCCGGAAACAACGGGTGCAAGAATTTGTAATTTTGTCCGCTCCGGGTAAGTGAGAATTCGATCCACCATTTGCTCTACGGTTTGTGACGTGATTTCCTCCCCGTGAATTGGACAGATAGGATGTCCAATCCGAGCAAAAAGCAAACGCATATAATCGTAAATTTCTGTTACCGTTCCTACAGTAGAACGCGGGTTTCGACTTGTTGTTTTCTGATCGATTGAAATAGCCGGTGATAGCCCTTCAATTGAATCGACATCAGGTTTGTCCATTTGTCCTAAAAACTGACGAGCATAAGCGGAAAGGGACTCGACATATCGTCTTTGTCCTTCCGCATAGATCGTATCAAAAGCTAGCGATGACTTACCGGATCCGGATAAACCAGTCAACACTACCAGCTTATCTTTTGGTATATCAATCGAAATGTTTTTTAAATTATGAGCACGCGCTCCTTGTATTGAAATCGATTTTTTCGCCATTATTTTCACCCTTCTGCTTTCAATTCTAATACTGCATCACGAAGCTCTGCCGCCCGCTCGAAGTCGAGGTCGCGAGCTGCCTGCTTCATTTCCTGTTCCATTTGTTCGATTAGTGATTTTCTTTCTTTCTTCGTCATTTTACTAACTTCTTTTGCTTTTTCGTTGTATTGCTCTTTGTCTTCTGCCGCAATCGTAGCGCGAATAACATCACGTACTCCTTTATTAACCGTTTGCGGTGTAATCCCATGTTTTTCGTTATATGCTTGCTGCTTTTCACGACGTCTATAGGTTTCTTCAATTGCACGTTTCATCGAATCCGTCTCTTTATCTGCATACATGATTACTCTACCATTCTCATTACGCGCTGCCCTTCCCATTGTTTGAATGAGAGAACGCTCAGAACGAAGGAAACCTTCTTTATCTGCATCTAAAATAGTTACCAAGGAAACCTCCGGAATATCTAATCCTTCACGTAATAAGTTAATACCGACCAGAACGTCATACTTACCAACACGCAAGTCCCGAATTACTTCAATACGTTCCAGCGTTTTAATTTCAGAGTGTAAGTAAGCAACTTTTAATCCGACTTCTTTTAGATAATCAGTTAAATCCTCAGACATTTTTTTCGTTAAGGTCGTCACTAATACTCGTTCATTTCTTTCCACACGTTTATTAATTTCACCGATTAAATCATCTACCTGCCCATCGATTGGACGAATATCCACTTCCGGATCCAATAATCCGGTTGGTCGAATAATTTGTTCGGTCATAACCGGTGTATGTTCGAGCTCATACGGTCCAGGAGTGGCTGAGACATAGATTAACTGATTGGCTTTTTGTTCAAATTCATCGAAAGTCAGCGGACGGTTATCCATTGCCGATGGTAAACGGAAGCCATGATCAACTAATACTTTCTTACGAGCCTGGTCTCCATTATACATACCACGAATTTGCGGTAATGTAACATGAGACTCATCGATGACGATTAACGAATCATCAGGAAAGTAATCAATTAATGTATAAGGTGTAGAACCTGCATCTCGCAAGGAAAGATGACGAGAATAATTTTCAATACCTGAACAGAATCCCATCTCTTCCATCATTTCAAGGTCATAGTTGGTTCGCTGTTCTAAGCGCTGTGCTTCTAACAGTTTGTCCTCTTCTCGAAATTTTGCAAGCTGCTCATTTAATTCCTTTTTTATATTTTCCATTGCTACTTTTAATTTTTCTTCTCGCGTTACGAAGTGAGATGCCGGGAATATCGCAATATGTTCTCGATCCCCTAGTATTTCACCGGTCAAGGCATCCACTTCACGGATACGATCTATTTCATCACCGAAAAATTCGATGCGCACACAATGTTCTTCCCTTGATGCCGGAATTATTTCTACTGAATCCCCACGGACGCGAAAGGTACCACGCTGAAAGTCAATATCATTGCGAGCATACTGAATATCCACCAATGCTCTTAACAATTCATCACGGTCTTTTTCCATTCCTACTCGCAGCGATAATACTTGACTGCTATACTCTTCTGGTGAACCTAAACCGTAAATGCACGAAACGCTGGCAACGACCAGGACATCATTTCGTTCAAACAAAGAAGAGGTTGCAGAGTGTCGCAGTTTATCAATTTCATCATTCACACTGGCATCTTTTTCTATAAAAGTATCTGTCGACGGTACATACGCTTCTGGCTGATAATAATCGTAATAACTGACAAAATACTCTACTGCGTTATTAGGAAAAAACTCTTTAAACTCACTGTATAACTGCCCCGCAAGTGTTTTATTATGAGCGATCACAAGCGTCGGCCGGTTAATTTCTTTCACGACATTACTAACTGTAAACGTCTTACCTGTTCCTGTAGCACCTAGTAATGTCTGGTGACGTTTATTGTTTTCGACACCTTCTACAAGCTCTTTAATCGCACGAGGCTGATCCCCTTGCGGCTGATAAGGTGCCTGTAAATCAAAAGTATGTTGATCCACCATATTACCTCCGTTCTCTTTATCTATCTATTAGTATACACGATCGCTTTAAAAAAAGCGAACAAATATTCGTTTTGGGTTTTATTGGTTTCCTCTTCATTATAACCAAAGGTGCGAGGTTGATAAAAAGATATGATAGGAAATACTTAAATTTACTTCTATGACTGTATTTATATACTACTAGACTGATCAAAAAACCATAGCTATCGTTAGCTATGGCTTGTTTGGTCATATTGGTTTACTTCGAATAAATCGATCAGTTCGACATCTGGGTGTTTATCGACGAACCAGCGTAATGCAAAATCATTTTTAAATAAGACAAGGAAATCTTCTTCACGATCTTTCACCAGCAGGTTACGTTCATCAAATAATTTCGGATCGACTTGATCTTTTTTTAGCCAGCGCGGTATCCGGTCTCCAATAGATTCGAGCATGACTTCCACATTGTATTCATTCTTCATACGATGCTGAAATACTTCATACTGCAGTTGTCCTACCGCACCAATGATCATCGAATCGGTTGGATAACCGCGGAATAATTGGATTGCACCTTCCTGGACAAGCTGTTCGATCCCCTTACGGAACTGCTTTGCTTTCATTACGTTCTTGGCCGTTACGCGTTGGAACATTTCTGGTGGAAACTGCGGTAACTCATCGTACTGAAAGACATTTTTCCCTTCCAGTAAAGTATCCCCTATCCGATAGGAACCTGGATCATAGACGCCAATGATGTCACCAGCATACGCTTCTTGAACTGTATCACGGGAGGAAGCAACGAATTGTTGTGTCTGTCCCAACCGAATGCTCTTACCAGTTCGAGCTAACGTCACATTCATCCCGCGCTCAAATTTACCGGAACACACTCGCAAAAACGCGATTCTGTCACGGTGCTGCGGATTCATATTTGCTTGAATTTTGAAAATGAATCCGGAGAAATCAGGGTAATTAGGACTTATGACTTCTTCGGTCGTGCGGCGTGGACCTGGTGCAGGTGCTAATTCGATAAACGTATCGAAAAAGGTCTGTACCCCAAAAGGTGCAAGGGCACTACCAAAAAATACAGGTGTTTGCTCCCCTTCTAATACACGATCGATAGAAAATTGATCGCCTGCTTCATTTAATAGTTCTAATTCATCAACCGTTTCCTGATAAGTAGGATGCTGGGTGATTTCATCCTGATCCATTTCTGACATTGGAATATATGACTCTTCCTCATTACCATTAAATTTAATAAATTGGTCTTGATAACGGTCCAGAATGCCTAGAAACCTTTTCCCCATTCCTACCGGCCAATTCATCGGATACGTTTCAATATTTAACACTTCTTCAATCTGATCTAACAATTCCAGTGGTTCTCGCCCTTCACGGTCAAGCTTATTAATAAAGGTAAAGATCGGAATACCTCGCATTTTACAAACCTTGAACAGCTTAATTGTTTGTGCTTCAATACCTTTAGTCGCATCAATAATCATGACAACACTGTCAACTGCTGTCAACGTTCGGTACGTATCCTCACTGAAATCTTCGTGTCCAGGCGTATCAAGGATATTAACCTTGTGACCTTTATATTCAAAGTTCATCACACTGGATGTTACCGAAATACCACGTTGCTTTTCAATTTCCATCCAGTCCGATGTTGCAAATTTTCCCGACTTTTTCCCTTTTACCGTACCTGCTGATCGAATTAAATTACCGAATAATAACAATTTTTCAGTCATCGTTGTTTTACCGGCATCCGGGTGTGAAATGATCGCAAACGTCTTTCTTTTTTTCACTTCTTCTTGTAATCCCATGTTTGTACCCTACTTTCTTATTTACCTAACCTTAACTTCTCCTATTTTAACACTTCTCAAACAAGGTGAAAATAAAAATATCATCTGGATGGCATACGTCGCAGAATCTGCTATAATATAATGATGGATTCTTTGTATAAGGATGGGATCAAGTTGCAGCAAATTCAAATGACGGAACAATCGATTCGTCAGCTAACTGGCGAACGTTTTTACAATAGAGGCTATCAATACTACCAAAGTGGCAAAGTATATGGCCTCTCTTATAATCCACAGACTAATTCTTGGCGTGGACTTGTTAAAGGAACCAAGATTTATACAATTCGCATTTATTTTACTGATGATATGAAGATTGACACAACTTGTAATTGCCCAGCATTTGAAACGCATGATACGTGTAAACATGTAGCAGCTGTCTTATTGGCCATTACCCAAGATGCGCAATCAAACAAAAGACGTTATGCAGTGGATCGTCGCGCCCAGGAGGCACCTTCGCAGGACACCGATCTGTTTGCCAAGCAATTACTGCATACGTTCCGTAATAAACAAGAGGACATCGAAACCCCTTTGCAAGTGGAAGCGGAATATGTTTTGTCCCTAATAAAAGCGAATAAAAATTCACAGTATGCATTGAGTATAGAAATAAAAATTGGTGATAAACGACCATATGTGGTTCGTGATATCCGCAACTTTTTAAAAGCGATGACTAATGGAGAAGCTTATCGGGTTAATCAAAGCTATACGTATTATCCCTATACGCACTACTTTACCTCCAAAGATCAAAAGATGATCGAAATGCTCTTAACCTGCTATGAACAGGAGCGTTTGTTTGGAAACAGTTATGTAATCAAACTGGAGAACCCTAGAAGTATCTATGTTCCACCCAGTCTGGTAGACCCATTACTGGATTTGTTTGAGGATATCAACTACACATTCCGCTTGGATACGAATAAAGAATATAGCAATATTCAAAAAGGAAATATAGAGGAACATTTAACCTTTCAATTAGATTACCAGGCAACCAATAGTTACACGCTGGAAATGAACGATTTGTCTGAGTTTTATTTTCTTAATAGTTATCGCTATTTAATCCGGGAAAATTATTTTTATAAATTAACGTACAACCAAAAAGCGATATTGGAAAAGTTGTTTCGGATCATGCCATTTCAAAATAAGAAAAAGCAGAACATCTCTGCTGATGAAATGAACGGATTTGTCAAGAACGTGATGCCTCAATTCGAACAAATTGGTTCATTACAAATGACAGAACGGATGGAACAGCAAATAAATACGACACCTTTGCAGTCGAAAGTATATATTGATGAGATAGATGGCGCTATTAAAGCAGAGGTGGAATACCACTATGGCGAGGAACGTTTTACACCTTTTTCTGAACAATCTGTGGCTAAAACCATTGTAAAAAGAGAAACTGCAAAGGAACAGCAAATTATTCAACAGCTACGCGATGAAGCATTTATGGAAATGAATCAAGCTTATTATTTATTTAATGACGATGCGATTTATTCTTTTATGCATGAAGGTGTTCATGAATTAGAGCAGAACGCTAATGTCTATCTTTCATATGCTGTGAAACAAATGATCGACGGTGTAGAAAAGATTAAACTGCAATCACAGGTAGATTATCGACCAACGGAAGGTATGCTTGACATTGCTTTTGACATGGAAGGGATTTCCGATGAACACGTTGCTAATATATTGCAGGCGTTAATCGAAAAGAAACGATATTATCGTATTCCAAATGGTGCGCTGATTCATTTGGGACGTGACGATTTCAACTCGTTTCAACGGTTACAGCAAACCTTGCAATTGTCACAAAAACAAATGGAAGACGGCAAAGTTTCGATCCCTGCAGCTCGCAGTTTCCAGGTGGAAGAGGCCTTAAACAAGACAGATCATCGCTATAGTGCATCATTTCAACAAATGTTGGAGCAGCTTAAGCATCCTGAAATGCTGGAATTCGAGCTGCCTGCCTCACTTCAAGCCGAAATGCGGGATTATCAGGTTACCGGCTTTCAGTGGATGAAGGCACTCTCTCACTATCATTTAGGTGGAATTTTGGCTGATGATATGGGACTGGGAAAAACATTACAAACCATCAGTTATATGCTTTCAGAAGCAGAAAATCAAGAGGGTAACTATCAAGCATTGGTGATTGCCCCTGCCTCACTTTTGTATAACTGGAAAAAAGAGATTGAAAAATTTGCACCGACCTTATCAGCAGGCGTAATCATTGGACCTAAACAAGAGCGGCGACAGTTGCTGGAGCGTTTCCAGAATACCAATATTCTGATTACCTCTTATCCTACTTTGAGAAAAGATCAGGATTTATATGAAGAGCATTTGTTTGACTGCATCGTATTGGATGAAGCACAAGCAATTAAAAATCATTTAACCTTAACAGCAAAATCTGTACGTTCCTTGCAGGCAAAACAATTTTTTGCTTTGAGCGGTACGCCAATCGAAAATGCACTCGAAGAATTATGGTCGATTTTTTACACGATTTCGCCTGGTCTCTTCGGTAGCAAAAAAGTGTTTAGTAATCTGGACACGAATTATATTTCAAAAATCACGAGACCGTTTATTTTGCGCCGCGTGAAAAAGGATGTACTGGACGAATTACCGGACAAAATTGAGTCGGTACAGTACTCCGAGCTTACGAAGGATCAAAAAGAAGTATACCTTGGCTACTTACAGCGAATCCAAAGTGAGTTAGATGAGACGATCGAAACAAAAGGATTTGATCGTGGTAAATTGCAAATCCTCGCAGGCTTAACACGTTTGCGCCAAATTTGTTGTCATCCGAGCTTGTTCCTGGAAAATTATCAGGGACAGTCCGGTAAATTGGATCAGTTAATGGAACGAACAGCGGAGCTTGAAGCCAATGGAAAACGCACGTTGATCTTTTCACAATTCTCCAGCATGCTGGAAATCATTCGCGACACTCTGGAAGCTAATGGACACGACGTCTTTTATCTCGATGGATCAACTCCATCTGATCAGCGCATGAAGATGGTAGAAGCTTTTAACGAAGGTGAAAAAAGCTTCTTCCTGATATCCCTGAAAGCAGGTGGAACGGGTCTCAACTTAACTGGAGCCGATACTGTTATCTTATATGACCTCTGGTGGAATCCCGCTGTCGAAGAACAAGCTGCAGGGAGAGCGCACCGTATCGGTCAGAAAAATGTAGTTCAAGTAATCCGCTTTATTACGGAAGGTACGATTGAAGAAAAAATATATCACTTACAACAACAAAAACGCGAATTGGTCGATCAAATCATCCAGCCAGGTGAAACATTATTATCCAAATTATCAGAAGATGAAATTCGCGAACTATTGCAATTCAACGAAAAACAAGAGAGCTGATGATCAGCTCTCTTGTTTTATATTTTCTTGATACATATTCGTTTCCTTTACAAATAATATCCCCAGTTTATGGTGCTCCCCTTCGTATAAAGCCCGTTGCGCAAAGCGAAGCTCCCCTTCTAAATCTTTAATACTGACTTTGCAGAATGCACGATTATTGTTGACCGCCTGATAAAACTGGTCTTCATTGCGAACCACTTGATCATTTACTTTCATAATTTCTTCACCAGGCTGCAGTCCCAGATCAACAGCAGGGCTATCGGGTAATGTTCCTAATACAAATAATCCTTTATCAGATGGCTGGAAATAAGGACGTTCTTGCTGTTCTTTCGCCCGATACAGATACTGCACGATTTCTTTACCGATTAAAGCCGCTGCTAAAGCAATCATGGTCAGAAACGGAACGACATAACTGCCAGCAGCCAATAGTAACACAAGGATTGCTAACAGTCTAATACGTGGAGCAATCCACTCTGTTGCAGTTTTTACCAGACTGGTTTTAACGACATATTCAAAACCGAGCAAGTATGGGACTACGATCAGACCAAAAGATTGCTGTCCTATCTCAAATACTGGCCACCAATCAACAAAGGATTCCAACGATCCCACAGGGAACAATGCAATAAAAGGAATGATCGCCAGCTTCTTGATCCGATGCTGTCCGATAAATTTCCCTCTGCCACTTTTGCTTAATTCCGGGAAGGTATCATCAGCATTTATCTGCTTCACATACCAGGCCTCTGCAAATAGTAAAACAGCAATAATAATCGGAATATAAAACAGATCTGTCCTATCTAATTGTTCTAACCATGCCTCTGGTATATAGCCCGTACCATACCTGTTAAGCACATACGTAATCATTGCTGTTATGGCCAGCCCATGTGCCGCTGACAACATACTGAAATGATTGGCTAATGATAAAACGAGTATTACTGCTCCTAATAGTAATGCGAATGGTAGCGAGATGATCAATCCCAGTGCCACTGATACGATAGAAAGCAGCAGTCCGATTACTATTGTGCCAGATACATTCTGTCTCGCTTCATAAAAATATGGATATACCTTCGCACCGTGATGCTGACGATCTTTTTTTATTCGCCAATAACCGCTGAGGAAGATTAATAGAAAAAAGAGATACATAAAAGGTTGCATAAACATACGAACAATTGCTAAACCAAGTTCCGTTATCCAATCCATCCCATCGGCCCCTTCCAAAGTCCAAAACATTAATTATGTATAGTATCTCTATTATGCTCAAAAAAAGAAAATTTGGCTACCCATTTTTTTATTTTAAATATATTTTCCTAATTTTAAAGGAGTGGATAGGGGAAAATTTTGTTCTGGTACAATTTTGATCACACAACCATCCCTAACTGAATGATACGTATAATAAGATTTTTATAATATGGATTATGTCTAGCGGTGGGAGCATTTTTATATATTATGTGGGTTGTAATAACCCTCCTGCCAACCACTACACGTCTGCAGGAGTCTATGATACAGACTTTACAAGAAGATAATAGCCGGCATTTGGGTCCCCTTTCCTCTGAAACCATAGAAACCTCCGATGACTGCCCACCATTTTTGGCTCCTTTCTCGTTAAACGATACAAATCTCTGGGGACTGCTCTTCACTTTTGGTCCCTTTCTCGCTAAACGATACAAATCTCTGGGGACTGCTCTTCACTTTTGGTTCCTTTCTCGCTAAACGATACAAATCTCTGGGGACTGCTCTTCACTTTTGGTTCCTTTCTCGCTAAACGATACAAATCTCTGGGGACTGCTCTTCACTTTTGGTTCCTTTCTCGCTAAACGATACAAATCTCTGGGGACTGCTCTTCACTTTTGGTCCTTTTCTCGCTAAACGATACAAATCTCTGGGGACTGCTCTTCACTTTTGGTCCCTTTCCTTCTAAACGCTACAAATCTTGATGCTCGGCTACTTACTTTTGGCTCCTTTCCTTCTAAACGCTACAAATCTCCTTGCAATGCTTCCCACTTTTGTCTCCTTTCCTTCTGAGCTACAAAGCTTAATGAACTTTCTTGTGTAATAGCTAGCAATTAGAATGGGGATGACCTGTTATAAAACATGTCAAAATTACAACACTGACACACCGTTCCACTTACCATGATCCGTTACAGGAATTTTATTTGAGAACTCCATGCAAAAGCCCACATTTACAGTAAATGTGGGCTTTTGATTATTATTGGCTTACGATCTCCAGGGCTTTTTCTAGTTGCTTGTCGTCTTGGCCATCGCGAATTTTTTCGACGATGGATGTTTGTAAGACTTCAGCGGTTTTCTGATTGACTTCACCAGTCACTTCTATATCCTGGTCGCTTTGGAATGCTTCTACTGCCGATTTGGTTGCTTCGTTGAAGTATCCGTCAGTTCTTTCAGGCTTGTAACCTAAGCCTTGCAGCATAATTTGAACATTTTCGATTTGATCATCACTTTGATTGTAGCTTAAGGGCTCTTCAATCTGTACCGGATTAGTGTAATAATAATCAGGCATTTTTTGTTCTACCGTTGGTTTAATACCTTTTTCGTGAATCCAATTTCCATCAGGCGTTAGCCATTTGAAACGGGTAATTTTAATGGTACTGCCATCTCCCATTGAAACGGTTTGTTGCACGGTACCTTTACCAAATGACTTTTCACCCACTATGTCATAATCCATTGCTTCGTTAAGTGCACCAACCAGAATTTCTGAGGCAGAGGCACTTCCGCCATCAATTATCGAAACAATTGGATAGTCTTTGCCAGATTCCAATTCAGAAAAATACCTTGTCTTTTTACCGGAAGGATCTTCGATTTGAAGATATGGTTTATCGCTCGGGATAAAGTTTTTCAAAATCTCTTCCACAGCCGGTAATAACCCACCAGGATTTCCTCGGACATCAATTACAAGTCCATCCATCCCTTTATCTTCTAAATTCGACAGTGCTTTTTCAAAATCAGATGCCGTGTTTTCTGAAAAAGAAGTTAATTCTATCACACCGATTGTTTTTCCATTTACTTCTTTCGTTTCCGAATAAACGGTTTCTAGCGGAATCGCATCTCTTGTAATTTCAATCTCTAATGGATCATCTACTCCAGGTCTGCTGACTTCAAGAACGACTTCGGAACCTTTTTCTCCTCTGATTTTGTTAACTGCTTCATAGAGATCAAGGCCTTCCACACTCTCGCCATCGACAGATAAAATTTGATCATTAGGTTTTAATCCAGCCTTTTCCGCTGGCGAATCTTTAATCGGAGCTACGATGGTTACATTACCGTCTACCATCGAAACTTCGGCACCGATCCCTTCAAATGATGCTTCTATTTGTTCATTAAATTGTTCCATTGTTTCCTGATCCATGTATACACTGTATGGATCCTCGAGTGATTCCAGCATACCATTGATGGCACCTTCCACCAGTTGCTGATCATCTACTTCTTCCACATAATTTTCTTGAATGATGGAAAAAGCATCTACGACTTTGGACATTTTGCCCATGTTCTCTTCTAGGCTTTGCTGCTGATCAGAAAGCTGGGATAATAAATTTTGATCATTACTGCTCATCCCGCTTTCAGAACTTGACCCACTTGCAAAGAACGCTAGTCCAGCATATGTACCAGCAGCGCCTAAAGCAATTGCTACAATTAAAATTAACACTAAAATTCTTTTGCTTATTTTCATATACCCACCCCATTGCCTTTCCAAGACTCTCTTTTTTCCACTACTACATACCTATGTCTCATTTTAATGTTCTACTACTATATTATGATGGTTTAAAAAAGACATCACAAGTATTTTGTGATGTCTTTTTTTATTTCGCTATTTAAGGCAAGTATGGCATCGGGTCGATTGCTCCGTGATAACTCCATCCACGTTTGTGTACTTCAAAGTGTAAGTGACTGCCAAAGGAATGTCCGGTATCACCCATACCACCGATTGTTTGACCTTGCGTTACATTTTGTTTTAATGAAACATTGGAACTATTTAAGTGTGCATACACAGTCGTTAAATCTAGGCTTGGATGATATATGTATACTACATTTCCGTAACTAGAGGAATAATTCGCCCTTGTTACCTTACCATCGGCAGCTGCTCTAATAGTCGTTCCTACACTGTTTGCGATATCTATACCGTAATGGAATCCACCACCATCAAAGTCACGATAGCCATAGTCTGAAGATTGTCTCCCTTGTGCTGGCCAGACTAAACTGCCGTTTCCTCCAGATGATAAAGATCCTCCGCTGCTGCCTCCACCATTAGATGAACTATTATCCTCTTCTTTTGATAATTGGTCTAGTTTTTCTTTTGCTTCTTTTTTCGCTTGTGCAATAACAGCAGCTTGATTATTAAGTGTTTCTTGCTGCTCAGCTAAACTCATTTTATGATCATGCAGTTCTTGTTCTTCTGATTCCAAGTCTGCCATTAATGTCTCTTTATTATCTTTTTGATTATTCAATGTCGATTCGATTTCATTTAACTCTTCTTGCTGTGCTACTAAATTCGACTTCGTGTTTTCAAGTTGTGCCTTGCTGTCTTCTAACGCAACTTGTTTGTCTTCCACTTCTTTTTTGTTTTTCTCAACTGTTGCTTTGTTTTCTTGTAACTTTTTCTTATCTGCTTCCTGTTCTTCCATGATATTTTTATCGGAATCCATGATTTTGTTAACAGCAGTAGCACGGTTAATAAAATCACCAAAGCTTTGTGCACCCAGGATAACTTCTAAATAGCTGACACTTCCGCCATTTTGCTGGATGGAGCGTAATCTGTTCTTTAATAGTTTTTCTCTGGATGCAATCTTTTCTTCCAGCTCTTTAATCTCGTTTTTTAATGCTTCAATCTCTTCTTTAAGAGAGGTAATTTCTTCTTCTGTTTTTTGAATTTCTGCTTCGGTTGTTTGAATTTCATTGTTTGTTTGAGCAATTTCCTCTTGTTTGGCAGCAAGCTTCGCCTGTGTATCTTCCAAGTCACTGTTCAGACTGTTAATTTCACTTTGTGTTTCATCTTGCTGGTCTTTGTTTTCGGCAATTTTTTCTTCTGTTTCACTTACTTTGTTCTCTACCCCGTTTGATTTCTCTTCTAAATTACTTTCCTGATCTTCTAAATCATTAATTTTATCATCTAATTCGTCAGCTGTTTCAGCAAAGATGGTGTTTGCTGGTATCAATGAAGCAATCAATAAGAAAATAAGTAGCAGATTAATTTTTTTCATCTCGTATCCCCTCTCTAGAACTTATCTCTTAGACTATTAAACTTTCAAGAATTTACGAACACTCATTAAGCTTCCCCATACGCCGATGGTTGCGCCGATACCAATAATGATAGCAGCAACTTGTAAAGCAAATGGGAAGAACGGTAATATTTTGACAAAATCAAATTGTTCAAAGACAACGAGATTCTGGGTTAGGAAATAGTAACCGACCATGATAACGGCAATAGGTATCAAGCTTCCAAATACACCAAGCATCAGCCCTTCCACAAAGAATGGCCAACGGATGAAATTGTTTGTTGCACCTACTAATTTCATGATTTCAATCTCGCGTCTGCGCGCCATTATCGTGATCTTAATCGTATTGGAAATTAAGAAAATTGCGGTGAACACGAGTGCCACAATTAAGCCTAATCCTATGTTTCTAGCATACTTATTAAATGTAAATAAACTATCAACATAATCTTGCCCGAAATTGACTCGGTAAATATAGTCAAATTTTTCTATTTCATTCGCAACATTCTCCGTATCCTGTGGGTTTGTTGCTTTTACAACAAATGCGTCATTGAGTGGGTTATCCTGTTCATATAAGCTCCAGGCTTGTCCTTGTTCACCCATGCTGTCTATCAGGTTCTGCAGTTCTTCTTCCTTCGTTACATACTCAACACTTTCTACACCACTAATATTGGAAATATCCTCATTCATGGCTTCAACTGTCGTTTCTTCCTCAGTCAATTCAACTAATGCCTTTATTTGTACATCTTCTTCCAGTTCGCCAGCAATGTGATTCAAATTCAACATTAGAACAAGGAATACACCAACTAAAATTAAAGTCGTGGTAACTGCACCGACGGAAGCAATCGTCATCCAGCCATTACGCCATGTATTCTTTGCACCTTCCTTGAAATGTCGTTTCAACGTATTAAATTTCATAGCCATACTCTCCTCGATGCTCATCGCGTACTATCGTACCATCTTCAACTGCGATAACACGTTTTTTGATGGTATTTACAATTTCTTTGCTGTGTGTAGCCATTAAAATCGTTGTGCCACTTGCATTAATTTCCTCAAGTATTTGCATAATTTCCCAGGATGTTTCAGGATCTAAATTCCCTGTTGGTTCGTCAGCAATTAAAATGGATGGTCTGTTGACAATCGCTCTTGCAATGGCAACTCGCTGCTGCTCCCACCGGATAACTCATCTGGTATAAAGCGTGCTTTATTTTTCAAACCTACCTGTTCCAGCACAGCCATAACACGTTTCCGGATGTTCTTTGGTGTTTCTTCGATTACTTCCATTGCAAACGCGATATTCTCATAAATGGTTAATTTGGGAAGTAAACGGAAATCCTGATACACTACCCCGATATTTCGACGGAAATAAGGTACTTCTTTCCATTTTAATTCGGCAATATTCTTATCATTAACTGTCACAGCACCGTTTGTCGGCACTTCTTCTCGTATTAACAATTTGGTGAAAGTGGATTTACCCGCACCACTTGGTCCAACTATGTAAACAAACTCGCCTTGATCGACTTTTACATCTATACCATTAAGTGCGACAACACCATTCGGATAAGTCATATATACTTCTTTCATCTTTATCATAAAGTAATCACCTTTTTTATTTTTTGTAAGACAAATCTTCAGAAAAACAGAACCAAAATTCGACTCAGAATTCCATACATCTTACATTATAACATCATTTTCGATATTTTTTACCGATTTTTTTATTACAATTTCTTTTCAAAACATTAAATAATCATGAATATTGAAATATTTTGTCATTATTTTTTGAACCCTTCACCTAATACCTCGGTAGCATTCATCGCAATCACAAAAGCATTCGGATCAATTGATTTCACTGCCTGGGTTGCTTTACTAAACTCGTTTTGCTGGACTACACACATGATAACTTTTCGATCCTCATCCGTGAAGCCACCAGAACCATTAAAAATAGTAACACCCCGATCAATATCATTCAACAAAATCCGACGAACTTCTTCAAATTGATTCGTAATGATCATCACGTTCTTTGAGGTATTTAGCCCTACTTGCACGAAGTCGATAGTACGGCTCGTGATAAACAATCCGATTATCGCATATAGCCCTTCTTCTAAGGAAAAAACAAAGGAGGCAGTAAGTACAATCATGCCATCAAAAAATATCAGACATACCCCAAGCGGCATTGCTGTGTATTTATGTAACAGCTGGGCGGCCAAATCCATACCACCTGTTGATGCTTTCCCACGAAATACGATCCCGATACCAAGACCTACAATCATACCGCCAAAAATTGCTCCTAATAGCGGATCAAATGTAGCAGGTTCCATATCTTTTGTCAAATAGACATAGAAAGGTAAGATAATTGTTCCTACCAAAGATTTTGCACCAAAATTTTTACCGAGTATTACAACACCTGCTATAAATAACGGAATATTTAATGCCCATTGCACAATAGATGGTTCCCAATCAAAGAGAGATTTCGTAATCGTACTGACACCTGCAACGCCACCGGATGCGATGTTGTTCGGTAATAAAAATAAGTTAAAGGCAAAGGCAACAAGAAAAGCGCCAATTAATACATAAAGATAATCTAATGTTTGACGTAACCAATTCGGCATTGGTGTACGTTTATATTTTGCAATCATAGTTCTACTCCTTTTTTTGTATTATTTCTCTACACATGAAAAACGAGCAAAAGGAGAGCATTTCCCCTTTTGCTCGTCGTTAATTCATTACAGAACGTAAATAAGCATCAATGAAATTATCTAATTCTCCATCCATCACTGCTTGTGTATTTCCTGTTTCGTGGTCTGTACGATGATCTTTCACCATGGAATAAGGGTGAAATACATAGGAACGTATTTGACTGCCCCATCCTATTTCTTTTTGCTCTCCACGAATCTCTGCCATTTCCTGTTGCTGTTTCTCAATTTCTAACTGATATAACTTAGCTTTCAACATTTTCATGGCTTGTTCTCTATTTTTTATTTGGGATCGTTCTGATTGACACGTAACAACCGTATTCGTTGGCTGGTGTGTGATCCGCACTGCTGAATCAGTCGTATTGACGTGCTGTCCACCTGCACCACTGGAACGATACGTATCTATCTTCAAATCTTCCGTATTGATTTCAATATCAATGTCGTCATCCACTTCAGGTGTAACATCACAAGAAACAAAGGAAGTATGACGACGTCCCGAAGAATCAAAAGGTGAAATACGGACTAGTCGATGAACACCTTTTTCAGCTTTTAAGTATCCGTAAGCATTGTGACCTTTAATTAACAATGTCACACTTTTCACTCCAGCTTCATCGCCAGGCAGATAATCCAATGTATCTACTTTGAACCCTTTTGAATCAGCCCATCGTGTGTACATTCGTAAAAGCATACTCGCCCAGTCTTGTGATTCGGTACCACCAGCACCTGGATGGAGTTCGAGAATTGCATTATTTTTATCATAAGGTTCACTCAGTAAAATAAATAACTCAAATTGATTTAATGATTCAGATAGAGCTTCCACTTCTGATTCCAAATCTTCACGAAGCTCTTCATCCTCTTCTTCTTTTACTAATTCATAGGATACGTCTGCATTCTCCAAGGCTTCCTGGTTTTTATCGAAGGCTTGTACGAGTTCCTTCTCACCATTGACCTCTGCGATTACTTTTTGGGCATTTTGCTGATCATCCCAGAAACCTGGTTCTGCCATGACCTCTTCTAATTCAGCAATTCGGGCTCTCTTTGACTCTAAGTCAAAGAGACCCCCTGAAGTCCGCTAACCTGTTAGCCATTTTTTCTAATTCTTGCTTAATCTCTACTAATTCCATTGATTACACCTCATTTAAACTTAACTGCCATGACACTGTTTGTATTTCTTACCGCTACCACATGGACAAGGATCGTTACGTCCGACTGTCTCTGTTTTCACATATGGTCTCTTCACTTTTTTCTTCTCTTGATCATCGCCAGAAACTGCTTGTGTGTTCTTCACTACGGCTTCACGTTTAATATTCTCTTGCATTTGAGCTTTCATTACATATTTAGCTACTTCTTCATTGATAGCAGAGATCATCTGTTCAAACATAGCGAAACCTTCCATCTGGTATTCACGCAACGGATCGTTTTGACCGTAAGCACGCAAATGAATACCCTGACGAAGCTGATCCATCTGGTCGATATGATCCATCCATTTTGTATCTACCGTACGAAGTAGAATAACTTTCTCGAATTCACGCATTTTTTCTGGTGTGAACTCTTCTTCTTTCCGATCATATTTTTCTTTTACTTTTGCCATGATCAGATCAATGACTTCTTCTTTTTCTTTGTCTTTGAGATCCTTTTCACTAATCCAATCAGATTCTAATAATGTACCATGAATGTACTCCGTTAATCCTGTCAGGTTCCAATTCTCTGGTACTTCATCAGCCATATAAGTATCGACTGCACCTTCAACCGTAGTCTGAATCATCTGTTCGATAATTTCACGAAGGTTTTCAGAATCAATAACATCAAAACGTTGTTTGTAGATGATTTCACGCTGTTGACGTAATACATCATCATAAGAAAGAATCGTTTTACGAGCATCAAAGTTATTACCTTCTACCCGTTTCTGTGCAGATTCTACTGCTCTGGAAACCATCTTACTTTCAATTGGCTGCGTATCATCCATACCAAGACGTTCCATCATACTTCTCATATTATCTGATCCGAAACGGCGCATCAGTTCATCTTCCATCGACAAATAAAACTGCGTAACACCTGGATCTCCTTGACGACCAGAACGCCCACGCAACTGGTTATCAATCCGGCGGGACTCATGACGTTCTGTACCAATAACAGCAAGACCGCCTAATTCCTTTACACCGTCGCCTAATTTAATATCCGTACCACGACCGGCCATATTGGTCGCAATGGTAACGGCTTGCTTTTGACCCGCATTTTCAATAATTTCGGCCTCACGGAAGTGGTTTTTCGCGTTTAATACGTTATGCTTAACGCCTGATTTTTTCAATAATTTCGAGATTAACTCTGATGTTTCAACTGCTACGGTCCCTACCAATACAGGTTGTCCCAATTCATAGCGTTCTTTAATTTCTTCCACAACTGCACGGAACTTACCATCCATCGTTTTATAAATTAAATCCGCCTTATCATCACGAACAATCGGTTTATTAGTTGGAATTGCGATAACATCCATCGCATAAATATTTCGAAATTCTTCTTCCTCTGTTTTCGCAGTACCAGTCATACCGGCAAGTTTTTGATACATACGGAAGTAGTTTTGGAAAGTAATGGACGCAAGTGTCATACTTTCATTCTGAATTTGCAGACCTTCTTTCGCCTCAATTGCCTGATGAAGTCCGTCGCTATAACGGCGTCCCTTCATTAGACGGCCGGTAAATTGGTCGACAATAACGACTTGATCCTCTTCCACTACATAATCCGTATCTCGGTGCATAGCTACATGAGCTTTTAATGCCTGGTTAATATGGTGCGTTAAGGTTACATTATTTAAGTCGAACAAGTTCTCTACATTAAAGAAGCGCTCTGCTTTATTCATCCCTTCTTCTGTTAGTTGTACGCCTTTTGATTTTTCATCATACGTATAATCTGCTTCATTTTGCAGTGTTCTAACAAAAGAGTTTGCTTGCTGGTATAAGCTTGCTGACTTCTGAGCAGTACCAGAAATAATTAATGGTGTACGCGCCTCATCAATTAATATCGAGTCAACCTCATCAATGATGGCAAAGTGCAAGGGGCGTTGTACCATTTGCTCTTTGTAAAGCACCATGTTGTCACGTAAATAATCAAAACCGAATTCATTATTTGTACCATAAGTGATGTCTGCTTCATATGCCTGACGCTTCTCTTCTTTTGGCATACCATTTTGATTCAATCCAACGGTTAAACCTAAAAACTGATACAATTCACCCATATCGCGCGCATCACGATCTGCCAAGTAATCGTTGACCGTAATAATATGGACACCTTTACCAGTTAGAGCATTTAAGTATGCTGGCATTGTCGATGCCAAGGTTTTACCTTCACCTGTTTTCATTTCGGAGATGTTCCCTTTGTGCATGGCGATTGCTCCTAGCAATTGCACATTAAAGGGACGCATACCTAACACACGCTTTGCTCCTTCACGAACAACAGCATATGCTTCTACGATTAAATCATCAAGGGTTTCGCCATTTTGGTATCTTTCTTTGAAGCTTTGCGTTTTATTTTTTAATTCATTATCAGATAATTGTTGTATCGATGGCTCCAACGCTTCTATTTCTTCCGCAATTTTAACTAATCCTTTTAGCTGACGCTGGTTACCATCACCAAATACTTTCTTAATTAATCCACGCATTATAGACGCTCCTCTTTATCCATACTCAAACCACTGTAACTAAAAAAATATTTCCATTTCCTATCATAACACTTGCTTGTTGAAATTGACAACAATCCGCGTAACAACCGGGTATAAGAAAAAAGTGAGAAGCAGTAGAATGGAGGGAAACTGCTTCTCAGAAGAAAGGAAGAGAGAGTGACAAAATCACTCTTTAAAAAGGAGCTGCTTTAGTTATATCACAGCGGTGGAAGAATGGTAAAACAGGTCTTTAGTGGTTTTCATATGCTATGAAAGTAATAAAAAGCGATTTCTTTAAGTGATGAATCGCTTTTTGGCGGGTGTTTGCTTTAGCAAATTATGAAATTAGCGATTTTGTTGAAAAGGGATGTACGTTAAAAAGGAAGGCCTGAGGGCTTATTAGCTTCAGGTTTTTCCTATGTACTGACGGAAGATGTTTGGTTTTATCAGGTTCGCATGAAGATTGCTCTTCTTCATGCGTTGGATGATCTCATGCTACCCTTTTCGCCTGAAGTTTCTTCATCTTCATGCGTTGGACGTTCTCTTACTGCTCCTTTCGCATGAAGTTTCCTCATCTTCATGCGTTGGACGTTCTCTTGCTGCTCCTTCCACATGAAGTTTCCTCATCTTCATGCGTTGGGCGTTCCCTTGCTGCTCCTTTCGCATGAAGTTTCCCCATCTTCATGCGTTGGACGTTCTCTTGCTACTTCTTTCGCATGAAGTTTCCTCATCTTCATGCGTTGGACGTTCTCTTGCTGCTCCTTTCGCATGAAGTTTCCTCATCTTCATGCGTTGGACGTTCTCTTGCTGCTCCTTTTGCATGAAGTTTCCTCATCTTCATGTGTTGGGCGTTCTCTTGCTGCTCCTTTCGCATGAAGTTTCCTCATCTTCATGCGTTCGACGTTCTCTTGCGCCGCCCAACACATGAAGTCCACTGCTCTTCAAGCGTTGGAGACCTCGTGTATCACTCTCCCCCCTAAATTTCTCCATTTCTTGCATTTGAACACAAAAAAGTGGCCCAATTAATTGGACCACTTTTGGTAAGTATAATTAACTTGGTTCGATCAGGCCGTATTTGCCATCACGACGTCTATACACAACATTAGTTGTTCCTGTAATGGCGTCTTCGAATACGAAGAATGCATGTCCTAACATATCCATTTGGAGCACTGCTTCTTCGGAATCCATCGGTTTCAAATCAAACTGTTTTGTTCTGACAATTTCAATTTCATCGTCATCATAATGTTCTTCTTTTGCTTCAATTGCTTCTTTTTCTAATTCCGCGAATACGTGCTTAGGAGCACCTTGTTGTCGGAATTTGCGGTTCACTTTTGTTTTATGCTTACGTATTTGCCTTTCTAGTTTGTCAACTACAAGATCGATTGCAGCATATAAATCTAGATGATGTTCTTCTGCTCGCAGTAACAGATTTGTCATTGGAATCGTTACTTCAATTTGCTGCTCGTCATTATAGACACTTATATTTACATTCACATCAGAAGTGGGCGGAGTATCAAAATATCTTTCCAATTTGCCGATTTTTCGTTCGACATATTCCTTGATTGCACTCGTCACTTCTACATTTTCACCACGGATGTTGTATTTCATAAAAAGTGTCCTCCTTTCAAACTATAAAGCTATATAAGCTATATATACATAATACCACACTATATTAATTTTAAACGAATGATATGTTAACAAAATTCAAAATTTTTTTACAATATTTTTACTTTACACAAAAAAATAACCACAGTGAGGGATGTGGTTATTTTCTCGAATCTAAAAATCTACCGTTATGTGTAGTACTAGGCATTAATACTTTGACCATGCTGACGAATGCGTTCCTGCTTAATGACCTCTTTCCAGGTGTCACGAAAATCTTCGATAATATCACGTGCCTGATCAAGCTGCTCCAAATCATTTTTTACATTTGCTTGTGTCAGCGCATGATAAGCAAAGTCGTATAAAGGTAACATCTGCTTCGAAATAGGTGATTCCTGGTCTAAAGTAACCATCAGCTCACGAATGATACTTTGCGCTTTTTTCACCATTTCATTTTTTGTTTCATATTGTTCAGCTTCCATTGCTTTTTTGGCCTGTTTGATAAATTTTAAACAGCCGTTATATAACATTAAGGTCAGTTCTCCAGGGGTCGCTGTATTTACCGAGTTATTCTGATATGCCTGATATTGCTGATAAGCCATGTATAACGCTCCTCTATCCTTGTTACTAAATTTTTTCGTCGACGATAAACCCCATCAATTCTGCCATCGATGCATACACATCTAACAATTTCTTAGGCGGGATTTCTTTGACCACTTCTTTCGTTTCGCGGTCCACGATTGTCACATAATATCTGTCCAGCTTGTCATGTAATTCATATTTGATACTAGTATTGGATGGTTCCAAGAATGAATTCAATCCATCAACCATGCTTTTCAGTTGTTCTGGATTCGTTTCAGTTACTTCAGTAGTTGGTTGGATTGCTGCTTGTTCATGGTTATTGGATCGCTCTCTTGCGGATGTGGATGGCTCATGTATGCTTTCTGTCTGCACAAGTGGAGATCCTGTCATCAATTTACCAATTTCCATGAATGGTTCATCTCCTTATTAAGTTGTTATGAATAATATCGGTTGTCAGGACAAAATGTTTAGAGGATTATTGGTTTTACTTCGCATATATTCTTTCTTAAATAATAGAAAAGGATCTGGCATTTAATCCAGATCCTTAAAACATCAGCCTTTAATGTCGATGTTTTTACCAAGATGCGGCTGCATAGAACTTTCGAGCATCTTGATCATACTATTCGATTGTGTTTCAGCTTGATCCATAGCTTTTCCCATCAAGGAAATACTCGCTTGTTGCTTAACATTCGCTTGATTCATTGCAATCGACATTGCTGCTACATCCATATTAGAGCCCCCTTTCAACAGGTTGCCTATTAGAATACGAGCCAATGAAATGCTTATTACTATTCAAATCACTGACCTGCTGGACATGTTATACCAGCTCTATTATTTAATATCGGACCAATCACCACATTATTTAATAGGAGTTTGTATGTTATGTCATTATTCCTTTTAGCAGGTAACGTCGTTTTTATCTTACACTACGTCGAGCTTCTTCTTGTTATAATGCTATCCTGCCATAAAAAATGGAATGCACCTTCCGGTTACATCCCATTCTGCTGAATTTCTTCCCACATTTGCCAAAGCTGACGTTCATGCTGTTCATTCAATGAAAAATTGCCATAGCGAATATCATCATACCAGGATTCTAATGAAGCAAGGGTTTGCTGCTGCTCATTTAACGCAATCACCTCATGTGCTGTCAGAGCAGCGTGCCACTTATCCTGGCTTCGTATATTGGCAGCCACTTTTTTATATAAAAAGCGGACTTTCTGTTCATTTGTCATATTTTCAAACTTAGGCTTGCGGCTGGTAATGGTTTTCCATGTCTCACTTATTTTTTGCTGACTTTGCTTACGCCACTGCTGCCAATCAAACAGATTTTCTTTCTCATCATCGAAGTCTGTTGATGTTTCCTGAAACTGTCTTCTGCTGAACATTTGCTGCATTAGCTTCCACAATTGCACGACCGCTTTGATGAGCAATCTTCTTGTTTTGTTAAACAATAAGGCAATAAACAAAATAACTAATATTGCCATTAGCGCATAGCTGATGAGGTGCATCATGCGATCCATCCATTCAGCAAATGCAGAGGTTTCCTGCTGCTCCGCCCCTGGTAACGATGGCGTCATGTCTGCCGGTGGCTGTTCTTGTTTGACCTCTTCTTCATTATTGCCTAGGGAAACCAGCCAAATAATGGATTGAATCAAAGAACGAAACCCATTGTAAAGAGCAGACTGTATCATGCCAAAGTTCGTAATCAGAAAAACAACGATGAGCGTAACAATTAAATAACCTTTGTTCAGCCTGGAAATGTCTGCCGCAACCTTTTTCTTTTTCCCCTTCTCCAATGATTCTCTCTCGATGTGCTCTCTATTCGTTAAAAAGAGCATGAGGACAATTAAAACAAAGCCAAATAAACTGACCATCCAATCGAAACCTGCTACAGAATCGTTATATCGAAAATACAGATAGGCAACAAAATAAAGTGGCAGGCAGATGCTCCACAGCAGTCGACTCGGAAAGAGATCCTCCCAATCATTTTCCGCATGCTGAACACCTCGAAAGGAAACGAAACAACCGAGTAGAAGTCCGACTATCAAAGCCCAAATGGTCGGAGCTATTACGTACGTTACCCCTGCTGTCAAAAGCACACTTAAACCGATCGTCAGCCAGCGGTTCGACATAAAACACCTGAACAAGTATGCTAAACTAAACAATAACAATAAACTTGTCACCCAATAATAGAGATAAGGACTGTCAAAAAGCCAGACTCCTACGATAAGAAATACCGGAAAAAAGCCGATCCATTCGATTAAGCCGTGAAAGAAAACAGACGGAAATCGCTTTGTCTTATCCAGCATACGCGTCCCTCCTCTCTGCTCCTGCATGACCTAAAGGGACAACTTCTACCGCATTGCCGAGGCTTTCCAGCTGCGCAATTTGGTATTCCATTTTTTCTGTGACCGCGTAGGTAAAGATAATAATATCTGATTGCGTCACACCGTGATCAATATCTTCCTGTAAAAAACCGCGGAAATTACGGCTTCTGTCCATTTTCAACTTAGCAATCGCATCCATAATATAGCCTGTTTGTTGCCCGCTGCTGGAAGGTTCAATCCGGACAGACGGCTTAATCCGTTCCGTAGAATTGACGAAAGGTTCTACATAATAACCGTTACAGCCAAAACCAGTCGAAATGCCCTGTTCTATCGCATAGCTGGCTAATGAAGCAGCGTAGGACAATCCTTTTTCAATAATATCCGGCTGTTCGATCGGCATACGGATATCTTCATGTATATCAAAATTAACATAAATCAATAAATGATGGTCTGCTGTAAAATCCTTCTTATTGATTTGCAGCTGCTGACTTCTCGCTGTCGCCTTCCAATTAATTGAATTCAGTGGATCTCCTTGCTGATATTCACGTATACCCGCTTGCAAAAAAGGATCCTCGACAATCCAGCGTTTAACGGTAATGTCCCCAAGCCAGCTGTGCGATGGTAACGGAATGTCATCAATTGCTACGATTTGCGGATAGACGGTTACTGCTGTATGTGCATTAAAACTGTCAAATACCTCTCCAAATCCAACTGCATCACCAGTCGTTACAGAAACAGTCTGCAATGGGTAATAGCCACGTTTCATCGCGGTCAATCGATGCTTTCTCGTAATCTTCTGATATGGTAACAAACTGAACAAGGTACGGTGAAACATCTCCCCTTCCTGTTGGTTTCTGTTCTGTTCTGTTTGTGTAAGCAAGTTAGGGCTCATCTTCGACTCGAGGCGAATCCATGGTATTGGCAATAGCTTTTTGTTCGCAATTTCATCGACCATGTCAATCGTCTCCCCTTCGAAGACGGCATCCTGGATGAATTTACGACGGTAGCTGATCCCCTTTAAGCCCCATCTGCGATATAACGTTCCCTGCAAGAAAATAACTACTAATAGAACGACGATCAGCCAGGCAATATTCATTTCGCGAATTCCTTCTCCGCCTCGGTCGGAACGGGAACTTGCTGTAAGATTTCTTCGAGAACGGCATCTGACTGCCCCTGTTTCACACCGATACGCTGCGCCAGCACAATACGATGCCCCAGTACAGGCTTTGCCATTTTCTTAATATCGTCTGGTATCACATATGTTCGACCTTGTAATAAAGCATATATCTGAACCGCTTTCAACAAGGCCTGACTTCCACGCGGACTAACGCCAAGCGCAACACCATCATGTTCCCGTGTCTTTTCAACGACATCGATTAAGTAATGCAATACATCCTGGCTTATTTCGACTTCGCTAAAAATATTTTGCATGGCTATCACTTCGTCCATCTCGATGATCGCCTGCAGTTCTGCCAGCGGATTTTCTGACTTGAAGCGAGTAAGAATTTCCAAGCCTTCGTCACGCGATGGGTAACCCATATGTATTTTTAACAAAAAGCGGTCCAATTGGGCCTCTGGCAGCGG
Organism: Gracilibacillus salinarum; assembly: GCF_022919575.1. Classification (NCBI taxonomy): domain Bacteria; kingdom Bacillati; phylum Bacillota; class Bacilli; order Caryophanales; family Bacillaceae; genus Gracilibacillus; species Gracilibacillus salinarum. The sequence continues at coordinate 4,635,267 of NZ_CP095071.1, read as the reverse complement.
GAATGTTCCCTGACTCTCAATCGGGTTTTGTGTGGCAATAACTAAGAATGGGCGCTCCAGCTGATGTGTTTCGCCGTCTATCGTCACTTGTCTTTCTTCCATACTTTCCAGCAGGCTTGACTGTGTACGTGGTGTAGCCCGATTAATTTCATCGGCAAGCAGAATATTAGAAAAAATCGGTCCTGGCCTGAATTCAAATTCACCTTTTTGCTGACTGTAAAAGTGAATACCAGTAATATCAGTCGGCAGTAAATCTGGTGTGAATTGAATACGCTTGAATACCCCATTCAACGATTTCGCTAGTGATTTTGCCATCAATGTTTTTCCCGTCCCCGGTACATCCTCTAACAAAATATGCCCAGAAGAAAGCAAGGCAACTAACAACAAGTCAACAGTCTCCTCCTGCCCTACCACTACCTGCTTGACATTATGCTTTATTTTTTCAGTCATTCCTTTTATCTCTAGTAATTCCACACAAATCTCCTCCTCAGTTGTTTACGCTTACATACTTATATATACTTTATAACATTTCTTTATAGAATAGGCAAAAAATTACTTCCCAATTGTCTGAATAGTGAAACATTTGCTTTTTTTGCAGTTTTTTTCTTGTTTCTTCTAGTGTTATTGACTCAATTTTGGTAGTCTAAAGTTAGGTAAGATTGGGAAACTATCTACAATAGAAGATTTTATGATAGACAGGGGTTTTGAAAAGATGAAAAGGGTAGTCATCATCGGTGGAGGTTACGGGGGAATGAACGCCTTACACCAGTTAATGGATAATGGAATACCAAATGATGTACACATTTCAGTGATTGACCGGAATCCGTATCATTCGTTAAAAACAGAATTTTACGCGATTGCAGCCGGAACAAAATCAGATAAGGAAGTTCGGATTGACTTTCCAGTTCACGAGCAAATTTCATACATATACGGTGAAATCGTGGAAATTGATACCGAAAATGAACGGATTCGTCTGCAAAATAATGACGATATGGTCGAATACGATTATTTAGTGATCGGACTCGGCTGTGAAGATAACTATCATGGCATTCAAGGTGCAATGGAATACACCGAAAGTGTACAAACCCTTGAAAGAGCCCGAAAAGCAAGCATTAAAGTCAATAACTTGCCAGCATACAGTCAAGTGTCTGTTGTCGGGGCCGGCCTCAGTGGTATTGAAGTAGCTTCGGAAATTAGAGAGAGCAGACCCGATTTAAATATCCGTTTATTAGACCGTGGTGCTTCTGTGTTATCTGCTTTTGACGAAAAAGTACAGTCTTATGTAGAAGATTGGTTTGTCAAAAATGATGTGCATATTCTGCACCACAGTAACGTGGAATTAGTAGCTGAAGGTCTCTTCTATAATAACGGAGAAGGTATTGAAAGTGATGTCATCATCTGGACAGCTGGTGTTCGTCCTCATTACCTGGTTCGCAGCCTGCCATTTGAAAAAGATCGTCACGAAAAAATTATCATTAATGAGTTTTTTCAAGTACCTTCTCATTCGAATGTTTATGTAGTCGGTGACTGTGCCGCTTCGGAGCACTCGCCAAGTGCACAGCTTGCAGGAGTGCAAGGCGAACAGATCGGTGACATTTTAGCAGAAGTATTGAATGACAAGGCGCCAATCTCACCAAAAGACATTAAGTTAAAAGGGAAGCTTGGTTCGCTCGGTAAGTCGGACGGATTCGGCAGCATGTACAGCCAGCCTGTCACAGGCCTCCTGCCTCGGCTTGCAAAATCCGGTGTGCTTTGGCTTAGTAAACGACATTAAACATGTTAAATCAAGCCCTCTTCTATTTTAGGAGAGGGCTTTTTTGATATGGTTAGATAATAAGCTCGACACTCGTTGAAAGAATAGACGAAAATTTATTTTTGCGAAAACTTTTTGGAACAATTTGTAGAATGTTGTGGAAACCGTTTGTATGTTATTGTAAAATGTTAGGTAAATTGAATTAGATTAATTACTCAGGTAAATACTGTACGTCAAGTCAGCCACAATCGTAAGTCGTGCATTAATACTAATTTTACATGTAACAGCCACTTATGCTCAACTAAGTTTGGAAATGTATGAATAAAGCGTTTTTACTAACATCAGCAAGCTTCTGCAACAGCAGTTCCTATTATGTTTAAAAAGGGGTGCCACATGTCCGTTACAAAATTACATGATCTCATTACAAATGAGAAATTTGAGCACTATTTTCAAGCATTATACGACCTTGAATCTTTGTCCCCGGTAGGTTATGAAGCGTTACTGCGTACAAGATTATTCAAAAATCCTGAGATTCTGTTCGAAAAAGCAAGCCAAACCCATCGTTTTTTTGAATTGGAGATTCGTTCGATACGAAAAGCGCTGATTGCTTATGATTCGATTGTGACAGGGCAATGGAATGAAAAAAAGTTGTTGATCAATGTTTATCCTTCTAATCTTGCTCAACTTGATTTTCCGGAATTTCTTGATTGTGCAATAGAAGATACCGACATAAAGCCTAATCAGATTGTTTTAGAGATTAACGAATCAGATATGATGCAGCAGTTGGATGAGGTCGGTGAAAATGTGAAAACTCTGAAGAAAAAGGGCTATTTAATCGCTATTGATGATGCTGGTAAAGGGGTCTCCTCTCTTAAAGCGATAGTCGAGTTAAAGCCCGATTTTGTCAAAATGGACCGCTATTTCGCCAAGCATTTGGCAAAATCAAGCCGCAAGCAGGAAATGGTTCGATCGATCGTTACCTACTGTTTACATACGGACACGAAATTTGTACTGGAAGGAATCGAAGTACCCGAAGATCTGGAAATGGCAAAATCAATCGGCGTATCCTATGTGCAAGGTTTCTTACTGGCACGTCCAGAGCCTTTGGAAGTGATTCAGCGCTATGAGGGTGTTTGCCATGAGGATAGTGATATGGCGAACTGACAAAGGGTGGATTGAAGGTTAATAACTTAATATAAAGCATTGCCTAACAGGAACAGTAGTATATACATAGATCTTGTTAGGTTATGCTTTTTCTATGGTTTAAAATGTAAGTGGCATCTTAAAACAACTAAAAGTAAGGAAAGAATAAATATGTAAAATAGTGCGCTGTATACTACATGTTACAAGTATAAACAGCAAACAAAAACGCTCAGATCTTTAATTGTTTTTATCGTATTATTTTAATTTCTTCTTCAACTAAAGACATCCGTTAATCCACTATTTGTTGAATAATTGTAATTACTGATTGGTCCAAGCCATATAATAGGATATCTCTATTATTCAGGAGGGCTCACAGTGAGAAAACATTTCATATTCAGGTTATGTTCAATATTAGTAGTAATTTTAATATTTCTCTTTATAAAAGTAGTCCCAGTTATGATTCACAACCACATAGCAGAGAAAGCACATGAAAAAATTGTAGAATCTGATTTTTTTGTTGATATTCAAAATCAATTAATAGATAAGAGTTATCCAATACCTCGCGCGATGCAGTACCGCTCATTGGAAGAAATAACTATACTTTTTGATCAACAATCAACTTCAAATTTAACAGAAGAAGATAAAGCGGAAATCATACAAATTATAAAAACAGTGTCAAAAGAGAATGATCTTAACCCAGGTGCTCTTGACATTATATTTAGAAACTCTCGAACCTAATATATAGTTTATTAGCTACTATAATTGTTGTATTAATACTGACTCGGCTGTTGAATCCTTTGTTTATACCCCACTCACTTCTTCCCTTTCAATCAACCTCTTCACCCATTCTTTTAAGCGAAAAATCCTCTGCATACCAACAGATTCACAAATATTTAACAAAAACAGCTTGCGTTCTTAATATAAATGTTGTATGTTCTTTATATAGAACATTTTTAATGAACGGAGTGAACACTTTGCGTTTTACCAAAGTTTGTCTGGCTTTAGTAGTTGTTTCTCTTTCATATACTATCTTTCACACAACGGCTGTTCGTGCCGTTTCTGCCAATGTATTAGTGGTATACGCTTCAGAGAACGAAGAAATCGATCAATACCAGAATTTATTAGAACTGCAGTTGGCTCACTTCACTCGTGACACCACGTTTATTGCCAGTTCACAATTAACTTCTACTGATCTATCAGACACAACTCACCTCGTCTACTACGGTCAAGTGGCAGAAAAGATCGATCCTTCCACGATTGAACTTATTGACGATTTTAGCGGACCAGTTTTAGCAATTGGTCATAACGTGGAGCAACTAGCTTCTTTTTCATGGCTGGATAAAGCCTCCAGTCTAACCTCTATCAAGAATGCTGCCATTATAAATAATAGAGATAAATCGATTCAGGATCAGATGATTAGTCTTTTTCCAATTACAACTAACTCACAGAGTGAAACTATTGTAGAAGTAACAGCTCAGCAGCAATTTCCGCTTATTATTCAGCAGGATAAATCGATGTATGTTGCGACCAATCAGTTGTTCTCCCCTGTTTCTAACTTTTTTGCAGATGCATTACATGATTATTTTGCTGTGGATCATCGAGAAGGAACCCAGGTGATACTGCGACTTGAAGATGTGAACCCTAGTTTGGATGCCGCTACACTGAAAGAAATTTCCAACTATTTAGACGCAAAAGATATTCCTTACGTAGTTTCGGTCACGCCTGTCTATAAGAACCCTGAGAACGAAGAAGAAATTCACCTATCGGAAAACGCTAAGTTAGTAGCTGTCCTTCAGAAAATGCAACAAAGTGGTGCCAGCATTATCTTACATGGCTATACCGATCAATTCGGTCATGGAACAACGGGAGACGGTTTTGAATTTTGGGATAAAACCAATAATCACCCGGTCTATTTCCCTGCGGACAGCTATGAAACCCTGAAAGACAAAGAGGATTTCACTACGCCGGAAGCTTACCAGAACTATATGGCGGAAAGAGAAGCCTTTGAAGACGCCTATATAAGAGAACATATCGAAAACGGCATTAATGAACTGGTAGCCAATAAACTATATCCTGTCGCCTTCGAAGCACCCCACTATGCCATGAGTCACAATGGATACAACATTGTCTCTGAGTATTTCAATACTTATATCGGACAGGTGCAATTATCCGATCAAGACTGGCGGATGATGACCGACGTGCCTACTGTCTCCGAACCTGATTTTTTAAATGGGATGACATTAATACCTGAGACGATTCGTTATGTCCGTTATGACCGAACGGACTCACTGCAGGATATGGAGGCATTGATGAACGAGGTTTCTGTTGTTAGAGATGGTATGATTAGTGGTTTTTACCATCCTTTTTTAGGAGTGAACGGTTTAACAGAACTTGTTGCTGAATTGGAAAGCAAGTTTGGTCCGGACATAGATTGGTTTCATTTAGGTGAACAGAATTTTTCTGTAGCAATCGACGGGACAACTATTATTTCCCGTGAACAGTATCAAACGCTAATTGGTAATGAAGAAGCCAATCGGAATTTTCTTGATTTTACAGATGAATGGCGATGGCAATCCACTTTATTAAAGGCCGAATATTACTGGGCGGTTGCTGGTCTGCTTATCATTTCATGTCTCCTATTACTAGCATTCCGGAGAAGTAAGAGATACTTATAACTTGTTGTTCTTTATTAAGAATAAAACACTTAGATTGAGGTGGCATTATGCGTTATAACACCATCGTACGAATCGCTATTTTATCAACCCTACTATTCATCCTGCCCTGCTCTTCTCTATACGCGGGGGAATTGAACAATCACCACGTATTAGTTATCTATTCCTCGGATTCAGGAGAGATCGATGAGCATATGCGCTTATTGGATTTAATGATCGGACATTTCACCGAAAATATCATGTTCAAATCCGTTACAGAAGTAGAAAAAGCAGATCTCGCTGATAAAACACATGTCTTTTACTACGGGCAGGTGCATGATAAATTGCCAGCAACTATTGCACCGCTCATCACAAGTTTTCCAGGTACAGTTATTGCGCTCGGTCTGAACAGTGAACAACTTGGCGAGCGCTATTCTTTCTTTACAGTAAAAGGCAATGCCGAATATAACAAAATAGAATTAACCAGCAATGAGGAACAATCGCTTTCTGTGTACCCTCGCTCTGTGCTCGTTACGAGTCCGAAAGACGATGTCGAGGTTCTTGCCAACGTCACGAACAGTCCGACAGAATCGTATCCCTTGTTCATAAAAAATCAGGACAATTATTATTTTGCCTCTACCGCCTTACATGATCCGCTCACCATTGCCTTTGGCGATATTCTTCACGATGTCTTTCAGGAGGAACATGAAGCGGTGCATCCGGCTTATCTGCGTTTAGAGGATGTCAGCCCTGATTCAGATCCAGAACAGCTAATGGCAATTGCAAAAGAATTAAAGGAACGTGATATTCCATATATGATCGCCTTAATTTCGGTTTTTACCGATCCGAAAAATAACAAGACATACCACCTCTACGATTTTCCAGAGCTAGTGAAAGTACTGCAATACATGCAAGCAAATGGCGCAAGTATTGTGATGCACGGTTATACGCATCAGTTTCAAAAAGAAGCGGTATCAGGTGAAGGCTTTGAGTTTTGGGATGTAGATAATGATATGCCGGTATATCGTGAGCCAGGTGAAAAGATGAAAGAGGAGAAGGAATTTCCATCTGCCGAAGCACATCAAGCTTACCTTACCAATTTCGAAAAAAATTATATTCAAAACAGGATCAATCTCGGTGTACAGGAATTGGCTAACAACGGTCTCTATCCACTAGCGTTTGAGGCACCTCACTACACGATATCGCAAAATGGCTACCGAATCGTTTCCGAGCATTTTTCGCATTATGCCGGTCAAGTACAATTAAGCGATAAAGATTGGAAAATCATGAGCACCTCCCCGTATATGTCTAGTCCGAGCTTCTTTCACGGCATGCAATTGCTGACCGAGACACTTGGCTATGTCATTCCGAATAGTGCTAATGCGATTGATAATATCATGCTCGAAGCAGAGAAGCAGCAAATGGTACGTGACGGTGCTATTACTGCCTTCTATCATCCTTTTTTAGGTGTAGAACAATTATCTGTGCTGCTCGATGAATTAGAAAAAATACCAAACTTGGATTGGATTGATTTAAAACAGTCAGATGCAAAGGTCGAAGCGAATAACGTCACCATTACATCAGAGAACGGCGTGATTCAAAAAGAAATTGATTACGTAAATATGTATCGCGAACATCCAGCATTACTTACTGCCAAACTGAAAAACATGGTGCATGCTTCACTATGGGCCTTTGTCAGTATTGGTGTTGGTGCTATTCTGCTCTTTTCATTCTACATTTTCAAAGTAGTTCACCGGAGAAACAGTCGCAGAGGACGCCGATACTTGCGGCGCGTTGCTTAATCTATTCGTTAGAAAGGAGGTTTTCCGATGACAACTGTTTTTATTTTAGTCTTACTGTTAATTATTTGGAGTATGTTGTTTTACCATATTTTCTTAATGCAAGGCGGCTACTGGCTGTATTCCAGTTATCAGAAAAAAGCGGAAAAATGGCAGCGAAATATCCCCTACTACCCCACTGTCAGCGTACTGATTCCGGCGCATAATGAAGAGGTAGTAATCGAAGACACCTTAGAAGCAATGAGTAATTTAAGATACCCGATCGATAAGCTGCAGGTTCTCGTTATTAACGATAATTCCAGTGACAGAACCGGCGAAATCTGTGAAGCCTATCATAACCGTTTTCCATACATTCAAGTCATCCATACCAAGCCGCCCCTGGGAGGCAAAGGTAAATCAGCAGCACTTAATAATGGTTTGCAATATGCAACAGGTGAAATTATTTGTGTCTATGATGCCGATAATACACCGGAACCAGACGCGATATTTTGGCTTGTACTAGGCTTGATGAATGACCGGAAAGCTGGCGCTGTAGTTGGCAAATTCCGCGTACTAAACGCGTCCAAAAATTTATTAACTCGCCTGATCAATATCGAAACGTTAACCTTTCAATGGTTAGCCCAAGCCGGAAGATGGTTCTGGTTCAAGCTCTCCACCATACCTGGCACCAATTTTGCCATTCGCCGTTCGATCTTAGATGAACTCGGTGGCTGGGATGAAGGGGCACTATCTGAGGATACCGAATTAAGCTTCCGGATTTACGATTTAGGCTATCATATTCGTTTTTTCCCTAATGCAATTACGTGGGAGCAAGAGCCGGAAACGATGAAAGTATGGTGGCGGCAGCGAACACGTTGGGCACGTGGCAATCTTTACGTGATCGCGAAGTTTTTCTTACACTTTTTCAAGATGAAGCATAAACGAATCGGGTTGGATTTACTGTACTTTATGTTTACTTATGTATTCTTTTTTGGTGTAACGATTATTTCACAAGGATTGTTTATCGCCAGCTTCTTTACCAATCTGGATATTAGCGTTGGCTTTGTATCACTGCCATTACTGATTGTTGGCTTCTTATTGTTCGTTATTGAGGAACTGTTAGCCTTAAGCTTTGAAAAAGGACAGCTGACAGCTAAAAACATCGCAACGGTATGCCTAATGTATTTTACCTACTCACAACTGTGGATTTTTCTCGTCATCTATGCAGGCTGCCTCGAATTAAAACGCGTGATTCTGAAACAGGAAGTAACCTGGTATAAAACGAAACGATTCAATCAGAAAGATCAGCCTGGCCAACGTTCTGCCTAGTATCGATGGGAGTAGATGGATTTGCGCAAGTTCATAATCATAGCAGTAGGGATTGGAGCTGTAATTAGCATGATGTTGTTTCTTGATCGTTTTCAAAAAGACCCTATGCTGGCGACAGAAGCATTTATTCAACGCTGGTTAATTAATGACAACGAAACTCTTGCTACTTATATGTTGGATAGCGAAGAAGCTGACGCAGATTATGTGCAAGGACGAGAAGCATTATCGGAAAGCGTTGGGCTTTGGATGATCTATGCGGTAGAAAAAAAAGATGTTGCACTATTCGAAGAAGCTTACCAGATGTTTCAGACACATTTTTATCAGGAGGATGGATTTATTCCATGGAAGCTGACGGAAACAGGTGATGCGGAAGTGACAACAAATGCGCTAGTAGATGACTTACGTATTATTCATGCTCTCTATCAAGCGGGCGATCTATGGAATCACGATGAATATAAGGAGACTGCTGATCAGATCGGACGATTCTTAACTGCACATAATCTGTCCGGCAATTTATTGACCGATTTTTATGACAGGAAGTACGATCAGGCAGCTGATGTGATTACCTTATCGTATATCGACCCACATGCATTGCAAGCTATGTTCGAAAGAGGCATATTGAATGAACAAGTCTATTCAACGATGATGCAGGTCCTATCTGAAGCTAAGTTGCAAAATGGATTTTTCGCAAAATCTTACGACAGTACGCAGCAGGTATATAAGTATGAGAAAGAAGTGCATATGGTCGATCAGGCGTTGACTGCTTATTATCAGGCGGTGAATGGTGATGATACTGGGGAATTTTTGCGGTTTGTGAAGGATGAGTTTATGGAGAATGGTGAGATTGCAGGTGTATATGACCGGGCTACAAAAGAAGCTGTTGTTGAGTATGAGTCGCCTGCTGTTTATGGGATTTTGATTTGGTATTGTTTGGAGCTGGATGAGCGCGAATTAGCGGAGGGGCTTTATGAGCGAATGGTGGCGTTTCGGGATTTGAAGATGTTTAGCAGGTATTATGGTGGGTATTCGGTGGAGGATGGGAATACGCATTTGTTTGATAATTTGGTGCCATTGGTGACGGAAAAAATCTATAAATAGTTTTAACAAAGTTAGGATGAATAAAGAAATTATTGATCCTAACCCTGTTTTGACAATGCATAAACTTGTTTCCAGCGTCTGATTGGATAATGATAGTTTTCTAACTACTATGAGTAAATAAATGAGATACAAATTAGGAAAATGCCTAAAAGCAGGCATTTTCTTGACTAATTTAAGATATGAGGATGAAAAGCGTTTTCCATTTCTGTTCTCCAGCGCTTTACTGCCGGCACTATAGAAAACTGTAAAATTTCCTGTACTTTGCCAATGTTGTTCGCCTCATATTGATCAACAACTAAGGAAATAGTCTGACGTAATTTATTTGTTTCTGTTTGAACAGAAGCAGAATCAAAGCCTTCGTCCAAACCTTCCACTGCCGTTTCAATCGATGCGAATGCCTGTACAACGTCTTCAAACAAGTAGAAAGTTTCTGCTAATTCACCTATTTTTAATTGCGATTGGATGTGAAGTACACCTTCTTCTATCGTTTCAGATAGATGGAGTGATTGTTGCATAACTTGTGGTTGTTTATTCATTTTATCACCTTCTTTACAAATTATATTTATATAAGAAAAACCGGGCATAAACCACCAGGTCCTAATTGACTTAATCAATAATCAACTTCCTATAATATGGATTATGTCAACTAAGGCTATATGGCAAAACGGTCATATTGAAATATTTTATCTGCGTTGCAAAGCTCCGGAAATAGGCTCCGCGTCCTGTGGGCACGACTCATAGCCGTCAAGCTAAGAAAAAACAAAAAAACCTTCATAAATTAATCTGTTATTTTAAAACAATTTTTTAAATATATTTCCAGTTATTAGCGTTTGGATGCACGGGTAACTTATCCTGTTTTTTAAATTTTTCTATGCCATATGAAATGTTTTTTTGTATGTTTTATATAGAATATCTCTCATACTCTTTTGCTGATTTCGCCGTTCTTTTTCACCATGCTTACAAATATTTTCATAGATGTTTTTTATGATACTTTGAAGGTAAGAAAAGCTAAAAATGGGTCGATCTTTTGCGCTTATAATAGCGTTTTTCGCTTCATCAATACACTTGTACTCACTCGCCTCAAACGCCTTCTCTTGATAAAGATAATTACGACACTGAAACGCGATCATAGAAGAAAGCAGGATATGAATGAGGGTACCATATAAATGGCATTCGAATCGCTCTGATTTTACGGCCCGCACATCATCTATGTCAAATAGAGATTTCCACGTTTTAAACAGAATCTCGATTTGCCAACGTAATGAATAAATAGGATAGAGATCTTGCGCATCCAATTGTTCCTGTGTTACATTGGTGGCAAGGATTTGAATATGAGTTCTTTTGTTGGCAGATGGGGTTTTGGCCCCTTTCTGCCTTCTTCTTTTTAAATAAACCTCTCGTTGACGTTGCTCTTTCTTGGTTAGTTTCTGCACAACCACTCGTGATAGACAGGTATTCTTGCCTTTCTTCCCGATTTGAATCCACCCATAATCGATTCTTTCTCCTGGCTTCAAGTGCTCGCCATCTTCTTCTGGATGTAGTTTAACCTTTTCTCCTTCTTCATTCCACGTCCAAAACGTCTGATTAGCTGGCACTCGTGTGATATAATATCCTTGATTTTTGTCTATATTTTTCAGGTGTTCCCCTGAAAAATAACCCAAGTCTCGTAGGACAAGGTCTCCTTTCTCAATGGTTTCTTCTAATTCACGTGCTGCTTCTTGATCACTGTCCATTAAATCATATAATAATGCATGCATAAATCTCCCTTGATACAGTTCATATTCCAATTGTATTTTGGTGCCATCTGGATAAGAAGAATCATGCTTAGGCGTGCTAATAGAGGTAGCATCCAATATACGTATGCGGGAAAATAAACGATCCAAATCGAATGGAATGCTCACCAGATTTTGTTGGGCAGCTAATTGAAAAAACATTTCTCGTAAAAAGACAACACTTTCCTTGGTAAAACGTTGGTCTAATGCTTGTTTCGACAATTGTGTGCCTGATGATAATCGCGACATGGCTGAACATAAGTCACGCAAACTACTCCCGCCAAATGTTTGATTCAAAAACGCACTGATAATTAAAAATTCTTCCGCTTTTAATTTACCTTGTCGTTCTATGAAACCCGTTTTTCGCGCTAACTCCCGAATTTTTGATACAGATAACACTTTATGTATTGCTTCAACAAATGGCTGTATAACTTTCGTAAATGACATAGAAAGATCCCTCCATCTAGTATATTCCGTCCGTTAGAGTACAGCATTTTTCGTTTTTCGAAAACCATAATGCTTAGCTTGACGGCTATGGGGCACGACTTCAGCTAATTTATGAAAGAAAATTCTTTTCTTTCATAAATGGATCTTCAGTTCGCGCTGATTCCACGGGAGTCTCCGCCTATTTCCTACGCTTAAGGGAAGTGCTACAACATATGGAACAGCTAAAAGCAGTGGTTCTAGGCATTATGTTATTCATTCAATTCTTCCTGTTATATATACAGTGATCAACATGCTAGCTCTGACTAAAGTTGTAGAGTCCACATCCTAGCGTAGGCCAACCACGTAGACTCCCGCGGGATTATGCAGGCGCTGGAGATCCACTTTGTGAAGCGCTCTTCTTCACAAAGTTAGCTCCAGCCGTGCCCCGCAGGACGCGGAGTGGTTGGACGGAGCGGTATCATACCACACTTGATTTTTCAAAATGACCACTAGGCTGCTAGTTTACATAATCCATATTATAAGTAGCCAACTTATATTTACGTGATTACTTCTTTGGTTGTACTTATATAATCTTTTTACTAATTAAAAACAAGAAGTCTTGCCTAACATAAAAGACTAGACAAGACTATTTTTTTCATTATTTCTTCTTATCTAAGAATGTCCCATCGTACGTTGCCACATTTTTATATGGATTAAGGTATTTTTGATTTGATGATTTTTTCTTTTTACTGATTTTCATTTCTTTTTTTAAATCATCGAGGAGTAATTTCATTTTTTGTTGCACTCTCTCATCAATACTAAAGAAGGAATTTGCTAATCGTTTCTCTTCTTCGGTATAGGGACCTGCTAATTGTTGTATCAGTTTCTCACGTTCATCCAAAACAGTTTCTGCTTCATCTAATACAGCTTGACGGTTCTGTGCTGTAATAGAAGAACTGAGTATTTGATCTAATTGTTGGGTAATGTCATAGATTTGCTGAATATTGGTCATTCTTGATTACTCCTCATGAAGAGAATTGTTGCATTAAATAATTGGATTGGGAATTCATTCGTTGTATCAACGTTTCCATTTGTGAAAATTGATTCCAATAACGGTCTTCAATTTGCCCCAAACGATCTTCAAATGCACTTATCCGATCTTCCATATCTTCCATTTGTTTGCCTAATGTATAAGTGTTCATCGTCGCACCAGACTTACCGGCACGCTCCTCCACTTTATTGATCGTTGATTCGATTGAATCTTCCAAGCGGTTAATAATGCCTCTTCCGCTTCCCTCAACATCATTAGAAAATAATTTATGCACGGAGTCCGGATCTTCCCGTAAAGCAGCTTTTAATTTATCCTCATCAATTTCCAGTTTACCTCTATCAGAATAGTCAGAAGATGTAGAGATGCCTATTTCTGTTAGATGGCTGAAACTGCTTTCGTTCTCGACAGACGCATACCAATCACTACGCATACTCCAGAGACCACCGCTTAACATCGTGTCCCCTTTTAACAAACCGCTTTGTGATTTTTCTTGCCATAATTCTATTTCGTTTTCAGACATTTCTTCTTTTTGTTGATCTGTTAACGGATCATAATCACGATAACGATCTTCTTGCAATTTCTCATTAACTTTTTCGATTACTTCATTGTATTTCTCCACAAATTCCGTGATTTTATCATAGGCACTATCGACATTGTTATCTACGGTAATCGTAACGGGATTGGTCGTTTCATTTTGGAAGTTAAACGTTATATCATTGATCGTATAGGAATTATTCTTAGAAGTGAACGATAAGCCATTGTACGTAAATTGAGCATCTTGTCCACCTGTTTCAACTTTCTGCCATTCACCATCGACTTGCTCCCCATTCTTTAGCTGTAACGTATCCGTCAGAAAACTAGAGCCACTTGAGCCATTAAAGCCAATTTCTGCACCAAGATACTTGTCTGATGTGTTAAAGTTACCTGTTTTTGTTCGTTCGATAATCACTTTATCACTTTGTTGATCATAGCTGGCACGAATCTCTCCATCCGTTTCCGTGCTGATTTTCTTCAATACATCATTTAATGAATCATCTGCAGAATAGGTGATGTTGGTCTGAACCTCTTCCCCTTTTTCATTAAAATAAGAGATATTAAAAGATCCATCCTCGGTAATATTGGAACCAGCAAATTCTTGCTCACTTAATTTCCCATTCGGGTTCATCGAGCCAGAACCGGATAACCCCGATTGACTGGAATTAATCGCTGATGTCGCCAATTGTGATACTTCTATCTTGTATGTACCGTTTGAAGCCCCAGCGGCTGCAGAAGCTGTTACTGCCGTTGATTCCGTGGATGAAGCAGATTTACTGTTATACGTTTTTTGTAATTTCATATCTAGTATTTTCTGATCTAAACTACTGAAGAGACTATTAATTTCACGATAGGCATCACGCTTCCATGTGTTCCAGGTTAAATTCTGATTCAACTTATCTAATGGAATTCGTTCCGCTGCCATTAACTCTTTCACCATTGATTCGGTATCTATGCCTGAAGCTAAACCAGTAATACGACTGGACGTATCTATACTGTAAGCCATCACGTTCACTCCTTTAAAGTAACTAGCCTTACTCTTTTATTATTATATCGGATGAAATCTACTGATCTTAAGTAGATATGATGTTCTTCGGTCAAATGTACTAGTTATTCGATATTTAAAGTTGATAAGCACAAACATTTGTTCTATAATTAATGTAATCAATAAATGGAGGGATACTGTTAATGAATGTTCCAGAAGCCGATATAACGTTGTACCATTATATTTGTGGAAAACTATTAGGAGATGGTAGCATAACGATCCAAAAAGGGAGAAAACCTAGATTCCAATTTACACATGCAGCAAAAGATTATGACTGGTCCTTCTATTGTTACGATAAACTTGCCAACAACATCCCGCTCAATAAACCTACCTACAAACGAACAGTAGATCCGCGAGTAAAGAAAGGCTTTACCGAAGCCTATGTCGTTCAATCAAAAACAGATCCCATCATCACTCAATTAGAATCGATCTGGTATCAACAACGTAAAAAAGTACTGCCCATCAACTTTATCGAAGACTTTCTCGACGTCCGTGCACTTGCCTGGTGGTATCAAGATGATGGTCATTTAAAAATCGACAACCATATCCCTAGAAAAATCATTCTATCAACGGATAGTTTCAGCAAACAAGAAAACCAGTTACTCATTCTATTGTTAAAAAGAAAATTCTCATTACATTTCTCGCTTGATAAACAAAACCGGATCATACTATATGATGCAGCTCAAATCGTTTACTTTTCTCGTTTAATTAAACCTTACATGCATTCGTCCATGCACAGAAAAATGCTCACACTTCCCACTACCAGCGTCCATTCTGCTACTCAGAGAACTACTATCTATTTGCCTGATTTTATTTCTATTATTCAGCCTACAAAAGAAATCAATCTTCAACTTGATCAATTAGAAGAGTTACTTAATACAGTGAAAGATTGCAATACCTATCTGCCATTCTATCTAGAACAAATGGCATTTATTGAAAAAATCACGATAAAAAGAAGTTATCAAATAGTAATAGAGCCCAGAAAACGTCAGTTATTATGTGAAGTTAGCAGCTATACAGGTTATCGATTGAGCACGATAGTCGCTATTTGTTTTCAGCTAACTAATAAGAAAATCACTCTGCCTAGCAAAGCTCCGGAAATAGGCTCCGCGTCCTGTGGGCACGGCTTCAGCTAGGCTACTACTTGAAAATGCTTCTTTGCTGCCTTGTGCCGAGGAAGCTTACTCCGAAGCAATGCTTGCAGACACAGGCACAAATGAAGTGGATCTTCAGCTCGCGCTGATTCCACGGGAGTCTCCGCCTATTTCCTACGCTTAAGGAAAGTGCTACAATGGTTGGAACAGCTAAAAGCAGTGACGCTAGGCATTAAGTAAACTGCTATCAAACATAGGCACTGATGTATACCGCTCAAAATGCATCCACTTGCATCAGTTGTAGAGCTTTAACATTAGCGTAGGCCAACCACGGAGACTCCCGCGGGACAGGCAGGTGCTGAAGATCCACTTTGTGAAGCGCCCTCCTTCACAAAGTTAGCTTCAGCCGTGCCCCGCAGGACGCGGAGTGGTTGGACGGAGCGGTATCCTAGCAGACAAATCATGTCAAAAATGATCCTATTGCAAATGTACATAATCCATATTATCAGAAGCTCATTTTTCTTATATAAAAAATAAGAAAGACACTATTATTAGTGCCTTTCTTACATTAGTTATAATTATTGAAGAAGCTGAAGTACAGCTTGAGGCTTCTGGTTTGCTTGAGCTAACATAGCTTGAGAAGCTTGTGATAAGATTGATGCTTTTGTTTGGTTCATCATTTCTTTCGCCATCGTGCGAACATTTGCTTTCACAAATGACTAGACTATATCTTCACCCAATTTGTGTAAAGTTGGGGCCGGGCACTTCGGATCGACAATGCTGATGATACATTGCTTCTCCTATGGATTTCATCATCATAGCAAACGCGTTAGATGGTTTACCCTAGTCGTTGAACCTTCTCCACTCTTTCGAGACAGGAGCTTGGCTGCTGATTGCCCAATCTTTTCTTTTTTCACACCTTCACGCCTGTTGTTTCCAACTACGTTATGGTAAGAAAAGCTATCAGGGGTTTCCAGCAATTCACCCGATCGTAATCACTAGCCGTTACCAGCCAGGACGACTGTGCTTGTCACTACCTAAGCAGCTAAAGCATAATCAACGTCACGGATACGAGATTCCGCAGCAGTTAAGTTTTCAGAAGAAGTTCCTAAGTTGTTGATAGTGTGGTCTAGGCGATTTTGGTATGCACCCATTTTAGAACGTTCTGCTGAAACTGTTTCAATTGCATTATTGATGTTAGTAATAGCTGCATTTGCTGCATTCTGTGTAGAGATGTCAATACCTCCAACAGAAACTTCAGTATCTCCAGCCAATGTTGAAGCAGTAGAAAGCAATACATCACCATCTGTATTAGCGTAACCATTTGCTCCATCATGTGTAGCAACAACTTCATTATTAGAATTTAGAAGTTCTGAACCATCAGAAGAAACTGTATAATTACCAGCCTCTAATCCATCATTTGTTATCGTGCTCTTACCAGTTGCAGTGCCCGAGCTAATTGTAACCTCTCCACTTATTACAGGTGAAGCTGAGAAGTCAATTGTGTCATCACCAGATGCAGCAGAATAGTTTGCACCACTATCTGTACTAGATGCTACAACGTTACCTGAGCTATCTACAAGATCATAATCAGAGGAACTATTTTCTACTACCGTATAAGTTCCATCTGTAATATCATTAGTACTATCTCCACCGTCTGCTACTGTAGCTGTGGCATCTACCTTTGCACTTCCAGACATACCTAAACTAAATCCACGCATATCATCAACTGATAATTCAAGATTCTGACTTTCATTAGCTCCAATCTGGAATGTACCTTCAAAACTACCATCTAATAAGTTTTGAGTGTTAAACTCTGTATTATTACCAATACGAGACAGTTCTTGTGATAATTGATCAACTTCTTTTTGTAATTCTTCACGATCTGTTTCAGTATTTGTATCGTTGGAAGATTGAACAGCTAATTCACGCATACGTTGAAGGATAGAATGTGTTTCATTCAAAGCACCTTCAGCCGTCTGAATTAAAGAAATACCATCTTGTGCATTACGAGATGCTTGGTCCAACCCACGAATTTGACCTCTCATTTTCTCTGAGATCGCTAGACCTGCTGCGTCGTCTCCTGCACGGTTAATACGTAGACCTGAAGATAGTTTTTCCATTGAATCTGACTGTGCGTTGTTTGCACTTGACAATTGTCTGTGCGTGTTTAACGCTGCAATATTGTGATTAATAATCATGTAAATTTCCTCCTTGAGTTAAGTAGATATTCCCACATCCTTGTGGTTAAGCTGCTTAGTGAAAGCGGCCGTCCTTCACTAATTAGCTTCTACTACCTTTATCGGTAACTAGGTCAAAATGTTTAATAGTTTTTCTGATTTTTTTTAATTAAATCGATCATGTCGACTGAAATGCTGGCGGCGTTGTTATTTTCATCCTGTATTGCCTGATAGATTTCCTTGCGGTGGATATCGACAGTCTTTGGTGCACTGATGCCTAGTTTAATTTGATCCCCATCAATATCGATAATTTTCACTTCAATATCATCACCAATTTGAATCGCTTCGTTTAATTTACGAGTTAATACTAGCATCCTTACTCCCCCTTTACCGTGGAGGTATTTTGAAAGATCTTTTCTGCCGTACTATAATGCTTTTCGTTGGTAATGTATTGCTTCGCTAATCTATTATCACTATTTATAATAATTGGTGCTTGCAGATTGGCGGTACTAGCAGTCAACGGGTCTTTTACTGTGATAATCGTGCGAATTTCCACCTGTTTTTGCTCCTGTATTTCTAAACTATTTAACGTATTATCATCGATATCGACTTCGTAATCCTTTACATACAAGAATGGATTGATCACAATAAAGGCCGGATCGATGGCATTTGTCGATTGCAGCACTTGAAATAATCCACTTTCGTCAAAGTCTAATAAGACAAACTCTTTTTCGTCTAAAAAGCCAGGAATGCCTTGTGGAAAATCTATCATCTGATGTTGTTGTACCTCTATGTCACCGAAGTATTTTGTTTGCATTTGCATAACTCACCCTTCTTATATTTCCATTTCAAAATTGATGCCAACATACTTAAGGTTGACGAAATCTATTTCTAATTGATTTTTTTGTTGTAATCCGATTTGCACATTACCAGCTTTGTAATTGGTAACCGGCTTGTTCGGTGTAACATTAATCAGTGGTTCTTGTGGGGTCACGCGAATATCGAGCTTGGCTGGCTGGTAATCGATTTTGACTGAGCCATGGGAGGGAATCCATTTGATATTGATTTGTTTGGGATCATCAATTGCATTGTCAACCGCTTGGCTAATCAGCGGGTTTCCCCCGTTTTCAATCTTCATCAGCTGATCACCCTGTCTTCTTCTTCTTGCAATCACTTCCAACAGCGTTTGTTTTCCAGCTTGTGCTTGTTCTTTGGTCATTTCCGAAACGGATTTGAAGCCTAATTCATTCCAGGCTTGCGATTGGTCTATTGATAGTTTAGAAGGTGTGGTAGAAATTTGCATATCTGCCTTTGGCTGTTGAATGGATAGGTCTGCCTGTGGTTGTTTGATTGAAAGTTGTGCTGAATTCTCTTTGATCGAAATTTGTGCGAATTGAGATTGTAGTCGAATTTGAGGAAGATCCATGGCTTGCCCTCCTAATCTGCTTAGAACGGAAAAAGCTTGCCACAGATTTGCAGCAAGACTGTTCTCCGATTTCGTATATGATTAACTTAAGAAATCTAGTAATGTCGGTTGAATAATACGCGCACCAGCACTTAATGCTGCTCGATGGACACTTTCCTGGGTCGTCAAATTAGTTATGACTTCTTCGATATCTGCGTCTTCATTTTCCGCCATCTGTGTTTGGGCAGCGATCGACTGGTTACTAATTCGATCGGTAATTAATTCGACACGATTCATTCGCGCACCAAGATCTGCTCGTTCATTGACAACATTATTGATGTGGCTGTCAATAGCTTCAATCGATTGGCTGATCGCTTCTTGATCATCATTTTTCAAAGCTTGCGAAAAAGCTTCAATATCTTTGAATAAATCTTCGTTAAACGAATTTTCGGCGTCACTGTTTACTTTGATTTTCACACCATCTAATACTTCAATATTGACATCACTATTATTGCTTGCCACACTGATGACATTGCCATCTTCATCTGTCTGCACCGGACCAGCTAAGTCTCCATCTGCATTTTCTACACCGGTTGTACCCGTTCCATTGAATAGATATTTGTTGTTTACTTTGGTATTGGCAATATCAATCAGTTGTTCTTTTAACTGGTCGACTTCTTCGGCAATGTTCTCTCTCTGGTCTTCTTCATATGTACCGTTACTTGCCTGTACAGCCAATTCACGTAATTTTTGCAATGCTTGCGTTGCTTCATCTAAGGCTGCATCGGAATTATCCATCCAGGTGTTGACCTCATTTAAGTTTCGTTCATATTGAGCCGCATTGGCAACTTCGGTTCGATAATTCATTCCTCTCATCGCAATAACCGGATCATCGGATGGACGGTTGATTTTCTTTCCTGTTGCTAATTGGTTCATATATTCATCTAATTTACCATAACTACTGCTAATATTTCGTAACGTATTGTATGTGATCATACTTTGTGTAACTCGCATCTACTTCTTACCTCCCTACTAATCCCATACTGTTAATAATCCGATCTAACATTTCGTCGACAGCTGTCATATTTCTCGCTGCTGCATTATAAGCATGCTGATATTGAATCATATTGGTCATTTCTTCATCTAACGATACCGAACTAATCGATTGTCTTGATTCCTGGACTTGCTGTTTTAATGTTAGTGTGTTTGATTGCATTCGCTGGGCTTCTTCTGATGCAACACCTAAATCACCAATAATCGATTCATAAAAGCTTTTGATCGATGTTTTACTGGAAAGCTCACGGTCATCGTCAATGCCATTTGCTTCTAAATCATATCCGGAAGCATCATCATAAATCGTATAATCGGATTTCAATTTGGAATAGACTTCTGATAAGTTTATCGCATTTTCACCATTACCGGAAGTGCCATCTGAGCTTGCGGCAATATTATCGGTATTTTCCGTGATATCCTCAGTCACATAAATGGATTCAGCAGAGTAGTCTTTCTCACCATCGACTTCTTTGAAATCAAAAAAGTTAAAATCATCCGCTTGTTCACCATCTAATGTATAGCCTTGCTGGTGTACTTGATTAAATTCATTGGCAAAATTGACTACCATTTTATCTATTTTTTCTAACATAACATTGATTTCACCGGCAGGAATTCCCTCTGATGTCTGGACTTCTCCATCAGCAAAACCGGTATATTCAAATGCCGTACCATCTTCACCGTCTGCTACGTATCCTGCACCTTCGATTAACGAAGCAAACTTTCCATTCACTTCATAATCTTTCCCATAAATAAACATCGGATCATTAGCAGCATCGGCATCAAACAGGTCTTCCGTCAAACCTGCCACATACTCTTCCTCTGTTACAGATGAATCACGATTCGGATCGGCGAAAAATACCGCCCTAACATTGTTATCCTCATCATAATCGACATGCATATGGTTTACAGCCTCATCTGAACCTGGTACAACACCATCTTCCCCACTGCCATTGACAAGTGTAATGGCTTGACCACTATTGTTCTGGATGTCTTCGTCATCGGCTTTAACCGTAATCGTTGCAATACCTTGCGCTAGGTCACTAGGTTTACCAGAGCTTTCACTATAGGTCACATTGATATCCATATATTCGGAAAGTTCATCGATTAAATGATCACGCTTGTCATATAAATCATTTGGTACTAAGCCATGTGGTTCCACGTTTGCAATTTGACCATTTAAGTCATTAATTTGATCTACCAATGAATTAATCTCTGATTGTTCTACATCAATTTCGTTTTTTAGATTGGTTCTCACTTCTTCTATTGATTCGCTGGTATAATTAAATACTTCTGCTAGTGCTAATGCACGCTGTTTAACAACAGATCGAGCACCAGCATCTTCCGGGTTAGTCGATAAATCTTGTAAAGATTCCCAAAACTGATCAAACGTCTCGGAAATACCTTGTTCAGATGGTTCATTTAAAATCGTTTCCAGCTTGCTCATCATATCAGTTCTAGATTGATAATAACCAACCTTCGTATTTTCCTGACGAAATTGTTTATCGATAAAACTGTCCCGGATTCGCTGGATAGAACCTGCTTCTACCCCGGTACCAATTTGACCCGGTATTTCAGGCCGGTTACGAGAAGCGGATGGGTATGCTGACGACTGGGTCATGTTGACACGTTGTCTCGAGTAGCCTTCTGTATTGGCATTGGAGATATTATGTCCTGTCGTATAAAGTGCTGATTGTTGTGTGCTCAGTGCTCGTTTGGCAACTTCTAGGCCGCTAAAGGTTGACATCCTTATTCCTCCTGTTTACGCTTTTGAGTCAAACATCGAACGCCTAGGTGCAGACGGCTTTGTTTGGTTTGATTGTCCATAGTTCAAATTCTTTAAAGAAGGCTGGATCATATCCAAAGTTAATTGAACAAATTGCAATGATTGCTTCGTCAGCTGCTTATTTAACTCTTCCTGACGTCGCAATGCTACTAGGCGTTCTGCCAATTGCAGAGTTACTTCCTGCAGCTGTCCCTGATCCGCTCCGGTTGTATAATGTTCGATGATCGCTGTAACATTGACAGCTGCAGGTTCCAACTGATGTGTAACGGCCCAATCGGCTACCGCATCGATTCTGCGTTGCTCGATCTGGTTAATCGCCTGGACATGCTTTTGTTCTGTCACTAACAGCTTCTGCAACTCTTCCATTTTATTTGCTTTTAACAGCTCTGTTTTATGTTCAGACAAATGCAAAAGACTGTCATGTAACTCGATCAATTTATTTAAATGTTTAATGATAGGTTGAACGGACATCGATTGTCTGCTCCTTTATTATGCAATTTATTAAGCTTTCCAGAAATTCAACAGTTTTTTCGCTGTTTCTTTGGGATTGGTCTGGTATTCGCCGTTATCTACTTGTTGTTTAATCTCATTTACATAGGATTGACGAGCATCTTTCTGTTGCATTTTCAACGCTTTATCTGAAATTTCCAGTTGATCCGGTTTAAAGGAGGAAGCCTTATCCTCTGCCTTTTTTTGCAATTGCTGCTGCTTTTGATATGGATTTACATTAGTATGATTCGGTCCATTAATTTTCAAGACCTTCACCTCTTTCCTACTACGAACATGTTGATTTACTATTTATATCGGCATGATCTCTGAAAAGTTTAATATTCTTTTAGTATATCGGTTCCCTTGTTCAATGGAAATGGGACAAAAGATATAGATGCTTGCAAGCTTTCATTCCCTACTTTTTCGTGAAGTAGGTTCTGGTTCGCTCTTCCCGAACACGCTTATTCACCTGTTCAATTTCCTGTTGGTGCCGTAATTCAGAAGTGATGTCATTACTGCAATCCTCACAGATCTTCCCTTTCGTAATCGGATTCCCGCAGCGTTCACATTTGTAGCTTAGATTAGGAAACTGGGATGATCGCAAGCGCTTATCTTTGACAAATTGCAAGATGACTCCTTCTTCCACCTCTGTTGCCTCCACAATTTCCGGAATTGTCGCCTGTCTGTTCTCACGTTTTTTTATAAAGTCATAGACAATTTGAAATTTTTTATCTTCTTCTTTCATACAATCTGCGCAGATCGACCGTGAGGTTTTGACAAACACTTTATCACATCTGTCGCAGTTAGCTAAATCTGCCATGTTAACCCTACTTTCTAGATTCATTTATCTCACCAATGTGAAACTGTATATAGCTTGACAGCCTGCCTGTTTCAACAAAAAAGCTGCATGATGAATGGTCATACCGGTTGTATATATATCATCGACAAGTAAGACGTCGGTCTGAAGTGATTGGCTTAAGAAAAATGGATTTTCCGTACTTAATCGCTGCTCTCTCGACTTTTTTGATTGCTTTTCAGATTGAAACTGATGTCTTGCCAGTGCTTCCACGATCGGCAGATTCCAGCACGAGGCTACCTTTTCAGCCAGTTGCAAGGACTGATTGAAGGCACGTTCGTAGAGCCTTTGCTCTGATAAGGGAATGGGGACGATCGTTAACTTCTGTTTTGGAAAAAGAAGTTGTTTCAAGTATGGGGTGAACAGTTCGATTAATTGATAGTCACCGCGGTATTTCCATTGAGCAATAATCTCTTGCATAAACGGTGTGTAACGAAAAAGCGCACGATTATACTGGAGCGCATCTCCAAACTGCTTGTTGTGTTTCCATTTCTGACAATCTGAACAAACAGCTGTTTCCGGTAATTTTCGACCGCACTTTTTACAAATGGGGCCTTGTATCCTTTCTAGTTTTTCTTGACAATCAGGGCATAGGGCACTGTTTTCTGGCGGAAGAAACAGATTGGTCCAGGTAATCGCATCTATGCTATCCTGCTGGCAAATCAGACAAACACTCATAATCTACTCCCCTTTTTATTCATCATTTTTATCTGATCAATAGCGGCTTCCATCGCATTTGTTTTGCCTTGATGAATGAATAGCACATCTCCTGTCGGGTCATCCGGACTTCTGCCTGCCCTTCCTGCAATCTGGACCAATGCTGCTTCATCAAAGACGTGATGTCCGGCATCGATAACCACCACATCAACGGAAGGAAATGTAACTCCTCTTTCCAGGATCGTCGTTGTGACAAGTATATCGATATCTTTGTTACGGAATTGTGTGATCTTTTCTTTTCGTTCAGGGTCTTCTGCATGAACGGATACTGCTTGAAAGAATTGGGCAACTAATTTCATTCTTGCGATGGTGGGCACAAATAGTAACAGCTGTCTTCTGGTGGATCTGTTTTCGATGAATCTTTCAAGTGCACGGGGTTGTTTTCCGTTATCCAGTTTTTTTCGTAATTGCCATTCGATTTGTAATTGTGGAACTGGCAAAGGCTGACCGTGAAAGCGAATCGGAACAAACTGAACAGCTAATTTTTTTGCAGAAATCGCTCTTTTTTGTTTTGGTCTTGGGGTTGCAGTCAGGTATATTTTCGCCGCAGATTGTTTGCAGGCTCTGTCTGCCAGAAAAGATAAGGTCTGATCATGATGAAAAGGAAAGGCGTCAATTTCGTCAATTATCATGACATCAAAGGCATTCTGATAACGGATAAGCTGATGTGTGGTACTGATGATGAATTGCCCGACATCAGTTCTATCTGGACTGTCGGCGTACAGTGCTTCTATCTCTGTGTGTGGAAAAGCACGTTGCATTCGGGGAAAAAGTTCGCGGACGACATCTGCTCGAGGGGTGGCGAGGCAGATTCTTTTGCTGGACCGAATTGCTTCTGTAATGGCAGGAAACAACATCTCTGTTTTTCCGGCACCGCAGACTGCCCATACCAGCAGTTCTTTTGTTGCACCATCCATCGTCGCTTTAATGGCGGTAGCGGCTGCTTGCTGCTGTTCTGTTAATTCTCCTTGCCACCTGCATGGATCTAATTGCGAGCGCCATTTCGGCTCGTTTCCATTCCAGCTTAATAATGGCTCACACTCGAGAACTCGCCCCGTCTGCAAGCAGTGCCGACAATAGAGATGTTCTTGTTCGCACCTTGCGCAGGGAATCTGGGCAAAAAGGTGCTTGGACTTGTTCCCACAGCGACAACATTGTTGGTAGAAATATTTCTTTGTAATAGACGGCTGTTTGGTTAATTGATTGGTTCGCAATAAGAAAGAAATCGTTGGGGCAGAAAGAGGGATTTCCGAAGATAATGATAATTTACCAGCGAGAATAGTAGCAAAATTCATAGCATTCCTCCAATTGATAAGGAGGTGAGGAACGATGCCTCACCTGTCATTATGGTTTGTACCAGCCAAGTCCTAGTGCACCTTCACCGAGATGGGTTCCGATAACCGGACCGAAATAGCTGATGGAAATGTCGACATTAGGATATTGTGCCGCTAACTCGTCTCGTAATTCCTGCGCTTCATCGGGGCGGTTAGCATGTATCATCGTGGCACGAATCGGCACACCGGTTGAAGCATCTTCGTCGAACAGTTGAAAAATTCGCTTTAACGCTTTTTTCTTTGTACGGATTTTTTCGAATGGAACAATCTTAGTATCTTCAAAATGAAGGATCGGCTTAACCTGGAGCATGCTGCCGATTAATGCCTGGGCACCATTCAAACGTCCACCACGGTGGAGATGACTTAAATCATCGGCCATAAAGTACGCACGGAGTGATCTCTTCATTTCGTGAAGACGCGTTAAAATGGTTTTGGCATCTTGCCCATCATTCGCCATATCTGCCGCTTCCAGTGCATAAAAACCCTGGGCCATGCAGCTGATTTCGGAGTCAAACGGATAAATATCAATACCATCCACCATATCCTGTGCTGTAATAACGGACTGAAAGGTACCACTAATACCACTTGATAACGTAATAAAGATCGCTTGGTCATACTCTTTGGAAAGCTCTTCTAACTTCTCAGTCATATAACCGATGGATGGTTGAGAAGTCTTCGGCAATTGCTCTACTCCCTTTACTTTTTGGTAAAAGGCCTCGGTCGATATATCGATTTCCTCCTGATAGGATTCCTGACCAAAGATTACATTCAACGGCACCATATGTATATTATTTTCTATTCTTTGCTGTTCTGGTATATAAGTCGTACTGTCAGTTATGACGGCAACTTTCATAAAATATCGAACCTTTCTGCTAAAATGGTTTACTATCCTATATTCTACCTAATAATCTTGCAAATGCCTAGTCAAAGTTAGTGAAGGTTGCAAAATCTTTACCGCTAACCTGATTGCTCTCTACTTACGAGAATATTCAGTTAGCAACCGTCCAATACCATTCACCAGTTGTAACACATCAAAAAATTGCTAGAATACAGGTTATGTAATACTAGAACGGTATTCCAATATGGTGATTTTGAAATGTGGTATACGCGTAGCAAAGCTCCGGAAATATGCTCCGCGTCCTGTGGGCACGGATTCAGCTAGGCTACTACTTGCACTACTTCTTTGCTGCCTTGTGCCGAGGAAGCTTACGTCGAAGCGATCCTATCAGAAACAGGCACTGACTAAGTGGATCTTCAGCTCGTGCTGATTCCACGGGAGTCTCCGCATATTTCCTACGCTTTAGTGAAGAACTACAACGATTGGAACAGCAAAAAGCAGTGGTGCTAGGCATTTAATCTCCATAATTACCAATGATATTAAGTATGATTGTTGCTTTTGGATAGAATCTAAATGCTAAGTCTTACATTAGTTGTAGAATCCATACATTAGCGCAGGTCAACCACGTAGACTCCCGCGGGACAGTCAGGTGCTGAAGATACACAACTTCTGCACCTGTGTTGCCTAGTAACACTTCGAAGTGGGCTTCCTCGTTACTAGGCAACACAGATGCTGTTCAAGTAGTAGCTAGTAGAATCCGTGCCCGCAGGACGTGGAGCACATTAATCATTTGAAAATTAGCACATAGAAATACAGTTAGACTTTACATAATCCACATTACAAGAACCTGCACTGTCATTTTTTCGATCTTAATCTGCTTTGCTTGAGTGAGGTCATCATATACTTTCACCGCTAATTAAGAAAGCCGAACGAATAGAAATCATCGTTCGGCTTTCTTGCTTTTATAAAATTTCGACCCATCCGCGTTTGATCGCGATTACGACTGCTTGTGTACGGTCTTTTACTTTCATTTTCTGTAAAATGCTGCTGACGTGGTTTTTGACTGTCTTTTCACTGATATACAGTGATTCGGAGATGCCTTTATTGCTCTTACCTTCTGCTAGTAATTGCAATACTTGGCATTCTCGTCTGGTTAGTAGATGAAGTGGTTTACGATGCTCTACTTCTTTTAGCTTTGATAATGTATTATCGGAATCGTAAAGCGCATCTTCTTCTGTCACCAGGCGACGATATTCTTTCACTAAATTATGCGTTACTTTCGGATGCAGATATGAGCCACCTTCTGATACAACCGAGATAGCATCTATTAATGCATCTGAATCCATCTCTTTCAGTAAGTAACCTTGCGCACCGGATTTTAAGGCATGTGTTACATAATTCTCATCGTCATGTATCGATAGGATGATGACTTTCACACCAGGATATCGTTCTAATAAATCTGCTGTTGCTTCAACACCATTTACACCTGGCATGTTAATATCCATTAGTACTACATCAGGCTTGTATTTTTTTACGAGCTCAACGGCCATTGCTCCGTCGTCACCTTCTGCAAGTACGTTAAAACCTGTCTCTAATTCTAATATGCGTTTGACACCTTCACGAAATAATTTGTGATCATCGATTAATACTATATTCGTTGTCATGAAAAATCCTCCTCTTGTTCCATATTCATTTTTTATGTGATTATACCGTGTACGTTGTTAATTTTACGTATTGTTTATACAACTTAAACATTATACATGATTAGTTTGCACTTTTGCATAAATATGCGTTATACGATCGGAATTTCTATCCATACTTTCGTGCCAGTACCAACTTTGCTTGTAATTTGAATATCACCATCCAAAATATCAACCCGTTCATGCATTCCTATTATACCAAAAGATTTGTCCTTTTTATCGTCCTGTTCAAAACCGGAACCATTATCAGTGATTGTTGCTATCACTTTTTCATCAGTAATCTCGACATATACATTGATCGAACTGGCATTGGCGTGTTTGATCGCATTTTGAATCGATTCCTGAATCAATCGGAATAAGGCTACTTCGTACTGATTATCAAGTCTTTTGTCTTGCGATTGGTAAGTAAATTTAATATTGGTATGCTGATCTTCCAAAGTCGTTATATATTTTTTGATGGTTGGAATTAAACCTAAATCATCTAGTGCCATAGGTCGTAAGTCATAAATGATTCTTCTCACTTCATAAAGTGACTCTCGAATCATCATTCGGACGTTACGCATTTCTTTAACAGCACTGTCGATATCTCCTTTTTTATATGTACGGTCAACAATTTCAGAACGCAGCATAATATTGGCAAGCATTTGTGCTGGTCCATCATGCATTTCTCTTGATAACCTGCGACGTTCTTCTTCCTGAGCCTCAATTATTTTCAGTCCGAATTGCTGCTTCTCATGGGCGTCATGAATTAAATCGGAAACTTGTTTAAAATCTTCATTTAAATAATTCAATACGATCGAGATTTTTCCCACTAAACTCTCTGCACGCTCGACCATTTGTTCAATTGATTTTAAACGCAACTCAATTTCATCGCGCCGGTCACGCAAGATTTTTTCTTTGTCTCGTTTAACAAGCAATTCGGTTTGTAATCGATGTGCGGTATCATATACTTCTCTTACTTTATCTTCGGCATATAATTGGAAATTTTCACTAACATCTGATAATTTTTTTCTAGCGACTCTCGCTTTGTACTCTAATTGATCACTTTCTGCAATAACGGTTGTGACTTGTTCCTTGAGCACAAGCAATTCTTTATGCATGTTCTCATACTCTTTGCGAGAATCCTCAGCAATCTCAAAAACTTCATCCTGACTGTTTTTTACTGTATCAATCATCTCGTCTATAATATAATCTAAGGTACGATCTTTAGCTTCCATATCAAAATCCTCACCATCTAGTATCAACTATACGATACGATTTAATTAGTACTTTTTTAGGGGGTTTTTTTTATATTCTTTATTCCCTATTACAATCATTTTACACCGGTTATGGATAAATACAAACGATTTAGGAGGAATTATATAGTATGTTGAATCAATATTATACCGTTAAGCAAGAAGGAATCGATGAACAATCCATTCAAAAATCCCGTTTCATCGGATATGTAAAACGCGTGGAATCAGAAGAAGACGCTCAGCAATTCATTCAGTCGATTAAAAAAAAGCACGCTGACGCTACCCATAACTGCTCTGCCTATATGATTGGAGAGCACGATCAGATCCAAAAAGCAAATGATGATGGAGAGCCAAGCGGAACAGCTGGTGTGCCCATTTTGGAAGTGTTAAAAAAACGGGAATTAAAAGATACCGCAATCGTGATTACAAGATACTTCGGAGGAATCAAACTCGGGGCAGGAGGTTTAATCCGGGCATATGCAAGCACGACAACACTGGCAATCAACACTACGGGCATTGTCGAACGAAAAAGAATGAAGCAGTTTTTTCTCAAGGTTGACTACACCTTACTCGGAAAACTTGAAAATGAATTGCGACAGTCCGATTATTTGTTAGAAGAAATCCAATATTTGGATAATGTCACCTTTCACGTTCGTGTATTAATCGGTGAAGAAGATTCATTTACCGGCTGGATAACGGATTTAACAAGTGGGAATGCGGAAGTAACCGAAGGCAATGATTCTTACATAGAAATCGACGTCGAAACAGCGTGACTATTTCCCTGGAAATAAAATAGAGTGTGACATTTTCTCACACTCTACTTACTTTGTTTAAAAGGTAATAAATTAGCTTGTTTCATTTCTTTTGTTAATCGTTTTATAAAATCTTGTGAATTATTTATTTGTTGTGTTTCCGTCTGGTCTCTCATCTTTTGTAAAATCGAACGGTAAATCTCCTGTTCAGTCAAACGATTCAACCCCTTTTCCCATCCTACCGCTAGTATATGAATGTATCGTTATTTTCGTAACTTGTTTCCTATTAAAATAGCTAAAATCCCTACCAATGCTCCTGCGCTATCAATCATGACATCTCCGGCATATGGTGTTCTTCCTGCTGTAAAACCTTGGTGCCACTCATCACTTATTGCATACAGAACCGTCAGCAAAAAAGCTATAACGGCAACGAGCTTTGGCACACTTAAAGGAAAACTCTTTCGCATTGCTATATAAAATAAGCATGCTAGAGTTAAGAATACGACAAAATGTGCTCCTTTACGCACAATAAATTCGATAAACCCTTCGACACCAAGTGCAGCGACACTCACTTCACTGTGATGATAATGGAACACTATTGGTGACAAGACAGGCTCCAAAAATGATAAATCTACATATGTAGAAAGAAATGGCTTGATATCTTGTTGTTGATAAGGTTGGTCAGATACTAAATAGATTACCCACATCCAAAGCAAAGGAAACATCCAATATATTATTTTCTTCATAGCGCCAATACCTCTATATTTATACGAATTGCAGTCAAGTTTTTATGTCCACTCTTGTACTATTTTTACATTTTTTTGCTATTAATGCAATACACTATTTTCTATTATCTCATGTATATTCACTAATAGCTATTAATCTCTTTCAATATTAGAGAAAACAGGAAAATCACCCGGTATTAACTAGTTGCTTAGTGGTGATTTTGAAATGTTTCATGTGCTGGGATACCGCTCCGGCCAACCACTTCGCGGAGCTTTCTAAGCAGATAAAATATATCAAAATCACCATCTTACCAGACATCGACATGCTTCTCTTTAACACCAAATAAATCTATAATAAGATGATGTTGCACTCATATCCCTCTATTTCTTCTATTTTGTCGCGATTATAGAGTAACAAAAGAGGGAGTATGAGTGTATGTTTTTGCTTTTTTTCCAACCACCATCACATTTAGTATAGAGCCTAATTTCTTTGCTTATGATCCAAATAAAAGTCAGCCACTGAGAAAAAAGTGGCTGACTTTTATTTGGTCGATTCATTTATTAAGTTTCCATTTATTAAAGTCGAGAAATTCTTTGAATTCCTGTTTTGATACACCTGATTTCATTGCTTCTTCTGCTAGCTTTAGCCATTCTTCATCAAGCTGTTGTTTTAGTTCCTGATCAGATTGTGACATTAATAATTCGTTGACGGTAACACCTAGAACTTTTCCTACCTTCTCCATAAATTGAATCGATGGATTCGATTGAATGCCACGTTCAATGGAGCTTAAATATGACTTTGCTACACCAGCTTGTTCGGCTACTTCTGACAAAGACATACGTTTTTGTTTTCTGAGTTCTTTTATTTTTTCCCCAATCACAAATTGTCACCTACTTTCTCCTCTAACGAAAATAATTATAGCATAAAAGAAAGTTTTGTTCTATATAAAGGTACGATTTTTTGTCGAAAATTACAAGGGATTATGACTAATTCACAGGAATTTTTTTGAAATCTAGACAAAAGTCCTGTTAAATTCGTCATTCTATTGCTAAAATAGTAGGATGTAATCGTCTTAAACCATCTCTTTTGTCGAAAAATATTACCGTTTTTTACGAAGAATAACGTGCATTCTTTTCCTATTATTAGTATAATATGGTTAATACATATTCAAAAAGGTGGATCGTTATGAAGAAGCTTGCAATCCTATTTATACTTGCCGGAATTGTCTTACTCGGTGTCGGTGGCTACCAGTACTTTAAGATTCAGGCTGCTGAAAAACAGGCATTTACCGAAGCGAATGAACTGATCGAACAATCATCAAAAGCAGAGAAAAAACAGGAACCAGAGGAATTCTTCCCTGAAATCGGTGACGCTGTTGGGATTTTGGAAATTCCATCACTTGATGCCGAATTACCCATTGTAGAAGGAACGGATCCTGATGATTTAGAAAAGGGTGTCGGGCATTACCGCGGTTCAGCTTATCCGATGCAACAGGATCAGATCGTTTTGTCCGGTCATCGTGATACCGTTTTTCGCAGCCTTGGCGAAGTGGAGATCGGCGACACTTTTACGATCGTACTTCCTTATGGTGAATATGAGTACGAAATGGTAGACTCTAAAATCGTAGACGCAGATGATACAACGATTATTAAGTCAACCGCTCCTGAAGAAGAGTTAGTTATTACAACCTGCTACCCTTTTTCATATGTTGGCAACGCACCTGAGAGATACATTATATATGCAAAACCAATATACTAAGCGTATTGATTCTTACAATACGCTTTTTTACTTAATTAGGGGGAACATAACATGAAAAAAATAAGTATCATCCTTTTTTTAATCGCGCTAACACTGGTTGCTTGCTCTAATGAAGAACAAGTACGACCAGAAGAGCGCTTGCAACAGTATGTCGATTATTGGAACGAACAAGATTTTGAACAGATGTATGAGATGGTACAAGACGTAGAAAAAGAAAAATTTGTCGATCGTTACCAAAAGCTATATGATGACGTGGAAATTTCCGATCTGTCCGTCTCCTTTGAGCAACCAGAAACAGCTGAAGGAGAAGAAGAAGTCGATCTGGATGAAATCGAATCAGCTACCTTTCCACTAAGTGTCAATATGGAAACGGTCGCAGGTCCAATCTCTTTCACCAAAGACATTGAAATGGTTAAAGTAACCGAAACAGTAGACGATAAAGAACAAATCGACTGGAAGGTTAATTGGAATTCTGGCTTTATCTTTCCTGAGCTTGAGGACGGAAGCCAATTAAGTATGAGCACTACACAACCGACAAGGGGACAAATTTTTGACCGAAACGATAATGGATTAGCGGTAAATCATGATGTCTACGAATTTGCAGTTGTACCTGATCGCTTTGAAGACGAAGAAAGTGAAAAACAGGCAATAGCGGAGGCATTAAATATGGAAATAGCCGATATCGAGAAAGCATTAAGTGCCGATTGGGTACGACCGGATGTATTGGTTCCGTTAAAGGTAGTTCCCAGTCTCGATGAAAATGGCTACCAGGAAGCCGTCGATTCCATCCCTGGCCTAACCTACAGTACGCAAACCGGGAGAATTTATCCATTAAGCGAAGCAGCAGCCCACCTTGTTGGGTATATTGCACCGATAACGGCTGAAAAGTTAGAAGAAGCAGAGCCTGGTGTCTACACAGAAGCAAGTCTTGTCGGTAATCGCGGACTGGAAGAACTGTTTGAAGAACGCTTACGCGGGGAAGCTGGAGTTCAACTAACTGCTGTTAAGGAAGAGCAGGAACCGGTTATCATCGCCGAGAAAGCCGTCCAAAATGGAGAAGATATTAGTTTAACAATTGATGGTACCGTGCAAACGCAACTTTTCGATTCACTTGAAGGTGAAGCTGGTACTGCTGCTGCCGTTGATCCAACAACTGGGGAAACACTGGCGTTAGTGAGCAGTCCATCATTCGATCCACATCCTTTTTTATACGGACTTAGTAATGATCAGTGGACTAAATGGAATGAAGACCCTCAACAGCCTCTGCTCAATCGTTTTGCAGCCACTTTTGCACCTGGATCGGCTTTCAAACCAATTACTAGTGCTATTGGATTGGAAAATGGCTCCATTGATCCGAATGAAGGATTATCGATTAGCGGTTTGAAGTGGCAGAAAGATGGCTGGGGAAACTACAAGGTCACACGAGTCTCTGAATCTAGCGGTCCTGTTGATTTAAGAGATGCGTTAGTTCGATCCGATAATATTTATTTTGCTATGCAGGCTGTTAATATGGGAGAAGAAGCATTTCTAAATGGCTTAAAGAATTTTGGCTTAGCAGACGAATTTCCGTTTAGCTATCCGATTGAATCAGGCACTATTTCCTCTGATGGTACGTTAAGTGAAGAAGTATTGCTGGCAGACACAAGTTATGGGCAAGGACAATTGGAACTAAGTGCTTTACAATTAGCAACCAGTTACTCGGTCTTACTCAATCAGGGTAATATAGTTCAACCGATTCTTTTGAGTGATGAAGAAAAAGAGCAAATCTGGAAAGAGAGTACCCTGTCGGAAGATAATGCAGCGATTATTCGCGATGCACTGCGGGCTGTAGTGACGGATGGTACCGGACAAACCGCGAACGTTGACAATGTGGCAGTCTCCGGAAAAACAGGAACAGCCGAATTAAAGCAATCTCTCGATGAAGAGAACGGTGCTGAAAATGGATGGTTTGTCGGCTATCCGGAAGATGGCAGTGTGATCGTATCGATGATGATCGAGCATATCGAAGGACGCGATCACGGAAGCAGTTACGTAGCAGAAAAAGTCGGAAAAGTTCTCTCCTCGATGAATGAATAGATCAAAGAGCCAGCCTGATCCTGTCAGCTGGCTCTTTTTCTTATGTAGTAAATTAATATGGCCATACGGATTATCTACAGTAACAGCTTAGTGTTTATTTTGAAATGCATCTTGTGCCGGAATCCTCTGGGGTCAACCACTCCGCGTACTGCAGGCCTGTTCTAGGATATTTGCTCTGCAACTGATGTGTCAGATACCTACGCTGTATTAGCGTAGGAAACTTGCGGAGACTCCCATCAGATCAGTACTAACTACTATGCTAATGCTATCACTTCACCTAATCTGCTGCTTTTATAAACTGCATCTAATACTTTCATTTGGTTTCGCATTTTATCAATGCCATATTGTAATGGTTGCTCATGAAGAACGGCACTGGCGAAATCTTCGACCATTAATGAATACTGGTCACCTGACTCTGTAAAAATCTCCACTTCATTGTCTGCGGTTTCCACCTGAATCTCCGCGATCATCCCTTCATTTGTGTCTGGACGAAATGCAGAACTTACGGTGATCCGGCCTGTTGATCCAACGATTTCATAGCTTTGGGTAGAAATACAATCAAAACTGGAATCAAACGATGTCACAATGCCATTATCAAAATGGAGCACACCTGCCATCGTCGTATCCACTTCTAAATCTGGATGATAATTACCACTGGCATAAACTGATAATGGTTCAATATTGAGAATATTACGTATGGCATGGATGGTATAACATCCTACATCAAACATGGCGCCTCCACCTAATTCACTATTTAGACGAATATTGGAGCGATCATCTAAATAGAAAGAAAAGTTGGCACGCATCATCGCAACTTCACCTACAACCCCTTGTTCTAGAAGTTCTTTTACTTTTTGGTGTTGAGGATGGAACTGATACATAAAGGCTTCCATGAAAATAACCCCATTTTCATCACAGGCTTGGATCATCTCCGCCAATTCTTCATTCGTAATGGCAACAGGTTTTTCACAAAGTACATGCTTTTTGTATTGAGCTGCTTTTATTACCCATTCTTTATGTAAACCATTTGGCAGTGGGATATAGACCGCATCTATTTCAGAATCTTGTAATAGTGCTTCATAATTGTCAAAAGTACGCGGAATATTTAACTTATCTGCTACCTCTTTCGCTTTGTCTTCGTTTCTGCTGGCAATCGCCACTACTTCTCCATTATTGGAGCGTCTGATTGCTGGTATCACTTGGGTAACTCCTATATTTGCCGTACTAAGAACTCCCCACCTTAACTTTGTCATGCTACCTCTCCTTATTTATAAAGATTTCATTGCACCGCCATCGACGACCAATGTCTGACCGGTGATATATGTATTGGCAGCTGAACCTAAGAACAACACTGCTTTAGCAAATTCGTCTGGACGGCCGATTCTGCCAACCGGAATTTTCTCACCTATTTTTTTCATCGAACTTTCATCCTCTTGACCATATACTGCGCGAATCCGTTCTGTATCCATTGTTCCTGGTCCGACTGAATTAATCAAAATATTGTCTCCAGCCAACTCCTGTGACAAACTTTTCGACAATCCTACTATTGCTGGTCGAAATGTATTGGATAACAATAACCCATCAAGCGCTTGTTTCATCGAACTGGAAGTAATCGTGACAATACGTCCAAATTGCTGTTCTTTCATATATGGTGTTACAGCCCTTACGGTTCGGACGACGCTCATTACTAATGACTCAAATGCCTGTTGCCAATCAGAATCATCAAAATCTGCAAATTGTCCCGCTGGTGGTCCGCCAGTATTATTTATTACAATATCTATCCTGCCGATTTTCTCCACCATATTTTCGATGTCTTTTCCGTTCGTTACATCACAGACGACTGACTCAATATTGGGGTTATATGTGACAGAGAAGATTTCCTTCGCGGTCTCCTGAAGTTGTTCAGCATCTCGACTGGCAATAAAAACATGAGCTCCTTCTTCTGCATAGGCCATCGCACATGCCTTCCCTAAGCCTTTACTTGCTGCTAATACTAACACTCTCCTACCTTTCACTCCTAAATCCATCGGACACCTCCTACTCTCATTTTAAAAGCTGCAGCGGAAAATTAGCAAGCCTTTACCTTCTTGTTTTAATAATTTAGAATCATTCCTTATCTTTCACTCTATTTAAAACTGAACCTAAGCCCATCTTGCTTTCATACTTTTATTTATGAAAACCTGCCTATAAATCAGATTATCTAGACTAAACTGTATGCGAAGTGATAATTTTAATATTTTTATAGCTGCGGAGTGGTTTGCCGGAGCGGTATTCTAGCACATTAAATATCTCGATATGGATAATTCTTTCTTTACTAATAAATAAAAAGCAGCTGCGGATGCAACTGCTACATTTCGTTTAATTTTGTTGTATAGAGATCAAATTTTTCTTCATTTAAATCATCTAATGCATTGTCAATAAGACGTAATAAGTTACTGCGTTCCAGTTCCATTATTACATGATCAATATTATGTCTTTCCTCTTCTTGCTCCGATACAATCATGTATGGACTCAAAATAGTAGATAGATGCTGCTGAAAATCCTTTACCTTCATAAGGTCGGACAACGTCATCCGATTATATTTTTTCCCTTTTTGGAACACGAATACCGCGTCTTTATTTTCAATTTGTTGTGTGTCACGATTGATTCGGATTTCTCGTGCTTCGAGTGGTACGAAATGATACACTTCATCATCCATTAATAATGAAAAATACTGATATGCTAACACCACCCGAATGTACTTGCCTTCTTCCTTTACATAATAAGGTTTTAATAATTTCACAGAAAGCAATGACAACACCTCCTCAAATTTCATTGGAACTAGATGAACAGTAAATTATATTTCCTATTTTACATCATATGCATTAAATAAGAAAGCGTTTACAACAAATTTTATCTTTCTATTTATTTAATTGCAACTATTCTGTTTAGGACAAGGCATGGAAAGTATCCAATTTCTAATGTATACTATGCAATAGATTGTTTGAAGGAGCATCAGTTAGATGAAATTGTCAAAATTACGTTATCGATTATTCGGTAGACGAGTAATCAAAACAGCACTGGCTGTATTCCTAACCTCACTGATTTGTGACTGGATGGGATGGCCCCCTGTATTTGCCGTTATTACGGCTATTGTGACGATCGAGCCAACCGTTGCAGATTCTATAAAAAAAGGAATCGTTCGTTTTCCTGCTTCCGCCATTGGCTCGGGATATGCCGTCCTTTTCATTTCTTTGTTCGGCAATACACCGATCACTTATACGTTAGCTGCACTATTTACCATTATTACCTGTTATCGTTTAGGTCTTCATGCGGGACTACTGGTAGCAACATTAACTTCCGTTGCAATGATAGAAGTTATTCATACCAATCTATTCGTGGCATTTGCTATCCGCTTAGGAACGACTACTATCGGACTATCCGTTTCCACCCTTGTCAATATGTTTGTCCTGCCTCCTAACTACACGAGAAAGATACTGACAAATATGCACGATCTATTAAAACAGACCGGTGAAGAGCTTGAAATCATTCTGAAGCAATTACTTGGAAATGGCGAATTAACGAATCAGAAACAAGAAATCGATCAGCGATTCCAAACGCTAAAAGACATGTTGGATCAAACTGAACGATTATTAAGCTTTCAATCAGCTGAATCACGGTATCACCGATTGGATGACCGGACAAAGAGTGTGTTTGATTACGAACGAAAAAATTTAACTCGTCTGCGATTGATTCACTATCATATTGGAAACTTGGTTAATACACCGATTCAGCATGTTTGCTGGAGCAAGCATGAGTGTGAAGACATTGTCCGGATGGTGGAAACATTAGCCGATTTCATGAAATATCCTGATCATTATAAAGCAAGTGCGTATAAGAAGCAGGTAAAAACGCTAATGAATCAATTCTGGGAAAGTAAAAAACCGGGCAAAGAGGACGATCCAACATTATTTACACCTGAAGTCATTATTTTATATGAGTTATTATCGATTTATAATATTGTAGAAAATATCATTCTTAGTGAGCGGGAAATCGCAGAATCATAAGAAAAACTGGGCATAACCCGCTCGGTCCTAATTAATCTAAGTAATATACGATTTCCTGTAATATGGGTGATGTAAAGTAGAACTGTCTGACATAGTGGTCATTTTGAAATATTTTATCTACTTAGCAAAGCTCCGGAAATAGGCTCCGCGTCCTGTGGGAACGGCTCATAGCCGTCAAGCTAAGCATTATGGTTTTCGAAAAACGAAAAATGCTGTACTCTAACGGACGGAATATACTAGATGGAGGGATCTTTCTATGTCATTTACGAAAGTTATACAGCCATTTGTTGAAGCAATACATAAAGTGTTATCTGTATCAAAAATTCGGGAGTTAGCGCGAAAAACGGGTTTCATAGAACGACAAGGTAAATTAAAAGCGGAAGAATTTTTAATTATCAGTGCGTTTTTGAATCAAACATTTGGCGGGAGTAGTTTGCGTGACTTATGTTCAGCCATGTCGCGATTATCATCAGGCACACAATTGTCGAAACAAGCATTAGACCAACGTTTTACCAAGGAAAGTGTTGTCTTTTTACGAGAAATGTTTTTTCAATTAGCTGCCCAACAAAATCTGGTGAGCATTCCATTCGATTTGGATCGTTTATTTTCCCGCATACGTATATTGGATGCTACCTCTATTAGCACGCCTAAGCATGATTCTTCTTATCCAGATGGCACCAAAATACAATTGGAATATGAACTGTATCAAGGGAGATTTATGCATGCATTATTATATGATTTAATGGACAGTGATCAAGAAGCAGCACGTGAATTAGAAGAAACCATTGAGAAAGGAGACCTTGTCCTACGAGACTTGGGTTATTTTTCAGGGGAACACCTGAAAAATATAGACAAAAATCAAGGATATTATATCACACGAGTGCCAGCTAATCAGACGTTTTGGACGTGGAATGAAGAAGGAGAAAAGGTTAAACTACATCCAGAAGAAGATGGCGAGCACTTGAAGCCAGGAGAAAGAATCGATTATGGGTGGATTCAAATCGGGAAGAAAGGCAAGAATACCTGTCTATCACGAGTGGTTGTGCAGAAACTAACCAAGAAAGAGCAACGTCAACGAGAGGTTTATTTAAAAAGAAGAAGGCAGAAAGGGGCCAAAACCCCATCTGCCAACAAAAGAACTCATATTCAAATCCTTGCCACCAATGTAACACAGGAACAATTGGATGCGCAAGATCTCTATCCTATTTATTCATTACGTTGGCAAATCGAGATTCTGTTTAAAACGTGGAAATCTCTATTTGACATAGATGATGTGCGGGCCGTAAAATCAGAGCGATTCGAATGCCATTTATATGGTACCCTCATTCATATCCTGCTTTCTTCTATGATCGCGTTTCAGTGTCGTAATTATCTTTATCAAGAGAAGGCGTTTGAGGCGAGTGAGTACAAGTGTATTGATGAAGCGAAAAACGCTATTATAAGCGCAAAAGATCGACCCATTTTTAGCTTTTCTTACCTTCAAAGTATCATAAAAAACATCTATGAAAATATTTGTAAGCATGGTGAAAAAGAACGGCGAAATCAGCAAAAGAGTATGAGAGATATTCTATATAAAACATACAAAAAAACATTTCATATGGCATAGAAAAATTTAAAAAACAGGATAAGTTACCCGTGCATCCAAACGCTAATAACTGGAAATATATTTAAAAAATTGTTTTAAAATAACAGATTAATTTATGAAGGTTTTTTTGTTTTTTCTTAGCTTGACGGCTATGGGGAACGGCTTCAGCTAGGCTACTACTTGTAAATGCTTCTTTGCTGCCTTGTGCCGAGGAAGCTTACTTCGAAGCAATGCTTGCAGACACAGGCACAAATGAAGTGGATCTTCAGCTCGCGCTGATTCCACGGGAGTCTCCGCCTATTTCCTACGCTTGAGGGAAGTGCTACAAATTATGTAACAGCAAAAAGCAGTCGTGCTAGGAATGTATCTCATCAATTATGGTGTGAATCTTGCAGATAGTGCTTCATATCCTAGCTGTCGCATAAATTGTGGAGCTATACATCAGCGTAGGCCAACCACGGAGACTCCCGCGGGATTGTGCAGGTGCTGGAGATCCACTTTGTGAAGCGTTATTCTTCACAAAGTTAGCTCCAGCCGTGCCCCGCAGGACGCGGAGTGGTTGGGCGGAGCGGTATCATACCACACATAATTTTTCAAAATGACCACTAAGCTGCTAGTTTACATAATCCATATTATAGGAACAAAACTTCATGTTCAATATGATTACTGCTGTGACTGCATTTTTATACTTTCTTGACTAAAGAAAGAGCACACCATTTTATTTTGGAGTGCTCTTTCTTATGATGATTACAGCTTAAACTGTTTCACCGCTTCATTTAACTCCTCAGCAAGTAATGATAAATCTTTCGAATTTACTGAGACTTCTTCCATTGCACTGCTTGCTTGTTGCGCGGATGCGGATGTCTGTTCGACCCCTGCTGCTGATTCTTCCGAAATAGACGCTATTTCTTCTACTGCGATATTAATTTGTTCACTGCTTGATGTCATATCAGAAAGATTAGTTGTTACAGTGCGAATGGTATCTACCATTTCACTAACCGCTGCATTGATTTGTTCAAAGGTCGAACCCGTTTGTTTGATTTGCTCCGAACCAGCTGTAACTTCACTATAGCCTTCCTCTAATGAATTGGTAACATTAGATGATTCTGCTTGGATAGTGTTCACGATCGTCGTTATATCGGTAACCGAATGCGCTACTTGTTCGGCTAATTTTCTTACTTCATCTGCTACAACAGCAAAACCTTTTCCATGCTCGCCTGCACGTGCAGATTCAATCGCTGCGTTTAATGCTAATAAATTGGTTTGTTCTGCTATATCCTTAATGACAGCGACTAACTGTGAAATTTCTTTCGTTTGAACGTCAAGACCTCTTACTTTCTCAACAGATGCTTGTACAATCGAATGAACGCGCCCCATCTGTTGAACAGAAGATTCCATCATTTGCTGCCCATCTTTCGTCATGGTCAGAACACCAGTAGAGGATGATTCAATATGACGACCATTTTCATTGGCTTCCTGCACCTTTAAAGAAAAATCATTCATCTTGGCAGCAACACTTCCCGCATGATTTGCCTGTGTTTCGCTTCCTGAAGCCAATTCCTGCATCGTGGAAGCTATCTGTTCTGTACCTGTTCTGACTTCCCCAGCGGAATGAGATAGGACTTCACTCTGTTGAGATACAGTATCAGAAACCGTTGCTACTTTCGAAACAATTTGACGGAGGTTATCTCCGAGTCTGTTCACACTTTGGGCGAGTTGACCAATTTCATCCTTGCCATCATAGGCAACCGTTGCTGCTCGTAGATCTCCCGCTGCAAT
The DNA here is from genome assembly GCF_022919575.1 of Gracilibacillus salinarum. Taxonomy (NCBI): domain Bacteria; kingdom Bacillati; phylum Bacillota; class Bacilli; order Caryophanales; family Bacillaceae; genus Gracilibacillus; species Gracilibacillus salinarum. The sequence continues at coordinate 4,593,281 of NZ_CP095071.1, read as the reverse complement.
TTGATTACTTATAGAGATGACTTGTTGGATATTGCGGGAAATATGTCGATTCATGATGATAAACAAAACAAATCCAACAATAAATGCAACTGCAAATGATATTATTAAGGTATACAACACTTCTTCTTTATCTTCGTTCACATGTTGGATTGCCGTTGCTTGCGTTTGATCGGCTATTTCTTTCAACTTAGCAATATTTTCTACGGTGATTGACTGATAATAGCCTGCCTGATCGGCATAAATACGAGCATTATTATCTGATCCCTCATTGTGATAGTCAACTATTTTCTGGAAGTTAGTGGAGATTTGGTCATCCATTTCAGCAATCGTGTTGAAAAGTTCTAATTCCTCAGCAGTATCCATCGATGGTTGCAATGAATTTCTCAGCTCCATAGTCTGTTTGTCTACTTCTGTAAAAGTATCTACGATCGACTTGTCCGGCTGATACATATATTCGTATATTTTTTCGCCTTTTTCCCTGATTAAGGCATCTAACTCTGTTACAGTTGCGACACGTTCGGCCTCATCTCTCATTACATCCATGTTACTATTTAACGTCTGCAATAACATCGACACATAAATAGTAGCCCCCAGAAACAATAACAGGATGATCGTCTGAATCAGGCCATATTTCCTACCGATTTTCATGTTTTTCAAACGAAAACGGCGTGGTTGTCTTTTCGCTTTGTTTTTCATCATTATCCCCTAAATTACGATACGTCTTTATATATACAACTATATTATCATTTTTCGCCAGTATTAGTATAGTAAAAAAGTCCTTTGTTTTTGATTGTTTTCATGAAAGGATAAAATCGGCTACAATAAGAGATAGAACATTTTTGTAAAGAAAGGGGAATCACCGTGTTATTTCAATCAATCTCAGAAAGCGCACTGCTTGTAACGTTCCCATTTTCTATCGGCCGTTCAGAACCATTACATATGTATAAACATCTGTTGGAAGATGATCCATCTTTAGCGATAAACGAAGTTGTAATAGGGTATGCTACCATGACGATCTATTTCAACCCTTTCGTAACCAGCCACCATCTGATGAAGAAAAACGTCCAATCATTGATAGAAAATGCTGCCTCCTGTCCGCAAACAGAAGGAAAACTTCATCATATACCAGTCTGTTATGACCGCACATTGGCACCTGATCTGGATGACGTGTTAGGGTACCATACCTCTTCTTTAAAAACATTGATTGCCTTACATAGTGAACCTGTATATAAAGTAGCATTTTTAGGCTTTTCTCCTGGCTTTCCCTTCTTATCAGGGATGAACGAGCAACTTGCAACACCTAGAAAAGACGAACCTAGACTACATGTTCCAGCAGGCTCAGTAGGAATTGCCGGTTCACAAACAGGTATATACCCAAGCTCATCTCCCGGAGGATGGCAAATAATTGGACGAACTCCGATAAATCTTTTGCCATTACAAGCGGACAAGCCAACGCTTTTTCAAGCAGGTGATCGGCTTTCGTTCTATCCCGTCACGCTGACAGAGTTCGAACAAATCATGAAAAAGGAGCAGCATGCATATGTCGATTGAAATAATTGAACAAGGGCTACATACGACGATTCAAGATCAAGGCAGACTTGGATATCAATCTTACGGGTTTCCTGTTAGTGGAGCGATGGACGATTTTGCAGCAAAAATCGCTAACCTTTTACTAAATAATGAAGCAAATCTAGCTGTATTGGAAATGGGGTATGTCGGCCCAACACTGACATTTCATCAAAATGCAATTATTGCAGTAACAGGAGCGGATATGTCTGCAAACTTAAATGATCAACCATTACCAATGTACCAGCCTGTTTCCATTAAAGCTGGTGATACCCTTCAATTTCGGACGGTCAAAACAGGTGGATTCGCTTATCTTGCAGTAAAAGATGGATTTGATATTCTAGAAATCCTTGGAAGCAAAAGCACCGTGGTACGGGCGGATATCGATGGTATACTGGGCAGAAAGCTTGCAGTAGGAGATGTGTTACCACTCTGCCAAGCACATCAATTACCGTCGCCCTTACATTGGGGAATACGCTCAGCGATGTTTGAATATATCAGTCAACCGGATAAAGTGATCCGTTATCTCGAAGGAGCACAAGCCGAATGGTTTGAATCCGATCAACTCGAGTCAAGAGATTGGACATTATCTACCCAATCCAATCGAATGGGATATCGGCTGGAAGGTACTCCACTTGAACAAATCCATGAGAAACAGTTATTAACAGAGGCTACGGCATATGGTTCAATCCAGGTTCCACCAAATGGTTTACCTATTATCTTAATGGCAGATGGTCAGCCTACAGGAGGATATCCGAAGATTGGCCAGGTAGCAAAGGTGGATTTGGGAAAAGTTAGTCAAATCAGACCCGGTCAACCTTTCACATTTCAAAAAATAACACTAGAGGAAGCACTTTCGCTGTTGACTGAAAGAGAAGAAAATGTGAAACGCATCCAACTGTTTACAAAGGAAAAATGGGGAGAGATTTACTGATGAAGAAACTGTTACTAAATTGTGATCTAGGAGAAAGTTATGGCTTATATCAATTGGGTAATGATAAGGCAATCATTCCACTTGTCGATGCCGTAAATATAGCTTGCGGCTTCCATGCCGGAGATCCTCATGTCATGAATCAAACAGTCCTGTTAGCAAAAGAGCATGATGTTCAGATCGGCGCACATCCAGGTTTTGCTGATTTGCAAGGATTTGGTCGAAGGGAAATGAAACTCTCACCAGAAGAAGTCTATGACCTGATCATTTATCAAGTCGGTGCGCTAAAAGGCTTTACAGATGCCAACGACGTTCGCCTTGAACATGTAAAACCGCATGGTGCACTCTATAATCAGGCATGTAAAAACAAAGATTTAGCGATAGCCATTGCACAAGCTGTGTATGATTTAGATCCTTCTTTAACGTTAGTTGGCCTCTCCGGAAGTGCATTAATAAAAGCTGGGAAAGCAAAGGGATTAAAGGTAGCAAATGAAGTATTCGCAGACCGCACTTATCAGGATGATGGCAGCTTAACATCTAGAACGCAACCAAATGCCGTGATACACGACACCGACAAAATGCTCAAACAATTGGAAACAATTATTCATAATGGCACAATTCGAACGATTTCCGGAATAGTCAGACATATCGAAGCAGATACCGTCTGTGTGCACGGAGATAACGATGAAGCATTACAATTAATTCAGGCAATCCGGCAACTAGCAGAAAAATGACACTCTACAACCTTTTCAAACACTAACTTTCATTCTGATTGTGTTAGCTAGCATAGTGATAATTTTGAAATGATTCATGTGCTGAGATACCGCTCCACAATTTATGCAACAGCTAGGATATGAAGCACTATCTGCAAGATTCACACCATAATTGATGAAATACAGTGCTAGCACGACTGCTTTTTGCTGTTCCATACGTTGTAGCACTTCCCTAAAACGTAGGAAATAAGCTAAGACTCCCGTGGAATCAGCGCGAGCTGAAGATCCATTTAGTTTGTGCCTGCGTCTGAAAGTATCGCTTCGAAGTGAGCTGCCTCGGTACAAGGCAGCAAGGAAGTAATTCAAGTAGTAGCCTAGCTGAGTCGTGCCCCATAGCCGTCAAGTTAAGGTAATGCTTTTAAAAAGAAAAGTGAATATGTTGCCGTAATGAATACAAGTTATCTATGTCAGTGATTCTTTGTGAGTTGAGTGTAAGATATCATTTATAATAGCTGTTCCTGAAGTATTGGCACAAGAAATCGGATTTTTGACCACAAGAGTCCTTTTGATATCCTTGAGTGGTTATATTTTTGATTCTTATGGACAAATTTTGCCCTTTTCCTTTTCAACTGTCCATAAGATTCATTCTTATAGACAACTTTTGCTCTTTCTCTTTTCAACTGTCCATAAGACTCATTCTTATAGACAAATTTTGCTCTTTCTCTTTTCAACTGTCCATAAGATTCATTCTTATAGACAACTTTTGCTCTTTCTCTTTTCAAGTGTCCATAAGATCCATTCTTATGGACAACTTTTACTCTTTCTCTTTTCAACTGTCCATAAGATCCATTCTTATGGACAACTTTTGTTCTTTTTCTTTTCAACTGTCCATAAGAAAGTATTATATGATAGCCGAACATGTAAGACAGTTTAAGCTCTCTTTTCTCTTTTCCTTAACTTGACGGCTATGAGTCGTGCCCACAGGACGCGGAGCCTATTTCCGGAGCTTTGCTAAGCAGATAATCTATATCAAAATGAGCATTCGGCAATACAGCCTTGACATAATCCATATTATAAGAACCCATCTTCTTATTCGGCATTGATTTCTTCTATCACTATACTTTTATGCTTTCTTACCTGTAAAAAAAGCTCCTCACGATGAGAAGCTTCTAACGATAACGGTATTTTAATAAACATTGATCCAAAAAGTCTTGTGGCAATTTCTTCACTGCCCGTTGCCATATGTTCATATGAATGAAAGCAAACAGACTGATTAATGCCACTGCTGCTACTGGAAAATATAAGCTGACCGTTGCAAAGACCACCGCAATCGAACCAACAAGCAGAATATCGGGCAATATGGTAAAAGTCGCGATCCAAGCATGCTTCCACAGTTTTAACCCTTTCAAATGTGAAGTCACAACTAATGGCATAATGGAAAGCAGTATAAAGAGAAAAATGCTTGCCGCGAACAACCAGACAGCTTGCATGAAAAGTTGGTGGGAACCTGTTAATGCTGGTAATATGCTGGCATTTAGCGCAAGGATAACCGTTATTCCTCCTACATATAATCCCAAAAATAGCGTTCTTCTGAAATAATATTTAAAGGAATGAAAAAAAGTCTTACAAATGCCGAGTTCGATCCCATTCTTAGACCATTCCAAGACCACCGCATACATGGCAATGGTTGCGGGAATTATCGTAATAATCCCTAAAGAGAAGAAAAACCAGAACAGCTGTAAGGTAATGAATGCCGCTATGACGTTAAGTACCCTAAAAAAGATTGGCTCTGATTGATTCATCTCATCACCTACTTTTTCTTTATTATTTTAGAATTAGATGTTACCATTATTGCCTTTTTCTAAAATAATAAACCTGTCCACGTCATGAAATTTATTACATTTCACTCGATCTTCGAATGATCAGTTCCGGATCTACATATACCGCTTTTTGTACCGTTCGCTCACAGATCAAATCATGCAAAATGTTTGCAGCCAGCCGGCCAATTTTCACTTGATCCTGCTTGACTGTGGCCAACGCAGGATCACTGTATCGGCATGCCTCAATATCATCACAACCAATTACTTTGATATCATTTGGAATCGTGAAACCTGCCTCCTTAATTGCTTTGATCACACCTAAAGCCATCATGTCAGAGACTGCATAAACCGCATCAGGAATCTGACCGGACTCGATGATTTCCTTCATCTTCTGGTAACCACTGTCTTCAAAATAATTACCATACTTCATCCACTCTTTCCGCAGATCCATACCGTAATCCTTCATGGACTGTTCAAAAGCATCTTTTCGTACGTTTGAAATCACAGAATCTTCCTGACCGCCAATAAAAGCGACCTTACGAACACCATTCAAATAAAAATATTCCACTACTTGTCTCGATATCTTTTCATTATCTGCCATCACATAGCTCGATTTATCACCAGATAGTTCTAAATCGACTGCGACAGTAGGAATATCACTTTGATCTAATTGATAAATGGCTTCCTCGATATGTTCCCCTGCAATAATTAAACATCCATCTAACTGATAGTGCTTCGCTCTAGCAACATAATCTTCTTTTCCAATATTAAAAGACTGATTGGAAAAAACGAGAATATCATAGCCGAGCTGCCCTACCGAATTTTTAAAGGCATTGATGACCTGATTAAAAAAAGGATGATTAAATTCTACATGTACTTCCCCTGCATAAATCAGCCCGATCATATTCGATTTCTTCGTTGCTAGCGCTTTCGCTGAAAAGCTCGGCTGATAACCAGTATCTTCAATTACTCGCTTTACTTTTTGTATTGTATTCGGACTAATGCTGCCTGTTTGATTAATAACTTTTGATACAGTTCCTGGTGAAACCCCTGCCATTTTTGCTATTTCTCGTATAGTTAATTTCATAGATACAATCCCTCTGTCATTTAATGTGCTAAATTTACTAATACTCTATTTTTAGCTTTTAACAGCTCCTTCTGTCAAGCTAGAAATAAATAATTTGTTCAGTAATAAGAAAATAATAATTAATGGTACGGTTGCCCAAAAGGTACCTGACATAATCATACCATTATCCCGCACGTAATTATCAATTAAACCTCTTAGCGCTACTTGAATGGTATAGGAAGATTCTTCTCTCAACACGACTAACGGCCAGAGAAAATCATTCCAAATATACATAAACCGGATGATCGCCAGTGTCGCAAAGGCTGGAATAACAACGGGTATAGCAATGTTCCAATACACCCGGAAGTGCGAACAGCCATCTATTTTAGCGGCATCCACTAGCTCATCCGGTACGTTACTGCTAATATACTGACGCATCCAGAAAATGCCGAATGCATCAATCAATCCTGGAAAAATAATTGCTTTCATGTCATTTAACCAATCCAGCTTAGTGATGATGATATATTGTGGAATCAATCCTAATTGCGGTGGTATCATCATCGTAACTAAAATGGCAATAAATAAAAAGTTTCGGCCCTTGAATCGTAATTTTGCAAATGCATAACCAGCAAGCGAACAAAGAAATAAAACACCGATCGTTGTAATGGTAGACACCAGTAAGGAATTCCACATTGCTCCAAAAAATTCGATCGTACTGATAACATTTTTAAAGTTAGTAACGAGCTCCGCGCCAGGAATAAACGCTGGAGGCAAGCTGTTAATCGCGCTATTATGGTTGCTCGCCATTACGAACATCCAGTAAAATGGAAAAATGGACAGAATGGCGGCAGCAGCTAAGATAAGATAAATAAACATTTTCGGAAATGAAAGCTTCATTTTATTCCTCCTAACGTCCTATTCTGTTTGTAATGAATACATTAATACTGGACAGCACTATGATAATAATAAATAAAATAATAGCTGTTGCCGAAGCCGGACCAAAGGCAAGATTCGCAAATGCCTCCCTGTATAAATACAACACTACCGTGATACCTTCCTCTCGGTAAGAGCGTCCAATGTATATTAATGGCTCCGTAAACAACTGTAAGGCACCTATCGTCGAAGTGAACACTGTCAGTATGATTATAGGACGCAGCATAGGAATGGTAATGAATTGAATTTTCTGCCTGACAGATGCACCATCGATCACCGATGCTTCATACAATTCTTTCGGAATTCCTTGAAGTCCTGCCAAATATATGATCGTGTTATAGCCAACCCATCGCCAGAATACCATGGCGGAAATCGCTACTTTCACACCCCATTCAGAGGTGGACCAGCTCATCGGATCCATGCCGAACCATCCTAAGATGACATTCATCAATCCAAATTCCTGACTGTTAAACATTACACCAAAAACAATAGCAACTGCTACGGTGGAGGTGACATATGGCATAAAAATAGAAACCCGGAATAAGCCTTTCATCTTTATGATCGCGGAATTAAGTGCATAGGCAAGCACGATTCCTACTAATATTTGTGGTAATGTTCCCAACACCCACATAATTAACGTATTACTAAGAGATTTCCAAAAAATCGGATCGGTCAAAATCCATTTAAAATTCTGCAAACCAACATACTCCATTTCACCGAGACCATTCCACTTATGAAAGCCCAGATAGAAACTAAAAAGAATCGGAAACAAACCAAATACAGCAAACAGAATAAAAAAAGGCGAAATGTAAAGATAACCAGAAAATGCTTCTTTTCTTTCTTCATTCCAGAACTTCCTTCGTTTTTGCGACTGCGCCTTTACCTGCTCCACGATTGCAAACTCCTCTCTCACTGTGTGAATACTTTTCCTTGAAAAACACAGCTGGATTCAAGTGATTAACTATCCTCCAGCTGCCGATTTCACATTCTATTGCCGTTCTAATTGTGATTCAATTCGTTCTATTGCTGCGTCCCATTCTTTCTGTGGATCAGCACCTTCAACAGCAACATTCGTAAGAGCAGTAACAATCTCTGCATTAGCAATCGAGTAATTAACACCCATGTAAACAGGCTGGACAGATTCAGCCGCTTCAGCAAAAATTCTGGCAGTTTCAGCGCCACTGAAGTATTCATCCGTTGTTGCTAGAAATTCTTCATCTTCATAAACTTCTGGAGCAGATGGAAACAGTCCGTTATTATGGAACGATTTCAATTGGATTTCTGGTGATACCAGCCATTCAATAAAGTCATACGCTTCTTGTGGATGTTCTGACTCAGCTGGAATGGTAAGGAAAGAACCTCCCCAGTTACCGGCTCCTTCCGGTATTGTAGTCAAAGACCATTTGCCACTGGATTCAGGCGCATTTCCTTTCACATTGGCAATCATCCAGGCAGGAGCTCCAATTAATGTTGCATAGCTTCCTTCTTCCATCGCGCTTCCCCACTCAGGTGTCCAAAGAGCGTTTTGTCCAATCAGCCCTTCCTCAATCATTTTTGTGGTAAAGTCATATGCTTCTTTCACTGTATCTTCCATAATTAATTCATCATCTTCGTTAAAGTATTGAGATTCCTGTTGATCACGAATAGCATTAAACATTAATTCAGGACTATCGCTAATTGGTTTACCTGTTTTGTCTTTGATGGTTTTAGCTGCTTCGTAATACGCATCCCATGAATCAATCTGTGCCGCTAATTCTTCAGGATCAGTCGGTAATCCAGCCTCTTCCATCACATCTGTGCGGTAAAACATGGTGGTTGGCCCAATATCAGTTGGTAAGCCTAATTGGAATGAGCCATCAACACTTTCTGCCTGTTGCCATTTCCAGTCTAAATATTTACCTTTTATTTCTTCAGCACCATATTCATATAAATTATAAAAACGGTCACTTGCCTCCATGAACTTGGCTACATTACTTACCTCTACCATGGAGATGTCAGGCGCACCACTACCTGCAGATATCGATGTAAACAAGTTATTGTGTACATCTTCCATTTCGCCTTCGTTAATATTGATTTTGATATTCGGATTTTCCTGCATGTATTCTTCTGCCAACACATCATACCCGGCACTTCCAAATACCCAAAACGTTAATTCGACTTGATCGTCTCCTCCACTGGCTTTTTCCTCATTACCGGTATTGCCTTCATCTGATGAACTATCACCATTGGTGTCATCGTCACTACAAGCTGCCAAAACCATAATTAATCCAAGTGTTATTAAAAGCATCCACCACTTTTTCATCCTACGAACCCCCATTTAAATTGTAATGTTCCGTTTTCACAACAATTTTGAAATCTTTCTAAGATGAGTTAATACGTAGTAATACAAGGCTGGTTAAATTGATGAGTAGCACAATGAAGCAAAAGAGGAAACCGGTTTCTGTAAAACTAAAGAGTTACACCCTCTGCAGTAAGATGTAATCGCTTTCTACCATGATTATATGCTTGCGATTACAAAAAATCAATACTTTTTATCGATAATGATTAAATAAATTAACTTTATAAAGAAAACGATTTCTTTGTTTACTCAATAAACTAAAAGGTTTAGCTCAAATACAAAATCCTTTGAGGAATGGACATAAATAAATATACCAGTAAGCTACCCGTCAGTAAATTTACGCAACTACCTATAATAGGAATTATATTGAGTGGAACAAGACTGTTAGACAAAGTGGTTATTTTGACATACGGAATGTACTTAGCAATGCTCCGGAAATATGCCCTCGCAGGTTACGACTATCTAGCATTTATGTTAATTATTATATTCATTCACTTCGGAACAAAGGCGCAAGCGCCCGTTTAGAGACGTAGCGAGTGGAGCGAATCAACTGAGATAAAGGAATCACGGTGAGCTTGCGAATCGATGATGACTTATCGTAGGGCGATTTCGCGAAGTCGCCTAGTCTCTGGGCGCTGGAGCCGGACGTTGCCGTTTCTGTCAGCGAACATCATATAGCCTAAAATTTATACTTTCTTGACTTATAAAAAAAGAAGCTGCAGTGATGCAGCTTCTTTTTTCCGTTCTATTTCAATTCGGGAATTACGCGTATTTCTTTCTTCATTTCTGACTGACAGATTGGACAGGATGGTTCTTCGTCGAAAGAATAATTTTCTCTCATCCATCCTTGGCAATCATCGCTGACACAAGACCAAACGTTTGTTTCAACATTTTTTACTGGTTCTTTTTCATTATTAAAGAAAGCCATGTGGCACTCCCTTTCATGGGTTTACCTATATTATACGCTTTTCCAATCATAAATACAAAATTATCTTGAAACCGTTGTGAGCGTAAACTTGTAACTGTACGTACGGTTCGTAAATAAACGGTATTCAGGATGAACATGTTGTCCCCAGCTGTCATCTCCACCGACACCTGTTTGCCAGCCATTTACCCTAATGGATACCTTATCAGTTGATGGTAATTTATAATGGTGACTTGCTTCTTCCAGTTCAAAAGGTGTGTAAGGTATTGCATTGACCTCCACTACTGGTTCACCACTAATCTTCCAGCCTTTTCCTTCGCCATTAACGATCTCACTCCAGCGTACGCCACATTTATTTCCACTCTCCTGCGGTTTTAAATACGGCTCCAGTTGATCAGCTATTTTCGCTTCATGGATGGCTACTTTCCCACTGTGCTGACGATCCCAATATGTTTCATGTGGTCCTTTTCCATACCATTTGATCGTATCGAACGATTGGTCCATTTCGAAACGCAAACCGATCTCTGGAATATCGGATGCCTCTTCCCCTGGCTGCAGCTGGTGCTCGATTTCGACTTTACCCGACGGATCAATTCGATATATAAGCTTCACGTATGATACCGTTGCAGTTGCTAAATAAAAGCTTGTTTCCACAACAACTCCCACACCATCTTCACTGATGGTCACATCTTTCAAGTGTCGCTCTAGACTTGCTTGTCTCCATTCGACGCTTTTTTCATCAAATTTAGCACCTCGATCATTATCTGTCATCGCACGCCAGTAGTTTGGTGTGATCGGCTGCTTCAAATATTCGGTATCATCCGCGATATAGGAATTCATCAATGCCGTTTCTTTATCGAAAGAAAGCGTAAATCCAGCTCCATTAATCACATAGTGACTAGCCGTTTCCTCTACGTCTAATTCCCCATCTTCACTCTCTATTACTGACGTTACCGCAGGAACAAAGAATTGTCCGAATGCTACTTCATGATCCGGTTCTGCCCAGAATGGTAAATCATGATAGATAACCTGCAACGTAATGACTTGTTCTTTATTCGCAGTAAAATCATCAAATTGGTAAGGAATCGTGATCAATTGAGAGTCACCTGCTGCTGCATCCAACGGTAACATCCCTGACTCTGTAACATCACCGTTTTCTGCTACTGTCCAAACTAGCTGATATGCAGACAAGGATTGATACAATTGTTTATTAACCACATTGTACTGACCTTTTGCCAAATCTACTAACTCGAATCCAATATTTTGATAGCATGCTTTCGTTTCCATTAACTTTGGCGAAATCGTCCCATCTGCATAAATCAAACCGTCTCCAGCAAAATTACCATCATGTGGAGACTCCCCAAAATCTCCACCATACGCTAAAAATTCGGTGCCATCCGCTGTAGTTGTTCTCAGTGCCTGGTCCTTCCAATCCCAAATAAAACCGCCTTGTAAAGAAGGATATCGATCAAAAAGCTCCGTATATTTATGAAGGTTTCCAGTAGAATTCCCCATGGAATGACTGTACTCACAAAGAATATAAGGCTTCTTCTCACCTGGCTGTGTTGCATAGAACTCCAACTCTTGCGGACTGCGATACATGGTCGATTCCATATCTGATGCGCGATCAGATGGACGATAATGGAACACTCCTTCATAGTGAACGAGTCGAGTCGGATCGGTTTCTTTAAAGTAATCATACATTTTCAAGAAATTGTCCCCACCGAACGATTCATTGCCCAGTGACCAAATAATGATCGACGGATGGTTTTTATCTCGTTCATACATCGATTGACAGCGATCCAGCACATTATCTGTCCATTCTGGCTTACTGCCTGGCACAGTATTTTCCAGCGTTTGTTGACCATATGACCATGTTCCATGTGTTTCAAGGTTTGTCTCATCGATCACATAAAGGCCGTATTGATCACACAAGTCATACCAGATCGGATGATTTGGATAATGAGAAGTACGAACGGCATTGATGTTATATTGCTTCATCAACACGATATCATCGATCATATCCTGCTTCGTAACGGCCCGGCCTCTGTCAGCTGTAAATTCATGTCTGTTGACCCCTTTAAAGACAATCCGTTTTCCGTTCATGTACATAATATTGTCGATCATTTCAAACTGACGGAAACCTACTTTTCTCGAAAACACTTCCAATATTTCTTGATTATCACCAATAATAGTAAATACTAAAGTATATAAGTAAGGGTCCTCTGCGCTCCATTGACGTGGACTGTCAATTTGTGTTTGGGTCGTGATTGCAGCCGTCTCCTTGTTCGAAATATCAAAATCAATTGTCTGCTTTGTGATCGTTTGCTGCTCAACATCAAGCAGTTCCATTTCGATACGGCTCGCAGAAAATGCAGACTCAAAATAATTCAGTAAAGATGCTTCTACTTCTAGATATGCATGCTGATAGTTTTGATCGAAAGTTGTCCGAACGCGATGATCATACAGGTGGATAGCAGGTAGGGCATACAAATATACATCACGGAAGATACCACTCATTCGCCAGAAATCTTGATCCTCTAACCAGCTGGCGTCTGCCCAACGATAGACTTCTACAGCTAACGTATTTTCACCTGCTTGCAAATAAGGAGTAATATTAAATTCTGCAGGTGTAAACGTATCTTCACTATAACCAGCCAATTCACCGTTCACCCACACATAAAAAGCAGCCTCTACCCCTGCAAAATGGAGGATTACCGGCTTTTCTGACCAGTCCTCTGTGATCGAAAAAGTTTTCACATATTGTCCTACCGGATTGTAGTTGACAGGAGCGAAAGGTGCTTCAATCTCATCGTGTTCGATCCATGGATATCTTGTATTTACATACTGCGGATAGTCATAGCCTTGCAGTTGCCAATGTCCAGGTACTTGGATTGCGTCCCAATCAGATCGGTCATAGTCTTTTTGATAAAATTCCTTGATTCGCTTATTAGGATTTTCACAGAAATGAAACGACCACTCTCCATTCAAACTTTGATAATAATCGGTTTTCTCCACATTACCAGCAAGAGCCGTTTCTTTCGAAGAAAATGGTATAGCTAACGCATGCTGTGGCATACGATTCAGTTGAAAAATTTCAGGATTGTTATTCCATTCCGGATATCCATTTACTGGCGGAGCATAAACAAACTTTGATTTGTTAAACATACTAAAAAAGCCTCCCGTTTATTGAAATCGAATACATTTTTACTAATATTATTGTCATTTCTTACGTAGTATATTAAAATATTTAGTAAAACTAGTCAAGTTAAATTTTACTTGTTTTTACTAAAAGGGTGAACATAATGGCTACTATTAAAGATATTGCAAAAGAAGCAGGTGTGTCGATCGCCACTGTCTCCAGAGTATTAAACTATGATCCAACTTTATCTGTAGGAGACGAAACAAAGAAACGGATATTCGAAATCGCTGAATCGATGTCCTATCAAAAACGAGCAACCAGAAAAAAACTAACAAGAAGAATTGCGTTTGTCCATTGGGTAACCGAATCAGAAGAATTAACAGACTTATATTATATGGGGATCAGACATGGTATTGAATCACAAGCAGACCAGGAGCATCTGAGGTTATTAAAATATACAACGAAAGAAATCGGGGAAATTCCCTCTACTATTGATGGAATCATTGCCGTTGGCCGTTTTAGCGATAACGAAATTAATCGTTTTAAAGAATTGACAACGAATGTCGTGTTAATCGATTCAGATACCGCACACCATGGCTGTGATGCTGTTTTAATTGATTTTCAAAGTGTGATGAAGCAAGCTATCGATCATTTACTGAATCGCGGATGTGAGCAGATTGGTTTTATTGGCGGGAACCCTCAAAATACGGGGATGAGCGATTTACGGGAATATTACTTCCGCGCTTACTGTCATGACAAAGCAATATTACAAGAGGAACTAATTTTACTGGATAACTTTAATGTGGAGAGCGGCTATCGTTTGATGAAGCAATATCTAGCAGAAAAAAACTTCAATAGCATTGGCTTTGTAGCGGCAAATGATCCTTTGGCGATTGGAGCATTAAAAGCATTGAACCAGGAAAACGTGGCAATTCCACAGCAGGTTCGTTTAGTAGGGATTAACGATATAAGTGTCTCAAAATATGTTTATCCTGCTCTAACTTCTGTTCGCATCGAAAAAGAGTTAATGGGAAAAACGGCAGTTCAGTTAATGATGGAACGATTACAGGAGGAACGGGAAATATGTAAGAAGGTTTACCTGGATACATCGCTTGTACAACGAGAAACAACCTGATAATAAATCAGGTTGCTTTCTTATCCACAATAGCTTTTAAATCATGCAAAGTCTGAGCGTCCATTAAAAATTGCTGATCGTCGTCATCTTTGACAAATTCCATTAAGACATAACGATTCATATTCGGGTCTTGTTCGATTTTCTCTAAATAGAGTTCCCATTCATTCATACCGCTTGCCAATTGCATGCGATCGGTATAAGAGCGCCAATGGAAAATATGTACATTACTTAACCACTGTTTTAAATACTGAATGCTCGCCAACCGTTCTTCCACAGAAACATTGTTCGACGGCTGCCAATACAGGAACACACGTCGATGATTGATCGCTTCCATTAATTGTTTGGCACTTTCCTTCGTATCCGTTAACGTCCCATCATGATACTCGAGGTGGATCGAAATATTTTCTTTCGCAGCGATATCTGCAATTCGTCTCGCATCTTCTGCTACTTTTTCCAGATAGGCTTGGTCAGCATCGGCACTGCCTTGCATACCTGCCCAAACACGGATAGCAGGTGCTTCTAATCTTCTGGCAGTTTCGAGAATTGTTTCAAAATCAAACTCATTGCCTGTGTGATCTGCTAATCGATAATAGGAACCATATGAGCTTACTTCTAAATCCCGTGACCTCGTTAATTCCCCTACTTGTTTAGCTACTTCATATTCACCAGGTGGTACATGAACATCTCCACCCCATTCGATTGCATCTAGTTCCGCTTCCATTGCCAGATCTATCAACTGCTCCGGGTTCTTATCACGAAACGTTACAGAACATAATCCTAGTTTCATTGTCCGTCTCCTTTCTCATACTATCTTCAAAATCGCATTGTTCTTCGATTCTCTATTAAGCAGGAACCTCTAGTGATCCATAATGGATATAGGCAGTGTTCCCTGCTACGTTTTACTAATAAATGATTCTGCTACTACACCTATTTCCCCCAACTCCCATTTCACAAACCAACTATATACAAAACTTGTCCTAGCAAATCAAAAAATGAACAGTTACTGATAATATGGATTATGTCAACTGGGCATTGCTAGCCGAGCATCCATATTGAGATATTTAATGTGCTGGGATACCGCTTCTTCCAACCACTCCGCGTCCTGCGGGGCACGGCTGAAGCTAACTTTGTAAAGAAGATCGCTTTACAAAGTGGATCTTCAGCGCCTGCCTGTCCCGCGGGAGTCTACGTGGTTGGCCTACGCTAAGACGGAGCTCTACAACTTTTGGAATTGCTAGCATATTGTGTGCACCATAAATATAAGCTTCTGAATAACATAATGCTAAGCACCACTGCTTTTTGCTGTTACATCCGTTGTAGCACTTTCCTTAAGCGTAGGAAATAGGCGGAGACTCCCGTGGAATCAGCGCGAGCTGAAGATCCAATTCATTTGTGCCTGTGTCTACTAGTATCGCTTTGAAGTAAGCTTCCTCGGCACAAGGCAGCAAAGGTGCTGTTCAAGTAGTAGCCTAGCTGAAGCCGTGCCCACAGGACGCGGAGCCTATTTCTGGAGCTTTACTAAGCAGATAAACTATATCAAAATGACCATTTGGCAACACATCTCCACTTAACATAATCTATATTATAGGAACCTGAATTTAAATATTTCCACTCACTATTAAGTGCATTTTGGCCTTTAGTAGATTCCGCTATGTATGCTTTCCTATCGTACAAAAAAGAACCAACAAGCAGCTGGTGTGGGTACTTGTTGATTCTTTTCTTTAGGATTCTAGCAATGTTTCGAGAATTTGCTTGGTGCGTTCTTTTTTTTCTGTGCTGGCTGGTATGATGAGGATGCGGTCCTGGAATGCTTCATTGTCGTTGAATACGTCGAATTGGTTCGTTCCGATTCCAAGTACTTCTCCTTTGCCAAACTGGTAGAATTCCACACCTTGCGCTTCCAAGGCTTCCATATCAGCTACCTCTTCAAAGTTGACTAAACCATCCTGATCAGCCATTTCCTGGGCCATTGTTTCATCTGTTACCATGATATCAACCATTCCCGTTGCAATTCTTGCCATTAATTTCTGTACCTGTTCAGGTGATTGCTCCGATAATGAGCCACCGTTAGAAAGGATATTATCAGAAACAATGTTAAAACCGTCAAAATATTTCTCGTTGAGATCCTGTGAGAATTGATCGGTTACATCATAAGGAATCTGGCTAAGTACCATCAACTCATAGGTTTCTTCCTCTTCCTGAAAGATAGTAGTTAGAATAGAAACAAGAAATGCTATACCAAGAACGATACCGAATATATGTATCTTATAGTACTCCCATATATAATCTACCGCTTCTTTAAAAGACATCGTTCGCAATGTTTCCCACAACTTTTTCATCGTGACGCCATCCCCCTGCTATTGTTGCTTTCTCTATGTTGAGTATATCATACTTACACATAAATGAAATCGCAATCATTTTATTTATACACTTTTTTCAAAATCAATCAGGCTGAATGTTCGATCAGCCTAATTGATTTACCAGCCAGTCATACGCCTTCCGCCCACTGATTTCATGAGCACCAGGAAAGATATCATAGGCAAAATTGTGCCGACGGTTATGATAGCATTCTTCAATTTCAGCAATCGCTTCTTTCACAAATTGATTAGGAAAAATACGATCATGCTCTCCTGATTCTATAAATAAACTGCGAGGGGAAATTAATGAAATCCATTCTGGCAGTTCCGCGTAATTTAAAATACCTGGAATATAATTGTCAATGCAATGATGCATGGCCATAATGCTTCCCTTGAACGTATTGGTAAATCCGGTTAACACCGTAGCATTAATACGAGCATCCAGTGCAGCTGTGTAAGCAGCAATCAAAGCCCCGCCAGAGAATCCCATAATTCCTTGCTTATCATGGTCGACGTCGTCTAACGTATCGATGTAATCCAAGATACGACGAGCTTCCCAAATACGCAAGCCTGCAATGGTTTTTCCTTCCATCAATAGATTCGTTGCCATCGCCTCACAGGAATTCTGCTTACCTTCCTCAATATCTCTGGTCAGTCTCCGTTCACCGAAACCAATTACTTCAGGCGCGAAAACTTTAAACCCTCTTTTTACAAGCTCCACTGCAAATTGACTGTGGATTCCCGGTTCCTGTTGTATTTCCCCATCATCACCTACTCCCAGTGCCTCTTTCACTCCATCACCATGTCCGTGAAGTGCTAATACAGCCGGATAAGTCGCCTGCTTTTTCGATGGCGTCAGCACGTACACAGGAATATCAATCATCTGAGTAATCGGTAAGAGAATCCTTTCCCGAATATAACCATCAGCTTCCACTGTTTCCATTAACTCAGGCTGCATATCTACTCTCGTTTCATCCAAATAAGAAAAATCACCAAGCAATTCTAGCAATCTACTCTTTAATGCCAGCTTTCTTTCCACTGGCCCTACTGCTTTCACTGAATCTTCTATTGCATTGGTGTAGAATTGATTAAACAATTGATCTAGTTGATTCATATGTCCAACTCCCTCTATTTGTTTATCTTTATGAAAACGTTTTAAATACACACCTATTATATATGATTTATATTGCTAGCGAAAAGGAAAAATATCTACTTTTTTACATAATTGCACTTACACCTTAAATTCTTTCGGAATTGGTGACTCAAATCGCAGCTTTTTTTTCGTAGTTGGATGGATCAGCTGTAACACCTGCGCATGCAATCCTAATCTGCCAATCGTGTTCATTTTTGCTCCGTATTTCTTATCTCCTACAATCGGATGACCGATGTCTGACATATGAACCCGAATTTGATTTTTTCTGCCAGTTTGCAATTGAATGGAAACTAATGATTTTTCGGTTCCTTTTTTTAAGATTTGATAAGTGGTGATGGCTTCTTTTCCATCACCCGGACGCTGACTGGAGTACATCTTAAAGGTGTTTGATTCTTTTAACCATGACGTAATGGTGTCTTTTGATGACTGGACAACGCCCTCCACAAGCGCTACATACGTACGCTCTTCCACGACAGATTTCCAATTATTTTGCAGCTGCTGTTTAACTTTCTCCGACTTGGCAAAGACCATCACACCAGATGTATCGCGGTCTAATCGATGGACAATAAATATACGATTTTGTTTGTTTTTTGTTTTCACATATTGTGTTAATTGCTTATAAGCAGTCATTTGCTTTTCTTTTTCGGTAGCTATCGATAACAAGCCGGTCGCTTTATCGATGACGATTATCGACTCATCCTCATAAAGCAGCTTCATGTTGTCAAAGGACGTTGCTTTATGGACAGAATTGGATTGAATCGCCACCGTTACACCTGGTTCTAACACGTAATTGTGCTGGGTAATGCTTTGATCATCCACATATACCTGTCCTCTTTTTAAGATCGATTTTACCGCATTTCTGCTTTTATTCTCCATATTCTCTATTAAAAAAGGTAAAAGTTCTGTTTTTGATTCTACGTTAAATTGTTTCGTCATTGTTCATCCTCCAATTCCCCTTTATTATATCTTTTTTCCTTCATAAATGGTAATAACGATCGCATAGTTTCCTGCCAAATCATCCATGCTAAAGAAAAAGACTGTCATAAAGGAATGATTTAATTGGAAGGTAGCTGGATCGCCCTTATTCCATTTTGTATTGTTATTATCACGGCTATTAAAACCAAGCAGGTATTTCCAGGTTTAACGCTAGGTTTAATTGTTGGTTGTTATATTATCAATCCATCCTTAGTCGGCGGGATGGAACAAGCTGCACAATACATTGTCGAAAGTCTGACCGATATCAATAATTTGAAGATTATTATCTTTTTATATATGTTCTCCGGACTTGTCGGGATTATGAAAGCATCAGGCGGAATTAAAGGGTTTGTGTCCGTAGCCTCCGCCAAAATTCATTCCAGAAAACAGGCGCTGCTGTTAACCTGGGCTTCCACACTTGGCACATTTAGTGCACCTAGTTTCCGTATCGTAACCGTGGCACCGATTATGAAAGCTTTATTACAAAAAATTAACATGACGCGAAAAGAACTAGCGTTTATGATTGAAACAAGCACACAACCCGTTATCGTGTTAATACCGATCGCTACCGCTTTTGTCGGGTATATGGTATCCGTTATTGAAATGGGATTGCAAAATCAGGGGATTGAAGCAGACGCCTATTCTTTATACATTCAGAGTATCCCTTTTAATTTCTTCGCGATATCGATGATCATTATTGGTACTCTGTTCGTCTGGTTCCGCCACCCGAAGAAAGTGGACAGCGAAGCGCGCAACCCGGAACAGATTAAAGAGACCAGTCATGCAGAAGACGAAGCGCTGCCGAGTAAGCCATGGAACCTGATTATTCCGGTTTCCTTAGTCATTGTTCTTACCCTAATATTAACATGGCTGGATGGCGTGAAAAAAGGCTATTCATCCTTCCAGGCATTTATTGAAGCAGATGTCCTGCAGGCGATGGTCGTTGCCCTTTTCTTCACCTTACTGATTACCATCTGTATGCTGATCGCGCAAAAACAGAAACTAAAAAAAATCATCCACGAATTTATTGAGGCTGGCAATAACTTAATGTCGGTAATTTTACTATTATCTGTCGTCTGGGCATTATCTTCTGTCACGGAGGAATTAGGCTTTTCGACATTCGTCACTAACAACATCGACTGGGTACCGCAAATGCTGATTCCACCAGTGATGTTTCTAATCGGTTCGTTTGTTTCGTATTTTATCGGGTCGTCTTGGGGAACATGGGGGATCCTGATGCCACTTGGCATATCACTTGCACAAGCTGCTGATGCTTCTTTACCATTGGTGATAGGAGCTGTGTTTGCCAGTGGATCATTTGGTTCGATTGCTTCACCATTAAGTGACAACAATAATACAATAGCTGGCTTGCTGAATATTAATGCAATGGAATATGCTCGCTATAAGTTACTTCCAGCACTGATTGCTCTTGGCATCTCAACTATTTTATACAGTATCATGACATTTATCTTATAAGGAAAGTGGCGATTAGCATGTATTCGAATCATTTTATCGAAACAAATGACGGTATACAATTATTTTATCAGAAATGGGTTCCTGAACGAGTAAATGCAGTACTTATATTAGTTCATGGAGCAGGAGAGCACTCTGGAAAATACCAGGCGATATTTGAACAATGTCTTGCTCAGGATATCGCTGTGGTCGCTCCTGATTTGCGAGGTTTCGGTCAATCAGAAGGAGCGAGGGGGCACATCAATACATTTCATGACTATGTTGAGGATTTGCATGCCGTAGTAGAATTGATCACTTCTCAGTTTGAAGCACGTCCTGTGTTTTTGTTCGGGCACAGCCTTGGCGGTCTAATTGTCATTCGTTACAGCCAGTTATATGGTTATCAAACTAATGGTGTCATTTTATCCTCTCCTGCCCTGGCATTACGAGTACCGATTCCCTTTATCGGCAGAAAAATTTTGAAAATATTCGCAAGTGTTACGCCATCATTGGCATTGAATCCGATGAAGTGGCAAAGAATTATTGAAAAAAGTAAAAAACTAAAGCCTTATCTGCCAAAAGAAAAAAGTTTGCGAATCGACCCGCTGATGAATACCGAATATACACCGAGATGGCTATCCGAGCTGGTACACAATGGCCTGCACGCGATCAGTGATGCTGGGTTGATCCGTTTTCCGGTATTATGTATTTATGATCAGCATGATCCGATTGTCCATCCCAATGTTATTCAGCATTTTTTTAATTCTATTACGATAAAAGATAAGCAATTTGTTCGTTTTCACGAAGGAATCCATCACCCGTTTATTGTGCACACCCAGGAAGTCGCGGTAAAAAATGCGATGGAGTGGATTCATCATCGGTATTAACATGCACTATGAATAGATCCTCGTCTACTTCGTTACTTTTTGTTCCAATCAAATTCGATCGCATTAAGAAAAGCCTTCGCTAGCACCGTATGTCCATTAGCATTTGGATGGACGCGGTCCCATGCGAGCGTAGCCGGATATAAATGTTCCAATACATGATTGAACGCTGCTTGGGTATCGATAAAATATGTCTGGTGCTTTTCCGCTGTCTGCTTCACCACTTCTCCATACCGATCCATGGTTGCTCGCATCTCATCAGTAGCATTTGGTTCAATGTAGTAAGGTGTCATCAATACAATCTGTCCTGTAGACTGCTTTGTTGTCGAGATTAATTCATCTAATGTTTCACGGTATTCATCAATATAAACGTGCTGGTACTTGATAAATGGTGAGTCGAACTGGCGCCATACATCGTTTATTCCAATCATGACCGATAACCAATCTGGATTTTGATCAAGTACATCCTCTTGCCAGCGTGCTTTTAAATCTCTTACCGTGTTACCTGACAGTCCTTTATTAACCGTACGAATACCTAACTCCGGATACGTTGATTGCAAGAAAGAATCTACCAGTGATACATAGCCAGAACCTAATGCTTGAAAAAGTCCCTCACCATGAGGCTTTGCCCGGTCACAATCCGTTACGGAATCTCCGATAAATAGCAATTTTTGATCTTTTTTCAGTTTCATCTTTTTGGCTTCCCCCATTTACAGATATACTTTTTTATTTGTCTTCGCACTTTCAATTGCAGCAAATACCATGCGTAAACTGTGTATATTATCATGACAGTCTGTTTCTGCTTTCCTATTCGATTCCAGTGCGGTAAACATCTCATCTAAGCAGCCATGATGCTGCTCCCTTCCATTCCAAGTATTGCTGACTTGTTGACGTTGAACGTCCCGAAAAAAAGAGGAGGCATTGGCATCTTGGACCGTTTCCATTTCCAGCTGTTCAAAACCGTCCCATGTAGCTGTTCCTCTTGTACCAATCACCCGCCAATCACCATTCCAGGATGTACGTAAGCCCTCGGCAGCCCAGGACCCTCGATAGGTAAAAACAGCTCCATTCTCCATCTCAAAAATACAGACAGCGGCAGCCTTGCCTTCATACCATGATTCCGTTGGATTATAGGCATGACAATAGACAGATACAGCATTGCTTTGCGATAGGAATCGTGCCTGATCAAACGTATGTATCGCCATATCAACTAACAACGGATGATCCATCTGTTCACGAAAACCACCGAAGTGAGGTGCTAAATAAAAATCGACATTTAATGTATGAATGTCACCAAGCTGTTGCTGGTCAATCAAATGTTGTAATGTTCGAATTTCTTTTAAGTAACGACGATTTTGCATCACACTGTATTGTTTGCCAGTCGCTTCAGTCAATTGTATGATCGCATCGGCATCTGTTAATGACTCTGCCATTGGCTTCTCGCCGAATACATGACAGCCGGACTGAAGCGCCGTCGAAACCACTTGTTTATGAGCTGCCGGAATGGTAACATCAAATACTAATGTCGCTTTCGTCTCTTGAATTGCTAACGACAGGTCCGTATAGACCGGCACCTCTAAGTTACGTTCTTTAACTTTTTGTTCAGCTGCTTTTCGATCTAGATCAACAAGAGCTACAATTTCTGCATTTGCTCTTGCTTGTGCATCATCCAGCCAGATATTTGCCATGCCTCCGCAGCCTACTATGATAATTTTGTGATCTACAATAATAATCCCCTCCCGACATTAATGATAGCGGATTCACAATTGGATTTCCACCATTTGAGATAGATAGAAAAATCGAGCATAACCCGCCCGGTCCTAATTGACATAAATGATATACAACTACCTCTAATATGGATTATGTTAGCTAGCTGCATAGTGGTAATTTTGAAATGTTTCATGTGCTAGAATACCGCTCCGTCCAACCACTCCGCGTCCTGCGGGGCACGGCTGAAGCTAGGCTACTACACGAATCACTACTCTGCTACCTTGCACCGAGGAAGCCTACTTCGAAGCGTTACTAGAAGACGCAGGTGCAGACTTTGTGGATCTTCAGCGCCTGCCTGTCCCGCGGGAGTCTACGTTGTTGGCCTACGCTAGGATGTGGACTCTACAATTTTTGTAAGAGATAGCATATTGATCGTATGCATATATAATAGCTATAGAAAAATGCCTAGAACCACTGCTTTTTGCTGTTCCATACGTTGTAGCACTTCCCTAAAGCGTAGGAAATAGGCGGAGACTCCCGTGGAATCAGCACGAGCTGAAGATCCACTTAGTTTGTGCCTGCGTCTGTAAGTAATGCTTCAAAGTAAGCTTCCTCGGCACAAGGCCGCACAGTTGCAATTCAAGTAGTAGCCCTAGCTGATGCCGTGCCCCATAGCCGTCAAGCTAAGGAAAAAAGAAAATTGCACTTAAACTGTCTTACATGTTCGGCCTATCATATAATCCATTCTTATAGACAGTTGAAAAGAAAAAGAGCAAAAGTTGTCCATAAGAATGGATCTTATGGACAGTTGAAAAGGAAAAGGGCAAAAGTTGTCCATAAGAATCAAAAATATGACCACTCAAGGATATCAAAAGGACTCTTGTGGTCAAAAATCCGATTTCTTGTGCCAATACTTCAGGAATAGCTATTATAAATGATATCTTACACTCAACTTACAAAGAATCACTGCACATAGAAAACTTGTATTTATTACGGCAACATATTCATTTTTCTTTTTAACAGCATTACCTTAACTTGACGGCTATGGGCCGTGCCCACAGGAGGGAGAGCCTATTTCCGGAGCTTTGCCAAGCAGATAATCTGTATCAAAAAGATCATTTTGCAATACAGTCTTTGTTAACATAATCCATATTATAAGAACCCATCAATCATGTTTAGCATGATTACTTCTATGACTGTACTTTTTTGCTTATCAAAAATGGCTGCAGCATTGAAGCTGCAGCCGGGGATGTCTATTCTTCGATTACAATTTTTGTTTCTCCAGGTTTTCCTGTAACTTTTTTACTACCAACTACTTCGACATGATAGGCTTGATCAATACCAGTTGTCGTTACGTTTATTTCATTTCCACTACGAGTCGCCGATACAGATCCGATTATTTCGCCTGTTGCGTTTACTAATGTACGTTCTGCTGTTTGACGATCATCTAATTGATAAATCTTGAATGTAACCTCTTCTGTATAATCATACACAGGTGTCGAATCACTTGTCCCAACTGGAATAATCGTATTCGATCGAACGAACAATGGCAGGCTGAAGTAATCATACTTCTCTTTCAGCCACGTGCCTCCCTCGATGACTTCACCTGTTAACAAGTGGGTCCAATTACCTTTTGGTAAATAGAAAGAGCCAATTCCTTCTTCGTTAAAAATAGGTGCAACTAAAATCGAATCACCGAGCATATACTGTCGATCTAGTGTTTCGCATAATGGATCTTGCGGATATTCTAACAGCATCGAACGCATAACCGGAATCCCGGATTGACTATTCTCCACTGCCTGGCCATATAAATATGGCATAAGACTATTTTTCAACATCGTAAAATGACGAGCTACATCGACTGCTTCTTCATCAAATTGCCATGGAACACGATAGGACGAACTTCCGTGGAAGCGACTGTGACTGGAAAGCAGACCAAATGCTGTCCAGCGCTTGAAAACATCCGGTGTTGCTGTATTTTCAAATCCACCGATATCGTGACTCCAATAACCAAAGCCAGAAGTGGTTAACGATAAGCCCCCGCGTAGACTTTCCGCCATGGCATCATAAGTAGAGTCACAATCGCCACCCCAGTGAACCGGGAATTTCTGACCGCCAGCTGTTGCCGAACGCGCAAATACAACCGCTTCTTCTTCTCCTTTTTCTTGCTTTAACAAATCAAAGACGACTTCGTTGTATAGATAGGCATAGTAATTGTGCATTTTGGCAGGATTTGATCCGTCATGATAAACGACATCGGTTGGGATACGCTCACCGAAATCTGTTTTAAACGAATCAACGCCCATATCCAGTAATGCTTTTAATTTATCCTGGAACCAGCGGCATGCATCTGGGTTCGTGAAGTCAACAATTCCCATTCCTGCTTGCCATAAATCCCATTGCCATACGTCACCATTCGGTTTTTTAAGCAGATAGCCTTTTTCCATTCCTTCATCAAACAGGACAGATTTTTGTGCAATATATGGATTGATCCAAACACATATCTTTAAACCTTTGTCCTTAAGGCGACGAAGCATGCCTTCTGGGTCCGGGAAGTTACGGCGATCCCAGATAAAGTTACTCCATTCGAATTCTTTCATCCAGAAGCAATCGAAGTGGAAGACACTTAACGGAATACCTCGTTCTGCCATGCCGTCTACGAAATGATTGACGGTTTCTTCATTATAGTCGGTGGTAAAGGATGTTGACAGCCATAAACCGAATGACCAAGCTGGTGGTAATGCGGGTTTTCCTGTCAGTTCTGTATAGCGGCTGACTACCTCTTTCGGTGATGGACCATTAATAAAGTAGTAATCTAAGTATTCACCTTCCACACTGAATTGAGTACGGGAAACCATTTCAGAACCCAATTCATAGCTCACTTCCTCCGGGTGATTGGCAAACACGCCGTACCCTTTACTGCTAAGGAAAAAAGGAATATTTTTATACGACTGTTCGGAGCTCGTTCCACCATCTTTGTTCCAGATATCGACTGATTGCCCATTTTTCACAAATGGTGTAAAGCGTTCCCCGAGACCGTACAGGTGCTCCCCAACGCCAAGACGTAATTGACCACGCATATAAGTTGTTTGATCTGGACCGTCAATCCAAGCCAAGCCTTTACCGTCAACATCTGTTAAACGTCCGTCACTATTTTCAAATGTCAGAGCAAAATTCTGCTTCGCGATCGTTAACGTTAATCCACCGCTTACAAATTGGATATGGTCTTCTTGATCTGCCACATTTAATGTGTTTGCCTGATCTGCCACATCAAAGTTGGGATATTGTGCTTGGCCGCCTTTAAAATGCCACGTCTCCACACGAACAACATCTTCCATCGGTGCAGAAATCTTAATGGTAAGTAAGGGACCATCCAATGTGTCACCACGATGATTCAGATACTTACACGGCGCATACAAAGTCACAGATCCATCTGCTTCTTCCACTTCATGAACTATTTTAGGAAAGTGAATTTGATATCCTTCACGTACTAACCAGTTACCATCTGTAAATTTCATTTGATTACCTCCCGTGTAACATTTCTATTTTTTCAAAAGTAGTGTATCTTTTGCTTTTATTTCCGTAACGCCTTGATAATTTTCACCAGTTAGGATATCTGTCCACTCCATATCCCCTGTATCAAATGTTGCCGCTTCATTCGTATGATTCATGACAAATACCAGTGGATGTTCGTCCTTCTCACGAATCGCTACTTCTACTCCTGAAGCTGATGTCATCACACCAGTGATTCCTTTTTCAGCTGTTATGGTATCGACAAAGTCTTGGACAAAAGCCTGTTCTGGACTTGACGCAATGTAATAAGCAGCTCCTGCACCATATTTATTCTTGGTTAAGACTGGCATACCTTGATAAAAGTCAGAGCCGTATGTAGCAAGCACTTCTGCTCCTTCCGCATGGATCAAATCAAACAGGATGTTGCATTTGTATTCACCAGATAAAGCACCAAATGAATCATTGATCACTATTTCATTAAAATGAGATGGATCAAGTGCATCAATTTCCTCTGCCCAGATACCAACTAAATCTCTAAGCTCACCAGGGTAACCGCCAAGCGTAACGAGATCGTTTTCATTTACGATTCCACTGAAGAAAGTAGTAACAAATGTACCGCCATTTTTCGTAAATTGTTTGATCCGGTCAGCATGTCCTTCTTTGACCATATAAAGAACTGGTGCAATGACAATATCATATTTTTCTAAATCCTCTTCTACACTAATCATATCTACAGGAATATTACGCTGATAGAAGGCATCATAATATTTATGCACTTCTTTGACATAATTCAATGCTACAGACGGACCACTGGACAAGTCGATCGCCCAACGGTTCTCCCAGTCAAAGACTATACCTACTCGAGCTGGCACACGACTATCCAGCAGTTGATCTTCTAGCTGAATCAATTCTTTACCTAACTGAGCTGACTCACGGAAAACACGGGTATGTTCATGACCAACATGTTCAATAACCGCTCCATGGAATTTTTCTGTAGCACCTCTTGAACGGCGTAACTGGAAGAACAAAATCGTATCTGCACCGTGTGCGACGGCCTGGTAGCTCCATTGTCGCATCACATTCGGACGCTTCAATGCATTATATGGCTGCCAATTTTGCTGGCTTGGTGTTTGCTCCATTAACATAAAAGGCTGTCCGCTTTTGAGACCTCGCATTAAATCGTGGGTCATAGCAGTCAAACTCACTGGTGTATCAAAGGATGGATAGTTGTCCCACGAGACGACATCCATTTCTTTTCCCCATTTAAAATAATCGAGCTCTGGGTATAGTCCCATCAGGTTTGTTGTTACTGGCAGCGACGGTGTATGTTTTTTCAATGCATCCCGTTCCAGTTTATATACATCTAGCAAACTATCAGACTGGAATCTTCGATAGTCTAAGGAAATGCCTTGGAAATTAGTATTCTGGCCACCTTGCCATTCTTCACTTAAACCGCTTGGCGCCACAATTTCGTCCCAATCGTAAAAGGTATGTCCCCAAAAACGGGTATTCCAAGCTTCATTAACCGCTTCCAAATTCCCGTAACGCTCTTTTAGCCAGACACGAAATTCCTTTTGGCAATTTTCGCAATAACAATACCCGCCATATTCATTCGAAACATGCCATATTAATACTGCAGGATGATCCTTATATCGTTCGGCTAATTTGTCAGCAATTCGCTCAGCATACTTTCTGTACGTTGGACTGTTCGGGCAGGAATTGTGTCTACCGCCAAACTGACGCTTTCTGCCTTCGAAATCAACTCTGCGGACATCCGGATAACGCTTTGCCATCCATGCCGGATGAGCTCCGGTGCTCGTTGCCAGACAAACATAGACACCATTGTCATATAAGCGATTTATTATTTTGTCTAATCCAGCAAAATCATAGGTCGTCTCATCTGGTTGAATCAATGCCCAGGAAAATACATTTACGGTAGCTACATCAATTCCAGCCAATTTAAACATTCTAATGTCCTCTTCAGCAGTGGCTTCATCCCATTGTTCCGGGTTATAATCACCGCCATACCATATTTTCGGAAGTTTATCATTAATCATTTTATCGCCTCCTCCAACCATATTAAAATATTATAAAAGCAAGGATGGATAAGGACGACTCATCTCGGATCCATCCATTACTTTATATACAAATTTCATCCACTATTGCTTGACGGCTCCCGCAACTCCTTCGATAAAGTATCGTTGCATTAAAATAAATACAATCAATACTGGTAATAAAGAAATAGTTGCGCCTGCAGCCATCCCTGCCCAATCCGTTGAGTGCTGACCGACGAAGTTCTGCATACCTACGGCTAAAGTTCTTAGTTCCGGTTTTGATATCGTTAACACGGTTGGTACTAAGAACGAACTCCAGGTCCAGATAAATTGCATAATGACAGTTGTCGCAATAATTGGTTTCGCTAATGGTAGCATAACACTAAAAAACGTTCTAACAAAGCCACAACCATCCATAATTGCTGCTTCTTCCATTTCTTTCGGAAGCGTAGCGAAATAGGATGTAAATAAAAGCACAAATAAGGTATGTGCCCCTGAGGACTCCGCTAAAATAATTCCAAATAATGAATTTGTTAACCCTAACTGATCGACTAATTCATATAGAGGAATGATCGTATAACCCTTCGGAATAAACATAATACCAACAACGATACCCAAAATAACTTTTTTACCTGGGAAATCCACTCTTCCAAGTGCATATCCTGTTAGTGCACATAGTAGTACTACAATCGCAACAGTAGCTACCGTCATAATGACCGTATTTACAAAATACCCGCTAAAATTGGCATCCACCCATGCTCTTGTATAGTTATCCCAATTAAATTCCTCAGGGATCGGATTTCCTGAAACGATAAAGTCTGTATTTGATTTAAAGGAACCTAAAATCATCCAGATAAACGGAAAGATCCAAATAAAACCAATAAATATCAAAATGAAATGAATCAAGTATTTTATAATCTTACTAGAAATAATCATTTTCTACTGCTCCTTTCCTGATTAGTTAGCCTCTTTTTTTAGTTTACGTTGCGTATACATCGAGATTAGTCCGAAAATCCCGCTGATTAATAAGGTAAACATACCTAACATTACACCTGCAGCAGAAGCATACCCCATTCTTGTCGTTGATCCCGTCAGACCACCGCCAAACGCATAGTTAAATACATATAGGTCTAATGTTTCCGTGGTATGGTATGGATTACCATTAGTAAACGTTTTAACTAAATCAAAAGCGTTCATACCGCTAACAACAGAAAGTAGTAAAATGACAATTAGTATTGGTTTTAATAAAGGTAATGTGATATGAAACAATGTTTTCCAAAAACCTGCACCATCTAATTGTGCTGATTCATATAAGTCAGTAGGAATAGATTGTAAACCAGATAGCCAATAAATCATATTGATGCCAAGGTTCTTCCAAGTACCTACCAGAATCAGCAATAACATCGCCAGTGATGACGAATTCAACCACGAGATTGGTTGATCGGCTAAACCAATTGTTTGCAGCATTTGATTGACAGAACCATCAATACCAAAAATATTTTTCATGATGACACCGATAATAGCGGTTGTGGCTACAACTGGTATAAAGTAAATTGTTCGATAAAAGGCTTTTCCTTTCATATTATTGGCATTCAAAATTATTGCCAGAATAAGAGAGGCACCAACCCCTAGTGCAGTTGTACCTGCCATATAAATAATGGTGGTTACTAAAGCCCCCCAAAATCGCGGCGTCTGGAACAATTCCACATAATTTTCAAATCCGATAAAGTTAGTTAATGGACTTGCACCATCCCATGAGTAAAACGAGTATACGTAACTCATGATGATAGGATACAAGGATAAAACTAGGAACACGATAGCTTGCGGTAATATAAAAATATACGCCCATAATTGTCTGTTTCGATTTGTTTTGGATAAGTTGCCTTTTTTGTCAGCCATGTTTATTCTCCTTTCTTAAAAAAAGAGGACGAATTTTTCACTATGAAGCTCGTCCTATTAGGTTGTTAGAATGTCACAATCTATTCGGTTGTGTATGGCTCAAACGGCACCCAATCATTAAATACAAAATCAGACTGGTTTACATTTTCATATTGTTCAAGATTCTCATCAAATACTTTTTGTGCTTCTTCCTGCGCTTTTTCAAGTTCCGCACCAGCGTCACTAACTTCTCCTTGCAGATAACCTGCCAGGATCGATCCTGTACTATAGGACAGTCCACCTTGATAATCTTGAATGAACCCTATCGTGTCACTGTTTTTTTCATATATACTTGGTGTTGCAATACTATTCTGACCATTAATTTCGTTAATTTTGTTGTATTGTTCAAACGGTGGATCACTTACTTCTATATCCATTGGCGGTTCATGTGCACCAGATTCGACAATCACATCCCGATATCCATTTTCAATGAAGTAGTTTAAGAAAGTCTGTACCTCTTCCCAATGCTCAGTACTATTCGACACCATTAAACCTTCTTTCGGAACCATGTCACTATAATAGGCGCCTCCATCCTTCGTCGGCATTGGTGCAACACCCCAATTTTCGAACCCTGGTCCTTCTTCATCATTCATGATTACCGAACCTGCCCAATTTCCATCAAAATAGAAAGCAGATTTACCTGCTGCAAAATTAGCAATTGCTGTCGATTCGTTATATTCCACACTTGCCGGCGAAAGTACATTTTCGTCCATTAACGTTTTCAAAAATTCTATTGTTTCTACATTGCCATCATTCACAAAATCAGGATTACCAGATTTATAGTTTAATTGTCGAGCCACATCAATTGACGGATGAACCTCTGGCGTTATATTAGTGGCCATCTGATTTATCGTCATATCGGATAACCAATTTGCTTCGGCACCCATAATTAGGCCGTAAACGCCACCACCTGATTGATCATAGATACTTTTCCCAACTTCAAGCATCTCATCCCAAGTAGACGGGATTTGCTCCTCTGAAATACCATATTCTTCTAAAACATCCTTGTTATAATACATTAAAACGGAACTTTTCCCAGAGTTAAGCGGTAGCTGATAAATATCTTCACCGATTGTGGTGAAGTTCTCACTCCAAACCCCCGGATAGAATTCCTCCTTCACTTCGGGTGTGACCACATCGTTTAAATTGTGTAACAACTCCTGATCCACCAGGTTCTGTAGTGAAGTAACATTGGCCGTAACAAAAATATCTGGCAATTCATCATTTTTGATAGCCGTCTGATATTGTTGATTGCCTGATGCTCCTAGTGTTTGCATATCAATTTGAATGTCTGGGTGTTCCTCTTCGAATGTAGTAATAAAATCCTCAAACTGTGTCGTCAACTCGGGTAAACGATTCCAAAAAGTTAATGTCGTTTTGTTAGGATCATTGCTTTCTCCTGAACTGCACGCTGCCAATAGACCAATCGTAACAAGTAGTAATGCCATTATTTTAAATGAAGTTTTAAGCATGGTGTTCATCCTCCCATTTCTAGTGATTTATCATAACTAAAACCTTAAAAAACAGAATATTAGCTAGCTACTTCTAATATTCAAACAAGCAAAACAAGGAAACCGGTTTCTTTTTATTCGCTACTTTGTTCGTTCGTCGAACATACTGTTATACTATCATCTATTTTCATTAATTTCAAGCGCATACATGTTATATACTTAAAAAAATGTCGAAACGAAACAAAACATGTCAAATTATCCGGTATTTTACTTAGGTTTTGGCTATTTTTGAGTAATTGAAAGAGAATATATGTTACCCACATTAACTTATCTAAAAACAATGGTGAAAATATTTTACATTTATAAGGAAATCACGAAACGTTTCCTGATATAAACTGGTGATTTCAGGAAACGTTTCTTGTTATTTCAAGCATTTATACAATGCCCCCAGCATCCCCGCATCATTATGATGTTTGCAAGGAACTAATGCTGCCTTTACATCCGGCCACGATGGAATCGTCATTAGTGTTTTTTCCAATCGTTCATACAGATCTGGACGCTCACTGATTGCACCACCAATTAAGATTTTTTCTGGATTCAGTGTTGCTGCCAAGTTAAAGATCCCAAAACTGACATATTGGAACCATCTTTCAAGCATAGCATTCACTTCCGGATCGGTTTCGGCTTCTTTAAACACTTCATCGCCCTCTATATGTACGTCATCTGCCAGATGTTTGATCTGTTTATATTGTTGAATAAATGAACTGGTCGAAGCAATTTCATGCATATTCTGATAACCATTTTCCATGCCATTGACTATCATCAAACCAAATTCACCTGCTTTAAAGCTGTACCCATTTAAAAGCGCACCATTTACAAAAATACCGCCACCGATACCTGTTCCGATGGTAATACAGATAAAATGATCACTATCTACCGCGTTACCTGTAATTTTCTCTGCCAATGTCGCACAATTCGCATCATTTTCTATCACAATCGGGATATTGACGTTTTTCGATAGTAATTCCAAAATGTTTGTCCCATGCAACTGCTCAAACGCGCCAGCATATTGGGCAAACCCTGTAGTTGGGTTAATAAACCCTGGAAAGCTGACACCTATTTTTGCAATTGGATAGTTTCTCGATACGTTGTCAACTGTATTCGATAAATCATTCGCAAATGCTTCCATATCCTGGCGATTCGTCGGATATTTATCTTGAAAAAGAAAGTTCCCTTCCCTGTCTAACACTCCGTACTTGACATTAGTTCCACCAACATCAAAACAAAGATATAATTCATTCTTCATGTGATCACATCCTGTAACCTTTATATCATAGAGGAAGCCTGAAACCACATTGTGGTATCAGGCTTCGATACACTGTTAGTTCGTACCCCAAAGTTCCATTGTATCTTGTGTTTTCTGTGTCATTGCTTCATTTGCTTGATCAATATTCATATCTTCCAGTTCCTGAATCATCGCATCCCATGTTGCATCAAAGTCTGCTGGATCACCTAGGATAGCCTGCGTGATTCGTTGTTGTGTTAAATCATCTGCTTTTTGCTGGATGATTTCTAAATCACTGCCAGATTCAATCGTATAATTGTAAGCTGCGCCATGATCAGAAATACCAAGATCTTCAGTTTTAGGGAACCAATCCACCCAGTTTTCCATTTCGTATTCTGCTAATACTTCATTCTCTGCATCTGTAAAGCTGTCAATGATCTGTTGTTCGTTTTGTGGTGTGATGGATTGACCATTAGAATCTACTGCCCCGTTACCCCAGCGTGGGAATGGATGGACGTAGAAACCTACACCTGTTTCCTTACCGTAGTCTGCATCACTTTGCATACGTTCCAAATCATCTTCCTGCATCACGCGTTTACCATCAACCATATCATAATTTTCGCCTTCAACACCCCAATTAATAAGGATTTGTGCTTCCTCGGATGCCATCCAGTCTAAAAATTCGAAGGCTCTTTCCTGATGTTCACTTGTAGAGGAGATAGCAATACCCCAGCCACCAGAAAAGCCATAGTCTTTTAATGCTTGTGACGTCTGGTCTTCACTGATAGTTACTGGAAGTGGTGCATAGGTTCTCCATTCTTTTCCATCTGCAATAAGTGCTTTATCTGCGTCTGCAAAATCCCAGTTTTGATCAGCAATTGCCAGAACACGACCGGCCGATATTTTTGAAATATACGTATCATACGTATGTGTAAAAGATTCTGGATCTAAAAGACCTTTATCATTCATACCATTTAACCATTTAAAGTACTCTTTAAATTCTGGTAATAAGAATTTATAAGTGGTTTCACCTGTTTCATCATCTACAGCCCATTGGCCATCATCCTGAATACCTGCAGCAAAACCTGCTGGGTTCCCAACTGTGATCAACCAACGCCAGTCACTACCTAGCAAGGATAATGGAAGTGTTTTTTGACCATCAATTTCTGGATACTTCTCATAATACTCAGTTAATGCTTTCTCTAAGTCATCTAATGTTGTAATTTCAGGATAACCAAGCTCTCTTAATACATCTAATTGAACCTGGAACGTCCCACTTGTTTCCCAATAAGCAGTTTCTACAGGATTTGTGCCTACTGTATAGATGCTTGGATCTTCCAATGAATTACGTAAACGATCAATCTGATCACCATACATTGCTTTTAGGTTGTCACCTTTTTCCTCAATCATCTCATCTAATTTAATAACACCGCCTGCTTCAATCAGTTTCCCAATATCACCTTTTGCAAAAATTAAATCGGGATAGTCTCCACTGGCAATCATTAAAGGAATGGCTTCATCATTTCCACCTACAGGATAGTCCAATTCCAGTTTCACACCCGTTTTCTCTGTAATTTTTTGGGCTACTGGATCATCAAAGGACTTCTCCACACCATCTGCACTGAAGAACGATAATGTAACCGGTTCTTCGCTTCCACTTTCTTCCCCATTGTCACTATCTGTGCTGCTTGCATCCTGATCATCACTACAAGCGGCCAAAAATAGTACAGAAAGGATAAATACTACAGATAACCATAAGAAAGATAACTTTCTCGTCATGTCTTTCCCCTCCATTTTTAATAAATATATATTAATTTTCATTAATACCTAACTTTTTACTGCGCCTATCGTTAATCCGGTTACAAAGTACTTCTGTAAAAATGGATATACAGCTAAAATAGGGGCAGTGGCAATAATGGTAATTGCCATTTTAATTGATTGCGGACTCGTTTGACCCGCTATAACCTGGGCATTCTGATTATTGATATCACCACTCGATATATTGGCATTATCTATTATCTTCATCAATTCAAATTGTAACGTCGTCAACACTTCATTACCTCTCGCGTACAAATACGTATCAAACCAGCTATTCCACTGCATAACTGCCAGGAATAATGCAATCGTTGCAATTACCGGCAAACATAACGGAATAATAATTCTAAGGAAGATTACAAAGTCATTGGCTCCATCCATTTTGGCTGATTCTTCTAGTGCTGGCGGTAAATTATCCATAAATGACCGGATAATAATGACGTTAAATGCTGATAAGAGCATCGGCCAAATGTATACTCCAAATTCATTGATTAAGCCTAATTTACGAATTAACAAATATTCAGGAATTAAGCCGCCACTGATGAACATTGTTAGGACTAATATAAAGCCAACTAAACCATTAAAGACAAAATCTCTTCTGCTTAACACGTATGCCAGCATAGTACTCGCAATTATTCCTGCTATTGTACCGACTACTGTTCTTAATATCGACATTGTAAATGCTTGCAGCAACCTGTCATTACTTCCGAAAATCTCCTGATAATTGGCTAAAGTGAATTCCCGTGGCCAAATATGAATGCCACCTCTGGCAGTATCTACTGCATCATTGAATGAAATCGCCAAAATATTCAAGAACGGATACAATGTGACGACGATTACTATTAACATGAAGAAAGTTAAGATAATGTCAAATGGTGTCCATTTCTTTTTTTTCATTACTGATTCTCTCCTCTCTTCTAGAACACTCTACCTTCACCAATTCGTTTTGCAATACCGTTACAAATCAGGATCAAAATCACACTGACAACTGATTTAAATATCCCGATCGCTGTACCAAATGAATAGCGGAACATTCCGATCCCGTAATCTAATGCGTATAAGTCAATGACTATCGATTTCTCATAAACGATATTGTTACCGAGTAGCATCTGCTTCTCAAAACCAATATTGATTAAGTTACCAATGTTTAATATGAGAAGTACGATTATGACAGAGCGGATACTTGGCAATGTAATATGCCACATTTGACGAAGTCTGCTTGCTCCATCGACTTTCGCTGCTTCATAAAGCTGTGGATCTACCCCGGCCATCGCTGCTAAATAAATAATGGCATTCCAACCGGTTTCCTTCCAGACATCGGCAGCGGTTACAATTCCCCAGAACAAACCAGGTTCTGCCATGAAATTAATTGGATTATCAATAAGTCCAAGTCCTTCTAAAAAATTATTGATAAAACCATCTGTGGAAAGCATGGTAATCACGATGTTCGCTGCAATTACCCAGGAAACAAAGTGGGGTAAATACGATATCGTTTGTGTCCATTTCTTCAAAGCAACAAAACGCAATTCATTTAGAAACAAAGCAAAAGCAATTGCTGAAAGCGTTCCGAAGACAAGACCTAAAATTCCCATTCCTAACGTATTTTCCAACGCCCGGTAGAACATCGGTTCATTGAATAGATCTTTAAAGTGTTTCAGCCCTACCCATTCCTGATCAAACAAGCCAAACTGTGGCTTATAATCTTGAAAAGCCATCATCCAGCCAGCCACAGGAATGTACTTAAAGATGATTAACCATGCAACAAAAGGAATTGACATACATAATAATGCCTTTTGTTTACTTAACCTTTTCCAAAATCCCCCTTGAACAGGTGGTTTAGGTGCTTTTTTCTTATTTTTGGAGAAAAGCCCTGGTTTAACCTGCGTCTTTAAAGGCGAGCTTGATTCAGGTAGATTCTGTTGTGTATCTTGCACACTATCAACTTGACCCATATTTCTCTCTCCTTACCTCTCAACCTTTGAAAGCGTTTTTCTTTATGTTTTTATTATATAAGAAAACGCTTTCCTTAAAAACATAAAAAAGGAGAGGTAAAATCATGTAAAAAGGAGAGGTCGGTGAAATGACCAGTTTGACGGGCATACAAAAATTATTATAACCGTTAAGGAGTTGGCGGTTCAATACGGTAGAAATATTATGCCGGTCCTTATTAAGGTAAGTATACATTATAGCTGCCTGTACTACTGATTATGTAATGCTAGCTGGGTAATGTTTATTTTGAAATGTTTCATGGATTCGCCAACCACTTCCCGCGCTGGACGCAAGCTATTTTTTGGAGCTTTGCTAAGCACCGAAACCTATCAAAATAACCACATTTAAATACAGTTCCACATTACATAATCCTTAGTATCAGACTCCTACTTAATTGATAATCAACTTCTTATAATATGGATTATGTTAACGAAGGCTATATTGCAAAATAGTCATTTTGATATAGATTATCTGCTTAGCAAAGCTCCGGAAATAGGCTCCGCGTCCTGTGGGGTCGGGTTCAGCCTTCTCGCGAGCAAAAACCGCTCACTGCGGGGTCTTCACACACGACTGATCCCACGGGAGTCTCCGCCTATTTCCTACGCTTCAGGGAAGTGCTACAACATATATATAAAAGTGAAAAGCAGCGGTAGGCATTATCCATATTAAAGATGAGGTATATACACTAAAGGATACCAATCAAAATACTAGCTGTATTATTAATTGTAGAGCAAAGCCATAGCGTAGGCCAACCACGTAGACTCCCGCGGGATTATGCAGGCGCTGAAGATCCACAACGTCTGCACCTGCGTCTACTAGTAACGCTTCAGAGTAGGCTTCCTCGGTGCAAGGCAGCAGAGAAGTGATTCGTGTAGTAGCCTAGCTTCAGCCGTGCCCCGCAGGACGCGGAGTGGTTGGCCGAAGCGGTATCCTAGCACATTAAATATCTCAATATGGATGCTTGGCTAGCGATGGCTAGTTGACATAATCCATATTATAGGAACTAACCTTCATGTTCAATATGATTACTGATGTGACTGCACTTTTATACTTCACTGATTAAAAAACAAAAGACTGCTATCACAGCAGCCTTTTGTCTCGACGCTATTCTATTGTGACAAGCAATCTAATTATTTCTGCCCTCTTCTTTTTCCTGCAGCTTTCGAAAAATCGTGGCAATGATCGGTCCTGAAATATTATGCCATACACTAAAGATCGCGCTTGGTACGGCTGACAATGGACTGAAATGTGCGGAAGCTAGTGAAGCTCCTAGACCTGAGTTCTGCATCCCTACTTCGATAGAGACAGCCTTCTGTTGTTTTGGCCCCATTTTCAATACCTTTCCAAGCCCATAACCTATCAAATAACCAAGTGTATTATGGAGTACCACGAGCAAGAAAATAAATAGTCCTGTTTTAGCAATTTGCTCCTGGTTGACACTGACTACTGCTGCAACAATCGCTACAATCCCAACCACGGATACTAACGGAATAGCCTTAATACCAGCTTCAACTTTGTCCTTTAGTAATGCTTTTACAAGTAGCCCTAACAAAATTGGTACAAGAACAATTTGTACAATCGTTACAAATAATGAACCGGCAGATACCTCTAACCATTGGCTGGCAAAAAGATAAATTAAGGCCGGCGTCAGAACCGGTGCCAGTATAGTAGATACCGCTGTAATCGAAACGGACAATGCAGTATCGCCTTTTGATAAATAAGTCATGACATTGGAAGAAGTCCCACCTGGGCAACAGCCAACTAGAATGACACCTACTGCTACTTCTGTAGAAACAGGAAAAATTGAAACAAGTGCGAAAGCGAGCAGTGGCATAATCACAAATTGACCAGCTACACCTATTGCCACCTCTTTCGGGCGTTTAAACGCTTCTTTAAAATCATTCGCTGACAATGTTAACCCCATGCCAAACATAATGATACCTAGCAATGGCGTAATAAATTCTGCCAGCCAGGTAAATCCTGAAGGTGCAAGAAATGATAAGATTGCAAAAAGTACAACCCAGATAGCAAACGTGTTCCCTGCAAAACTACTGATTCTTTCTAAAACTTTCATGTTACTCCCCCTCTAAGATGCGTATTAAGAGATTATATAATATTATCAGAATATTTTAAATACTTTCAGCTGTTTTTTTGCTAGCAATTATCTGCAAGTACAGCTTTCTTGTTTTGTGATGCAGCTAATCTAGCGTATACTAATAAAAATGAATAAATTTTTATAGAATAGGAGAGATTTCCTCATGGCAAAAACAAAGCGTCTTCACCGTTCTGAAGTACCTGAAGCACAAAAATGGGACTTATCCGATATATTTCCTGATCAAGAAACTTGGGAAAAAGAACTAAAAGC
Source organism: Gracilibacillus salinarum (assembly GCF_022919575.1). Classification (NCBI taxonomy): domain Bacteria; kingdom Bacillati; phylum Bacillota; class Bacilli; order Caryophanales; family Bacillaceae; genus Gracilibacillus; species Gracilibacillus salinarum. The sequence goes on along the minus strand of NZ_CP095071.1, from coordinate 4,553,771 downwards.
GATTCAAACTGACATTTCTCAAGTAACATCCTTTAAAGGCAACTTAGTAACCAGCGCCGCCAACTTATTGAATGGATTAACAACATATGAAAACTATCTGAAACGTGTAGGTAAAGTAAGTACATATGCTGAATTACGAATTACTACCGCTGGCAGCGATCCAGGTAATCAGCGTGATGCTGCCAGAGTATCTTCAGCCATGGCAACTATCAATGCAAAGCTTTCCTTTATACAATCAGAATTATTAACACTATCTGAAGAGGAAACAGCTCAATTTTTGCAGGAAGAGAAAGGGCTCGTCACCTACAAAAAATTATTAAAAGATACATTAGAGCAAAAACCGTATACTTTAGCACCGAATGTTGAAGAAACATTGGCGGCATTAGGTGAAATTCATGACGCGCCTTTCATGATTTATGAACGCAGTACTTCTTCTGATATGACATTTGCATCTATTAAAGATGAAAATGGCCAAGATCTACCGATGTCTGCTTCTTTATATGAAGATCTTTATGAAATGGAGGCGAACACAGACATTCGTCGTAACGCCTACAAGTCTTTTATCCAAACACTGAGTCAGTATCAACATACATATGCAGCGACCTATGCAACTGAAGTGACGAAACAGGTTACATTAGCTCGTCTTAAAAATTATGAATCTGTGACAGATATGCTGCTTCTTCCTCAGCAGGTTACGAAAGAAATGTATTATAATCAGCTTGATGTAAGTCAACAGGAACTAGCACCACACATGCAGCGTTACGCAAAGTTATTGAAGGATAAAATGGGATTAGCTGAATTGCAATTTGCTGACTTAAAAGCACCACTGGATCCAGACTTTAATCCTTCTACTACTTATGAAGAAACCAAATCATTGATTCATGATGCATTGCAAGTCATGGGACCAGAATATAGTGATATGATACAAAAAGGACTAAATGAACGGTGGATTGATTTAGCTGATAACATCGGTAAACAATCTGGTGCTTTCTGCGCCACTCCATACGGTGTTCATCCTTATATTCTCGTAACATGGACAGGTGCTATGCGAGGTGCTTTCGTTTTAGCCCATGAACTGGGACATGCTGGGCACTTTCATTTAGCAGGTAAACATCAGTCGCTGGTAAACTCTGAACCATCTACCTATTTCGTGGAGGCACCTTCCACAATTAATGAACTATTGTTAGCCAATCACTTACTAGGCACGACAACTGATAATCGGATGAAGCGCTGGGTAATTACACAATTGCTGGGGACCTATTACCATAATTTTGTTACGCATCTTTTAGAGGGAGAGTTCCAACGTCGGGTCTACGAACTAGCGGAAGCTGGTACTCCTTTAACCGCGGACGTCTTGAACGAACAGAAATTAGCTGTACTGAAAAACTTCTGGGGCAATAGCGTAAGTTTTGATGAAGGAGCAGGACTGACATGGATGCGTCAACCCCATTATTATATGGGCTTATATCCATACACATATTCCGCAGGTCTAACCGTAGCAACCGCAGTAGCTAAGCGTATTCAAACAGACGGAAAACCTGCAGCTGACAACTGGTTGGAAGTATTAAAAGCAGGTGGAACGCTAAAACCACTTGACCTTATTCACAAAGCAGGAGTAGATATGTCAAAACCGGACGCAATCAAGGAAACAGTCGCATATATCGGTTCACTTGTTGATGCATTAGAAGAAAGCTATCAATAACGAGGCTAATAAACAGATTAAAGAAAAAAATGAACTGAGACGAATGTTTGTACATAACATTCGTCTCAGTTCGTTTTTTCTTTTACGTTATTAATATATACTGCGAAGTAACAAGAACCGCGAAATATAGGTATCGCGATCAGCTGGGAGACCATTTTGACATGGTTTGTCTGCTAGAATGCCACTCCGTCCAACCACTCCGCGTCCTGCGGGGCACGGCTGAAGCTAACTTTGTGAAGAAGGGCGCTTCACAAAGTGGATCTTCAGCACCTGCACAATCCCGCGGGAGTCTCCGTGGTTGGCCTACGTTATGGTTTTGCTCTACAACTAATAATACAGCTAGTATTTTGAGCGGTGTCCTTTAGTGTCTATAATATGTAAAATGCCTAGCACCACTGCTTTTAGCTGTTCCATGCGTTGTAGCACTTCCTTAAGCGTAGGAAATATGCGGAGACTCCCGTGGAATCAGCGCGAGCTGAAGATCCACTTATGAAAGAAAAGAATTTTCTTTCATAAGTTAGCTGAAGCCGTGCCCACAGGACGCGGAGCCTATTTCCGGAGCTTTGCTACGCACAATAAAAATGTCATAATCACCAAATAGAAATACAATTTTACAGCATTAGATAGATTCTTACTTAGCATAAAATATGATACATCGCCAAATTGTCAATAGTTCGCAGTTTGCTTCTAAAGCATACTTCTCTTCTGTTCACAAAGAATTGATAGTGAATACATTTGTACATATTTTTACATCTGCATTTTTGATATGCCAAAGCCACTTCTAAAATCCTAACACGTCATACAAATTCTTTGCTAATAGCACAAAGGTAATCGTTATAAATATAAATCGAATATAGCGGCTCCCCTTACTTATCGCTAAACGCGCTCCCATCACTGCTCCGCCGACACAAGCTATTGCCATTGGAAAACCGTATAGAAAATTAACCTCACCTAAATAGATAAACATTAATAATGCAGCAATATTACTTCCGAAGTTAAGAAATTTTGCATTACCAGCCGCTTTAATAAAATCTGCACCTATGATCAAAAAGGCAAAGATCAAAAAAGAGCCTGTTCCCGGCCCCAGAAAACCATCATAACAACCTATTGCAAACATTGCAGCCACAAACAGGATGAAATTACGTTTCGTAAGCTTCTTTTGACTGTATATACCGCCCCAGTCTTTCTTAACCAACGTATAAAACGCTACAAGAGCAAGCATAATCAGCATCAGGGGTTTTAATACTGCTGGATCCATTAAATGGACCGTCCACGCTCCGATGATAGATCCAATAAAAACGACAGGAAATAACTTATAGACAGTCGATAATTCAAGTTTACCAGATTTAAAGAAAACAAGAGAGCTGGTGAAGGAACCCATCGTCCCTACTAATTTATTGGTAGCGACCGCGGCCGCCGGGTTCATGCCTGTTGATAATAGAACAGGCAACGAAATCAGACCGCCTCCGCCAGCAACTGAATCGATAAATCCAGCTAGAAATCCGAAAGCGATCAATATTAGTAATAATGTGATATCAAGTTCTGACAATATACTATCTTCCTTCCAATACGCTTATTATGTAAATTGCACCTGTCTATTATAACGATTTATTTTACATATTGAAACTTTCATTTCACACAAAAGTAAAATGCAAGACGAACTTAAACCGAGTTGTTATGGAAAATAATCCGCATTATAAAAACCTACACTTTTTTCTCTGTCTTTAGTGAAAATTTTTTATAAATAGATGATATATACCACACTATTTTTCAAAAAAACAGGAAAACCCCTCCCGTCCAATAATATACAACCACCTGACCTGTAGTGGGAAATATGTTAGGCAAATAACCTAATGCTTATTTTGAAATAATTCGCTGGGACACTATTTCCATCCACTTTCAGTTCCTCTCTTCTTAAACGAGACAAATCTCTAGTGACTGCTTCCCACTTTTGGTTCCATTCTTCCTAAACGAGACAAACCTCGGGTCACCTCACCCATCTTTTGGTTCCTTTCTCGCTAAACGAGACAAATCTCGGGTGACCTCCCCCATCTTTTGGCTCCTTTCCCGCTAAACGATACAAATCTCGGGTTAATGCTCCCATCTTTTGGCTCCTTTCCCGCTAAACGAGACAAATCTCGGGTGACCGCTCCCATCTTTTGGTTCCTTTCTCGCTAAACGAGACAAATCTCGGGTCACCTCACCCATCTTTTGGTTCCTTTCTCGCTAAACGAGACAAATCTCGTGATCCGTTTTCTCCTTTTGGCTACTTTTCTTATCTCACTAATAAGAGTGATTTTATACTTGATGCTTTCAACATTTTGACTGCGTCGTGTTCTTCATTGCTAAAATTCTATGCTTTCCTACCGTAAAATGAAAACGGAGCTAACCTAGTTGATCAGCTCCGTTTTCATTATTCTCCATATGTTTCTTTTAATTGTTCCAGTACTTCTGTTACTTTCTCTTTCTTAATACTAAATTCTGCAGGGGTATCATTTGTCTTCACCGCATAAGCTTCATCAGATATTGGAATGAATGCGACTTGGTGGGAGATTTCATCTTGCTGTGTTTGGATCGTGTATTCTATCGTTACTTCCGCCTCTTCATTTGAAACATCTTCAGTTGGCTCATCAAAGCGCAAACCGGCTAATGATTGATAGATTGATCTGAAATCTTCTGTGTTTGCTGTCTCGCCCTGATGGTGAACGGTTGTTTTTATTTCACTATCTTGTTCTTCATGGTCGAATGTAAAATGGTAGGATTGATCAGGTGCCGTTATCTTCAATTCGCTTAACACCTCTAATGCAACGATATCCACAAAGTGATCGATCATATCAAATGCCTTGTAACTATAAGGATCCAGAACATCAGTAGGTACGGTATAAACCGTATCTTCATTTTTCAATTTGACATAGTATTGGTTATCTGCAGCAGGGTTTCCAACCAATAATGTTTCGCTTTTTTCCGCAGAAGAAAAAGTAATCGTGAACTCCGCATTATCTAAGCCATGATCAGCATCCGCTGAAGCTGTTCCGATCTGTTGAATTTGTTCCATTCCTAACAGCATTTCTTCCATTTTCGAATATGCAACACTGTACACACCTTGATATGGCTCATGCATATACCAGCCGCTGATGTGTGCCAGTGACTCTTCTTCTGAGTAGACTGGTTCATTACTTAACGCAATCTCTTCGGTACCATTAGCAATTTTCAATTCTGTTAGTGTGTCAGCACTGATCGATAATAATCCGGTCTGCAGTACATCTTGATTTTTTAATGGAATCGTTTGAATCACGCTGCTATCAACCAGGTAAATTTTGTCTTGTTCACGTTGTGCTACATAATAGCGATTACTTTCTTTGTCTAACTGCCCAATGGAGATTTGTTGTTCCTCCCCATCTGCATCTGTAAAAGCGACCGTTACCCGTGGGAAATCCAGGTTAACATTTCGTTTTTTTACGTCCGTTTCCTCGCCTTTCATGTCTTTCATTGAGGAAATGAAGCTATCAAGCTTTTCCGTATCAACCGGTTGTTCATTGTTAACCAGCCCCCACTCCTCGTTGTTCTTTTCCAATTCCACATTTTGATCAGCGAAGACCTTAATGTGTGCGATTTGATCTGTGTTCTCGAGCAATGATACTTCGTTCGTCGATGAATTTGCTTCTTCTGCTGGCTCATCTGATAAGATGCCTAACGCAATAATAATCCCAACAGCAATAATCAGAAGTAATAGCCACCATGATTGTTTTTTCTTCATTCGTATCCCCTCATTCCTTACCAAGTTCTTCTTTCATCAAAACAAATGGCTTCTGCATGTTGTGCATAATAAAATAAACGACAATACTCATAATAAACCAGACCGCGATCCCGGAAACAAAATAATAAATAATTCCCAGAGAAATAAGCGTAGAAATATGAAGTAGTGTTGTTTTGAAATAACGAAAAAAAGAATAAATCGAGACTAGCAATAAATTCTTCAGCTTGACTTCAAATCTCGTTAACACCGGAAACGCATATAACATAATAAATAAGCAGACGATTAATAAAATGAGAAAAACAGGTGCAAGCACGGATACATATATATTGGCATAATGAATATCGACAAGAAAAATGGTAATTAATGTCCAGATAAGAATCCAAAACTTGCTTGCTATTCCGATGTTTTTGCGATAGTAGAGCCAAAAGTCTTTTGTTGGATTGATGTCCTTTTCACGAACAAATTTCCCCATAGTGGCATGCAAGGCTGCCAAGGCTGGCCCTGCCGGCAATAATGCAATATAAAACAAAATGATATTTTCTATTCGCAACTGAAAGAAAATAAACGCGAGTATAAATAAACTATTAGCGATCATAAAATGAAAATTTGTCACCATAAAGTAATAAACGTAGAGTACACTCTTATATAAGGGTCTGTCTGTTAATCCTGTCATTTTTTATTCCCCTTTAATACTTTCTGTTGAACGTGATTGTTTTTGGAATTCTTTTGGACTGATGCCAACATGATATTTGAACTTCCGATAAAAATAATCCTGATTGGTATAGCCAACTTTCTCTGAGACTTGATACACTTTATCGCTGCCACCTACTAATAACTCTTTCGCTTTCGTAATCCGGACGGCATCAAGGTATTGGTGAAAATAGCTCCCCGTTTCTGCTTTAAACTTTTTCCCTAGATAGCTCGGATTATAATTAAATAAATCTGCCATTACTTTGACATTTAATTCTTTCGCATAAAAATAATCAACATAGTGCTTCATTTTATCAATAATGGTGTCATGATCACTGGCAAACCCATTGATTTGATGAGCCAGATCCAGTAGCTGCTGTTTTATTTCTTCTATGATATCAGCTAGTTGATGTGCAGAGGTAAAGCGATCTACCAGCTCATCGTTCGTCCATACCGTCAATGAGTGATTCGACTTGCTTAATTCCTGATAAATGCTCTTCATTTTATCAATCAATTCCGCTATAATTCTGCCTTTGGCATACTTTTTTCTTTGATAATAGAATTGAAGTTGTATTAGATGGTTATCTAATTTGTCTACTTGATCGAATTCAACCATCAGACAAACTTGTTCCAGCCACTTCGAGAATTCAAAAGGATCTCCTTCATCTGCTTTCAAATCGTTCTCTGTCAAAATGAGCCTGTCTCCATAAGCAAAGGTGAACTGCTGCAAACAATGCAAATCCTTCACAGCAGATGGCAGGCTGTCGATATCGTTTTTATCCTCGATTAATTGAAATTGAAGTGATCTGTCTTCCATTGATACCGTTAAATCGTGAAGCTGTTGCTTGACTTCTGTGAATTGAAGATTGCGGAAAAGCATAAATAACGTATCATGCTTCCATAAATAATGAAACACCTCTTTCACACCATCATGGAGCTTCGAGGTAATCTGTTCACTGGAAGTGTCGTTTAAAGCTGTCATACTTGCTAAATAAAATGTATCCCTGCGAAAATGCTGGAGCCAGTCTTCGTCTCTATTATTCTCTAACAGGAACTGCTTCCATTTGCTAGATTCAGATATGCTGCCAAAATCACGGAGTTGCTTTTCTAACATTTTTTCCTGCTTAAGCTTGATTCTCATCCGCTCGAGTAATGGAATCAATTCTTCTTCGTCAATAGGTTTCAATAAATAGGATTCCATACCAAGTCTAATCGCCTGCTGTGCATAGGAAAAATTAGAATAGCCTGATAGTACAACGAATTTGCAAGTAAATCCTTCTTCTTTAGCTTGCTGTACCATTTCAATACCGCTAATTCCGGGCATTCGAATATCAACAAAGACAACATCCGGTTTCCACTCCCTGATTTTCTCTAAGCCTGACCTGCCATTGTCAGCAGTGCCTATCACTTGAAATCCATAGCTGTTCCAATCAATAATTGATGCTAATCCTTCACGAATTAACGGCTCATCGTCGACTAGTAATACTCGCAGCATGTATTTCCCCCCTTTTATGCTTCGCCTTGTTTGATTTTAGGAATCCTGAGGGTCATCGTGGTGCCCAGACCAACAATGCTGTCTATCGCCACGCCAAACCGTTCACCATAGTATAGCTGCAGACGCTGATGGACATTGTGCAAGCCGATGCTGTTACCGTCTGACAGATATTCCTGATCATCCAGACGTTCTCTGATTTCCACCAAAGTGTCCCGCTTGATCCCTACGCCATTATCTTTTACTTCGATTTGAATATAATGATCCTCTTCTTCAATTGTCAGCTGGATAAATCCGCTATCTTCTTTCGGTTCCAGCCCATGAATAATCGCGTTCTCTACGATCGGCTGAATAAGTAATGGAAAAATGTAATAGTCTTTAACCGAGTCTTCAATTTCAAACTGATAATAAAATTTATCACCGAACCGCATCTTCTGAATATCCAGATAATTATGGATCAATGTTATTTCTTCCGTAATTGGAATCGGGCGGTCCGTTCTCTCTAATGCTGATCGCATCATTTTACTAAGCATTTTGACAAGCTTGGCAACTTCAGGGTCTTTATTCAGCACCGCTTTCATTCTGATCATTTCTAATGTATTGTAAAGAAAATGTGGATTGATCTGGCTTGCCAGCATTTTAAAATCCATTTCCTTCTGTTTACGACGCCAGGTTTCTTCTTTAATTTTGTGAATATATACTTCGTCAATTATTTTTTGAACACTTTTGGATGTCGTCATTAAATCACGATATACGTCACTAATTTCATCATGACCACGAACCTGTTCATTTATTTGAAAATTCCCTTTTGCTACTTGGTACATTGTTTTTCTTAATTGTTGAATTCGTTTATGAAAACTTCTAATAAAAATTCCAATTAATCCTAGTGAGATCGTTAATGCTCCTACGATCACAAAGAATCCTTTCGCATATACGGCGTTGGGTTCTTTCATCACATCATCAACTGGTATAACAGTGGATACTTGAAATGTGTTATCCAGCGATTTATCTGGCTGGAAATGGTGGACATTGACTTTGACGTGTTCTCCTCCGAATTCAGAGTCAATGACATAATTGCCAAAAGGCTGTTCTTCCTGCTCAAAGAATGACGCTTCTTCACCAATTTGCTTATTGCTCGTATTATAAATAATCGTGCTCCTATCGAGCGTGATTAACGCTTGATAAGGTTCTCCTTCTACCACTGATCTTAACATATCAGGTGATACATATATCACAAGAACTCCTAGTAAATCGTGACTTTGACCATACACTGATCTTGTTAGCGCTAGCATTTTCTTTCTTGTCCAATAATTTTCCATATACACCCATGACAAGCGGCCTTCTTTCGCAATTGCTTCTTTATACCAGGATTGATTTTTCACCATACCATCTGCATAGATCATATGAGAATCGGTAATCATGTCTTTATTCATGAAAAATTGGATGGTCTCTACTTCGTCATAATATTTCAAAAAATCATCGAAGATAGGATATTGATTATAGGCATTATACATGTCCAATGTCGATCCATAATCGTGCTCTAACAGTTCTTTCAGATTTTGATTGATATAGACCATGTCAGCAATATCGGTAACCCGGTTAAAAATTGTTTGCAGACGTAATTCCAATTTATCAACATTTGCTTTTGCTTCATTTAACGAATTATTTAATACAATATCGCGTGTACTGTAATTTAAATAAGCTCCTACTAATAATATAGGAATCGCTGTGACAATCAAGTAAATACCGAGCAATTTATGCTTTACTTTTAAATAATCAAATAACCTCATCCATTTTTGCTTAAAAAACACGGCAACTACCCCCTGTCACAGCATCGTACTTGGCATTACTTTAAGTCGCTGCCATTCGTTTCAATAACGTCCTTATACCAATAATAGCTTTTTTTCGGAATTCGCCCCAGCTCTTTTTCATCTTTTTCATCTCGGTCAATATAGACAAATCCGTATCGTTTCTGATAACCGTTTAACCAGCTTAATAAATCCGTAAATGACCAGGCGCAGTAGCCGATTAGTTCCACCCCATCGGTAATTGCCTTCCGTAACTCTACGACATGATCTTTTAAATATTGGATCCGGTAATCATCATCAATTGTCTTATCTGCTTTTAATTCATCATAAGCTCCAAGACCATTTTCTGTCACCATCATTGGCAGATCGTATCTGTTTTGCAGTCTTCTTAATGCAATCCGGATACCAACCGGATCGATTTCCCATCCCCATTTGGTCGTTTCTAAATGTGGGTTTGAAACACTGGTAAACATGCTTGTCTCTGGCGTCTGTGCTTGTTCATCTTTTGGCTTCATTAAATAGGGATCGGTTGCTTGAAAATCTTTTTCCAACTCTTGTTCATTTTCCTGAATCGGAAATTCGATTTCATTTGCCCGCACAGTACCTCCATGATAATAATTAACACCAAGAAAATCGGGCTTTGCTGCTTGCAATAACGCGTTATCACCAGCTTCGATCGTCGGTGCAATCCCAAGTCGGTCCAACTGCTTAAATGTCACCTTTGGGTATTTACCATGAACATAAACATCCAGCCACCAATGATTTTGAAATTCCTCTCCATTCAGTGCTGCCAATACATTGTCTGGTGAACAGTCAAAACTGTACATCGGTCCATAGCCAAAACTAGGACCGATTTGACCGTTCGGGACGAGCTCTCGGAAGCTTTGAATCGTCTTTGCATTGGCCAAATTAATAATATGATTCGCTTCAAACATCCGTTTCACATCTGAAACATTAGGCGGATGGGCCTGCCAGCGATAGCCTAAAGCCGTAAAAACGTTCTGTTCGTTAAAGCTGACCCAATACTTTACTTTATCTTTGAATCTATCAAATAATATTCTGGCATACTGATCAAAATCATCAATCGCTTGGCGAGACTCCCAGCCATTATATTTATCCTGTAATGCCTGTGGAATATCCCAATGATACAATGTCAGTACCGGCTCAATATGATGTGCCAGCAGTTCATCGATTAAATTCTCATAGAACTGCAGTCCAGCTTCATTAACTTCCCCCGCTCCTTCAGGAAGAATCCGACTCCATGCTACCGAAAACCGATATGCTTTCAAGCCCATTTCGGCCATTAAGGCAACATCTTCTTTGTAACGGTGATAGTGATCGACAGCAACATCTCCGTTTGTGCCTTCGAACGTTTTGCCAGGAATTTTGGTGAATTGGTCCCAAATTGATGCGCCTTTTCCTTCAGCGTTCCATCCCCCTTCAATTTGATAAGCGGCAGATGCTGCTCCCCATAGAAAATTTTTCGGAAACGGATCTAAATGTCCATGATACATATCGTTACACTCCTTCAAACATTATTTTGCTAGATCTATATGCAATGATTGTTTTTGATTACGAACTAATTGTAAGTGGTGCAAATGCTGATCTGATTTCGTAAACAAAGGTAAATAAAGACTTAGCTCCTGATCTGTTTGACTTTCTATTTCCAGATCTAAACGGTTTGCTTCAAGATCCCAGGAAAGCTGATGGACCGTCATCTGATGTGGCAACCTAACTCCACGTATCGTTCCACTTGCGATAGATGCAGGTATTGCCCCTAACAGTGTCAGTCTGTGATTACTGTAATCGACAAGCATTTCGTGTACGACCTGTGGCATTGCACCATTGCCATCGACATTAAAAATATTTTGTTCATTATAATGCGACATCATCAATGAAGAGAAGAAGCAATTATTAGTGATTAATAAACGGAAAATATCATCAATCAGCGCTGGCATGTGAAACTGGGTTGCACATAGAGCTGAATGCATACGGCCATGCGTCGATGAGGTATCTCCCTCTTCATTCAGTAGCCAGGCTTCCAACCGCTTTTCAAAAGCAATTCGAGAAGCCTTCCACATAACAGGGTCTGTTTCATCATTAAATTCTCGGCTTTGAAAAACCGGATATAAATGAGAGAAATGACGATGGTTATAGTTCTCTCCTTTATCCGGAGTTAACCATTCCTTCAGCGCCCCTTCTTGATTTATTTGATATGCAGGTAATTTTTCCAGCATCTCCTGACAGCTGTTTATTTTTTCATTGGAGTACCCGAGTATCTGATACGCTTCGATTAAGTTCGTCAGTACCTCTTTGGCAACTGCAATATCTTGGGTCGCATTATCTCCGGTTCCATTTTCAGCGGAATAGGATGGGGTAAAACGGTACGTACCATCCGCATCTTCGATAAGGAAATCTTGATAAAACAGAACAATCTCCTCCAGAAATGGAACTGCTTCATTTTGCAGAAAGATAGTATCTCCAGTAAAACGGTAATATTGATAATACCAGTGAGCTAACCAGCCAGCTCCACACGTCCATAGCACTAACGGCCAATCTTCGTTCCAATGCATATGCCTGCCGCTGTTACTGGAGTGAGCCGTTGCCAGAATCCCACGCGCCCCATAGTATTTTTGGGCATTTTCACGAAAGCCCGGCAGCAACTCTTTTATTAATCGGAAATAACCGGTAAGCCCTTCTAGTAAATCACTCGACAGCGCACCAGCAATGGAAAGTTGGACATTGGTATCAAAGGTAAAGTCACCACTCCAAGCAGGCTCAAATGTCCCGGTCCAAATCCCTTGTAAATTTGGTGTCAGTTCACCAGCACTGCAGATAAACATATAGCGGCCAGCGTCATACATTTTTTCTAATAAAACAGGCGTCATCTGATCGGCACGCTTCGCTTGTTCAACTAACGACCAAATCGGTTGCTGACGCTGTTCGTCTGTCGCAAGCTCTAACCGAACTCGATCAAACAATTCGCGGTGAATCTTTTCATGGCTCGCGAACAACCGTTGATAGCTAAGCTGCTTACCTACTTTCGCCTTTATAACGGTTCGATCTGTTGCTTGCTGATAAGGGCTGATCTCCATGGTTATTAAGATTGGCTGGTCACTTTGCAATTGAAAACCTGTTTCGTCAGCTAGAGGCTGTAAGTTGCTTGCTTCCACATCAATCCGCACATCATACCCACCTTCACTATGGACATAATCAAAATGAGTATGCATGGTATGGTGATGAATCCTGCTCGTTTGTTTCATTAGGGGATGCTGATAATCTTGTAAATGGATTTTGTATTCCCCTGGACTTAAGCAATGAATAATTTGATTCGTTTGTTGCGACACAAACGTTTTTCTAGAAAAAGCTTGACCGTTTGCCTGATAAGTGACTGTTAACTCTCCTGTCTGATAATCGATACTGCGCTGATAATCATTGTATGAAGAATGATCGGTCTCCACATGCAAATGAAAGCCAGGGTGAGAGGGATCGCTCATTAACAACCCCGGATATCCCAACTCTTCTGCTTTTTGATAATAAAACGAAAGTGCCTTATCATAGCCTTCGTGTTCTATAATCTGACGAAATTCCGTTAAGTAAGTGGCCATTTCTGGCAGTTCAAAACGATTTCCTTGTGGCAAATACAGACGACAGTGGTTGCCGATAATCGTATCTGATACAGGATCCCCCATCACCATGACACCATGGGAGCCATTTCCACTCACTAATGCATCTTCCCACTTCACCGCCGGACTGTCCGTCCAAATGCCTCTTGCTGGTATATCTGTTGGCACATTTCTCACCCTTTCTGTAATTGCACAGATTGTATTGATAGTTGTTTGTATTCCAATATCAGCTGAATCTTGTCATCATGGAGACTCTTCATGTCTAGCAAAATATCTTCCCATTGACTGGTCTGTACTTGTTGATAAGGAGTATCCTGTATCTCATTTACATGAAATCGAATAAATCCATTTCCTTTGAATCGGACTTTCAATATATTACTATCCATGACTTCGACATTACGAAACATAATACTGCCGCTAGTTTCACCTGCCGTCACACATGGTTGTTCTCTTTCCCCTTTTGTTAAAATGACATTTTGATAATCATCATAATTCTCAGCAGGCGTTTCTACTGCCAGTGATCGACCGGTAATTTCTTCCCCTCTTATTTCGACAGGATGAAAGCGATGAATAAGTCGTTCACTTGATTGTCCGATCGCAAACTGCACTTTTCCCTTTTCTAGTATGAATTGATTGGTTCTAATATCATACACCTGTAATTGCTCTGAACTGATAGTAAAATGTAACGCACGCTCCTCACCAGGCTTGAGTGAAACTTTCTCAAAAGCTACCAATTGTTTGTTTGGTCTATCGTAATAACTATCGGTTACTGCAGCATACAGCTGGATAACCTCATCCCGGAGAAAATCGCTTATATTCCTTACACGGAAAGAGAGAGTTATCGTATCTTGACGAGCGATGGTTGTCTTATTTAAATCAAAATTGTCGTAACGGACGTCTCCGTAACTCAAACCATGACCGAATGGGTATAAAATATTATCTTCGGCATATTGATACGTACGCTTGCCTTTTCGAATGTCATAATCGGTGATCGCTGGTAATTGATCAGAATCCTTTGGCCATGTCATACTTAATTTCCCTGAAGGATTGATGTCACCGAATAATAGCGCTGCAAGGCTGCTCCCGAGTTCTTGTGAACCGTGTGCACTGTACAAAATCGCCGGAACATGATCTTGTGCCCAATTGATTGCGAACGGATAACTTGCGATCACCACAACAATCAAATTCTGATTCGCTTTATATACTTCCTCTATCAATCGCTGCTGATAGTTTGGCAGATTAATATGTTCACGATCTTCTGTTTCTTTTCCGTTGATCATCGGGTGATTGCCAACACAGACGACCGCCACGTCACTTTCTTCAGCACATTGAACTGCTGCCTGGATTCCATCCTCTATGATTTCCTTTTCAAAGCTTGTGCCTGTTTCTCCTGTTACGATGACTTTTTCATCTTTTGTTATGATCGCCTGATCCTCCCAGTTTGATAGGGTGTACGCCTTGTCACCGGATTTCATGACACGAATTTTCTCCCGATTAAACCAATCAAACACTTCCTCTTTGTCTGCTTGATAGGTCACCTGTTTGTCAGGCTGCGTCAAATAACAGTCTGTATATTGACTTTTAAATACGTGCCAATCATTTCCCCAGTCTTCATCGGTAATAATTGCTTGTTCCCTGTTCGTTGCAGAAGTAATCCAATTGTTTGTTGGATCAATGGTCAAATATTGATTGGTATCACTTGTTTTCCAGGCGATACGATCAAAGCCGTCATGAAAAACTATTTCCGTTTCAGTTGCAAGATTTTTAATTCCATCCAGAGGTGTTATCTGGTAGGGAGAATAACCGGTATACCAGTCACGAAACACTTGATTGGAAGTGGGGCCAATTACAGCAAGTTTTTTTACTTTACTGCGGTTCAGTGGCAACATACGTTTCTCATTCTTCAATAAAACAATCGACTCGTCTGTTACCTGTCTTACCAGCTTTTGATGGTTTTCATGGTTCAAAACAGATTGATCGATTGCTGCATATGGATTATCAGATGAATCGGTATCAAAATGACCTAAGCGAAAACGGACTGTTACGATTCGTCGCACCGCTCGCTCAATGTCTGCTGCGGATAGTAAATCACGATCCCAAGCATCCTTGGCCGCCTTTTCTACCAGCTCTTTGTCGTCTACAAAACAGTCTATCCCCTTCTTCAATGCATCGGCCAACGCTTCAGCAAACGTATCATAATACTGATACTCTTCAACATTAAGTGTTAAAGCACCGCCATCACTAACAACAAATCCATCCATACCCCACTCGTTACGGACAATATCTTCTATTTCCTGAATTTGCATACATGGAATGCCATTCACACCATTATAAGCCGTCATCATGGACAAGGCTTTGGCCTCTTTAAAGGCAGGTTCAAACGCTTTCAAATAATACTCTTTCCGATTACGAAGATCAATACTGTTGGAGGTATCTTCTCTGCCTTTCTCATTATTATTTCCATAAAAATGCTTCGGTGCAGCTACGAGCTTTACGTAGAATGGATCGTCGCCTTGCATCCCTTTAATTAACGAAGTCGACAATACGCCGGTTAAATAGGGATCTTCTCCGTAGGCTTCTTCCGTTCGGCCCCATCTTGGGTCTCTCTCCATATCAATCGTTGGCGCCCATAAGGTAAGCCCTGTTTTTTCGTCTTTTAATTGATAAAAAGCTCTCGCTTCATCGCCAATCGCACTGCCGACTTGATGCATTAATAGTTTATTCCATGTATTGGATAAACCAAGCGGCTGCGGGAAAACAGTCGTCTTTGTCCCTTGGCGATCCACTACACCATGTGCTGCTTCACCACCAATGAAGTATTCTTTGATGCCAAGTCGGGGAATCGCACTTTGATGGGTACTTAACAGTGATATTTTCTCTTCGAAAGTTAACGCTTCCATTAATGCGGTCACGCGTTGTTCCAAAGAAAGTTTTGGAGAATGAAATGTCTGACTAGTCACGTCATCATACCTTTCCTAAATAGATTGATAAACTCAAAGGAAAACGGTTTCCTTTTCAGGCAAAAAAATAAGATCGTCTATCGTTTGAATTAAGTACATTATAAATAACTTTGTCATAAAAAGCAATATCAAATGGTTTTGTGGCAGAGTCAGAAGAAATCCCCTACTTCCTATAATATGGATTATGTTAAGTAGAACTGTGTTGCCAAATGGTCATTTTGATATAGATTATCAGCTTAGCAAAGCTCCGGAAATAAGCTCCGCGTCCTGTGGGCACGGCTTCAGCTAATTTAGGAAAGAAATTTCTTTTCTTTCCTAAATGGATCTTCAGCTCGCGCTGATTCCACGGGAGTCTCCGCATATTTCCTACGCTTGAGGGAAGTGCTACAACTTATGTAACTGCAAAAAGCAGTGGTTCTAGACATTTGTTTTTTATTCAATTGCTGTTATAAATGCAGCGACCAATATGCTAGTTCTTCCAGAAGTTGTAGAGTCCTTAACCTAGCGTAGGCCAACCACGTAGACTCCCGCGGGATTATGCAGGTGCTGAAGATCCACAACGTCTGCACCTGCGTCTACTAGTAAAGCTTCGAAGTAGGCTTCCTCGGTGCAAGGCAGCAGAGAAGTATTTCGGGTAGTAGCCTAGCTTCAGCCGTGCCCCGCAGGACGCGAAGTGGTTGGCCGGAGTGGTATCCCAGCACATTAAATATCTCAATATGGATGCTCGGCTAGCAATGGCTAGTAGACATAATCCATATTATAGGAACTCAACTTCTTGTTCAATAGTTTGCTGCTGTGACTGCGCTTATGTACTTTTTTGACTTTTTAAAAAAGCTGTTACCACTTATAAATGATAACAGCTTGACTGATCTATTCAATAAAGCGGAAAGCGCGGAAGTGAAAATCGGAGCCAGGCAAGAATAAAAACGTGACATTCTGTACTCCGTGAACATGCTCGAGAGCAAATATTCTCTCCTGGTAATCTTCTGAAAAAGAAAACTCTATAATTTGATCACTTTCACGTTGATCACCTTCAAGTCGAATATGAATGGTATTTTTTTCAATCGGAGAATGGCCCGTTATAGCAATCTTAGTCACTCCTTTTTCACCAAAATCAAATCGCTCAAACGTTAATGATACGTTATTGCCGATCTGTTCAACTGTATCATTCTCGATCCGATAACGATCACCATAAATATGATCCGCTTCTGCCGCTAAATTCCAATCTAACGCTCGATTCGCCTCCGTAAATTGGAAACCTTTGATATGCATTTTTTTGGTGGTGACGAACGATAACGATCTAATTCCTTTGATCCTGCGTGTTAATTGGAAGGTTTCAGATTGATAGACATTCCATTTGGAAGGCTTCTGATAGATTGCATCAGCTAATAATTCACTTTTCTCGCCACCAGGAACACCTTCCCATATTTGCAATGGATATTCCTCACTGGATAATGCAAAGATCGGTACAGTTATCTGTTCTGATCCAATTGAACCGAAGTTGATATCATGAAAAGTAACTACCGTAACACCGTCTCTGCTTGTGGCAACGCCTCGTTCGTTTCCATTTCCTAAATCCCCTTCGCTATAATCAAAAAGACCGGCTGAAACAAAATCATATGGATCTTTATAAGCTGTGCCAATTCCTTCTGCATGAAATTCCAATTCCGAAATAATCCTAATGTTGCTGGTGCCATTGGTACTTGTACAGCGAACACGGAAAGTGCCGTCACCAAATGCAGTAATCTTGGCTCTATTACCGAAAGCTTCGAGGGTTGCTATATTAGAGGTGATTCCGGTATCTGTAACGACACTCCACTCCAATTCCTGATAAGAGGCATTGGATGGCTGAACCGACGCACTGACAATCAAGTCTTGTTGTTGATCATTCAAGTGTTGCCCCTCTTCACTGTGAATTTTTATGTTGCGAACAGGGATTTCTTTTTCGTTCCCCATTACGACTGGGACGTGTTTATTTTCCATATTTGCTGATACACCTGTAACATCTTTTTCTGTCACAATAGACTGCATAACTAATTTCTCGGCAGGTATGCCTTCCGATGTTACTTCCATTTCGATTTCGCCCGGTTGTAATCTTGCCGCAATAATTGCCATCAATTTTCCACTAAATAATCGCCTGCTTGTTCCCTTGTATTGGTCATAATCAGTACTGTCACCATTATCCAAACCGATTAATCGACCGGCCCCTGAAACTTGAACATCGACCCTGTTCGCCGCATTCTCTACCGGATTGCCTGCTTCATCTTCCATCGTGATCTCAACAAAAATTAAATCTGTACCATCCGCCTCCATTGTCAATTTGTCAGGAGTTAATTTCATCGTCTTTGCTTCACCAAAAGAGTGCCTGCTTTCTGTTGCAATGATGTTATCATCTTCATCGTAACCCAGTGCAGTAACAGTGCCATCCTCATATGGCAGCTTCCACCAGCCTGTCAACTGATTACCATTTTGATAATTGGTATGAAAAGTTCCTATTGTTTCTCCATTAAATTGCAGCTCAACTTTGGGGGCATTCGAGCAGGCCCTCACATCAATGAGTTGCCCATTATTAAAATCCCAATAAGGAAAAATATGAACCATCGGCGCTTTTTTATAATCGGTCCATGCAGCCTGATAAATATAATAGGAGTCTTTCGGAAATGTTGCAGTATCAATCTGTCCAAGATAGGAATTTTTAGTATGATATGGTGTTGGTTCACCAATATAATCAAATCCAGTCCAAATAAATTGGCCTAGCGAAAAGGGGGTATCCCGTTCAGCGAGTATACATGCTTCTGCAGATTTGGCGCCCCAGCTTGTGGCACTGTTACCTAGAGCTGAACACTGTTGATCATCATCTGTTAAGATTGATTTCTCAAAAGGAAAATGATAAATACCTCTACTTTGAACGGTAGAAGCTGTTTCACTCCCATATATTACCCAATCGGGATGCGCTTGATGATGCCTATCATAATATTTTTCAGCATAATTATAACCAGCGATTTTCACTATATCTGCGCATTTCTGTGCATTTTCCCATGGCATATAGTTAGATCCGATTGTTATCACTGCGTTTTTTTCTGGATCAAATTCCTGAACGTAATTCACCAGCTTCTCTGTTATTCGCTGCCCTTGTTCATCCGCATGCGTATCATAGATCTCATTACCAATGCTCCACATAATTAAACTGACATGATTTCGATCACGTTTCACCCAACTTTTAATATCAACGTATGCCCAGTCTTTAAAAAAACGGGCATAATCATAAGGTGTCTTCGGTCTTTCCCACATATCAAACGCTTCTGAAACGATCAGGAATCCCATCTCATCTGCTAGATCCATCAATTCCTTAGCCGGCATATTATGTGCAGTCCGAATTGCATTCACACCCATGTCCTTTAAGATCTCTAACCTTCTTTTCAATGCTACCGGGTTAAAAGCTGCGCCTAAAGCTCCCAAATCATGATGCTCACAAACACCATTTAACTTCATGTGTTGTCCATTAAGAAAAAAGCCTTTGTCTGGATCTAATGTCACTTCTTTAAATCCAATTCGTTGGGAAATCATTTCAATGACAGTACCATTCACACTTATAGAAGTATCCAGTTGATACAAATGAGGTGATTCCACACTCCAAACAAAAGGGTCTTTAATGGTTAGTTCTGCCTTTTCCACACCCCTTCCCACCGATACTTCACCTGAATATGTATTCATTACTTCCCCATTTCTTATTAGTTCATGGTTTACTGTTAGTGACTCTGCGGCAAAAACACTTGTTTCAATAGCTAACTTCCAAACGTCCTTCTGTTTAAAAGAAGATACATAGATACCATCTGTTTCTATATAATTAGCACTTCTTTCTTTTAACCACACATTCCGATAGATACCAGCACCTGTGTACCATCTGCTATTCGGACTTTTGTAGGTAACTTTTAATAAAATCGTGTTGTTACCTTCCTGAAGATATGGGGTGATGTTATGTTCAAATCTGGAATAACCATACTTCCACTCACCCACCTGCTGATCGTTAACATACAACACAGAATCCATGTAAACCCCATCAAAAGTCAATAGTACTTCTTTACTCGATCCATTAAAATGATAGCCTTTCTTATACCATCCTATGCTATTTTCATATAATTGATTTGCATCGTAAATAAGCCAATCATGTGGAATATCCACCGGCTTAAAGTCTGGTAATGAACTATTCGTAACGTCTACATCAGTTTTAGCAAATAACCAATTATCATTAAATAATAACAGTTGATTTTTCATACTACACCGCACTTTCCATTTGTAATTATGCTATATTGTTTGTGTTTGGCCTTCTTTTTCCGTTTTGACAAAACTTGTTCCAACATCGTGAATAACCGGTAGTGTATTTAACACCAGGAACCATGCTACAAGGCTGGAAATAAAGAGAATAATAAAATCTGATGTAAAAAACATAAACACAACCGTTAAAAATAATATCGCAATATTTCCTGTTGAGCGTTTGATCCACGTCAACATGTAAAAAATAGAGAGACGATACGTATCTCTTAATCTAAATGTATAGTGTGTCGTAATCATAAGTGAATAGATAGATAATAAAACCAGTAGTAATAACAATACGATAAATATGCCATTCAATACCTGATTTATTAGTGTAGGATTCTGATTAAAATACTGAATATCAATTAATAATATAAAAAAAACAGTAATGATTGGAACCCATACTTTTAATACATCGACAAAATTGTTCTTGTATGCTGATAAAAAATCTTTCACAAAAGAATGACCATTCTCTTTCATTACGGACGACAAACTGTGAAATAAAGCAGCTAATGAGGGACCAGTTGGAATGAAAGCAATGTAGTACAGTAAAGCATTAGAGATGCTAGGTATCAGTATAATTAATGCCGCAAACAGCAAAATATTTGTCAGAACGAATAAAAGATTTAAAATTAGCAACTGATATACATAATAAGAAAATCGAAAAAATCCACCTTGATTATACTCCAATGTCAAACCCCTTTCTTTTTATCATTTCATTTACATCGTTTTTATACAATTCTCTGAAGCTATAAATGATACGGGTATACCGGGGTATCTCTGTCTCAGTTTTTCGGCTAGATAGTACATGCCTGGCTCTTCGCTTTCTAAATGCCCAAGTATAATTGCTGCTTTGTTATTCCCGATTGCGTTTGCATCCCTTACATATTCTGGCGTTTCCCATTCAGGCCCTTCTCCATAAATAACAGCATCAACATCATCATGAACAAATGGTGGAAGTGCTGTAGCTCCACCTCCCCTGTATCCTACTAACAATGCCACTTTACTAATATTTGCAGTCAAATTTCCCACATATCGTAATCGATCAACTACTAATTTCTGCTTCAACTCTGTTAATAACAGTTCTAATGTTTGTGTCGGCAGCTTAAATAACGAATATACCGATTGATGCTCTATTAAAAAAGGTTGCCAGGCAAGTGTGTTGATCATTCCTTGTTCGATACCATCAGGCTGTAATCTGTGAATGTGATCATGATAACGGAAAACAGTTAACCCAGATTCTTCAATCAATCTCTTTTTTTCGATAAATACATCACTTTTATCTTCCACGCTATTGTCATCATGACGATAAAACAGTCCTTCATGACAGATAAGCATATTAGCATCATTGCTTATCGCCTTTAGGATAGCTTGATAACTCGGCATATAAGCTACTGCTATTCCTTTCACATCTTTATTCTTGTCACCAAACTTTATCGTATCTACAGTAGGAACATGAGATGGAGTGTTGCTTCTCAAATCATTTATAACCTGTTGAACTGTCACCATTCAACTAACCACCTTTTCTAATCTTCCAACATATTTAAAGAGAACACGGAGAAAGAAACTCTCCGTGTTATAGGATCATTAACATTGCTTATTTATTATTCTGGTACACTTCATTTGCTAAATCCACGTATCCTTGAACATTTTTTGCTTCGATTTCTTTTACAAAGGTATCCCATTCATCCATACTTCGGTCACCAACAATAAACTTCAACGTATTTTGTTCCACTGAATCTTTTATTGGTGTGCTTAACAGTGTTGATTGCTCTAACTGCGTTGCATCATAACGGATTGGTGGATCAGGCAAAATCAATTCCTTTGTTTCATGCATGGCATTCTGGAATTCCACTTCTTCTTCACTAAACATAGAATGTAGGAGTTCAGTTGGACCGCCATAAGAGAAATTACCACCAGAGAAGCCATGATCAATCTGAAGATCTTCCTCTCCGTCTGGATTCATTCCACGGAACGTAATGTTTTCCGTTAATTGACGTTCACCATTTTCTTTCGTGAAAGTTTCCCCTTCTACTCCCCATTTAGCAAATTCTAACCCTTCGTCACTATAAAGTAACCAATCGATAAATTGCAGCATCGCTTCAAAGTTTGGATCTTCTGCAGCGGCTTTGGTAAACATAATACCATTCTCCAATTTACCACCTTCCATTAACTGCCCCGCAGGACCACCTGGTACTACAATTTTCTTAATTTCATAATTACCTTCACCTAGGGTATCGTCCATCGTATCACGATATTGGGTTAACGTTTGACCATTTGTATTAATGACAAAAGATTTACCATTTGTGAATTTTTCGATTGCTTGATCATCTTCTTGTGTAACACTCTCAGGATCCAGTAATCCCTGTTCAACGAGACCACTGAAGTATTCCACCATTGACCGATATTCGTCTGTTGTTGGAGAAAAAATAAATTCGTCGTCTTCTTCTACATACTCTAGCATGTTTCCTAGACCCCAGCCGGCTTTGGTACCGAAACCAGTCGCTGCTATTCCTAGAGTACTATTAAATTGAAACCGGTCTGAGAAAGGATAAGAATCAGGATAAGCTTTTTTCATCTCTTGAAGCATCTCTTCCACTTCTTCCCATGTAGTAGGTTCTTCCAGTCCCAATTCTTCCATAATATCTGTTCGAACTGCTAAACTGTAATCCGGCCAGACATCTTCATGAAGACCAGGTAATACATAATATTTTCCATCCTTTTGACGGAGCCCTTCCAGGAACGGTTCAATCTCCCATTCCTCCACCTTTTTTTGATAGTTTGGCATCATGTCAACATAATCACTAATCGGTATAATAGCGCCAGAAGCAACAAATTGTGTTTCTTCACCTGGATATGTTTTTGGAATAATATATGGTGCATCACCACTGCTGATCAGCAAGCTTCGTTTCTCCGTATAATCACTAAATGGTACGGATGTTATATCTAACGTGACATTTGTTTTTTCTGTTAATTCCTGCAAAAAAGTCCAGTCTTCCTTCAATGGATAGTTTGGATGATCACTGAAAAGCGTTGAAAACGTAACAGGTTCTTTCGCTTTAAAACTGTCCCCCGCTTGATAATCATCCATTGCAACACTTTCAGCTGAGCTGTTATCTTGCTCGTTTGATGACTCCGAATCACTGCATGCCACTAAACTTCCCAGCAAAACTACTGATAAAATAAATGTTAAAAACGAGTATCCAATACCTTTTTTAGACATTATAATTCCCCCTCTTTTTTTAAAAATTCAGCGAACCATCTGATGGCAAAATGAGCTATCCGCAGCTAAGCGAATGAATGTAATTGAATCACCTCCTCTGGCTCTTGAGAGAAGCTAACCTTTAACAGAACCAAGCATGACACCCGAAACAAAATACTTTTGAATATATGGATAAACTAATAAGATAGGTAATACCGTTAGCACCATCGTGACTGATTTAATATTGGCTGAAATCTGAACCATGTTATCTGCACTGGTTGCACCAGCACCAAGCGCTGTTTCAGCACCTTTAATCATATTCCTTAAATAAATGGAAACGGGGAACAATTCTTTATCCGTAAAGAAGATAAACGCCGGGAACCAGGAGTTCCAGTGTGCAACTGCATAGAATAGCATCATTGTTGCGATAATCGGTTTAGACAAAGGTAAAATGATCTTGAACAGAATCCCAAATGTATTACATCCATCCATAATAGCCGCTTCTTCCAATTCATCTGGAATATTCTGAAAAAATGTCCTCATAATTAGCATGTTAAAAACGCTTATCGCATTTGGGATAACAATTGCCCAAAGACTGTTACCAAATCCTAAAGAAGTAACAAGTACATAGTTAGGAATTAAACCTCCGTTAAAAAACATTGTAAAAACGAAGAATAATGTTAAAAATCTTCTTCCTCTCAATCTTGTTTTAGACAAAGGATACGCAATCATCGTTGATAAAACTAAAGAAATGAACGTACCTACCAATGTATAAATAACTGTATTTTTATAATTGATCCAAAACATCGTATCTGACATGATCACTTCATAAGTATCAAAATTGAACCCTTTTGGCCAGAGACTGACTTCCCCAGCATTGATATATGACTCTGAACTAAATGACTGTGCCACAATATTAATAAAAGGAAACAAAGTAACAAATACGATAAAAAGTAATAATGTTACATTAAAAACCTTAAACACCTTATATTGCCATGATTCCATTTCTCATACCTCCTACCAGAGACTGTTATCCGTGATTCTTTTGGAGAGATAATTGGCGCCTAGTACAAGTATTAAGCCAATTATAGATTCAAATAGTCCAATCGCTGCTCCATAACTAAAACTTCCAGATTCCAGACCAACTCGATAAACATAAGTTGAAATAACATCAGCCGTTTCATATGTTAATGGATTATAAAGTAACAATACTTTCTCAAACCCTATTTGTAGGAAATTCCCAATGTTTAATATTAATAATACGACGATCGTTGGCAATAACCCCGGGATAGTAATATGCATTGTTTGCTGCCAACGATTAGCACCATCTATTTTTGCAGCTTCATATAATTCATCGTTAATACCGGTCAATGCTGCCAGATATAGAATGGCACCCCAGCCTAATCCTTGCCATAAATCAACACTGACAAAAACGGT
This sequence comes from Gracilibacillus salinarum, assembly GCF_022919575.1. Lineage (NCBI taxonomy): Bacteria > Bacillati > Bacillota > Bacilli > Caryophanales > Bacillaceae > Gracilibacillus > Gracilibacillus salinarum. Next base: position 4,528,783 of record NZ_CP095071.1, on the reverse strand, counting down.
CCTGAACCATTCGGGCAGTTGCATAAAGCTAATTTTTTCAAATCCCCAGCCAGCTAGTAAACTGTTTACTGGACCATTAAGAGAAAGTATCTCAAAGACCATACCAGCAACAACCACCACTGAGAAAAAATGCGGTAAGTAAGAAGCTGTTTGAATAAACCGCTTAAATAACTGATTCTTCAATTCATTTAAAAGTAATGCAAATATAATTGGAGCCGGAAACGTAATCACAAGCAATAAAAACGCAAGTATAAATGTGTTAGCGAACACATTATAAAAAGTAGGATCATTTAAAAACATTTTAAAATATTGAAGTCCGACCCATTCTTCCCCAATAATGCTTCCACCTGGCATAAACCTTCTAAACGCAATAATATTTCCAAACATTGGACCATATTTAAAAATAATTAAGTAGATAACTGGCAATAAGATCAATGAATATAATTGCCAATCTTTTTTAATACTGCCCCACATACCGCTTTTCAACAGTTGATTATGTCTGATTTTACTAACACCCTCCATACATTACTCCTTTCTTCAATCAATATTTGGATTACAACTAAAACCCTACAATGTCACCACAACTAATTACTCTAGTCTGACTAGTATACAAGAATGGCCAAACCTTTGTTTATTTGGTAAACAATGCTTCTGTTTTTATTGTAAAGCGCTTTCACTAACTTTGTCAATAACTTGTATGGTAGTATTTAAAAATGGTTAAATAATACTATTATTCAATATATTAGAATTGATTTAAACTAGTATAACCACGACAAAGGTGTGATGTGTAATGAAATGCTTGATTCTACCTTATCGTGGTTATATATAATTTTTCCTACTTCACCGCCCCAAGTGTCATCCCTTTCACAAAATAGCGCTGCAAAAACGGATAGATCATAATGATCGGTAAACTGGCTACAATCGTCATCGTTGCCTGAATCGACTTTGGTGTTACCATATTGGATTCTCCCCCAGCGGAATTAGCAAAGGCTGAAGCCATATCCCCACTCGATGTCGTACTTGAATTTTGCAAGATTTTCATTAGCTCATATTGTAAAGTAGTCAGGTGTTCTTGACTGGAATTGTAGAGGAAGACATCAAACCACTGGTTCCATTGGAACACGGCAACAAACAGTGCTACTGTTGCTAACACTGGTAGAGACAACGGCAGCACAATCTTAAAGAATATCTTAAAATCACCTGCTCCATCAATTTTAGCTGATTCAAAAATACTGCTTGGCAGTCCCTCTATAAAGGAACGCATAATAATCAAGTTAAAAGCACTTATTAATGTTGGTAAAATATATACCCAAAAAGATCCGATCAAGTGCAAATCCCTCATTAGTAAAAAAGTCGGAATTAATCCACCATTAAAATACATCGTCATGATAAAAATGATCGTGACCGATTTTTTGAAGATAAAATGAGGCTGAGCAATGGCATAAGCTACCATTGCAGTACAGAACAGACCGACCCCAGCTCCGACAAGCGTTCGTAAGACAGAGATGAAAATAGCTTGATAGATTGCTGCTTTCTCAAATACATGCTCATAATTATGCCAGGTAAATTCTCTTGGCCATAAGTAAATCCCTCCTCGTACAGAATCGGTTGCATCATTCAAGGAAATCGCAATTTGATTTAAAAAAGGATATAACATAAACACACACAGGATAATCATAAAAATAATATTAGATGTGTCGAAAATCAGATCCTCTTTTGTTTTCATATAACTTGCTTTTTTGCGTTTTTTCAACATCTTGCACCCCTCCTAGTACAGTCCGCCTTGACCCATTTTCTTTGAAAACGAGTTGGCTGCAATTAAAAAGATGAAACTGATAACGGTTTTGAACATACCTGCAGCGGTTGCCAATGAAAAATTAAACATCGAAATACCATATTTAATAACGAAGACATCAATGTTCTCTGAGTATTCGACGTTTTGCCCGTTTCCAAGTAAATACTGTGGCTCAAAACCTGCTTCCAGAATGTAGCCGATATTCATAATTAACAGCACAATAATAACGGATTTCATACCAGGAATCGTAATGTAAAATATTCGCTGGATTCTCGAAGCACCGTCAATTTTGGCAGCTTCGTACTGCTCCTGATCGATCATCGAAATCGCAGCAAGATAAATAATCGCATTCCAGCCAACATTTTTCCAAGTTTCAGCAGCACCTAAAATTCCCCAGAAATATTCGCCAATTCCTAACCAAAGAATTTCATCATCTATCAAACCTAGCCCCATTAAAATATCATTAATAATCCCGTCAATTGATAATACTGATGAAACAAGTGCAGCAGCAACTACCCATGAAAGGAAATGTGGTAAATAACTGATTGTCTGTACTACTCGTTTAAACTTCATATTCGATAATTCATTGATTAATACTGCTAGAGTAATAGCTGTTAAAAAGCCTAATACAAGATTGATCAAACTCTGTGCCAATGTATTTCTTAGAACTCCAAGAAAACGATCATCAGTAAATAAAAAAGCAAAATGTTTAAATCCGACCCATTCCTGATCCGAAAAGCCTAGCGCTGGTTTAAAATCCTGAAAAGCCATCGTCCAGCCCCATACCGGTAAATATTTAAAGATAAATACCCAGATAATAAACGGAACGGTCATCCATAATAGAGCCTGTTGATCTTTACACTTTTTCAAAAAGGCTTTGATGCCCTTATTTTTCGTTGGAATTGTTTTTGTCTTGCTTTCCAACGTATTTGATTCGATTGCCATCGTGCTTCCCCCCTACTAATAGTAATAGCTGCTTTGCATTTTCGGACCATCTGGCAAAAATTTCTCCTTGTAAAACGTAGGTTCAATCAGAGTAGTAAATCGACATGGTATGGATTCTTAGGAATAAAGCATACGAAGCTAATGTATTCGCCAGTTCTTGGTAATAAGCCAAGCTTTCTTTATTCTTGAAGATGGTCCGAACATACAACTCTTTATATAAAGTGATTCTGTAACGTCCTCGATAGAAGGAAGAAGGCTGCACAACACAGCCTTCCATGTTATTATTCCTTACTGCTTTCCATCAGTTTTGCTTTATTCTGGACAAAATCAGTTATTACTTTTTCATATGCTTCTTTCGGTAGTCCTGAGAATTCCTCTGCATATGCCCCCCATTGCTGATCGAATTCGCCTGGATCAGCGAAGATGATTTCAGGGAACTTTCGTTTCATTAAATCATCTAACTGCTGTTCATAAAGCTGTGCTTCTGAACCAGTTTCAATTGGTGCATCGTATGCCGGATACCAAGGGCGTTCATCAGGTTCTGAGAAAAGACCTGTAAAGGTATCAATCTCATAGGCGTCAAGAAACTCTTGATCACCTTCGTCATACATCATGCTGGCAACTTCTTCTTGTTTTGGAGGCTCCACAGCATTCCCATCTGCATATTCTCCATTCATTCTTGGCCAGCCCCATTCTAAAGTGGAGAAACCAAAGCTGTCTCGGAATTCTGTTTTGGACGTTTCTTCGATTTGTTCTTCTGTGCGATAATAACGACCATCCTCATCCACTTCATAAGTCTCGCCTTCAATTCCCCATGTAATCAGCTTTTGCGATTCTTCCTTCGCCATGTGATCAAGGAATTTGATGATTCGAATTTGATCCTCTTCCGGTGTGCCCACTGTAATTCCAATACCAGGTGATGCTGTAAATCCTGTTGGATCCAGATATTGATCTTTCACATCTTCGTCAAATACAACCGGAAAGCCCATATAATCGTTATAAGGATCATCGTCTTCCTGTAACGTGTTTAATGCCTGTCCGGCTTGCCAGCGATAATCAAAGAAACCTACAACTCTACCAGATGTGATCTTAGCTAAATATTCATCATAATTTTGTGTAAAGGACTCTTGATCAAATAAACCTTTATCATTTACCTCATTTAATTTCTGTAACCAGCGTTTGGTAATGTCTTTGTCATTGTATACTTCCGCTTCTTGTGTTCCCATATCAATCAATGCGCCACCATCATTCGGGTATCCAGCTAAATGCATCGGCTGGTTAGAGAGAGCAAAAAAGCGCCAGTCGTGCGTTAAAGCCGTAAATCCGATAGTATCAGCACCATCAATTTGTGGATTAGCTGTTGTATATTCCTCGATAATATCGAAATATTGATCAAGTGTTTTAGGTTCGGGATAGCCTAATTCTTTTAGTACATCGCGTTTAATCCACCATGCCCCCTGGTTAAGGTTTGCGGGCTTTTTGTACCCGTGTGCAGCACCGGAAGAAATAACATAAATATTACCATCATCGCGTTTCATCATTTCTAAATAGGGTGCATACATTTCCTTTAAGTTTGGTGCATATTCGTCAATCAGGTCATTTAAAGGGATGAAGCCACCAGCATCAATCACAGCGTCTGTTGATTGCTCGGCGTTAAGTAATGTCGGATACTCCCCACTTGCAATCATTGTTCCAATCTTTTGGTTTACATCCCCTACGATATGTTCAATATCAAAATTAACGCCTGTTTCTTCTTCAAACATTTTGCCCAATGTTGTCTCCGCTGTATTAATATCTTCACCAGGACCAGATGCATCAAAAAAGTGATAAGTAAACACTTCACCGCTATCCTCTCCGGTTTCGGTGTTATCACTATCTGTATCGTCTTTGCTTGCTTCTTCACTATCTCCACTACAAGCCACTAAAGCAAAAAGCAGTAAAGCCAGCAATAGCAATAACCAGCCGTTCCTTTCGTTCATCTTGCATTCCCCTCTCCTTAATAAATCTTTTTTGTAAGCACTTTCATTTTATCTGTTATTCAACCTTATTGTTACCTACCAAACTTTAGAGGAAACTTTGAAAAATTAAGCTGGTTTGTAAAAACTCGACGTTTTCCTTAAAATCTTGCTAGTTTATCATGGTGCTAACCGTCTGTAAGACTCTCATTTCAAGCTTCGAGTATCACAAAGAAGCTAAGTGGAGTAACAGACGCTAACACCCTGATAAGTTTCGCTAATGATCAGTGGGTGTCTAAAACAAAGTTTTACTTTATCAAAAGGAAATGTAGCCCACTTAATGAGCTACATCTGTCTTCATCGGTATTTTTAATAGGATGAAAGTTCCTTCATTTCTGCCTGTCTTTATTTCCACTTCAACACCTTCGAGATAATACATTTTTAATCGTTGAAAAACGTTGGAGATACCAATACGTTCACCTGTAATTTCATCCTCCTCGAGTAATTGCATAATATGATGATATTTGTCAGCTGGTATCCCTACACCGTTATCTCGAATTTCAAATATTATGTAATCGAAGGCTTTTTCGATGACGATGTTTATTTGACCGCCTCCCTTTAGAGGCTCTATTCCATGAATGCTGGCGTTCTCGACAAATGGGATAATCGACATATTGGGTATCAACACGTTCTCGATTGAATCATCCAATTTGATATTGTATTGCATTTTATCACCAAACCGATACTTTTGGACTTCTAAAAAAGCATGGATTAGATGCACTTCTTCACGAACTGTAACAAAGTCTCTGTCCCACGTAATCGAATTTCGCAACAACTGCGCCATGTTATGTATGATTGTTGCTGTTTCCTGTTCCTGCTTCAATAAACTTCGCATTCTAATCGTTTCTAACACATTAAATAAAAAGTGTGGATTGATCTGGCTTTGCAATGCTTTTAATTGTGTCTCTTTCTTTTGTAATTCCAAATCTTTTTTTTGAATGCGTACGATATAGACATCATTGATTAAGTCTTTAATCTTTTTTGTCATGCGATTATATTCTCTTGTTAACACGCCAATCTCGTCGTTATAGTTCTTCCCCGGAATAAGTTCAAATTGCTGATCCTTCACTTTTCGCATTTTTCTTACGATCGTATTAAGCCGGAAGTGGATATTTCCCGCAATGTAAATAATAAATAAAGTTGGTATCACAAAATTCCACAATGCTAAGAGTAAAATCGACGGGATCGAGTTCCGCACTTCGGCTAATAAGTTCTTTTCCGGTATCACTCCGATAACCTTCCAATCGGACATATATTGTGCATCGTAGTCCTCTTCAAATAAGATGGCGTCTTTCGGATGATCTACAGCATCGTAGGAAGCATACGAGGATCGCCACTGCACGGAATCATCAGTAGAATACTCGATGTTATTATCCTCATTCACCAGATATATTTTCCCTTCAAATGTTTCATTGGCAAAGAGCTGCTCAATAAAACGTTCATTTAAATTAATCATCACAATTTTTTCATTATTCGACCGACCTGTTGCGTCTAACGCTCGGACTACTACAAACTGATCTAATTCACCATCATTTGCGATATCTCTTGTTACAACAGGGTACTTAGATCGAATATTCTTTGTTGTTTGGTACCAATGCGATGATGTTTGTTTTTGATCAATCGGAAAAATACCTCCAGCTGTTATGACAGTCGGATTATCGGTATACAAATGAATTGATCGAATCGAAGAGTACACAGGTGTATATTTATTAATATCACGAAAATTATTGTTATAAGCAAGTATAAAGTCAACAGGAGAATCATAGTTCGTGTCTAACAGCTTGTTGACAACTGCATCTGCATATAGAACAGATGCAATCCCGACAGCATCCTCTACCCCTTGTTTGAAACTGGTAGCTACCTGACGTAAAGCCAGTTCGTTGTCATGAATTTTTTGTGTGCGGACATTTTCAGATGTTACATTGTAAAAAATAACGTTCGTTAAAATGATCGGTAAAAAGACAGAAAACATATAGATGAGTAATAATTTATTGCGAATTCTTATATCATTGAAATGGATTTTTTTCATTTGCTGTCTGCTAACTTATCCTGTTTAGTAATTTTTTCCGATATTGTGATGGGGTAGATTTCACGATTTTTTCAAACTGGGTAACGAAATAATCCGGGTTGGTAAATCCTACATGCTCTGCTACTTCATATACCTTCATATCCGTTGTTCGAAGTAATTTCTTCGCCTCATCCATCCGCACTGTCAGAATATAATCTTTGAAATAAACGCCATATGTTTTCTTAAATAATTGACCCATGTAAACAGGATTCATATAGAAGGTGTTAGCAATTGATTTCAAGGTCAATGGCTGATCAAAATGCATATGAATATATTTTTTTATCTGATAGATCGTACCTTGACCATTGTTTTGATAAGCCTGATGCAAAATCGAAGCAGCGTCGATAATAAAAGCAAACCATACTGTTTTTAACTGCGAAAGGCTTAAGGAATACTGATCCCACTCTAACATTTCTTTTAAATTAGTAATATTCTGTTCGTTCGCATCCATGTCTTTGATCGATTTTAAAACCATATGATTGAGCCTGTTTACCATCGTACGCACTGCATCCCTTGCAAAATGTAATTCCTTGCAAGCTTTCATCATCACATGCATCTGCTGTTCAATACGTTCTGTATTTTTTTCTTCGATAAATGCGAGCATTTCATCATAATAAGCCTGATCCAGATCTATAAAAAATACTTCTTTCTCTTTCGTCATCGACGTTGAAATAACGGGCTCACGAAACAAGTATTTATATTGCACACACTTTTTCGCATCTTTATAGGAAGATGGCAGCTGTTCTACTTCGTCTACCGTTTCACCACAATAGATATGCAGATCAAGTCCAAGTCCCTTGTACAAATCTAATAAAAACGGATGAAGTGAAAGATTGTTTTCTGTTAAAAATCTATCATTGATTATCAAACCAAAGCAGTTCATTTTTTCTTCGAACAAGATATAATGATTGCTCGCTTTCAGTTCTTGTAATGCTTGCTCCATTTGTTCGAAGTAATACTGATAATCAATGTTTAAGCCGTTCATTTCTACTTTCACATACGTATACGAATGCGCCGCAAAAAAAGGATGCTTTGCTTTATGCTCACACAAGTCTTGATTACGGATAATCTGGTCTTTGATTAATGATACCGCTTCTGCCTTATCCTCTAATTGTTTTAATTGGTTTTCTTTGATGATGGCAGCTGCTATTCTTTCCAATGTCTGATGGAATTCATTCTGATCAATTGGCTTTACGATAAAATCTTTTACACCGTACCTCAATGCTCTCTGTGCATATTGAAAATCATTGTAGCCACTGACCACAATAAAATTTGGCGTTTGTTCCATGGATTCCTTACAATGCTTCACTAAATCTAAACCATCAATGACCGGCATCCTTATATCTGTTACAACAAGATCTGGCTGGAGCTTTAGGATATCGGCCAATGCATCTTCTCCATTGTCAGCCTCTCCACAAACATTAAAACCATATGATTCCCAATCAATTAGCGTATGAATACCTTGTCGAACAAAGACATCATCATCTACCAAATAGACCTTATGCATGCTTGTTTGCTCCTTTCCTGTATTCTTTTTCGACCAACATCTGTTGCTTCTTTTCAAACCCTTCAAATGCCATAATGGACAATCTGGTAATCATATAGAAGGTGAGACTAATACCAATCACAGGCAGTAATCCTGGTATAAATCTCCAGAGATACTGCAGAAGAAATAAAGCTGCAAACATGATAATAGAAAGGAGAGGGCTAGATATCCCCAGAATAAACGCATGTTTAAACGATTGTGGCAAGGATACTTGAAAATGGGCATAAGCAGGAAATATATACATGCATGTGATGAGAAAGCCAATCCCCAAAATGATGAATACACCTAAGAACAATGGTTGGAAAGAAGATTGATTTTGAATGATCCACTGATAATCAATTACGAAGACATAACCAATTGCTAACAAGAGATACCCAATCAGGTTGGCTTTTACGAACGTTTGTTTATAGGCTTTGAGAAACGTTTTATGAAAAGACGGCATGTCTTGTTGCATACACCACTCTCTTATCGTAATTACCAACGCCATCGTCGCAGGAAACACCCCAAGTACGATCAAACCAGTCAAACAGGTCAAAACCCATATTAAATTCAAATACATCAACCACATCAACCACTCTAAAAACCGATAAAAACGATTTGAGTTTATTGTTTTATCCATTTCACTCCCCCTCATTTTTGTAAACGCTTTAATTTTCAAAGAAAAAAATATACTTTGTTTATCCATCGAACATACTCATTATAGTATACTTTCATTATGATGAAAAGATCTTTTTCTTATTTTATCATTTATGGATAATTATTCTACCCACCCATTGTTTATACCACTTTGCTTTATTCTGCATTGAAGGAGGAAAAAACATGAAAGTAAAATCTGTGAAACTGGCTAGAAATAATCGCAATCTATTAGAAGAATACGGGTATCGTAAGGAAGAAATTAACCAAAAGGTGCAAAGTACATGGAAGATGCTATTTGATCCAAGCGAACAGGATACTCGAATCTATTATCCAGTTGGAGAAAACCTAGGATATATACTGGATACAGGCAATGATGATGTTCGGACAGAAGGCATGTCTTATGGCATGATGATGGCGCTCCAAATGGATCATAAGAATGTGTTTGATCGTTTATGGAATTGGGCGATGACCTATATGTATATGGAGGAAGGAGAAAATGCCGGGTACTTTGCCTGGTCTTGTCAACCGGACGGGGCAAAAAATGCTTACGGCCCTGCACCAGATGGCGAGGAGTATTTTGCTCTTGCATTATTTTTTGCTGCACATCGTTGGGGAAATGGCACGGGGATCTATGAATATAGTAAACATGCAAAAGAGCTGCTGCATCGTTGTCTCCACAAAGGAGAGAATGGTGATGGCTACCCAATGTGGGATCCTGATAATAAGCTGATCAAATTTGTCCCAAGTGTAGAATTTTCTGATCCATCTTATCATTTACCCCATTTTTATGAGTTGTTTGCCCTCTGGTGCTATGAAGATGATCAAGCATTCTGGCATCAGGCAGCTATTAGCAGTCGCCAGTATATCGCTGCATCCGCTCACCCTGTTACAGGCTTAACTCCGGAATATGCTTTTTACGATGGGACGCCAAATCATATACGGGGATTTGGCCATTTTTACAGTGACTCCTATCGGGTCGCTTGTAACATTGGCTTGGATTATTTATGGTTTCAGGATAATGCCTGTCCTGTCGTAGTTGCTGAAAAGATTCAAGCTTTTTTCGCTGATAAACATCCGGATGAATACAGAAGATATGCTATTGATGGCACACCTCTTGAAGATAAAGCGCTCCATCCAGTCGGTCTCGTCGCAGCAAATGCGATGGCTTCCCTAGCGACGAATGGCGCAAACGCCAGAAAAGCTGTTGACCTGTTCTGGAATACACCGGCACGAACCGGTATCAGAAGATATTATGACAATTGCTTATATTTTTTCAGCTTGTTAGCGCTTAGCGGCAATTTCAAAATATGGTATCCTGCTGAATAGCCAGAAATATCCCTAACGTGGAGCCAGCCAGTCTAATGAACAACATAATATACAACTACCTATAATATGGATTATAACAACTAACAGCTTAGTGTTTATTTTGAAATGATTTATGTGCTGGGATACCACTCCGGCCAACCACTTCGCGTCCTGCGGGGCACGGCTGAAGCTAACTTTGTGAAGAAGATCACTTCACAAAGTGGATCTTCAGCGCCTGCCTGTCCCGCGGGAGTCTACGTGGTTGGCCTACGCTAAGATGTAGACTCTACAACTTTTGTAAGAGATAGCATGTTGATCGTATGCATATATAATAGCTATTGAAAAATGCCTAGAACCACTGCTTTTTGCTGTTACATCCGTTGTAGCACTTTTCTTAAGCGTAGGAAATAGGCGGAGACTCCCGTGGAATCAGCGCGAGCTGAAGATCCACTTGGTAAAGAAAAGAATTTTCTTTACCAAGTTAGCTGAAGCCGTGCCCACAGGACGCGGAGCCTATTTCCGGAGCTTTGCTAAGCAGATAATCTATATCAAAATGACCATTTTGCAATAAAGCCTTAGTTAACATAATTAATCTTCATGTTCAATATGATTACTGCTGTTACTGCACTTTTATACATTTTGTTAAAAAAACCGAACGATAAATCAAATGGACTACATTCGATTCCGTTCGGTTCTTCTTATGTGCAAATCCCAGATACCATAGTACACAGGTGTGTATCCTGTTAGTTTCTAAATTCCATCAAGCCATCGTTCAATGACGTTGTTTGCTGATAAACTTGTTTGTATAAAGTAAACAGTCTCTGATATTTCTCTACATTTTCCGGAATTGGCTGATAAGTTTCAGCATCTTCTAATATCATATCAGCGCATTCTTTAAGTGAAGAGAACCAGCCTGAGCCATAAGCTGCGAGCATAGCTGCGCCCATTCCTGGACCTTGTTCACTTTTTTGTTTTACAATGTTGGCATTAAAAATATCTGCTTGCATTTGCAGCCAATCAGCATTCTTAGCGCCACCACCTATCGAATAAATCGTATCAATTTGCTTTCCATTCTCTCTGAATATTGCAATCGATTCATTCAGTGAAAACGTAATGCCTTCCAGAACTGCACGAGCAAAGTCTTTCAAGGTATGAGAACTGTCCATACCAACAAAACTGCCGCGAATCTGTGAATCATCATGTGGCGTTCTTTCCCCTGCTATATACGGTGTAAAAAGCAAACCATTAGCACCTGCTGGCACGTCTCCAATACCTGTTAATAGTTCATCAAAAGATAGTTCCTGTGCAAATGTTTTTTTGAACCAGTTCAAACTGTGACCTGCCGCTAATGTAACCCCCATAGCATAGTAGGCATCTTGTTCCCCGTGATTAAAATAATGGACTTTCCCTTGGTAGTCTTTATCACCGGAAGGCTCATAAGACAGCACAACACCAGAAGTCCCGATGCTTGCAAACGTCTTTCCTTCTGACAAAATCCCAGATCCGATCGCACCACAAGCATTATCCGCTCCGCCTGCAAATACATTAGTATCTGATGTTAGTCCCGTTGCTGCTACTATTTCAGATGTTATTGTTCCGACATTTTCATGTGAGTCAACTAACGGAGGGCATAGCGATACATCTAATCCTAAGTCATCACAGATTTCTTTACTCCATGATTTATCAGCAACATCTAGCAAGCTAGTGCCGGCAGCATCTGAATAATCCATGTGGATTGTTCCAGTCAGACGATAACGAACATAATCCTTTGGTAAGACAAAGGTCGATGCTTTCGCAAATAAATCTGGTTCATTCTCTTTTACCCACAATAGTTTAGGTAACGTAAATCCTTCTAAAGCTAGATTTTTAGTAATGTTAATAAATTTGTCTTTACCGACTTTATCATATATTTCTTTACATTGAGCAGTGGTTCTCGTATCATTCCACAAAATTGCATTGCGTAACACATCTTGATTTTCATCTAATAAAACTAATCCGTGCATTTGCCCGGAGAAACTTAACCCTTCAATCTCTGCTGGATTTCCATCGAACTGCTCGACTAGCTCGTGTAATCCTGCCAGCGTCTGTTGGACCCAATCCTCCGGCTTTTGTTCAGAGTAACCGGTTTTTTCCTGGATCAGCGGGTATTCCTTGGAAACCTCCTGAACTACTTCCCCTTGCTTGTTCACTAATAGCAATTTGACAGCACTGGTACCTAAATCTACCCCAATGACATAGCTCATCGTAACACTCCTCTCTTTAGTAAAGACTTAGCCGTCACGCAGACAGCTAAGTCTTTTCTTTACCGATTATTGATTTGCATAAGCATTTAGTAAGTATTGATTAATCGTAGCTTTAATCAGCTCTTGACGACCAGACTTATTTTTAATTTCTTTTAAGTTGAGCGCGTGTTCTTCTAGTGATTTGAAATCAGCTTTACCATCTACGATATCCTTACCAATTCCTTCTTTGAAGCTTGCGTAACGATCATTGATGATGTTTTCAAATACTTGATCTTCTACAAGCTGGCTTGCCACTTTATAGCCGACCGCGAAGTGATCCATACCAGCAATATGCGCATGGAAAAGATCATCTTGCTCAAAGGAGCCACGGCGTACTTTCGCATCAAAGTTCAGACCACCTGAACCAAGTCCGCCATTTTTAATAATTTCATACATTGCTAGAGTTGTAGAATAAATATCAGCAGGGAATTCATCGGTATCCCAGCCTAATAATGGATCGCCTTGGTTGGCATCTACAGACCCTAATAAGCCGTTAACACGTGCATAACGGAGCTCATGCTCAAACGTGTGGCCAGCAAGTGTCGCATGGTTCGCTTCAATATTTAATTTGAAGTGATCCTGCAGACCATATTTTAGTAAAAAGGCATGGGCAGATTGCGAGTCGAAATCATATTGGTGTGTAGTCGGTTCTTTTGGTTTTGGTTCAATTAAGAATTGAGCGTCAAAGCCAATTTCTTTCGCATAATCAACTGCCATATGGAAGAAACGCCCAAGGTTATCCTGCTCCAAAGCTAAATCTGTATTTAACAGGGTTTCATACCCTTCTCTACCACCCCAGAACACATAATTTTCTCCACCTAATTCTTTTCCAATCTCTAATTGCTTCTTCACTTTTGCTGCAGCATAAGCAAATACATCAGCATTACTAGAAGAAGCTGCACCATGTACAAATCGTGGATTAGTAAAGTTATTAGCCGTATTCCAAAGTAATTTGGTATCGCTGTCTTTCATATGATCTTTAATCAAGGCAACAATCGTGTCAAGATTTTGATATGTTTCGCGTAGTGAATCTCCTTCCGGTGCAATATCTACATCATGAAAACAGAAGTACTTCACACCGAGCTTATCGAAGAATTCAAAAGCAGCCTCTACTCTTGCTTTAGCACGGTCCATACCTGTATATTTATCCCAGTTGCGTAATGCAGTACCTGTACCAAATGGGTCTGATAAATCTTCTGTGAACGTATGCCAGTATGCCACACCGAAGCGAAGAAATTCTTCCATTGTCTGACCATTTATTTTTTCTTCCGGATTATAAAATTTAAATGCTAGTGGATTTTTTGATTTAGGTCCTTCATATTGAATCTTGTTAACGTTTTCAAACCATGTCATTTATTCATACCTCCATCACCTAATTAGGCTTAATTGATTTCGTGATTATTATAGCAAGTCACAGTAAGTTTGTCTAGTGAATAAACAAAGATAATAGAATTATTTTAGATCATATGTTAAAATAGTTCTAATTTAATATGCATAAAGAAATGAGTGTAGCGCATGAGTCAAACATGGAATCAATATGTCGTCAAGAAAGAAAACAAAGCATTAGTATTAAAAACAATTTTGGGGAAAGCTCCTATCTCGCGTGCAAGTATAGCCCAGGTTACCGGTTTAAATAAAGGAACCGTCTCTTCCCTGGTCAGTGAATTAATCGACGAAAAACTAATTCACGAATCTGGCACAGCAGCTTCAAGCGGCGGAAGAAGGCCTGTCATTCTTCTTCTTAATGAGAAAGCAGGATTTACAATATCCGTCGACCTCGGTGTCCAGAACATCTTAGCTGTATTAACTGACCTGCGCGGCAATATAATTTTAGAAAAAAAGACGCATTTTGAAAGTCACGACTTGGATCAAGTACTATCCTCTTTATATCAACTGATCGATCAATTGAAAGAAGAAGCACCGCCATCTGAATATGGCATCGTCGGCATCGGCATTGGGGTGCCTGGCGTGGTGACAACCGAAGGAGAAATTTTGCTTGCTCCTAACTTGGAATGGAAGAAGGTCCCATTGAAACAACTACTCACAGACCGCTATCAAATACCTGTCACGGTAGAAAATGAAGCCAATGCTGGAGCATACGGGGAAAAAATGTATGGTGCTGGCGAAATGGCGAACGAATTGATCTACGCCAGTATCAGTATTGGAATTGGAGTCGGTCTATTATTAAATGGGAAGCTGTACCGGGGATTACGTGGTTTCTCTGGAGAGTTAGGTCACATGACAATTGAAAAAGATGGCAAAACCTGCCGCTGCGGAAACCAAGGATGTTGGGAATTATATGCCTCTGAAAATGCATTGCTAGAAAAAGCAGCAGACGCCGGTTATCAGACAGGCTCGTTAGAAGAAATCGTAACTGCTGCGGATAATGGAGAAGCGAAAGCACTGAACATTCTTCACGAAATTGGTGATTACATTGGGGTTGGCATCACAAATATTATCCATATTTTCAACCCAGAACAGGTCGTAATCGGAAATACGATACTTGCCGCCGAAAAACACTTGCTGCCAGCGATTGAAAAGAGGATCGAAAAAAATACAATCGGTTTTAACAAAAATGATGTACACGTTAGTCCGGCAAAATTAAAGCAGCATTCCACTGTATTAGGTATCGCCGCCTTCAATATCGAAAAATTCTTTCAAGAAACAGGAAATGAAATGATCGCGAATTAATCATCACCCCATGTCAGCGAATATCATATGCTGACATGGGGTGATGTCATGGATAAAGATTACCAAGCCTATTTGGAGAAGTTATTAGAATGGGGCGAAAAAGTAAAACAAAAATTGAAAGACTCCGATTTGACAGAAGAAGAAATCAAACATGCCACTGAACAGGTGGAAATTTGGCAAGAAAACTTGTCTGACATGATGGCATCTAATCAGGATGAGGATATGGATCGATTAGAAGATGTCAGAATGCAAGCGGAGCAACTTGTTGAAAATTTCCGAAAACCACAAGATGCAAGCAGTGTTCCATATGGAAAGCACAAATTGCCACCATTACCGTATGCCTATAATGCACTTGAGCCATACATTAGTGAACAAATCATGCGTCTTCACCATCAGAAGCATCATCGGGCATATGTAGATGGTTTAAACAAAGCCGAAAAAGCATTATATATTGATAAGAAAGATCCTATTAAACATTGGTTACGGGAGCAGGCATTTCATGGATCTGGTCATTATTTACACACTATTTTCTGGTACAATATGACACCGAAAAGCAAGAAAAAACCGGATGGCGCTATTTTACGGCAGATCGAGAAAGACTTTGGTTCCTGGAGAGCATTTAAAGATATGTTTACGAAAGCAGCTAACTCCGTGGAAGGTGATGGCTGGGCTGTGCTATTATGGACGCCAAGAAGCGGAAAATTAGCCGTTCAATCGTTTGAAAAACATCAGTTATTCCAGGTTCCTGATACCATTCCACTGCTAGTACTAGATGTATGGGAACATGCCTATTACCTGCAGCATTATAATGACAAAGCAGCATACATCGATAACTGGTGGAATGTAGTGAACTGGGATAATGTCAACGACCGCTTTAAAGAAGCCAGCAAAGTGAAATGGCAGTTGTTCTAAACCACTTTTCCTGCACGATACACTCGTTCCATTGCTATGTAACAATAATTTACTTGCCAGTCAAATTAAAAGCGGAAGGTACCATGATTGTCATCAAACGATATTCATGGTACCTTCCGCTTTTTTATGCTGTAAATATATAATGCGAAGTAACAGGATGTGTGTTCTTAAACCTTGAGACCATATTGAAACGTTCTTAGTGTTATGATATCGCTCCGTCCAACCACTCCGCGTCCTGTGGGGCACGGCTGAAGCTAACTTTGTAAAGAAGAACGCTTCACAAAGTGGATCTTCAGCACCTGCACGTCCCACGGGAGTCTCCGTGGTTGGCCTACGCTATGGTTTTGCTCTACAACTGATAATACAGCTAGTATTTTGAGCGGTGTCCTTTAGTGTCTATACCTCATCTTTAATATGTATAATGCCTAGCACCACTGCTTTTAGCTGTTCTATGCGTTGTAGCACTTCCTTAAGCGTAGGAAATATGCGGAGACTCCCGTGGAAACAGCGCGAACTGAAGATCCACTTCATTTGTGCCCGCGTCTGAAAGTATCGCTTCGAAGTAAGCTTCCTCTGCACAAGGCAGGAAGGAAGTAATTCAAGTAGTAGCCTAGCTGAAGTCGTGCCCACAGGACGCGGAGCATATCTCCGGAGCTTTGCTACGCACAATAAAAATGTCATAATCACCAAATGGAAATACAATCTTACAGCATTAGATAGATTCTTACTTAGCTTAAAATATGATACATCGCCAAATTGTCATTAGTTCGCAGTTTGCTTCAACTAGTAGTTAAAACGCACCTATTTATACCTTAATTGTTTTTTTCTACTATATCCACTTACTTACATCATCACGTTAAAAAAAGAAGCAACTCTTCTTAAAGAAAGTAAGCTGCTTCTTTGATTATAATTGTGTCCGATCATACTCTTTGCCATAATGCTTTCGTGCTGAGAACTCGTGCACGAGGCGGATCGATGGTTTGATGAGGAATTGCACACTGGCGATGACAAATAGTGTGACACCCCATGTTTTCAATGATTCAAAATAGAAAAAGATACTTCCGACTAAAAACCAGACCGCTATGGTAAAATCATTGATCGTATATAAAATATGATAAATATTTTTATAAAATCGGTTATGCTGCTGCATACGTTGATCTACATAATTCTTACGTGATGAGTCATGTTGATAGTGCTGAGATCTTTCCTCCATCTTTTCTCCTCCTTCATAACTCCTCATTTATTGGTTATAACCCAATTCCGTGAAGATCAAACATCCTTTTTAAGGAAGAGAACGTATTACCTGCTATTTTCTTGCTTTTTTCACTTCAGTGATAAATTGTTTTGCTTTTACAGAAATATCGGTTAAATATGCTTCCGACAGTTCAGTCGTTCCTTTCACCAATGTACTTCCAGCACCTATCGCTACCGCTCCGGCTTGGATATACTCTCCTGCGTTGCGGGGATCGATTCCACCGGTTGGCATCACAGGGATATGGGGTAAAGGACCTTTTAAATCTTTAAAAAAACGTGGTCCAAGTACACTGGCTGGGAATACCTTGATCATATCTGCACCATTCTCATATGCCGTTACTATTTCCGTTGGTGTAAAGGCACCAGCAACGGAAACAGCACCATAACGCTTGGTCATCTGAATCGTCTCTTTTCTTACTATTGGGGAAAATATAAAGGATGCTCCAGCCATTAGAGCTGCTCTTGCCGTTTCTGCATCCAATACCGTACCAGCACCTACCATCACATCATCGCCAAATCTGTCTTTGACCATTTCCATTAATGTTAAAACCTTTGGTGTTTCCACAGTAATTTCTAAAATGGTTACGCCACCATCATACAATGCTTGCGCAACTGGAATAATTGTCTCAGGCGTCATATCCCGCATAACGGCAATAACCCCTGTATCAGTCATTCTCTGTAAACCCTCCATATCGGCCACCTACCTTTTGACATCCTGATTTGATTGTCTATACATAAACTGCTCTAATTCTCCCCGATCTGGTAAACCTTGATAATCTCCTGCTATTTGCGTCTGAATGGCGCCAACTGCATTCGCTCGCTTCACAGCTTGTTCCGTCGGTAAACCGTCAAGTAATCCAGAGATGAATCCTGCCGCAAAACCGTCACCAGCACCGACCGGATCGATAACCTCTTTCACTTGATACGGAGAAACAAATCCATTTTCGTTTGCTGTTTTATAATAGGCACCTCGCTCGCCTAACTTGATGATCACCTGCTCACTGCCAGCTTCTAAAAATAACGCAGCTGCTTTCTCCGGGTCCTCTTCACCAAATAAAAAAGTTGCTTCCTCCATGCCTGGTAGCACAATATCTGCATAACTAATTAATTCCTTCAATACGGAACGTGCTTTAATATCAGGCCACAGCTTCCGACGTATGTTAGGATCAAAGACAATTTTAACGTTATTTGCTATTGCCTGCTTCATTAGTAACACTACTGTTTCATAGGCTGAGTCGCTGAGAGCAGGCGTTATCCCTGTCAAATGAAGGTATTTTGCCTCTATCCAATATGTCTCATCGATATCATTAATTGAAAGCTGACTGGCGGCTGATCCTTTTCGGTAATATTGGACACGCACATCTCTTGCATGACGGATCTCTTTAAAATATAAACCGGTTGGATATTCGTCATCCCGCTTTACCTGACTGACATCCACCCCTTCCCCCCGAATTCTGTTCATAATAAAAGTGCCAAACTCATCATTACCAAGCCTGCTGATCCAGCCGACATCATGACCTAATCGAGCTAATCCGATTGCGACGTTAGACTCTGCACCACCTATATCTTTCGAGAAAGTCTCTGCATATCTCAGCATCGGCGACGTAGCAGGTGTGAATAAAATCATTGATTCACCAACTGTAATGACATCTTTCATCCCTACACCCCGCTATACGCCATAAATCCGCCATCTACCGGAATACATGTGCCCGTCACAAAGCCACTAGCTTCCTCGTCAGTCAACCATAAAAGCGTTCCTAATAGATCTTCTGCCGATCCGAGCCTTTCCATTGGTGTATGATCGATGATTTTTTGCATTCTCGGCGTAGGTGAACCATCTTCCTTCGTTAATAATGGTCTGTTTTGATCGGTTAAGAAGAAGCCAGGCGCAATCGCATTTACTCGAACATTTGCCTCTGCCATATGTACTGCAAGCCATTGAGTAAAATTATTGATCGCTGCTTTGGCTGCACTGTAAGCCGGTACTTTGGTCATCGGACTTGGCGCACTCATTGAAGAAATGTTTATAACCGTCGTACGCCGGTTCACCATCCGTTCAGCAAAGATTTGTGTCGGAATCAAGGTGCCAATGAAATTTAAATTAAAAACAGACGAGAACCCTTCTGTTGTCATATCAAAAAAACTGCGAATGGCTGGATCACTTTGATCCTCTTTGCTAAATCGCTCATTAGCCGTTGTGCCATCTGGATGATTGCCGCCTGCGCCATTAATAAGTACATCACAAGCGCCAAATGTCTGAAACACTTGCTGCTCTGCTGCAATAACAGCATTACGATCCAATACATCGCACGCTATTGCCATCGCCTCACCTTTTTCCTGCTTGATTTCATTAACAACCTTTTCTGCTTTAACAAAGGTCCGATTAAGGATGGCCACCTTCATTCCTTGTCTTGCAAGTTCTTTTGCCATTGCTCCACATAGGACACCTCCTCCACCAGTAACAACCGCTACTTTATCCTTTAAATTGCTGTGTATCGGTAACATGAGTTTCATCCCTTCTTTTCATCGATTGATAGGCATCCCACAACCCAGATAAATACATAATCCCTAAGGCACGATCGTATAATCCGTAACCAGGTCGGCATTGTTCTTCCCAAATGTGTCTGCCATGATCTGGTCTCACATACCCCTTAAAACTGATCTGATTATACGCTTTTACAATGTCGTCTATCGCAATGGAACCATCCCTTGTCATGTGGGATGTTTCGATAAAATCACCATTATCAAATAACTTCACATTTCGAATATGGGCAAAATGTATATGATCAGCAAATTCATGAATCATGGAAACAATATCATTATCTGCTCGGACACCAAGCGCACCTGAACATAAGGTGATCCCGTTACAATGACTGGGTACTAGATTAATAATTTCTCTCAATCTTTCCTGTGTCGTCACAATACGCGGTAAGCCGAAAATTTCCCATGGCGGATCATCCGGATGAATAGCTAGTTTAATATCATACGCTTCACAAACGGGTATAACCCGCTCTAGAAAATATGCCAGATTATTCATTAAGTCTGTAGTACTAACCTCATGATAGGCATGGAATAGCTCCTTCAATGTTTCCAATCGCTCCGGTTCCCATCCAGGCATTGTATAATCTGGATTTGATGCGATTTTCTCTACCAATTCCATCGGATCCATGTCATCTACTTTCGCTTTCTCATAAAATAACGCTGTCGAGTCATCTGATAGTTTTCCAAATAAATCAGTACGCACCCAATCAAAAACAGGCATAAAGTTATAGCAAATTACTTTCACACCGACTGTGGCTAAATTTTTTATCGTTTCCAGATAATTATTAATATAGTGATCCCGTTCCGGTGTACCGAGTTTAATAGTTTCATGAATATTGACACTCTCTACGACATCCAGGTGCAGATTATATTTATTTGCTTGTTTTTTTATCTCTTGCATTCTATCCAGTGGCCAAATTTCTCCAACCGGCACATTATGCAATGCCCAAACAATTCCTTCTACACCAGGGATCTGTTTAACTTGTGAAAGACTGATACTATCATTGCCTTCACCAAACCAGCGAAATACCATGCGCATGTGCATTCCTCCTCTATAACAAAGATCCAGTTCTGCGTGTTATGCGAGAAACTGATAGCCGCTTGCTCCGAAACGACTATCAAACTGTTAATCTATTTCTGCATGACATATATGTTGTTTTTATTCTAACAATCGATTCACTAGTAAATTGTTCGATTATATTGGTCTGCAATCCCTGATTTCCGGTAAAAGTAGCTATTGATCTGGTCTCTCCATTCTTTAGCGTTTATTTTCTGTCTGCGGAATCGATCTTGCACATTTTTAAATCGGTCGTTGTCCATCAATGACTCCAGACTATTCCAACTATCCATTAAGTCTTCTACTTGCTCATAGCCTTTAAAGTGAGTGTTGTAAATATGTTGAATAACAGTTTCTCCATTCTTTAACGTATACTTGTATGGTACATGATGAAAAAATAAAAGCAGCTCATCCGGACATTCACTGAGAATATTATAAATGGACCGGTTGGGCTCTTCATATTGATCCGTGTACCCTGTTCCTGTTTCTATCGTTCGATCTACACCTATTCCTTCACGATCTGCAAAATGGTATGTACCCCATCTTGAATATTCATAGCCATCAATATTAGGGCCATAATGGATGCCTGGTGTCACCATCCAGCCAACCCCGAGCGGTGCAGTATAATTTTCATATATTGTCCACGAAGATAATAGCATGCTTCCAATTTTTTCAACTACTTCTTTCTGGTTACCGAATGTTTGGCTTATCCATTCCTCTGCGATTTCCTGAGAAGATAATGATGGGTCCCAGATTAAGCGCCCATACCCATACAAATTTGCTTGAGCAAGTGTATGTCCAGTCCAATTTTCATCGTCTCCAATGTTTGAAACAGCAGCAATACCACTGTACTTATACGCGTGTATGTTTCCCGCAACAATTTCTGAAATAGTGGATCCTGTCCCTTTTATATGGGTATCGAAATCTAACACCTGTTTCCACTGTGGTATTAAATAACAGAGGTCGATTTGCTGACCTGTATACTCCTGTGCCACCTGGAATTCGACTAATTGATTCGTCTGAGGCATCGCACCTAATAAAGGTGAAACAGGCTCACGCACCTGAAAATCCATCGGACCATTCTTTATTTGCAGCAAGACATTTTCATGGAATCTTCCGTCCAATGGTTTAAAGTGATCATAAGCAGCCCTTGCACGATCAGTTGCACGATCACGCCAATCCTGCAGACAATTATAGACAAAACAGCGCCAAACGACTTTACCATCATAGGGCTCCAATGCCTCGGCTAACATATTAGCACCATCTGCATGATCACGATTATATGTAAACGGGCCCGGGCGATGTTCTGAATCCGCTTTAACAACAAAACCACCAAAATCAGGTATGTATTCATATATTTCCGCGACCTTTTCTTTCCACCACTGCTTTACCTCTTTATTTAAAGGATCTGCTGTTGACAAACCATCAATCGCCATTGGGCTTGCAAAATTGATGCTTAAATAAAGCCTGATAGCATAAGCACTAAAAATATCCGCTATTGCTTTTATTTCGGCAAGATATTTGTTGGTAATAAAATAAGTTTCCTCTTCCCATACATTCACATTATTAATGGAAATCGCATTAATTCCAACAGAGGATAAGTATCTTGCATAATCGCGTATTCTCTTTTTATCCTTCACAATTTTTCCGTTTTGATAAAAAATCGATTGACCTGAATAACCTCTCTCCACAGTACCATCCAGATTATCCCATTGATTGATCATCCGAAACTGATTCTTTGGCTGTTCCACTATTTGCAATTGTGAAAGATCTGAATTGATTTGCATTAGTCGTATAAAATGATGGACTCCATACAATACACCTTTATCAGTATTTCCTACAATATACGTTTTTTGATTACTTGTTTGAACTATGTAGCCTTCCTCGGTTAAATCGGTTAACAACTGACGCTGCTCCTCTTTTAGAAAATCAGCTACTTCATTTATGTTACCGATTACAAAATTCGCCTCCTGGACATTCTCAGTCCAGCTTAACTCATGATCTAACATTCCTTTTACAGCTCTCTGCAATTCATCCTTTGCCGAAAAAATGATTGGATCGTTTCCTTTGATCACGACATTACGCAACAGACTCTGATATTGCACATTCACCTGTTCTACTGTACATATTTCATACTGTAACCACATCTTATATTTACTGCTATCCATTAGCTGTCACCCCTAAATAAAAAATTCTGGATTGTCCAGTTTCAAATCATCTTTTTCCACATTCACAAGTTTAAGGTGATCCATTACTAATTTTTCTGCTAATACGCCATCTTTAGCAGAGATTGCTTCAAATATCTCTCGATGCTGACTTACAATAATCTGCCAATCATGATTAACGGAAAGACGTAATAAACGCAGTCGGTCAAACTGGATATTCATTCGTTTTATCATTTCCCACGTACGGTCTTTCCCGCACCCTGTATATAATAATTGATGAAATTCATCATCTAGTTCAAAGAGACGTTGAAACGACTCTTTCTCCAGAGAGAATTCCTGTAAAGTGAGATTGGTTTCTAATTGAAGAAGTGCTTCCTCATCCATCATTTCTGCCGCTTCCCGGACAATCGCTTTTTCGATATTCTCTCTAATAAATCTGCCTTCTTCCACTAACTTCAAATCAATTTTGGTTACAATTGTGCCAATCTGCGGATAAACGCCCAGCAGCTCTTCCTGATTCAATTTAAGAATCGCTTCCCTTACTGGCGTCCTGCTTACTTCCAGTTTGTCAGAAATCTCTTTTTCAGATAATTTTGTTCCAGGTGGTATCTCACCATTCATGATTTGTGCTTTAATCGTGTTATACACGTAATCTCTTGAGGATCCCCTTGCTCGTTGACCTAAATTCGCCATTTCTTCATCACCTTTTATACTAGTATGGTAGTTACCAGTATACAATGAATGAACAGAAAATACAACATTTACCGTTCTTAGTGGTCATAATCCCACAAAACTTTCCACTCCGAATCTTCTTCAATTAAAATCACCGGCTGCCTTATTTCCAGATAGCCATATTTACTATTGTACATAGATGTAACATCAATCTGGTACACCGTGTACTCGACAGTAGGATCCTCTGTTAATTGAAAGTTTTTGATTTCAGAAGGATCTCCAAGACTAAAATCAAATGAATCCACACCAAAATGATTAAGAAACACATGGGCACGATCTTGCATATACGTTCCTTTATTAAATCTTTTTTTCATCGAGGAATGAAATAATTCCCATGAGTTACCGAAATCGCCTTCCTGTTCATATTCATAAAACTGCTCCGCTACCTGCACCACCTGACGCTCTTCTGAAAACAGATAAACAATACCATAAATGATAAAAGCTAATACAAGGATAAAAGCACCAAGTCCAATAAAAAATAGAATTTTCCGTTGCTGCCGATCATAGAAATGCCGTTTTTTCATGCTGATCACCCACTGCTTTGCGTATTTTAAAACGAGCTCTATACTAAAGCTTATTCAAGGAAAAAAATTTTATTATTTCTATAATTTGAATAAATTTAGTTCAAAAGACCTATTGTAATCGTTTTCTAAATTTTATATAATGAAATCGGTTACAATAATAGTTGTTGTGTACATATACTGTTCACGTCATTCCAGATGTGGATAGATGTACAGTATTTTGATTCAAAATAGATTGTCCCCCTTTGCACCCTGCAAATGCAGGGTGCCTTTTTTTGTCTTTCTGAAATTTCTACTAATTAAGGTATACGTTTCTAAAAATTGTTATGAGTCCAGAAAAATTAAAATGGAAATACTTTGTCATTTTTGGAATACAACTATTTGAGCTTCCTATAATATGGATTATGTTAACTAGCCATAGCAGCCAAGCATCCATATTGAGATATTTAATGTGCTGGGATACCGCTCCGTCCAACCACTCCGCGTCCTGCGGGGCACGGCTGAAGCTAGGCTACTACCCGAAATACTTCTCTGCTGCCTTGCACCGAGGAAGCCTACTTCGAAGCGTTACTAGAAGACGCAGGTGCAGACGTTGTGGATCTTCAGCGCCTGCATAATCCCGCGGGAGTCTCCGTAGTTGGCCTACGCTAGAATTGGGACTCTACAATTTTTGTAAGAGCTAGCATATTGATCGTATGCATATATAATAGCTATTGAAAAATGCCTAGAATTACTGCTTTTAGCTGTTCCATACGTTGTAGCACTTCCCATAAGCGTAAGAAATAGGCGGAGACTCCCGTGGAATCAGCGCGAGATGAAGATCCACTTAGTTTGTGCCTGTGTCTACTATTATCGCTTTGAAGTAAGCTTCCTCGGCACAAGGCAGTAAAGAAGTCGTTCAAAGTAGTAGCCTAGCTGAAGCCGTTCCCACAGGACGCGGAGCCTATTTCTGGAGCTTTGCTAAGCAGATAATCAATATCAAAATGACCATTATGCAATACAGCCTTTGTTAACATAATCCATATTATAGGAACGAAACTTCATGTTCACTATGATTACTGGTGAGACTGCATTTTTATACTTTCTGTTAAAATCAAAAACCACACGCATTAACGTTCGAGCGTGTGGTCTGAGTATAGGATTTACTGGGTATTGCTAACAGATCTATTTTAGATAATAGAAGATTTTAGTGAAAGCTCATCCAAAATCGCTTTCTAATCTTCAGGATGGAAGTTTAAGGACTTCTATTTGGTAATAGCTATCTTTTTGTCAGTGTGCCTCTGCGTGTCTAATATATTTTTTTTCGTTGCTATGGTTTATTTTATTTTTTAAAAATGGGATGACGTAACGATCCAGACCGAATCTTCCTGCGTTATATCCTGCTACAAGAATGAAGATCGTTAGTAAAATCATTTGGCCGTTTGTGCTTACGGTGCCACTGAAAAGAAATGCGAAATTCATAATGATTCCCATTAATGCTGCAAAGTTAGTAAACAAACCTAAAATTAAAGCTAAGCCTACGAGAAACTCTCCCCACATTACCATAAAGCTGAAGACGTTCGCACCTGGCATTGCGACATTTTCTAAGAAAGCTGCCCACCATCCTTGAACTGCTGGGTGATCGCCTGTTGCCTGGCCAATCGCACCTTGAATAAAACCACTTGCATCAAATCCACCGCCTGTTATTTTCCCCCAACCGCCTGTCAGCCATTGATAGCCTAAATATACTCGGATAAACGTCAACACACCTGCAACAACTTTATTATTTCTTAATAAATTCGTAAACACTTTAATCTCCCCTTTTTGTTCAATATTTCACATAAAATACTGTGCTTAATGACTACCTGCTACCAAATGCTTCACGTTATTTCTTCTTTTCTCCATGAATTGGTGTAAAAACGGAATCACATATCTGTCTAATCCAAACCTACCTGCATTATAACCAGCAACTAGTAATATAGCAGTTAATAAAATCATTTGTCCGTTTGTACTTACGGTTCCACTTAGAACAAAAGCAAAGTTCATGATAATTCCCATCAATGCTGCAAAATTAGTAAAAATGCCTAATATTAGTGCGATACCTACTAACAATTCACCCCACATCACTATGAAGCTAAATACACTTGCACCTGGTAAAGCTATGTTTTCTAAAAATGTAGCCCACCATCCTTGAACACTCGGATGTTCACCCGTTGCACCTGCGATAGCTCCTTGAATAAATCCTGATGCATCAAAACCTTCACCGGTAATTTTACCCCAGCCTGCTGTCATCCATTGATAACCTAAGTAGACTCTAATAAATGCCAGCAGCCCTGCAACAACACGATTTTCTCTGAGAAACTCGAAAAACATTTTCCTCACTCCTCCTTGTTCAATGTTTCACATGTATTTAAATAATTGTTTTACTACACTTTCATCATATCAAATTATTGTCATTCTGCAACAACATTGTTCAATACTTCACAATTTATTCATAGATTTATGTCAATTTTGTGACTTGCATACTTTTATCGGGTATGCTATAGGTATATGACTATATAAAGTGAGGTGTCCAAATGAAATATCGCAGACTTGGAAAAACAAATGTAAACGTATCTGTTGTTGGACTTG
Organism: Gracilibacillus salinarum; assembly: GCF_022919575.1. NCBI lineage: Bacteria > Bacillati > Bacillota > Bacilli > Caryophanales > Bacillaceae > Gracilibacillus > Gracilibacillus salinarum. The sequence continues at coordinate 4,501,708 of NZ_CP095071.1, read as the reverse complement.
GTACATGGCAGTATGGTGGTGAATGGGGAATGGACTTTACACAGCTCGAAGTAGACCAGATTCTACATCAGGCAAAAACCGAAGGCATTAACTTAATTGATACTGCAGAATGTTATGGTGACCACTTATCAGAGCGATTTATCGGTGATTTCTTTAGCCGGGATAATCGGGAAGACTGGATTGTCGCAACAAAATTCGGACATCATTTTCATGGCAATTTTGAAAGAACACGTCATTGGAGCGCTGACGAAGTCTTAACACAACTGGATGCTTCTTTAAAATCTTTAAAAACGGATTATATCGATGTTTATCAGGCCCATTCCTGCAGTAATGACGAATTCCAGAATGACGAGCTGTGGACCATGCTGGATAAACAGAAGCAGGCAGGAAAGATTAAACATCTTGCTATTTCATTAAAAGATAATGATGATCCGTTCCAGACAGAGAAAGCGTCAGAAGTGGGGGCTGATGCCATTCAAGTAGTATATAATCGTCTTGATCGAGCTCCAGAAGAAGCGATTTATCCAGCAGCTATCCAGCAAGATCTAGGCGTTTTAGCAAGAGTACCATTAGCAAGTGGCTACTTATCAGGAAAATATAAGCCAGGCGCTACTTTTGAAAGTAACGATGTCCGATCAAAACACGATCAAAATCAGACGGAACGTGTGTTAAATATGGTGGAAGAAATTGCTCGTCATGAAGTCCCTGAAGGTGTCAATATGGCAAGCTGGGCACTTGCATGGTGTTTAAAGCATGAGGCCGTTACCACCGTCATTCCCGGTTGTAAAAGTCCCGAACAGGTCATTGCCAATGCTAGAGCTGCAGATTTAGAATTGGTTGCAAACGATCATCCTCAATCCAGGTGATCGAGGTTGAAACGAACAAAAGAATGGGATTTATCCTCGATTAGCACCAATATACTTCAGGTTCAAAAGTATAGCTCTCTAGCTTATTTTGACATGTTTTTTTGTGATAAGATACCCGCTCCTGCCAGCCACTTCCCGTCCTGCAAGGCTGGCCGGAGCTAATGAATAGACTCTACAGCACTAGTGACAAAATCCCGATAATAAATACCATGGCAGTGAGTATGACGGGTACTACAATTGGTCGTATTTCATCTTCCGTCGTGGCTTGTTGTAACTTCATTTTTACTTCCTTCCAACCGAAAATCAATACAAATATTGCAATCACTATAAATACATAAGGATATGCAGATGGAACATAATATGTAATCACAAAACCCAAAAACACAAGCATGGCAGGAATGACACGATAACGTTTCCTATTCACATGGTACCTCCGCTGTATTAAAAAAGAAAAACTCGGCATCATTTCACCTTTTAACAAGTGTGATTACTGCTGTAACTGCACTTTTATACTTTATTTGCTGATAGAAAAATTTAACCTAGTTACCGTAAACATCTTGGCGGATACTTTCATCTGTTGAGTAAGAGTTATTATAATAGCTATTTTCTTGTTCAATCTCTTCTTGATCAAGCTCCTCTGCATCTTCAGATGGCTCTTCCGACTCCAATTCTTCTTCTTCTTCTGATTCCTCTATCCGATCCGTATTCATTTCTGTAACAGAAATTTGTGAGGATGAGGAGATTAACTTCGTTTCATGAAGATGATAGGGATACTCTTTAATTGCATTTTGATTAAACACGGTCTTTCCTTGATAATAGCTTAGAACGAACCAGCCAATACCAATCAGCAGTGTAATACTAACTGCTATGGTTATGTATATTGCAAATGAATCATGAACTTTTCTCAGTATTCTCCCCTCCACAACACACGACATTTACACTACCAAATTACCATTACTAGCTAATAATGTAAAGACTATCAGATTATTTTCCTACTCTTTTTCTTTTATCCTAGTTACCTTGAATCAGTAAACTTGTTATTTTCCCAAAAAGTTAATCATCTGCTCCTCCTATACAAATTATACTTTTTTGTTACGATCACATATTAATCTGCCATTCACTAACTCAAGTTCAGCAATTTGAATCGATGACCTTTTTGCTTGATAACTCTCCTCCGTATATCCTTTGTTCCTGTCTGGATGTGTAAAATAAAAGATATACGCTTTCTCCTTTACTACCAGAACATCCGCATGAAGCGCGGGGCCTTGGTCATCCCTTCTATTACCGTCCTCACTGAGAATTTTGTTGTGTCTTCTCCACTCTATCGCATCATCAGATTGATAGACACCTTGTCCATTCCATTCATCAACGATCAGCCAATAGAATCCTTGCCACTTAAACACATTTGCTCCTTCATGCGGAAAATCTGTTATCACAGGCTCGCCTGTTGTCCAGTTATACAAGTCATCACTATCTGCAGCATAGGTATGACTCCCATTTCTTTCATCTTTATACCACATCCGCCATTTACCGTTTGGAAGTCTGTGTACAGCCGCATCGATCACAAAAGCAGAGCTTAAATCTAGGGTGCTTTGATAGTTCCATTGCCATAAATCTCTACTTGTATAATGCAAAATAGACCTGTAGTGCCCCTCCCATTTGGAAGGAATTCCTTCAATGTAACTGACATACATGTGATACATCCCTTCATGATAGATGACTTCAGGGGCCCAAAAAGTGTTTCGGCCATTTTGCACATCTAACCCTGAGACAGTACCTCGATATAACCAATCACAACCATCTTCAGAACTCGCAATTCCTAAATCCGTACCATGAACCCATGAAACGCCAATTCCAGGACTTGTTGTTCTTCTATTTGTATATAACATCCACCATTTCTGTTCTAAGTGGTTCCATATGACTGTTGGATCTGCAGCGCCATCATAGATTGGATCCCGAAAAAGTGGTGCGGGTGCAAATTTCTCTGTCATACTGCTAACCTCCTCCATATATATAGAAAAAAGTGTATCTTATTAGCAAGATACACTCTTTCCATCCCATCCCTAACTATCTTATACGTGCTTTGCGAAACTTTGCTTGACTTCTTTCAGTACATCATCCCCATCACGGTCCCATAAAGATTGGTTAATAATCTCCACTTCAATTGGACCATGATATCTTGCTGTCTCTACTGCTTTTCGCATTTTATTGATCTCGATCACGCCATCACCCATCATAGAACGGCCTTTGAACATATCATCCATTGGGACTTTCCAGTCTGATACATGGAAGCCAAGAATTCTTCCTTTTGCTCTTTCGATTTCCGCATAAAGATTCGGATCCCACCAGACATGATAGACGTCGACTACCACACCTACTTCATCTGCTGCATACTTTTCGGCGATGGTAGATGCCTGATCCATCGTATTAATAACCGATCTGTCGGCAGCAAACATTGGATGAAGCGGTTCGATCGCCAATTTAACACCGTGATCTTTAGCAAAAGGAACAAGCTGATCAATGCCTTCTGCTACTTGCTCTCTCGCCGTTAAAATATCTTTATCTGCGCTGGGTCCACACACTAATACTAATGTATCGGTTCCCAACTCTGCTGCTTCTTCGACGGCACGTTTATTATCGTCGATACGATCTGCCCGTTCTTTCGCTGTCGCCGCAGGGAACATTCCACCACGACATATACTGGACACCTGCAAGCCAGCATCTTGAATTAATTTTTTAGATTTCGATAGTCCTATTTCCGCAATCTTATGACGCCAGACCGAAATCCATGGTACTTCATTTCGGACACAGCCCTGCACTGCTTCCTCTAGTGTCCATTGCTCAATTGTAATTTGATTGAGACTAAGACGACTCATTAATTGCTGATCTGTCATCGCACACCCTCCTGTTTCACACCTGCTAGTTCAAGAGCAAGACGCATTCTTTCCGTTGCCAGTGCTGGATCTCGTAACAAGCCAGCTTCATCTGCCATTACAAACAGATCAGATAAATGTACAATCGAACGCGCACTTTCTTTTCCACCTATCATGCGGAAGTGATCTTGGTGACCATTTAAATAAGCCATAAAGACAACACCTGTTTTATAAGAAAAAGTAGGTGATTGGAAAATATGTCGCGATAATGGTACCGTTTTTTCCAATAACTGATCATACTTTTGCATGTCTCCAGCATCTAATGCATGCATTGCTGCCGCAGCAGCTGGTGCGATCGCATCAAAGATACCCAACAAAGCATGACTGTAGCCCTTCTCATCACCTTTAATTAATTCTGGATAATTAAAGTCGTCTCCCGTATACATGCGAACACTATCAGGTAGTAATCTGCGCATTTGGATTTCTTTCTGATCATCTAATAATGAAATCTTAATACCATCCACTTTTGATTCATTATCGCGGATTATCTGTAAGCATACTTCCATCGCCTTGTCTACATCTTCATATCCCCAATAACCTTTCAGTGCGGGATCAAACATATCACCTAACCAATGCAAAATAACAGGCTCGGATACGTTTTGCAAGATTTTATTGTAGACACGCTGGTAATCCTCTGGTCCTTTTGCGCAAGCTGCAAGCGCACGGCTTGCCATTAAAATAATTTTTCCACCTTCACCTTCGACAAAAGATACCTGCTCTTCATACGCTCTCTCGACATCTTCTAAAGTGACAGATGGGGAAGGTTCTAAATGATCGGTCCCTACCCCACTCGCGATATTGCCTCCTACCGCTTTTGCTTCTTTTGTGGAGCGGGAAATTAATTCTTTCGCACCTTCCCAGCTTAGCCCCATGCCACGCTGTGCCGTATCCATTGCCTCTGCAACAGATAATCCAAGCGACCATAAATAGTGACGGTATTCCATTGTTTTGTCCCAATCGATTTGAGCATTTAAGGTAGGATCCGCATCCGCCAATGGATCAGCTACCACATGGGCAGCTGAAAATGCGGTTCTCTTCTCAAATGGTTTATCCTTTGGAATGTCAAAAGGTGTATAAGCACTTGCTTCATACGTATATATGCTTCGATCTTTATTTGGCAAAATTAACTTCGTCATTGTTGTACCTCCTTACAATTTAATATCCGGTACGTCTACCCAACGTCTTTCTTCCCATGATTTCAAACCAAGGTCAGACAGCTGTGTTCCTTTTGCCCCTTCTAATAGATCCCAAGGGAATGCTTCGCCTGTGAACACATGCTTTAAGAACAGTTCCCATTGCACTTTAAAGCCGTTATCAAATACATCATTTGCTGGTACTTCCTGCCATTGATCCTGGAAGTCAAATGGATTATCAATATCCGGATTCCAAGTTGGCTTCGGAGTATTGACACGGTGCTGTACTTTACAATCACGCAGACCTGCCACTGCACTACCTTCTGTACCATCAACCTGGATGGTTAATAAGTCATCGCGATTAACACGAACAGCCCATGAAGAGTTGGCTTGCACGATTACGCCATTATCCAGTTCAAATGTTCCATATGCAGCATCATCTGCGGTAGCCTTATAGGCTTCACCATTTTCATCGATACGCTCCGGAATGTGTGTGGCACCCAGACAGGAAACTGATTTTACATTACCGAACAGATTATCAATCACATAGCGCCAATGTGCAAACATATCAACGATAATTCCGCCGCCATCTTCTTTACGATAATTCCAGGATGGACGCTGTGCTTCTTGCCAATCCCCTTCAAATACCCAATAACCAAATTCCATTCTGACGGAAAGCATTTCTCCAAAGAAACCAGAATCAATCAGGCGCTTTAATTTCAGAAGACCTGGTAAGAACAATTTATCCTGGACAACACCATTTTTTACACCAGCTTCTCTTGCTAATCTGGCTAATTCTACAGAACCTTCTAAATTAGTTGCGGTTGGCTTCTCACAATAAATATGTTTACCAGCAGCAATTGCCTGTTTAATAGATTCTGCTCTTCTGACAGTAGTTTGTGAGTCAAAATAGATTTCGTTGTAATCGTCAGCTAATGCTGATTCAAGATCAGTAGAGTAACGTTCGATACCATGTTCTTCTGCCAACGCTTTCAATTTCTTCTCATTACGACCGACAAGAATCGGATCAGGCATTAATGTATCTTCATTTTTAAGCAGGACACCGCCTTGCTCTCTAATCGCTTTAATGGAACGAATCAAGTGCTGGTTCGTTCCCATTCTTCCCGTAACCCCATTCATAATAATTCCAATTTTATGTTGTGCCATTCCTTATTGCCCCTTTCAATTGCTAAGTTACCCCTATCTTAGCGTAATAAAAAAAATTCGTCTTATTAATCTAAGAACGAATTTCTTAATTTCGGAAATGAATTATGTCGAAAAACAAAAATTAGTCATGTGTCTCTGGTAACTGTTCCATATGGCGTTGTTTCGTCCGATATTTATGTGGCGATATATCGGTACTGTTTTTGAACGTCCGGTAAAAGGTAGAGATCGATTCAAAGCCTACCTCGAAACAGATCGAAGCGATATCTTTCTCGGTCTCTGCGAGCATTTTCTTTGCCAATCCGATCCGTACTTCCGTTAAATATTGTATAGGAGTAATTTGATAGGTTTCTTTGAAAATGGTATTCATGTGTCTCGTACTCATTCCCAGTCTCGCTGCCAAATCTTCAGCATGAATCCAATCAAAGTAATGACTGTCAATGTATTCTTTTAACCTTTCAGAACGTAAAGTATTAGCATCAACCGTCTCGGAGTGCTGCTCTCCACGTGCGATTAAAAGCAGCAGATGGGAGAGAAAGGTTTGCAACGCCGTTTCTTGATGTAAGCTTGGATTCGCCTGTTCATATAACATCGTCCTTAATAGCTGGCGGATTTCACTACTGTTAAATGGATTTAATCCGATGAATTTCGACTCGTATAACGTTTTATCGAACAAGGCTCGATTACTGCTATTGATGATACGTCCATCAAATGCTAATACCAGAACCGTTAATTTATGATTAGACACGATCGCATGAGAGGTTAACGGCGTAATAAAACTCAAATGATCTTGTTCGAATTGAAACTCTTTTCCGTCCAGTATGATCTTACCCGTTCCTTCGAGTGCATAAATCAGCTGGTACACCTGATGATGATGCTCTTCAATTCTGTCTCCGCCTGTATGTTTACTCTCGTATAATTGAATTCCGTATGGTTCCATTCTGACATCTTTTAACATGTAACCGCTCCACTTTTTTATAGAATTTAATTTGCTTTTACTGCGAAAAAAAAGAAGTTGTGATATATTGCTATTATATTATAAAGTGTTGAATAGAAAAAGTGAGGAGAATCCAATGATGAATCAAAAAATTTCTGTTGTATTAGTTGGTATAGGGGGATATGGAAACGTATATTTACGCAATTTATTTAGTGGTGAATTTGAAAGCGCATTCGTTGCAGGGGTTGTCGATGTTAGTCCCGAACGGTCTGATTACCATCAGGAAATTATCGATAAAAAGATACCAATCTATGATTCTTTGGAGCAATTCTATCAAGAGCATCAAGCAGATCTGGCTATCATTTCTACACCGATCCATTTACATAAACAGCAAGCTTGTTTAGCCATGGAAAAGGGCAGTCATGTTCTGTGTGAAAAACCAGCAACAGCTAATCCAGCACATTTGCAAGAAATGATTGATACAAGAGATCGAACAGGAAAGCGGTTGGCTATCGGTTTTAACTGGTGCTTTATTGAATCCATACAAAAGTTAAAACAAGCCATTTTGGACGGTGATTTCGGAAAACCGCTACGCATGAAAAGTGTAGTGCTGTGGCCTAGAAATGCTGATTATTTCAACCGTTCAAGCTGGGCTGGCAAAAAATATAGTCCAGATGGAGAAATGATTTTTGACAGTGTGGCTAATAATGCCACCGCTCATTTCCTTCTTCACCTCCTCTACTTAGCAGGAGATACTATCGAGACAAGCGCAGAAATCGAGCAATTATCAGCAGAGTTATATCGTGCTAACCCGATCGAAACATTTGATACATGTGCGGTTCATCTTTATACGAAAAACAATGTAGAAATGATTTACTTAGCCACCCATGCTGTGGAAGATGAACATGAGCCAAAATATCAGATGGAGTTTGAAAATGCGACGATTACGTATCACCCTGAAGAGAGCGAAAATGAAATAATTGTAAAATGGAAAGACGGCAGAGAAAAAATTTATCATGATGATCCCGAGAAGAAACATAATGCCAAACTGGGGGTTATGTTAGAAGCGATACAAAACGAGCAGCAAAGTATTTTATGTGGCCCAGAAGCAGCCCGTGCTCATGTGAACGCGATTTATGGCATGCATCAATCCGTAAAGGACATTCCTCATTTCCCTAAGGATGTGATTGAGTATCATGAAGATCGCAAATTAACAACCGTCGAAAATCTAGACAGCATTTTCACACAATGCTATGACCAATTCTGCCTGCCGAACGACCTTGGCGTGGAGTGGAGTCAAACGGGTGAAATTATCAAATTTTAATTGTATTAATGCGATCCGGAAAAGACTATTTTTCCGGATCCACTCATTTTGATACTTTGTCAATGAGCATTACTCCATTAATTCTCCCTATCACTTTACGAAATATAAAGAAAAAGTGAGCATAAACCATATTATAAGGTAAGCGCCCAATACTCAAGTATATAGAAAAATACCCAACACTGAGCTAAACTTAGACTTGAGATAGGTTAGCGAATGTGTTGGGTATGCTCCTGTTCATTTCGTTTCAGTTTCCTATTTTTTTGGCAGCGAGCTTGTACTGTCGGATGCCATGGCAAATAAGCTTCCAATTTCCCAGAATCGGCAAGGATCTCTAGGTTTGGTAGTTCTTCAAGTAAATATGTAATATAGGTTTCCGGAATCAGGTTGTTTTGTTTCGCTGTTTCGATGAGACTCATGATAACGGCTGCTGCCTTTGCTCCTTCAAAGGTAGCGCTGAACAACCAATTTTTCCGACCTGTCACGAAAGCTTTCATCGCACGTTCTGCTCGATTGTTATCAAGCACTAATCGATTATCTTTTAATACAGTGCGGAAAGTAGCTTCATATTTCAGTGCATACTCAATGGCCGTTCCTAATTTACTGCCAGAGAGGACGGGTTGTGCACGCAACCAACCGAAGAAGTTATCCATTTCTGGTTGAAGGACTTCTTCTCGCTTTTTCAGCCGATCGTTCGGTGATAGCGATTCCCACGATCGTTCATATCGAAAGAACCGATCACAAGCTTCTACCCCTTGTCGACTTACCGCATCGGCCGGACAATCTTTCGGCATCGCTTCCCAGAATTTACGGCGTACATGCGCCCAACAGCCAGCTAATTCTGCCTCCTCTAAGGCTTGATAAGCGGACCACATATCACAATGAACATATCCCTTATAATGGGAGAGGAAGTCTTTGGCGACATGCGATCCCCGACTTGCATCATGATGATAAAGGGTGATGGGGTGCTCGCTATGTTTACCACTTAAAAAGGTCCAGTAGTACGTCTTTTTTGTATCACTTTCCAATACGTGATAAGAGGTTTCATCCGCATGTAAGATATCTTGTTCCACCAGCTTTTCTTTCAATACCTGATAAAACGGTTCTAAATAATATTGAGAGACTTTGATATGCCAGTTGGTAATATGTTGTCGCGTAATCGGTAATCCCATCCGATGCCAATCCTCTTCCTGGCGGTACGCGGGTACTTTTAACGAAAATTTCTGATGAATCGTTTGAGCAATAATAGAGGCAGAACCCAAGCTATTATCCATCGGTGCTTTCGGAACAGGCGCTTTGACAATCTTATCTGTCATTCCTTTTTGAGAACAACCCTCACATTTATAGGCGTGTTGGTAGTGGACATGCCGGTTGAGCTGAGCTGGGATATAAACCAGTTCTTCTCGCACGGGATAACTTCCTATCTCTTTCATGGTTGTCTCACAAGTTGGGCATGCACAAGCATCCCCAACCAGTTCATGATGAACAGGATGTTCCGAAAATTGATGTAAAATAGCTTGTTTTCTGCCTTTAGACTTTTTTCGATGATATGTAATGGTTTCCTTTTCTTCTTCCAAGGGTACCGGTGCTTCCGGTGCGTCAAATAACGAAAGCTGGTTATCATCTGTGGGAATGGATTCTTTTGACTTTCCAAATAGCTTTTGCGTTAAGTACTCTGCTTGTTCACGCAACAATTTCAACTCATTCGCTTGATGAGCGAGTTGAGCCGTTAATTGGTCTATTTGTTTCGCTTGCGCTTGGATGACTTGCGTTAAAGCATCGACGGAACTCATACACGTTTCTCCCTCTTTCGATTAATACGTATAGTATATCAAAGGAAAGGGAACAAGGCGACCCAAACGTTAATAAAAGACACGGTGAGACGCCTCTTTTATCGGCGGATCTATAGCGAAACCACGCAGTAACCAATCCACTTGTTGGGCCGTCAATGATCTCGCTTCTCTTATGGTTCGAGGCCATTTTAATTGGCCGTTCTCAAACCGCTTATACAGTAACCAAAAACCCTCCCCATCCCAATAGAGTGCTTTAAAGCGATCTTGTTTGTTCCCACAAAAGAAAAACAAAGCATCCTGGAATGGATCTAAGTCAAACTGTGATTGGACGGTATAAGCTAATGAATCAATGCCATAGCGCATATCCGTTTTACCACATACGATATAACATCTTTTCGCATCCTCTACATTTACAATCAATCCAAAACCTCCTATACAATTGTCTTAAGATAAGTGTATAGGAGAATGATTGGTTCTTATAGATACTTCGTTATTGGGCGCTTACATTATAAGAACCTTTACTTTCATTTTCTAAACTAAAATATTGTAATTCCGCTTTCATGAGGTAATTATGCAGAGCAAAAGCCGGACTCGACACGTATGGTAGCTATCATAAATTCGTGTCATGTCCGGCTTTTATCACGGCGCTAACCGTCCGTAATACCCCCACTGATTGAAGTCTTACTTAGTTGTATTACATATCTTCTAACTCAAGCTTCGTTAGGCTCTTCATAATTTTCTCTAAAGAATAGCCCATATTAGCCTCGACTGCGGCAATGTATGCTCCTTCTACTAAAGGAACGTGATTTGCAAGTTTGATTTGGTCACGTTCGGAAAATTCGATGGCCATTTCCGCATTCATTTTTGCACTGCCCAAATCATAGAGAAGAATGACACCTTTCCCTTGATCCACATCCTCAATTGCCTTACCGATTAACTCCATACTTGTTCCAATTTCTCCATCGTCTGTTCCTGCAGCAATAGCAATGGGAACATCTGAGATGACTTGACTGATCAAGTCGCAGACACCCTCTCCTATCTTCTTACTGTGAGAAATGATAACAAGTCCTACTTTGTCCGCCATTTTTAGTCCTCCATTTCGATAACCGTTGCCAGTGCTTCAAAAATATAAAAAGATGACATAGAACCGGGATCTACGTGCCCACGGGAGCGCTCATTTAAATAAGAAGCCCTGCCTTTAGTCGCCTTCAGCTCACGTGTATCTTCAATCGTTGCCTGACATACCTCGAGCATTTCCTGCCAATCTTCTACTTTTTCGCTACCTAGGAATTCAGCCACCTGATACCATACATCATATAACGTTTTTTCTCCAAATTCGGCATTGCCACGCATTTTTATCCCCTCCAATGCCTGATCTGTTGCAGCTTTAAGATTTTGTTGATTTACTTCTTGCCCTTGCAATGCTGTTGCCATTTTCAAAAAAGCTGTGCCATAAAGTGGACCGGAGGCACCTCCAACTTTAGCTGTTAATGTCATCGCTGCAGATTTTAATACATCTGCGACTGAATCATATTCTGTACCATCAATTTTTGCCACTACTTCACCGAAGCCCCGTGCCATGTTAATTCCATGATCTCCATCACCGATTGCCTGATCTAAGGCGGTTAATTGTTCTTTGTTCGTTTCCATTCTTTTATGAATTTCTTTCATCCATTGTTTTGTCTTTTCCACCGTCAATATCATCATTACATTCTCCTTCTTGAAACATCATTTTAATCAAAAAGCTGGTGCATCTGTTTTTGCTGACAATGCGGATTTAATCTGATCGTCCACTTTTAAAACAGTAATAGAGAATCCAGCCATCTCTAGAGATGTCATGTATTCACCAACCCAGTTTGCATAAATCGTAATTCCTCTTTCCTTTAGTAATCCAGCAACTTGCCGATACACGATATAGAGCTCCATCTCAGGTGTAGCGCCCATTCCGTTGATCATAACAGCAACTTCACTATTATCATAATCATGATCTGCCAGAATTTTTTCCAAAAGCGTATGTGCAATACGATCTGCTGACTGGAGTGGTACACGTTCTATTCCTGGTTCTCCATGGATACCAGTACCTATTTCCATTTCATCTTCTTCCAGTGTAAAGCTTGGTTTTCCTGAAGCTGGGACGGTACATGGTGATAACGCAACACCCATGGAACGCACATTATTCTTTACATTTTCTGCAGCTGCTTTCACTTCCGATAATGGGGCATTTGTATCTGCAACTGCCCCAGCTACTTTATGAACAAAGACTGTTCCGGCAATTCCTCTTCTGCCAGAGGTAAACGTACTGTCCTCCACGGCTACATCATCATTTACGATTACTTTCTCAACTGTAATTCCTTCTGCCTCCGCCAATTCTGCCGCCATATCAAAGTTCATCACATCACCTGTATAGTTCTTAATAATGAGCAAGACGCCTTCTCCACTATCAACAGCCTTGATGGCTTCTAATACTTGATCTGGTGTCGGAGATGTAAAAACTTCTCCTGCAACAGCGGCATCGAGCATACCCTTACCTACATAACCAGCATGGGCTGGCTCATGCCCGCTTCCGCCACCACTGACAATGCCTACTTTTCCGGATACCGGAGCATCTTTCCTCACCACTACAGTTGTATCCGGTAATCGTTTCAAGGTGTTACTATGAGCTTTCACAAATCCATCAAGCATTTCTTCCACTACTGCATCCGTATGATTTATCACTTTCTTCAAAACAGATCACCTCTTCACATCGTATAGTTCTATCGTAAACAAAAATGAGCAAATATTCCAAATATATCATGTGCAATTCGATACAAAAGGAGAAAAAAGCCGCGAGACTAATGCCTCACGACGTTTTTGGATGTACGGCTTCATAGAGCAGTTGATCTAATTCCTTTGTATACTCTGTCGTTTGTAATGCTGTCCATCCTAATTGCTGTTCCATTTCTTTTATCACAGCATCCTTTTCTTGTTGTACCCAATTAATATCAAAGAACAACGCACCTGTTCTGCGAATGAAAAAGTCAACCGGTTTACATGCCGCTTCGTGTTCTAAACTGTAGGTAAGCATAGCACTTGTTAAGGCTCCCAGTTCACCAGGATTTTTCACTGCTTGCTGATAATAATCAAATACTGTCTCAACATTTGAACCATAGCGTTGGACGAGCATTTCCGCTTCTTCCGTCGTCAGGCCAAGTTCTACACCTTTTGGAATTTGTTCTTCCTTAAATTGTTTGAATCCTGCAGAGCCTCCAACATCACCGCCAGAGATCGGCAATTTTTTCGTATCACTTGGATAAAACACTTTACGTTCAGCTTCTACCATTTTATCATGAATAACATTCACAACATGTTCAGCCATTTTTCGGTACCCGGTTAACTTACCACCTGCAATAGAAATAAGGCCTGAATCTGATTCAAAAATCTCATCTTTACGTGAAATCTCAGACGGGTCTTTGCCCTCTTCATGAATCAATGGACGTAAACCAGACCAGCTTGATTCGACATCATCCGCCGTTATCTTCAAATCAGGGAACATGAAATCAATTGCATTTAAGACATAATCACGGTCTGCCTCCGTCATTGTTGGATGTGCAATATTACCTTCATACACCGTATCTGTCGTACCAACATAGGCTTTTCCATCACGTGGAATAGCAAACACCATCCGGCCATCAGGTGTATCGAAGTAGATCGCTTGTTCTAATGGAAAGCGTGAATGATCGAATACAAGGTGAATCCCTTTTGTTAATTGTAACGTTTTGCCCTTCTTAGACTGATCTTTCTCACGGATTGTATCTACCCATGGACCAGCGGCGTTCACGATATATTTTGCATCAAGTTCATGTGTCTCATCAGTCAATTGATCTGTTACTTCTACACCAGTAACCTTGCCGTGCTCATAAAGTAATTCCGTCACCTTGGTATAATTGATCGATAGAGCACCTTTCTCCACCGCTTTTTTCATGACTTCCATCGTTAAACGAGCATCATCTGTACGATACTCTACATAATAACCGGCACCTTTTAAGCCATTTTCTTTCAAGAGTGGTTCGCGTTTGATTGCTTCCTGACTGTTTAACATTTTGCGGCGCTCTGATTTCTTGACACCTGCGAGAAAATCATAAACCCGTAATCCGATATTAGTGGAAAACGGACCAAATGTTCCTTGATCATAAAATGGCAACATCATCCATTCAGGAACCGTAACATGTGGACCATTTTCGTATACAATTTCACGCTCTTTTCCAACTTCAGCTACCATCTTCACTTCAAATTGTTTTAAATAACGCAACCCACCATGTACTAGCTTAGTGGAGCGGCTCGAGGTACCTGCCGCAAAATCCTGCATTTCTACGACAGCTACTTTCAGCCCGCGCATGACTGCGTCCAATGCAATTCCTGCACCAGTGATACCTCCACCAATAACGACCATGTCCAATTGTTCTTTTTTCATCTCTTGGTACATTTCTGTTCGTTGTTTACTTGAAAAAGTCATAGATTTCGCCCCCAAAAAATTGAATTGATTAAGATTATTTGAATACTCTTGTTGCTTCTACTGCTTTTTTCCAGCCTGTATATAATTTTTCTCTTTCTTCGTTCTTCATATTCGGTTCGAACCGTTTATTTACATCCCATTGTGTTTTGATTGCTTCTCTGTCATCCCAGTAACCGACAGCTAGCCCTGCTAAGTAGGCTGCACCTAATGCAGTCGTTTCAATCACTTCTGGTCTTTCCACAGGTACGTCTAATATGTCACTTTGAAATTGCATAAGAAAATCATTGGCTACTGCACCACCATCTACACGTAATGATGTCACGTCTAGATCAGAATCTTCTATCATTGCTTTAAGAACGTCCTTTGTCTGATAAGCAATTGATTCTAATGTCGCACGAATAAAATGTTCTTTCTTCGTTCCACGTGTTAAGCCAAATGCCGCTCCACGCGCATCACTGTCCCAGTACGGAGTTCCAAGCCCTACGAAAGCTGGCACCATATATACCCCTTCTGCTGATTCCACTCGTGACGCATATTTTTCCGAGTCTTTGGATGAATGAAACATTCTTAAGCCATCACGTAACCATTGAACAGCTGAACCGGCAACAAAAATACTACCTTCAAGTGCATATTCTACTTTTCCATCTACTCCACATGCTAATGTGGTTAATAAACCATTGTTAGAGCGAACGGGCTCTTCACCGGTATGCATCAGCATAAAACACCCGGTTCCATAAGTATTTTTTACCATTCCTTTTTCAAAGATGGCCTGACCAAACAATGCTGCCTGCTGATCACCAGCTGCCCCAGCGATTGGTACGTTCTGACCAAAGAAATGATAATCCACTGTTTCCCCATACACCTCAGAAGAAGATTTCACCTCAGGAAGCATGCTCTTAGGTACACCGAGAATATCCAACAATTCATCATCCCATTTAAGGTCGTATATGTTATACATAAGCGTACGTGAAGCATTGGAATAATCCGTTACATGCTCGTTACCACCTGTTAATTTATAAATTAACCACGTGTCAATTGTTCCGAATAACAACTCTCCATTGTCTGCTTTTTCTCTGGCTCCATCCACGTTGTCTAAAATCCATTTCACTTTCGTACCGGAAAAATAAGCGTCTATTAGTAATCCGGTCTTTTGACGAAAAGTATCCTGGTGACCAGCTTCTCTTAATTCGCGGCAAATACCTTCCGTTTGTCGCGACTGCCATACAACTGCTTTATAGATAGGCTTCCCCGTTTTCTTATCCCAAACCACTGTTGTTTCGCGTTGATTGGTAATGCCAATACCTGCAATTTGTGATGCCTCAATATCAGCTTTTCTTAATGCTTCAGAAATACACGCCAATACAGAAGTCCAGATTTCATTTGCATCGTGCTCTACCCAGCCTGATTTCTGAAAAAATTGTTCAAACTCACGCTGTCCTACCTCTACAATTTCTCCTTCTTGATTAAAAATAATCGCTCTTGAACTAGTTGTTCCCTGATCAATTGATAAAATATATTTCTCCATCTTTATCCTCCTCTAAATTAATGATTTGTATAGCTTGTTTCTTGAGAAGACTGCTTAGATACTGCCAATTGCGTATGTTGTTTTTTTTGTTCGTCGGCTAATGCTACTCCTAGTAGTATTAGTACCACTAAAGACATTATCCAAAACAATGGTGTAAAATCGCCTTCAAAAAATGCTTTATAAAAAACAGCTCCATAGACACCACCAATGATTGGCCCTAGTACCGGTATTGCGGCATATTTCCAATTGGAATCTCCTTTTCCGATAATCGGTAAAAAAGCATGTGCAATTCTTGGTCCTAAATCACGAGCCGGATTAATGGCATAACCCGTCGGTCCACCTAGGGATAAACCGATTGCAACAATCAGCAGCCCGACAATTGCTGGATTTAGCCCTTCCGTAAAATCGTTTGCACCAATGAACAGCAAACCCATTACTAAGACAAATGTCCCGATCATTTCACTAACTAGGTTCGCAGGCGCACTTTTTATCGCAGGATCCGTTGCAAAAACGGATAATTTTGCTGCTGGATCATCCGTTTCTTTCCAATGTGGCAGGTATTGAAAGAAGACAATAACACCACCAATAATGGCACCAATCATTTGGGCTAAAATATACATCGGCACTTTTTCCCAAGGAAATTCTCCGATACTGGCAAATCCTAAAGTTACCGCCGGGTTAATGTGAGCATCGGATACGCTTCCAACTGCATACACCCCCATTGCTACACCAAGTCCCCATCCTAGTGTAACGACAATCCATCCGCCTCCTTCTGCTTTCGATTTCTTTAGCGACACACCGCCGACTACGCCACCACCTAGTATAATTAAGATCATGGTTCCGATTAATTCTGCTAGAAACTCAGACATTCTAACACTCCTTCACAGTATGTTAGTAATCTATACCCATATTTTGACGCATAGATGCACTTTTTGCCGAAAAATAAGAAAAGCGCAAGCGACCGTTTAGAAACGTAGCGACTGGACGGCATCAACTGAGATAAAGGAATCACGGTGAGCAAGTGATGCTGATGATGACTTTCGCCCAAGGGCATAAGGGCGATGCAGGAAGTCGCCTAGTTTCTTGGCGCTGCAGCTGGACATGGCTGTTCAGGTTAGAAAGCGATACGACAACTTATCATTTTATGCTTTCTTACCTAACAAAAAAATCCACACAGCGACTGACGTATCACGAGTAAACTCTTGATACGAATAAGTGCTGTGTGGACTCCAATTCTCCGACACGTTTTTTAACTTGTGTGTATAAGCATATCGAATCTTTTGACATACGTCAAACATTTTATGGAATGTACCTCACCATAAAGACCGGCGAGATGTCGTAACAGCGACCGCTCCACTTTGCATAGCGCTGGCAATCTCCTCTTCCGTTTTGATTAATCCTCCTGCTATAACTGGGATTTTTGTTTCCTCTGCTATTTCACTGATTACCGATGGGATTATACCTGGTAACACTTCGATATAATCAGGTTTCGACTTTGTTATTAACGCAATATTTTTAGTAACTGCAGAACTATCAATAGCAAACAATCTTTGAATGGCTACAATACCATTTTTCTTAGCCAAAGCAATCACGCTAGCTCTGGTGGAAACGATACCATCTACTTTGATCTGGCGCACAAGAAATTCCATGCCATATTGATCAACCTTCAATCCATTAATAAGATCAGCGTGGACCAAAACACGCTTTCCTCTCTTTTTAGCATAATGAACCAGTTGTGGTAATTGTGCTATTCTTGTTTCCAATAAGATAATTAAAGACTGCTCGTCATTTTTTAACAAAACTTCAAAATCTTTCATTTTTCGCACTGCTGGCAAAACCCCTTGCAGCTCCATGCCTTCCACCCCTGTCTACTGAACATTTGCGAATATCTATTATTTAGCATAAACTTAATAGAGAATGGTACACAACTATTCTACTTTTTTTAGTTTGATTTTCAGATAATTAAGATAATAAAGAAAAATTATTACTCATTTTCTGAAAAACATGTTATGATAATAGATGTGTCTATTTTATGTCGTATTTTCATTTATTTTGTAGTGCAATTATATGAATCGTGCATTTCATATGCTCAAATCAAGTCCTCTAACCAATTCCAGCCAATTTATCTACTGAAGACAATTCAGATGCACAACATTATGAACTTAATACTTAAAACGTAACATCATTGTTGAATGAAAACTTGAAAGGAAGTGGGATACAATGGCAACAAGCTTTGAGGAGAAATCTAATATTTCATTAATGAAAGACGCTGACTACTTATCGAAAATCCTGGACGATGTATTATTACACGAAGGTGGAGAGGCACTACTAAACACAGTAAAAGAGATACGTGTACTATCTACCGAATCTAGAGACAAACAAGATACGACAACACAAAACAAAATTAAAGAAAAAATCAGTGAATTAGAGCCTGAGTTACGAAAAATGGTTATTCGCGCATTTTCCATTCACTTACACTTACTTAATATCGCTGAGCAAAATTACAGATCAAGAAGACGTCGTGAATATCAGGCACAGGACACGAATATTATTCAACCTGGCTCGCTTGAAGCAGGGGTAAAGACTTTAATTGATAACAATGTAACTCCTGAACAAATTACCGACTTATTAGAGAAATTATCGCTAGAACTTATTATGACTGCCCACCCAACAGAGGCTACGAGACGAACTATTCTGCAAATTCACAAACGAATTGCTCGCCTGTTAACACAGTGGGACTATTCTTATACACGTTACGAAAAGAAAATGCTTCAGGAACGAATTGCAAATGAAATTACGTTCTTATGGCAAACGCAAGAAATCAGACAAAAGAAACCATCTGTCATGAAAGAAGTTTCGAATGGCCTCTACTATTTTGATAGGGTTCTTTTTGATGTTTTACCAAAAATTCATGACGATTTAGAGGATTTACTGTACGAACGCTATAAACATCGCTGGAAAATACCTTCTTTCCTTCGATTTGGTTCATGGATCGGCGGGGATCGTGATGGTAACCCGAATGTAAAAGCTACGACAACTTTTGAAACATTAAAAAACCATCGTGCATTAGTACTTAAAAAATATAAAGAGTCATTAGAAACATTAAAAGACAGACTCAGTCATTCTGTTTCTAAGATTGAAATCAGCGAAGATCTAAGAGAATCGATTTTAAAGGATCAGCAAGCTTTACAGTATAATGGCTGGCACAAAGAAGACGAAGTGTACCGGGTAAAATTATCATTAATGCTTAAGAAATTAGACTATACGGAACAAGATCATGACCTAGGTTATGCAAAATCAGAAGAGTTACTGGCAGATTTATACCTGATCCGTGAAAGCATGAAGGTTCACCATCCGACACATAACCCTGTTAAATTATTACGTAAAGTGATTCGTCAAGTTGATTTATTCGGTTTCCACCTTGCCTCACTTGATATACGTAATCACAGTGGCGAACATGAATCTGCGTTGACTGAAATTTTTGAAAAAGTAGACATTGTCAAAGAGTATAATTCTCTGGATGAAGAGGAAAAAGTAAATATATTAACATCAACTCTAGAGAATCCTCGTCCGATGATCTCTATTTATGATGAATTCACACCAGAAACGCTCGAAGTCATCGATACATTCCGTATGATTAACAGAGCACAGGAGACGTTCGGACTTCGTGCTATTGAAGTGTATTTAATTAGTATGACAGATAATGTGAGTGACTTATTAGAAGTATTAGTACTTGCTAAAGAAGCAGGACTATATCGTGTTCATCCTGATGGAAGAGTTGTCAGCAGAATTCATGTTGCTCCCCTTCTTGAAACAATCGATGATCTCAAGAACGGTCCGGAAATGATTAAAAAATTATTTAACATTCCGCTGTATCGCAAACACTTAGAAGCTCGTGGTGACTTGCAAGAGATCATGCTTGGTTATTCTGACAGCAGTAAAGACGGCGGAAATATTACGGCTAACTGGGAATTGTATCAAGCACAACAAGAAATTCATGATATTGCCTCAAGCTATGGGGTTAAATTAAAATACTTCCATGGACGTGGCGGATCACTCGGCCGTGGTGGTGGACCTCTTTACTCAAGTCTACTCTCACAACCAGCGGTTACGTTAGGTGATGGTGTAAAAATTACCGAGCAAGGTGAAGTATTGTCTTCCCGCTATTTATTAGAAGATATTGCTTACCGCAGTCTTGAGCAGGCTACATCTACTTTACTAACAGGTATTATGGGACTTAACGATGACCATGAAAATATGGTTCCGGTCCAAGAAGAAGTGGAAGCTATGAGTACTATCTCAGAATACGCACTGAAAAAGTATCAGTCCCTTGTATTTGAAGATCCAGGATTTATTCAGTACTTTAACGAAGCGACACCTTTACATGAACTTGGCGACTTAAATATCGGTTCTCGTCCAATGAAACGTAAAGGCAGCAATCGATTTGAAGACTTACGCGCCATTCCATGGGTATTCGCATGGACACAGAGCCGTCAATTATTGCCAGCTTGGTATGCAGCCGGTACAGGCTTCAAACAATATATTGATCAGACAGGAAACCTGGAATTACTGCAGAAGATGTATCAGCAATGGCCATTCTTCCATGCAACTATTAATAATCTGCAAATGGCACTAACTAAAGCAGATATTAATACAGCTCAGGGCTATGCGGATATGATGGAAGATAAAGAAATCAGCTCCCGCATTTTCGGTGCAATTAAAGAAGAATATCAAGTTACAAAAGACATTGTTCTTAAAATTACCGGACAAGATGAATTGTTGGATAATCGCTCTAACATTAAGGACTCGGTAAGACTACGTAATCCACTAGTAGATCCGTTAAACTTATTACAAGTGCAGCTTGTCTCACAATTACGTGCAGAAGGTGAAGAAAGTGAACATTATGACGAATTATTAATGGAAGCACTGCTTACCATAAACGGTGTAGCAGCAGGCCTTCGCAACACAGGCTGATCCATCCTGTATATTAAACAGCCAGTACTTTTTAACGTACTGGCTGTTTTTTTCTATGCAAAAAAAATGTTAGTACCCCATAAACATCCTTCTGGCTTGAATGCTTTCTCCATTTTCTAAAATTTTTTCGTGAATTCACTTTTATTTTTATTCAAATAAGGGAAACAATAACTATATCGTGAATTTTTTTTAACAAATTTGTGTCTAAATTTTGAATTAAATGTTACAACTTTATGAACAACTATGATATACTATTATTGTAAACACTTACAGATTTAAATTTTATTCATTGAGGTGATGATGATGGATATATTGTTAATCTTTTTATTAGTATTTAGTTGTACACCATTTATATTATGGGGAGATAATTGGAAAAAAACAGCCATCGGGCAAATTCCATTGGTCGTTGGTGCATGGTACACCTTCTATCAGCATATGACTGCAGGAATCGGGACTGGCGAAATGCTGCTGTGGGGTATCTTCTTTGCTAATATCGTATACGGCCATATCGCATTTACCATCGTATTGCTTGAAATGCGCAAAACAATTAAACAAAAACAAATCATAAAAAAATCAGTAGAGTTTTCCAAGTGATGTCAATGTACATCACTTTTTTTATTTATAAATTGTACTTCGACTTCGATTGTGTGAAAGCGATATCTTCGGTATAATTTAAACAAATCGTTTTAAATTATGGAGGGACAACTATGCAAATTGTTGTAGCACCAGATTCATACAAAGGGAGCCTGTCCGCAACAGATGTAGCCGAAACCATCAAACAGGCAATTGAAGCATTAGGTGATCACAACGTTATTACTAAACCTATGGCAGACGGTGGCGAAGGAACGATAGAAGCCATCTTATCCGCCTCATCAGGTGAAGAAATCCAACTGTCCACGTCAGGTCCGTTAGGTGAAACCATTCAGACAAGCTACGCTATTATCGATCAAAAAAACGCGATTATTGAAACAGCTATGCATGCAGGACTGTATCAAGTGACAGAAGATAAAAGAAACCCTGATTTAACTACTACATACGGAATGGGTCAAGCGATACTCGATGCACTTGATAAGGGCTGCAAGAAAATTATAGTTGGATTAGGCGGAAGTGCTACCAATGATGGCGGTCTCGGCTTATTACAGGCGCTTGGCCTAGAGGCCTATGACGAGGATGGAAATACAGTAGATATATTTGGAAAGGACTTATTGCGTATCACGTCTGTTAATCTGGAAAAACTAGATCCAAGATTAGCTAAGATCGATTTACGGATCGCTTGTGATGTAGACAACCCGTTGTGTGGTGAGCTTGGAGCAAGCAATGTATATGGTCCGCAAAAAGGTGCCACAACTGATCAAATACGTCAATATGATCAGGCATTAGATCAATTCGCAAAACTGATAGAGAACCAGATGGGTACTACTTTTAAAGACATTGCTGGTGCTGGAGCAGCCGGTGGTCTAGGCTTTGCATTCCTTACTCTTGGCGGCAGCTTGCAATCAGGGGCGAAGCTGATAGGAGAAGCAATTGCATTACCTGAGGCTATTAAACAGGCTGACTTGGTCATCACTGGTGAAGGACAGAGTGATGAACAAACGCTATACGGAAAAGCACCAGGATATGTAGCAGAACTTGCCAATAATTATCATGTTCCAGCTGTCCTGCTTTCTGGTAGCATTGGTGGAGATACAACAAAATTACGCAAACATTTTGCCGGCTGTTTCTCGATCGTAAATCGCCCTTTATCACTCGCAGAATGCATGTCGAACACATCTGCCCTCTTATCAGAGCAAGTCAAACAAATTATCTCACTTATACAAGCATATAAATAAGTCGTGATATTACGGACTAAGATGGATAACTTGTGACACAGTTGGCTTTTTGCGATAATATGGAATGGAAACAACAACAATGAGGAGGTCTTTTGCTTGAATGATACATACCATAATAGCAAATTAAAAGTATTTGCATTGAGTTCAAACCTTCCACTTGCTGAAGAAATTGTCGAACATATCGGAATTGATTTAGGAAAATCATCTGTTAAAACGTTCAGTGATGGGGAAATACAAATTAATATTGAAGAAAGTATCAGAGGCTGTGATGTATTTGTCATTCAGTCTACTTACGATCCAGTTGAGGATCATATTATGGAATTACTAATAATGATAGATGCATTGAAGCGAGCTTCTGCCCGATCCATTAATGTCGTCATGCCTTATTACGGCTATGCCCGCCAGGATCGCAAATCACGTGCAAGAGAGCCGATCACTGCCAAACTAATTGCAGATCTTATTCAAAAAGCTGGTGCACACCGGATGATATCGATTGACTTGCATGCCCCACAGGCACAAGGATTCTTTGATATTCCGGTCGACCCGATTACCGCTGTTCCAATTATCGGAAGTTATCTGGATGCAAAACAATTAGAAGATATCGTTGTGGTAGCACCAGATCATAGCAGTGTGTCACGTGCTAGACATTTAGCGGATCAGTTAAAAGCTCCAATCGCCATCGTCGATCGACGTGGCCCACGGGACAATGCATCTACTATTAGCATTGTCGGTGAGGTTGAAAATAAAACAGCGATCATCATTGACGATATTATAGATACCGGCCATCGAATCTCAACAACTGCAGAATCGTTACAAAATCATGGTACAAAACAAGTTTATGCTTGTACAACTCACCCTGTTCTTTCAGGATCTGCTGTAAATAAAATCCTGGATTCCGGTATTAAAGAATTGATCGTTACCAATACAATTCCGCTAAATGAAGAAAAACAGGTAAACAAAGTAACCCAGTTGACTGTTGCACCAGTAGTGGCAGAAGCCATTATCCGTTTATATGAACAACAATCCGTCAGTTCTTTATATAAGTAAAGATGAAAAGCAGTACGATGAAACATCGTACTGCTTTTTCTATCGATCAATAAAGTATATAAGTGCAGTCACAGCAGTAATGATATGGAGCATGAAGTTAAGTTCCTATAATATGGATTATGTAAACTAAGGCTGTATGGCAAAACGGTCATTTTGAAATATTTTATCTGCGTTGCAAAGCTCCGGAAATAGGCTCCGATTCCTGTGGGCACGGCTTCAGCTAGGCTACTACTTGAATAACATCTGTGCTGCCTTGTGCCGAGGAAGCTCACTTCGAAGCGTTACTTGCAGACACAGGCACAAATAAATGGATCTTCAGCTCGTGCTGAGGCATGAGGAGTCTCCGCCTATTTCCTACGCTTTAGGGAAGTGCTACAACGTATGGAACAGCTAAAAGCAGTGGTTCTATGCATTATGTTATTATTCATTCAATTCCTGTTATATATAGTGATGAGTGATCAATATGCTAACTCTTACAAACGTTGTGGAGTACCACTCCTAGCGTAGGCCAACCACGGAGACTCCCGCGGGTTTATGCAGGCGCTGAAGATCCACTTTGTGAAGCGATCTTCTTCACAAAGTTAGCTTCAGCCGTGCCCCACAGGATGCGGAGTGGTTGGCCGAAGCGGTATCCCAGCACATTAAATATCTCAATATGGATGCTTGGCAGCGATGGCTAGTTTACATAATCCATATTATAGGTAGTTATAAATCACTATCTCCCCCCCCTTCTTTGTAAGGTTTTTCAACATATTTTTTGGCACACCTTATGGGCGAATACATATGATAGGCATATAAAGAGAGGAAGAGGGATCATGCGTATAAAAATTTCTTTAGCACAGTTGATCACCATCTCCTCCCCATTGTGTTTACTAGTAATATGGGAATTTTGTTCCCAATTTTCCATACTGGATCCACGATTCTTTCCACCACCAACATTAATACTGAAAACACTTATACAAATGGGAGAGTCTGGTGAACTATTTCATCACATTTCGATCAGTTTAAGACGTATTGTACTAGGTTTCTTGCTTGGTGTGATACCAGCGATTTGCATAGGATTATTGATGGGAATGTACCGTTATTTCCGACAGTTCTTTTCACCAATTATTATGATTTTTATGCCAATCCCAACTATTGCAATGCTGCCAATTATTTTAATTCTTTTTGGTATCGGAGAATTTTCAAAAATGATCACTATTGCGATTAGTGTCTTTTTCCCGGTCGCGATTAACACTGCAGCTGGTGTCGCCAATATAGATAAGATCTATTTAGATGTTGCAAAAAATTATCAAGCTAGCGCAAAGGACTTCTTTTTCAAAATTGCTCTGCCGGGTTCACTTCCAGTAATGTTAGAAGGAATTCAGATGGGTCAGGCAATTGCTTTACTAACCATCGTTGCAGCAGAAATGATTGGGGCAACATCCGGGATTGGTTATTTGATCTGGATGAATTACAGAGCATTTTTATTACCAGAAATGTATGTCGGTTTAATTCTTATTTCGTTTTTTGGTTACTTTTTCTCCTTATTACTTAGAGGGCTCGAGCGGAAATTATTACCGTGGAAATAAAGCAGAAAAGAGGGATAAAGTATGTCAAAAATAGTGATCGATGATTTATCAAAGCAATTTATTAAACGGGATAAGTACATTCAGGCAGTTGAACAGATTACCTTAACGATTAATCAAGGGGAGTTCGTTTGTTTACTCGGACCGAGCGGCTGTGGAAAAACAACTTTACTGAGAATATTAGCTGATTTAGAAAAGCCAACTAACGGATCTGTCCACATTCAACAAAATGATAAAAAGAAGCCACTACAGTCCATGGTATTCCAAGAGAACGGTATTATTCCATGGCTCAGCGTTGAAGACAATGTAGCGTTTGGATTAAAAATGAGGCATTTACCGAAAAACTACATTCGAGAACGTACTGATTATTATTTAGAGAAGGTTGGCTTAACGCAATTTAAGCACCTTTATCCTAAAGAATTATCTGGCGGTATGAAGCAGCGAGTCAGCATTGCTCGCGCTTTTGCGAACGACCCTGAAATTCTGTTAATGGATGAACCTTTTGCTGCTTTAGATGAACAAAACAAATTTATACTTCAGGAAGAACTATTGTCCATTTGGCAAGAAACGAAAAAAACAGTTCTGTTTATCACCCACAGTATTGATGAAGCATTATTGCTCAGTGACAGAATTTTGTTAATGAGTGCGCAACCCGGCAGAATCATTCAAGATATTCACATTAATACAGAAAGGCCGAGATCTATCGAGCAAGTGCGATCCGATTCCACGATGACACAAACATTTTTAGATGTATGGGAGCATCTTCAAAATGAAGTCAAAAAAGCCAGGCTAAAGTGATTTAGTGAGACTAACGGGGGTCTTACGGACGGTTAGCTCCGTGATAAATTAGATGGAGGAATAAAAATGAAAAAATGGATTTTTCCAATGATGGCTATTGTTATGTTTGTATTGCTTAGTGCGTGTCAATCGTCAGAAACAACGGAAAAGGAAAAAACGGACAATGAAGATCCGTTAGCACCGTTAGAAGAGACGGCCAAAGTGGTAATTGCAGAAGACGGGTCTGCTTCAGGGGCTGGTTTTTATATCGCCAAGGATAAAGGTTATTTTGAAGAATACAATATTGAAGTGGAATTCGCTACATTCGGTAACAGTGACGAAATGTTACCTGCTGTCGCTTCAGGTGAAGTAGATGTCGCCGGTGGTATTTCCACGGCTTCTTT
Source organism: Gracilibacillus salinarum (assembly GCF_022919575.1). NCBI lineage: Bacteria > Bacillati > Bacillota > Bacilli > Caryophanales > Bacillaceae > Gracilibacillus > Gracilibacillus salinarum. The sequence goes on along the minus strand of NZ_CP095071.1, from coordinate 4,474,945 downwards.
CTTCAACTCGATTGCACAAGGTATTGACGTTCGATTTATTGCGGATAAAGGGCATAATAATGAAGGTAGCTCATATTTCACATTCGTCGTGCGAGAAGATTTAAAGGATGAGATTACCGAATATGCCGATGTGAAAGGTAAGAAAATCGCGGTATCTTCAGAGAATTCAGTTGACGACTACATCTATCATGAAATGTTAAAGCATGCTGGCATTTCACCTGATGATGTGGAATTTGTATTAATGAGTGATTTTGGTAACATGATGGCAGCAATGGGAAATAAGCAGGTTGACCTTGCTTTACAAATTGAACCTTTAATCACACAGGGTTCAAATCAAGCCATTCATCAACGCTTTTTAGATGCCACTGATTATGCTCCTGAAGCTCAAATTGCGATGGTTCTCGGTTCTCCAAAGTTTTTAACGGAAAGACGCGATGTAGCACTTCGCTTTATGGCTGCTTATTTACGAGGAGTTCGTGATTATAACGACGTATTTGTTAAAGGGGAAGATGATGGTGGTGAAGTGATCTCGATCATGGCCAACCACACCGCCTTAAAAGATGAGGAACTTTGGAAAGAAGTTGGTGTAACTGGATTAAATCCAAATGGTTACATTTTTGAGGACAACGTCATCGACCAATACGAATTGTATAAAGAGAACGGTGCTATCCAAGGAGAATTAGATTTTGATAAAGTGATTGATATGTCACTCGTTGAAGAAGCCCTTGATCTTATCGGAAAATACGAAGAATAAAACTACAGCCTCCTTTCTTCACGCTTTAGTGTGAAGAGTAAGGAGGCTTTTATGTTGCTCCAATAAGACAAAACAAACATAACCCCGATCAGTTCAAATGATGTAATAATTTTATACTACTACCTATAATAGGGATTATGAAAAGTGGAACTGTATTGCAATGTGTCATTTTGATAATTATTATATGCTTAGCAAAGCTCCGGAAATAGGCTCCGCGTCCTGTAGGCACGGCTTCAGTTAGGCTACTACTTGAATTACTTCATCGCTGCCTTATGCCGACTTCGAAGCAATGCTAGCAGACACAGGCACAAATAAAGTGGATTTTTAACTCGCGCTGAGGTATGAGGAGTCTCCGCCTATTTTCTACGCTTAGAGGAAGTGCTGCAACGTATGGAACAGCTAAAAGCAGTGTTTCTAGGCATTATGTCATTCATTTAATTGCTGTTATATATGCAGTGATCAATATGCTAGCTCTTACAGAAGTTGTAGAGTCCCTAACCTAGCGCAGGCCAACCACGTAGACTCCCGCGGGACAGGCAGGCGCTGGAGATCCACAACGTCTGCACCTGCGTCTACTAGTAAAGCTTCGAAGTAGGCTTCCTCGGTGCAAGGCAGCAGAGAAGTATTTCGGGTAGTAGCCTAGCTTCAGCCGTGCCCCGCAGGACGTGGACCTCCCCCTGTCAAGTAAACAACTAAAATAATAAAAGACTAAGCTACTGTATTTTCAAAACATTCCATCGGGGTATAACCATTTAATGTTAGTTGTAAACGTTCATAATTGTAAAAGTGAATATACTCCGTAATGGCTTGTACTAATTGAGAAAAGGTTTGATATTCTTGTTGATGTAGATAATATTTTTCGCATTTTAATGAACTCCAAAAGCCCTCCATCGGTCCATTATCAATACATTTCCCTGGACGCGACATACTATGTTGTAGTCCTGCATTCTCCACGATTCGTTTAAATCCATACGAGGTATATTGTACGCCTCGATCCGTGTGAATGAGAGGGTGCTCGCCGTCTGATAACTCGTTTAAAGCCTCAATCAACGTATCAAATACCAATTCATTGTTATTCGCTCTTCTTATCTTAAATGCCACAATTCGGTTTTCGTTTAAATCTAATATGGCGCTTAAATAAGCTTTGTTCCCTTTTCCGTACTTAAATTCTGTCACATCTGTTAACCATTTCTCATTCGGCTTATCTGCGTGAAACTCGCGATTTAAGATATTCGCTGCTGTGTGCTCAGGTCTTGATGGTATATAGGATCTGGTTTTTCGTCGTATAACTGCTTTTATCCCTTCAATATCCATTAATCGATAGATACGCTTGTGATTGATCGGATGCTCAAATTTTCTTTTTAACTCGCTAGTCATTCGCAGATAACCAATTGCTTGATCCCATTCATCGTACAACTTACGTATCTCTTGTAACAATTCTCGATTAAACTGATCTTCCTCTGTATCTTCTCGGATTAGCCACCTGTGATAGGCACCACGATTAACCCCTGCCACCTCACACAATAGACAAATTGAAAAGGCCGTTTCTTTTTGTAGTTGTTGAATCACCTGATAGAGATGCTCATGACGTACTCTAGTTATCGTCGTGACCACCTCCTCTCCTAGCTCGTCCCACTTTTTTAAGAAAGCCACCTCTGCACGCAATCTTTCATTTTCCTTATCTTTTTCTCGATTTTCACGCTTTAGTTTCTCCTCTTTCGTTAAATCAGCCCATGGTTTTGGTTTTCCACGTCGATCCTGAAGTCCATCCCAGCCTTTAGCTTCATATTTCCGTATCCATTGATATACCTGTTGATAAGAAACACCATACATGTCAGCGGTGTATTGGTAATCCTTATCATGATATAACGCAAATTTCACGATTTCAATGCGTTCTGTCATCGCTGTTGGTCGTCTTTTAACCGTCATAGAGAATCCCCTTTCTTCAGCACGTGCTTGTCTCTTCCTATACCGATTATACTTTTTCAACCAATTCCTTAAAACCGATGCATCTGATATATCATGCATTTCTGTCACTTCTCGAACTGAATAGTTCCCAGATAAATAATCTCGGATGGCTTTACGTTTCCGTTCCTTCGAATAATATTGAATCTCACCTTGTTTATTTAAACCTTGTTTCCCTTCTTTTTCTACGATTTTGGCCCATTTCTTAACGGTAGAATGATGCACACCGTATTTTTTCGTCATCTTCTCCAACACACGGCCTTCATTTTTATATTCTTGAACCACTTTCCATTTGAATTCTGTTGAATAATATGGACGTCCCACAATTTGTTTCCTCCCTTTAACAGTTTATTTTTTTTATTTAAGCTGTCTACCCTAAAGGGAGGTTATCAACGCGGAGTGGTTGGCCGAAGCGGTATCCTAGCACATTAAATATCTCAATACGAATGCTCGGCTAGCAATGGCTGACATAACCCATATTATCAGAACCTACACTATTATTTCCTCAATCTTAAGCAAAAAGAATGAAATAATTGCTTTCTTAATCTTATAGAAAAAATCCTAAGATCATTCCCAGCAGGAAAAGGGCAAAAAACCCACCAAATAAGAGATAACCAATTATTTTAATCGGTTTCGGTAATCGCCCTCCTCTATTAACAGGAGCTCCTTCTGTTTGCTGCATATGATCTATTACATCATTAAACGGCTTATTCTGCTGATGATCATCATGATTTCGCATAAAAGCCTCCTTTGGTTAAAATAGTTGATTGATTTACTTTTATCAGTGCTATTCCAGCTTCAATATTTCAACCTGTCACCTCTTGCTTCTACCTTAACATAGCCTGCAGGAATACATCTTCCTGCAGGCAGCTTTTATTATTTCCCAACTAAATCCGCTAATGCTATTGTTTGTTGACCGATAGATACTATATTATTTTCCAGCGATGGTGGTGAAGACTGCTCTTCAGAAGCAGGAGAACCATAGAAGGCATGAACGAATAAATGGTTCCCTGCTTCTATCGACGCTTCAATCGTTGGAAGCACGGTTCGTTTCTCCATTATATTTGTATTGGCATTAGGAAAATAACATTTCGCTATTCCTTGTTTATCTAATGAAAGTGCAGATACTTTTCCATTGCCAGTTTCTGCGGATCCATACTCACATTTATTCTCCACATCTTGATCAGATAACCCTAACGAGAATCCACCATCCGCGATATCTAAAGGTCTTGCTGTTTCAATTTGATGAATCCTCACATGCCATGGTAATCCGGGTATCAGCCATGTTTTGATCGTAACATCATGCCAAGGATTCCATTTGATAAATATATGATCCTGCTCGATTCGTTTCTCCACGATTTTTTGCTTCACACGATACTGGTTATCCTGCTCACTTACTGCAAGCATGCTGTCAAAAGCACCTTGATCGAGTCCGAAATTGGCTCGTGGTACACTAAAACCGAAGTAATTAGAATAAACAAACTTCTCGTATTTGGCTGATGTGTGCGTGTGTCCATTCGTATGCTGATATCCTGTTGTAAATGCGGCAACATGATCTGCAGCTCCATCACGGACAAGCACCATACTGGCATTGGCCTGGATAACCTGTTCATCAGATAAAGATAATGCTTTTTCTTCCGCTTCCCAAAATGGGTGATCATCTGCTAACGCCAAAATCAAAAAAATTTTAAACCCCCAATACGGTGAACCTGGCGCATTATAATTTTCAGCCATATGTACATTAGGATATTGGTATCCAATGGACAACGTTCCATCTGGCAGAAAGATATCCTGTTTGCTCCAATAGCGCAAATGATTAAAAATAATCCCTTTAACAACACCAGATGGTACATTGGATAATCCTGCGAAAGCATATGCACTCCAAAAGGATGCTTGTGCAAAACGGTAAGTTAAACTTCGCCCATAAGGCAGTGCACGCCCATCAGCAGAGAACCAGTGAATGAAATCTTCTGCAAATCGTTCCGCTCGTTGTTTATATTTCTGTGAACGTTCAGGGTCATCCTTTTCCATGATTTTGGCATAGAACAATCCATAATAGTGAATCGCGAATGGTGTATAGTAATCGACGTGAGCGACTTCTCCATCCTGATACCAGCCATCGCCAATATAAAAATCATCAATTCTGTCCAAATGTTGATCGATCGTTTCCTGGCTATATGCTGCTCCCACTTTTTTTAAACCGATATTCACGATAACGGCAAAAAACAGCCAATTACAATCATGCGCTTTGTGCTGATTCACTTGACGCAACCATTGAACAAGATTTTCTTGCTGTGAACTTGTAAGCGGCTCCCAGACATATGCCGGTGCCAGACATAGCGCATATCCGAATGCTGCCATTTCCACAATTCGTTGATCATAATCGGCAATATCCCCCCAATAGCCATCACAACTAGGATCAGTGCCATTAATTATTCCTTCTAAATGTTTCGGCCATAAAGCTGCTTCTCCTTTTGCCTTTAATAGTGGAGCCGCTCCCCACAACACACGAGAAAAACATTCTAAACCAGCGACATGCTCTGGATATGCTGCTGCCGTCTGCCCTACTCGAATCCTTGAGTGATATGGATCATAATAAGGATCTAACGGCTGCCACATTGATTCTGCTAACTTGGCAATATCCTCTTTTGTATGTAATGAATGATGATGCAATACATCCATGTTCTCCCTCCTTAAATAAGTTTGAATCTGAATTCAGCCTCTATTACTGGCTGTATTGATTTACAAGTTAATAACATATGAATAAACCATTCTTTCTCTCCACTATGATTGATAAAATATTTCCGTTCCATTGCAGGCTGCCAAAAATCTGAATCATAATGGATTTCCATGCTTACCTCATCACCTACTAATATACATTTATCCTCATACCATTTGTAAGGTAAATCAGCCAGAATGAAAGATTCTACCAACGATTCAGGTGAATCAGTAAACTGATAAGTATCGATGAACTGAAGTTCGGACTGCTCCGTATGCATCCAGTTCAATTCTCGTAACAGTCGCATATCATTAGGATACGCTTGACTTAATTCGATAAGCACACGATCAGTTGCATCGGCTTGTTCCACCTTTAAGAATTCCCCTCGATACTCCTCTCCTTCCTGCTGATAAATCCCGTCGATCACAGGAACCGAATGCCCCTCTGCACTATTACAAATAAATTGATAACGATTGTGATTAAAATAATCTTTGTTATATTGGCCAGCACCTAAATCTCGTAGAAATAATTGATTTTTACCATAAAGAATCAATTGGCCGACATCATTATGATTATGAGGTTCCTGATTATGTCCTGCTTTTACAGCGAAACAGCTCTTCTTATTACGAGATAGAAAGATTGCGGACTCCTTTAAGTAATAGTTTTGTTCTGGCCAATCACTCCCTTTAAGGCTGGCATCGTACCATTGCAATTCCCGAATTGCCGGTGCCCATCTGCCACAATGATCCACAATATTAGTCTGAGCCAAATCCTCGTCAGGCAGATGAACCTCAAGAAATTGCTGATGGAGATAATGAGTAAAGCCAATCTGTGGTGCTGCTTGAGCAGGAGCATCAGAGAAATTAACGATATGATTCCCTGATAAAAAGATTTTCTCTTGAAATAACGCTATCTGTTTAACCTTCGGATCAAGAAACAAGTTGATCTGTTCAGCCTTTTTTAACAAATCGGCATAATAGCAAAAAAATCCAAAGCCGTACTGCCAGTATAAATAACCTTCTGTACATCCCCCATCCTGATAAAATCCGGACAGATAACTATTCATTGTTTGGTTGACACGAGTAAGGATGGTACGCCTTTCTTCTTTATTTTCTATTAAATAAATAGCTGCGGCACCAATTGATCCTCCACATACACTAGCCCAATTGTGGGTAGCCCTTTCCCAATGAAACGTTTCTTGCTTGAATGGAGTGAATACTCTTCTATCCACCTCAATCGCCACTTTCTCTTCAATAAAAGGATCAAGCTTTCCTTTGAACATGGTTATCATTTCTGCTAGCATAAAGGCTGTTTCAGCTGCAAAAAGGTCAACGGTGTATGCTAGATGCTTCATTTGCTGATACTTTTGATAGTTTTGTTCTTCCCTGTTTTGATCCATATGAGCTGGCAAACACCAGGTAAATTCATTGCAAATTTGCCAAATTTCATTTTCCAATAACGATGCGACATGCTTGTCATCCGGAAATTCATACAGCATTAAACCAAACGTTGTAGCCCGTTTTCTTCGGTAGAAATATTGCTTTTCATATGCTTCACGTTCTCCAGTCGTCATAAACTCCCGGTATGTTCGAAAATCAATCTCCGTTACTTTTTCCTGTTCGAACCTTACAGCGTCTGCTCGCAGCTTTTTGAGTACTTGCTTTCGCCAGCTCATTTAGCATTTACCCCATTCCATTTATTTCCTCTGAATTCCAGTGGCGTACAGCCTACCAGCTTCTTAAAGACTTTTATAAAATAGCTCTGATTGTCATAACCCAACTGATCACAAATATTACCGACGGAATCATCCGTTACTTCTAACAACTCTTTTGCCCGCTCTACCTTGCGCTGTTTGACATATTCAACAAAAGTTACTTGCATTTCTTTCTTGAATAACCTGCTGAAATAGCTTGAATTTAAATAAAGATGTTCTGCCACTTCATCCAATGAAAGCTTTTTGTGCAAATGATGAGACACATAATAGCAAGCTTCCAGCACATCTTTATGATAATTATTCTTCAATTGCTGCGCGGTTTCATCCAGGCATTTCTTGGCATAGTCTTGCAGCCACTCTTGTAATTCATAGATGGAATGAAGGACAAACACCTCCTCCTGTAAGGTTTCCACATGATAATTGGAAGGTAAATAAGGCATCGTTCGTAATCGCATATTGACATCCAGCACCATGCGTAAGAACCATTCCTTTACTACTTTAGGATGAAATTGCTTCTCCATACAAAACTGGATCCATTTCTCCAAATAGCGAGAAAAATCAGTCAGGCTTCTTTCAAACAAAGCTTGCTTCAATTGAGAAGTAACCTCTTGATAATAAGAGAACATTTCCTGGTTGAAAGCCTTCCTTTCCATCTGCTCATCAATGGTTAAAATGGCGCTTGATGTGGCATAGAACAATTGTGTTTCATTGCGCAATAAGGATAATATTTCTGGTCTCAGCGTCTCCGCTCCTGCTTCACGACCTATTAAAAAGGTAAGATCTATTTCCAAGAATTGTTTTAACGCTTCTTGTAATGATTTCAACAAATTCCGTAGTTCACCATAACTGTCGTGCTTAATGGTGACTTGATAGGGATAAAAAACAAAACCTTTGTTACCCTCATAATGGACACAAACCATCTCCTGACTTTGCTGCTGTTCTGTCATTTCCTGTAACACATTTAAAATCGCGAATTGCAAAGTATCTTCTGATATATAATTTTCTTTTACTTTGTAGAAATTCATGATCGAAAATTGAACTGGGATATAAGCGGTCTGTTTGTGTAAAACTTCTAAAAACCGTTTAGAAGATCCCTGAATTAATTGTCGTAGCAGCTTTTGATTTTCGATGTCCGAATTCATTTTCACTTTATGCTGTAACTGTTTTACTTCTACTAACTTCGTAATATCACGATCTAATTGTTGTTTACATTGTAATAAAATGTCTACCAAATCATCGGGGTTAAGCGATTCTTTTAATATATAATCTTGTACATCTAATTTTAATGCTTGCTGAGCATACGAAAATTCGTTATGACAGGAAATGATAGCAACTTGTAAGTTATCTTTCATTTGTTTCAACTTTTTCGTCAATTCGATGCCGTCCATCTTTGGCATTCCAATATCAGTAACTAATATATCTGGCATCTCTTCTTTGGCAGATTCATAGGCTTGAAGACCATTCTCATGTGTGCTTAGTAATTCCATTCCGAGTGCTTCCCAATCAATTGTTTCGGATAAAAATTCAATCGTTGGGTAATCATCATCAACTAACATTACCTTGTACATCCTCTTCACCACCTAACGGAATAATGATTTCAATGGTAGTTCCTACATATTCTTTGCTTTTCACTAGCATTTCAGGCTTTTTGCGATACGAAAGCTGCAATCGCTCATATACATTTGTCATACCGATACTGGAGAATCCAGAATGGCTTGCCGCTCGTGTCTTATTCGTTGCATTTCCAAATGTATTATTCACACGCGCTAATGCAGACTCACTCATTCCGGCACCATTATCACTAATCAATATAGTAAACTGATAGTCATTTACATCAGCTTCAATACGAATTTCGCCTTCTCCTTGATTCAAACCATGAATAATGGCATTTTCGATTAACGGTTGTAACAAAAAACGCGGAACCATTTGGTCGTTCGTTTGGTCCGTACATTCTATAAGTAATGTAACTTTATTTTTTTGGCGCATATTCATCAGTTTGACATAGTCCCGAATTAAACCTAGTTCATCACGGAAGCATATCTGATCATCCTGATTATCAATCGTCCATCGCAAAAGTTTAGATAATGATTGAATCATACCAGCACTTTCCTTATCGCCAAACCGGAATACTTTCATACGAATCGAATTTAAAACATTAAATAAGAAATGCGGATTGATTTGCGCCTGTAACATCGCTAATTCAGCTTTTCTTTTTCTTTTATGGGTATGGCTGACTTCTGTAATCATCATATTAACGCGATCCAACATATTATTTAATGACTGAGAAAACTCTCCGATTTCGTCTTTACTCTCTACTTGAGAACGAACAGACAAATCTCCCCCCTGAACTTTTCGTACTACACGTTCAAGGTAACGAAGCGGCTTCGTAATACGCCTCATTAGATAAGCCAGTATCACAAAGAACACGGCAAAAGAAACCGCTAACAAAATGAATACTTTTGAAAAAATAGAATTAATATTAGACGTCGCTTGTTTATAAGGAACCTTCGAAACCAGCTTCCAATCATTAAAGGTTAATTCCTTTTGTGTTATGACATATTTCTGACCTTGCAATTCTACTATTTGTGAGGACTGACGAGGATTCAATTGTGCAACGAATGCTGCTTTATTATTAATTTGTTGTGGATCTTGATGGGATAGAATCGTATTATTGCCGTCCATTAACATTAATTCTTCTGATTCATTCTTATTCATCAATACGGTTCTCACTTTTGTTTCTAAAAGGGTTACGATTACATAGCCATAAATTTCTTTATTGTTACTTCTTAACGTTTTTCCGACTGAAAGCTGATAAGGATTCTGGATTTTTTCGTATTGCAGCATCGTTGGCTCTACTCCGGACCAGTATGTTTCATAGCCGTTTACCTTCTCTAATTTGTTAAGCCATTCTTCATCATACAAAGAATATGGATCAAATTGTGCAGTCGTATAATTAGTATAATATTTACCGTTTTCCAGCAAAATCGTTACGAATGACTTTTCGCCAAGCAGTGTAATATCTTCGATCGTTTTTTGGATTTGACGATCTTCTAAAAAGCCCGTGTAATCCTGATTTTCCAAAGCAGATAAGGACATATTGGATTTGTTTTTTAGAATTGTGTTTAATTCGGAATCGATCTGAACAAAGTTGGAAACGTTCAACATATCATCTAAGATATGAGAAACATTTTCTTCTGTTAAATCCAATGCCTTCGTCGCGTTTTGCATGGCTTGCTCTTCCACCGCATCTCTCGTTAAGTAACTATAAATAGATAAGGACAGTATGACAGGAATACCGATACAGATAAAGGAAGCAAGGAATACTTTAGAACGAAAAGAAGGAGACGTTAATCTCCGTAACAATGCCCTCATTTACATCCTCCTAACGTAAAAAGAATGGTTGGGGACAACGGATTAACGTCCCTTACTTAATTGTAATCGTTTTATTAATAATGCTTCAAGTATTATTGATTATTTTCGATAATCTCGTTAGCCCGTTGATCCATCGCTTCTATCGTGGCATCAATATCTTGCTCTTCATAAATCAATTTTTCGTATTCTTCATTTACCATTTCATAGATCTCAGCCTGATATGGTGCAGGAGGAATAATTTCGGATGCTTTTGAATTTTTTAAAACGGAAATTAGTCCTTCTTTGTCTACTTTTTCTGGATTATTTGTATCCTCAAGAATTGTCGTCACAATACTTTCTAATTCGTCATCACCTACACCATTCCATGAAGGAATATTTTTACCTTGAACAATTTGACCTTCTGTCGTGTACCAGCGAATGAATTCATACGCTGCCTCTTTGTGTTCAGAGCTGGATGCTACCGCCATATAATCCGTTGTTACCGGTGTATAACCACCTTCATCCCCCTCATCATTTTTAGGGTATGGCGCAACACCTACATTAAAGTTTAACGGGAATTGATCCGTACCACCAAGTTCCGTATTCATCCAGCTTCCAATTGTGACGAGGCTGGCATCTTGATTAAAGAACTGATCACGATAATGCAGCTGCTGTGACATAATATCGGTATAAGGTGTTGCGGACTTATCTTCTTTCTCCATTTGCCAGCGAAGCTCTAATGATTTTTTTAACATAGGGTCAGTAAAGTTCGAGCTGCCATCCGCTCGTAAAAATTCCGTATTTTCAGCTTTACTTGCTAAGGCTAGTTTCATATATTCCATCCAGCCACCATTTTGCGGGCCATGGAAGTACGTACCATAATGGTCATCAGTCGTTAGCTGTTTTGCATATTCGGCAAATTCATCCCAAGTCCAGTCAGTTGGCATTTCAAGACCAGCTTCTTCTAAATGGTCTTTGTTTACCAGTACATACCATGGGTTAAACTTTCCAGGTAATGCGTAATAGCTGTCACCTAGCTTGGTGTTTACCTTATACTCTTCACTCACTTCAAATCCTTCTTCTTCAATAAATTCATCAATTGGTGCTACCATACCTAAATCTACTCGTTGTGCATATGATGCTGGATCACTAAACATTAACACATCAAGCTGCTCACCAGAGGACGCTGCAAGATCCAGCTTCTGCAGTGCTTCATTCGTGTCACCTTTCTCACTAAGAATGACTAGTTCCACATCAATATTAGGGTGGGCTTCTTCAAATGCCGGAATCGTTTCTGACCAATTGTAGGAAGCTTCATTACCATGCGTGTGAAACATAATTTTAACTGGCTCATCTGAATCATTTGTTTCAGAATTTGTATCTTCATTACTCGCATCATCAGAGCTTGCAGCCGGCTCATCCTCCCCCGTATTACAAGCAGTCATCAAGATAGCGATACATACCAAACCTAGTAACAACATCCATGCTTTGCTTTTTACATTCATTCAACAAACCCCCTGTTTTGTTTTTGTAAACCCTTACAAATTAAATGCTATCATATAGGAAAATGATCACATATCACTATTTTTACCTTTGACAGCACTTTTTTTACCTATCCTTTCACACCACCTAGAGCGATACCATCAATAACATGTTTTTGTCCAAGTATAAAGACGATTAGCAATGGCAGTATAGCGGATACAGCTGCTGCCATAATCAATGTGTAAAAACTTCCATTCAATGTCGTAAATTTCTGCATGGCAAGTTGAATCGTATATAATGCATCCGTTCTTAAGAAAATTAGCGGATTTTGATAGTCATTCCATGTCCAGATAAATCGTAAAATCGCATAGGTGGCAACTGCTGGTCTGACAATTGGCAAGGCAATACGCCAGAAGATCCGCCAGTGGCCGGCTCCATCAATTTTTGCTGCATCAATAAAATCATTATGAATCCCTATGAAAAATTGCCGAAGCATAAACGTACCCAGTACACTAAAACTTCCTAATAAAATCAAACCAATATGTGTATCAAACAATCCTAAATAACGATATAAAATGAATTGTGGTACCAGGCTTGCTTGTGGAGGAACCATGTATGTGGCTAATACCACCAAAAACAGCCAACTGCCTGCTGGAAATCGGACTTTAGAGAAACCATACGCAGCTAACGCAGAAACCGTTGCTGAAATAACCGTTGTTAACACAGCTACCTTGATTGAATTCCAATAATATAAATAAAATGGCTGTTCACCAAACCATACTTCCTGATAGTTCGCAATGCCATTCCATCTGGAAGGAATCCATTCAATCGGATATTTAAATACATCCGCCTCAATTTTTAAAGACGTTGATAACATCCAAATGAAGGGAAGTAAAAAGGCAATACTGCAAAAGAATAAAATAATCGTGCTCACCAGCTTCTTTACATCAAAGCGTCGTTCTTTCTTCAACCCAATCACACCTTTCCATTAATAATTGACCCATTTTTTCTGTCCGATCCATTGAATGATCGTAATCAGAAAGACAAATAGGAATAAGACTACAGCAATAGCTGACGCATAACCGACATCCAGTTCCAGAAATGCTCTTTCGTATAGATGCCAGACAAGCATGGTCGTAGAATTAAGCGGCCCACCTTGTGTCAGTACAGCAATTAAATCAAACACTTTAAACGATGCAATAATCCCGGTAATTAACAGAAAAAAAGATGTCGGTGAAATCATCGGAAACGTAATGCTTTTAAACTTATACCAGCTGTTAGCACCATCGATATCAGCCGCTTCATAGAGCTCTTTCGGTATCGATTGCAATCCGGCAATATAGACGATCAGACTAAAACCGATAGAAATCCAAATATGAATTGTCATTAATGAAATTAGTGCAAAATTAGGGTCTGAAATCCAGGTCGGCGGATTATCAATTCCCAATGACATTAGCACCTGATTAATCGGACCCTGTGAAGGATGAAAAAGCACTTGCCATACCACTGCGATCGCCACCACACTAGAAATATACGGCATAAAGAAAGCTACTTTAAAATAACTTTTTAAGTAAACATTTTTATCAATAATCACCGCTAATAATAAGGCAATGATCATTGTAATCGGCACAGTCAGAATAAAAACGGCATTGTTTATGATCGATTTAATAAACTTCTCATCGTCTAGCAGTGCACGGAAGTTATCAAAACCTACCCATTGTAACTGATCAATCCCTGTGACAAATTTCCAGTCGGCAAACGCTAGAATAAAAGTTGCTACAATCGGAAACAGAACGATAACGGAGATACCGATAAACATCGGTGAAATAAATAGCAGCCCTGCCAGGCTTTCATTTTTTTCGATTCTTGATTTTTTCGTATTCTTGGAAGTATCATGCTGTTGCCACTCCTCAACGGATGCTGCTTGTTTACTCGCCATGGATAACACCTCTCTCTTTCAAAATAGACGTACGTGCTGTTGGAATTTGTATCGATTGAATTCTGGTTAAAGCAAATCGACTAAAGTACATAGCTATACAAGCTAAGCCGCTGCCCATAAATAGAAAACCAATCCCTGGTATCACCCAGCAAATAAATAGAAAACTGATTAAAGATAACCCCATCCAAACCGTTTGTAATGGGAACAGCGTACTAATCTGGATCGCTCTTTTGATAAGGCCAATAAGCTTACTGTCTGGAAAGGTAATCATGAGACCAAACACATAGAGCAAGACGATTGAAGCCAAGACAAGAACGGTCGCACTGCTGCTAAGAATAAGGTAATAAAGGATACCTGAAAAATTTTGCACTAAAGCAAAATCGATATATAAGGCTGTTCCTGTTAGTAACACAGCCAGTCCAACTAGATTACTTTTCACAAAATGCTGCTTATACGCTTTCCAGAATGCTTTTGTGATTGCAAAATCCTCTTGCGCCAGCCATTTACCAGTTAACGCGAACATTGCTGTAATTGCTGGGAAAATCCCAAAAATAATCCCTCCAGCCAATGTAAAGATGATGGCGATCATTTGAAGTAACGCCAGGCGATAGAGCCACTCACAAATTTTGAATATTCCTCCAGATGTATCAAACTGCATATGGCTTCCCCCTTTCCTTACTCAAAATTATAAACGCTTTCATTTAATGAAAAATAGCACTATTTTTACTTTTATCGATAGAAATTTGACATCATTGTAGATGAAAATGAAGCTAGCTGAATAATGACTCAGCTAGCTTCATCTTTCTTTACTGCGAAATAACCTTTATTTCATTCGACTTCGTCTGTCTCTCCAGGCAAAGATCCCTATAACGAGCAAACATAAACCAGCAAATAATAAATTAAATTGGTTAGTCGCCGTATTTGGTAAGTTATTGTTACTCGCATTTTCTTCATTATCCATGTTTTCTTCCACTGATGTCTTTACCAATACCGCATAACTAGAAAAGTGAGAAACCATAACGGTCAATGTTTGTTCTGATTTATCAGCCTCTGCAGCTTGTGCTTTCCATTGATCGCTTTCTTTATTGTAATAATAAATGTCTTTATCCCCTTCAACTTTTTCATCATATTCAAGGGTTAACTGAAAATTTTTGTCTGGCGATTCGGCTCCTTCAGGATATTTAAAAGCAAACGTGTAACCATCCCCAGATTTTTGCAATCCAGCGTGATTGGTTTCCATGATATCTTTTTCATAAATCGCTAGTTTCGTTCCTGCTGGTAGATCGGATGGCATTTTTATTCTCGACTTTGAGCCTTGTATTTTATATGTTTGACCTGCTTCAACTTCTGTATAAATCAAATTCTCTTTTTCACTTAGATTTATTTCGTAATTTACAGTCTTTTCCTGATCAGAATCGTCAGTAGAGTCATCACCGTCTCCCTCTTCTGAATCATCTTCTGGATTCGTTGGTTCAGGTTCCTTTTCAGTTATATCGATTGTATATGTTGCAGTGTCTTCTCCATTCTCTGCTGTTACTATTATTTTTGCCTCCCCGGGTACTGACTCTGGCAATACCGTTTCATAAGTGGCTAACAAATCACTCGTTTCTACCTCAATAACAGGCATTTCTTCACCTTGTTCTAATTCCATTTCATAGTTGTAATTAGTAGATTCAAAGTTTTCAAGTGGTTGCTCATTTACCCATATATTATCTAAGGTGGTCTGATCACCAACAACTGGGATATCCCCTGTTCCGTACACTTCCATTTCCCTAATCGCAATACATGTATCAGCCATGGCCGTTAACTGTGCTCTTATCTTAGAAGTAGTGATTTCTTCAAAGTCAATAGTTATATCATTTTCTGCTTCCACATTGAGATCTGACCCATCTATTTTCGTCCATTCATTTCCATTCCAATATTCCAAATATAACGATTCTGGAGGTCTTGTACCGCCTTCATCATCATAAAAAGATAAGGTAACATGGGATAGTAATTTCTCATTTCCAAAATCTATTTCAACCCAATCCTTTTCTCGCCATTCGTTTGGGTCCCAATTTGTCCATCGTGCATCAGAGTAATCACCATCATTTAACTGATTAACATCATCCCATTGTCCAGTAAACGAGGCTGAAGCTTTTGGAAAAGGCTGGTCACTTTCATTTAATGCCACATTTTCGAGGCCACCTTTTACCACTTGTATATAGGCAATTGCTTGCATGTTTGATCCTTCAATAACACCTTTTACGGTGAATTTCCCGAATTCAGCATAAACATCAGAATCAACTTCATTCCAATTAACCGCTACATCCACTTTCTCGCCATTTGTTAGGGTTGCCGTTACTGTATCTGGTAAATTCGGCGCATTTCCTTTCACTGTTTTTTGTTTTAACACTTCTAATTCCTTTATATCACTAACATAAACTGTTGCAGTTGCTATGTTTGCAGAGTTTGAAATTTCTCCCTCTACTTTAAACATTCTTTCTGATTGATATTGGTAATCATCGATTGACTCCCAATTGACAGAGACATCATCTTCTGTTTCATCACTGTAATACACATGAACGGTTTCTGGAAGTGCAGGTTCTGTTCCAACTGATGTCCACACTTTAACATCCTCTACTTTTTCAATACCTGATTCTGTGATTGTCCACTGTTGATTAGCGCCAGAAGTTGCTTTCCACACCCCTACAGAAGCACCTTCATTCGTCGACTGATCACCTACCTCTAAAAGGGTGCCACTCTCTTTGTTAATAAAGGTATAAATATCGTTTCCTGAAGTCGATAGCATCCATTTCTGTGCATCTAAGTTCTGAAATGGAGCTAATGTTACAGTTCCATCATTATGGGTTAAGACCTGGTCACCGGCAAGATTCTTTATTCGATATAGCTCCTTAGAGGTATATCCATCTGTAACTTTTTGTAATTGCCATTGTTGGGTTGTTCTGTCACGATCTTTTGAAAATTGAACTACTGAACTATCACTCAGATCTAAAACTTTTTCACTGTTCACATTTTCTATATGGTATGATTGTTCAGGTTTAATATAATTTTCAGCTTGATCCACACCTGCTACACCATTGATCACAAAAGTGGTAACAGATTTTGGTTCAACTCTTGTCGTTAATTTCTCGTCTTCTATCTCAATTTCTTCCCCTTGTTGCAGATTTGCTGAGGCTGAAGTAACATGTGGCGTAGCAGTCGCTGATGGATCCACTTGTTTAAATCCTGATAAATCAATATCAATATTCTTTTCCGTATCGGATGTATTCGTATATACCACCACAGCTTGTTTTTTAGAAGCATTAATAGAAGCAAGGGTATTTTCATTATCATTATTAATCACATGATCACCAGGACGAATGAATTTTGTATAGTTTGCCATTGTGTAATATTTTTTATTTTTATGCCATTCAAGTGTGTCAAAATTATCCGGAGTGAAATCTGCGTGGATGAGACCCCAATTCATATTTTCGTTTTCGGCGTTCATATTTTCTTGGTCTTCAATGGCTTGCCAAAGTACCCAGGCTTTTGACTCCAAGTTGGTAATATCTGATGTAATCCTTTCCGACAATGCTAAGCCTGGTTCTATGTTGTCGAAGTCCTGAGGAATACCACTTGGTCCCAGATCCACCTCTGACATCCACAAGCGTTTGTCTGCACTCTTTGCGACATCTCTCGCTGCATTTCTTTCAGCAGGCCAATACGTATGTACATTAAGTTGATCAATATTATTTCTCGTTGTCTGGTCGTATTGATCCCAGTTTTGACGAAATTTCTGTGGGTTTGTTTCATCCATGGCAGCTACCTGTGTATTAAGATTTAAAGGTTCAAGCTGTTTACTCACTTCATTGATGATCTTGGCCTGTGATGCTGGGTCCCAATGTGAGCCTTCCTGTCTGTTTCCAGCACCCCAGTAGTCCGTATTAGGCTCATTAACAGGTGACAATGTCTGAAACTGAATATTTTTTTCTTCTGCAAAGTACTTCACCACTTTAGTTAAATACGTTGCAAAATTTTGATATTGGTCTTCTTGGAGGTTGTCTTCTGATGAATTTTCATTTCCTGAGGTATAACCACTTTTTGTCATAAAATACGGAGCGGAGTTGGAGAAGGCTTCAAATGTATCAGCACCGCGCTCTTGCGCTGCTTCAAGCCACCATTGTTGATTACTATCTTTATTCCAATCCCAGTGATTAGGGTTTTCCGGATCCCACCAATCTTCTTGTTCCTGCCAGTCCTCACCAGCATTTTCTGGTGGATCATATTCAGCGGGACGATTCCAATATCCAGGAACAGCACCACCTGGCCTCATATATTCCTCTGTTTCAGGTGAATCTTCTCCTCCGATATTATATCTGGCAATATTTAAATTTAAACCGCTTTCATCAAATAGCGCGTCAGCTAATTTATTACGAATTTGATCCGGCCATCCACCCGTCACATTCGCAAACCATACTAATGCTGTCCCCCATCCATCAAATGCATCGTGTTGATAACTAGGGTCCAATTTGATAGTAGTATCAACCGTATTTTGTTGTTTTTGTGCAGATTCTTTTGCAAGGGTTGAAACGGGACTGAATATACCCATCAAAATAAAAATGATTGTAACAACACTGAATGTACGAACATACCGTTTCATATTATCCATCCTTTCTAATTCTGATTATTAATCTGGCTAAGCGACAAACATCAAAAAGTTGTTAAAAGAAAGTTAACACCTCCTTTAAAGAAATGTTCAAGAAGTTGGTCCATAAACAACTTCTTGAACACAGTGTAATAAGATGGCTTTATTAATTTTTAAGACAATTTTGGCTCATCCACTAGTTGGATATAATCTTTGGATGCAGCTTCCAATTCCAAAATGACGATTTCGTTTTCTCCTTCGTTTAACAATGGACCTGGTACATACAATCTGCGCTGTGGTCCTGCTGTTACCCAATATCTCCCCAAGTTAAATCCGTTGATAATGACATTACCTTTCGTAAATCCTTCCAGGTCAACGTAGGTATCCGCTGTCTCAGATATGGTAAATTGACCTTTGAAAAATTTAGGGTAGCGACTTTCTGATCCGCTATAATTTTCAGGCAGTGTATCTAACTCAATAGCATACATGTCCCAATTAAACCAATATTGCTCGCCTAGCCAAATGTTTTTCACTAGTCCTTTTTGATCACTTAAGTGTTCTCCATAGTTTGCGTGCCCCATGTTTTCCACTAAAATCTCCAACACATTCTCTTGTTTCGGGAAATGCAGGGTTCGCTCCGTATCTTTATCATTTTTATATACGGTATCCACGTACTCGCCATTAATATAGACAAAACCACGGTCGTGAATGGCATCGATATGAAACTTTAAGTCACCTTGTCTGTTTACTGTTGTTTTGTAAAGTGTATAACCGTAAGATTGATCGATCTGCTCCATCGATAATGGTGTAATATGTTGTACTTTTCGGCTAATGTCAGTCAGTGTATCAAAGATACTGACTGATTCTGTTACTTGAACTTCTCCAAAAGATTTAGTTTGAATCTTGCTCTCGTAATCCTCCGGTACTTCTATATAATCTGCCAATACTTCTTTTGCTTTACGGTATTTCTCAGTTGGCTGACCACTTTCTGTTAGCAAACTGTCATAATCATAGCTTGTAATGGTCGGATAATAAATATCGTAATGATTGGCACCATTATAAAAGCCGAAATTTGTTCCGCCATGGAACATATAGAAATTCACGGAGCTTTTTCGTTCCATTAATTCACGAAAAACATCCGCTGCATCCTGCGCATCTCTCGTATGATGCTCACCGGACCAGTAATCAAACCAGCCAATCCAAAATTCTGCTACCATTTTTGGAGAGCCAGGTTTGAACTTATCTAATGCTGCAAACGCACTTTCCACTTTCGAACCAAAATTAAGTGTCGTCGTTACATCTGGCAGCGAACCTTGTTCAATAAACTCCGGCCCGTCTGATGTAAAATAGAAAGTATCCAGTCCATGCTGTTTGTACAATTTTTTAAGATAGGACAAATAATCCAAATCATTGCCATATGCACCATATTCATTTTCAATTTGCATGGCTATCACTGGCCCACCGTTTTGATACAGGTGTTTCTTAAATTTTGGCAATAATACATCATAATAGTCTGTAACGTGCTGCAGATATGTTGGTTCACTGCTTCTAAGCACCAATTTGTCTTCTTTTAACAGCCATGAAGGTAACCCACCCATGTCCCATTCTGCACAAATATATGGTGATGGCCTTAGAATCACGTATAAACCAACCTGATCAGCCAGTTCAATAAATTTCTCTACATCGCCAAGTCCCGTAAAATGAAACTCACTTTTTTTCGGTTCATGAAAGTTCCATGGAATATATGTTTCCACTGTATTCAGACCCATTGCCTTTAATTTTTGCAGACGGTCTTCCCAATGTTCCGGAACAATTCTGAAATAATGAATACCACCTGATAAGATTTGAAACGGCTTCCCATCTAAATAAAACTGACCATTTTTAGTTGTTAGCATGTTGTCTCCCCCTGTATAATTCAATGATATGAAACGGATTTCATTTTTTCTGTTTTATAGTTTGTCCATTCATTCAGCAATTATTATATTATTATCTGAAATGGGTTTCATAAAATGACAATGTAATCCTTTTCAACAGATTACATTTAAAGCTATTATTTGTCAACCTCTTCTCTTTTTACTAATTGACAAGAATTTCTTAACTGTAGCTTCGTTGGTACGATACTATGCTTTTGGGCGCTTTCGCCATTTATTAATTTCACTAATACATCAACTGCAGTCTTTCCCAGTTCCTGATAGTTCTGGCTGACAGATGTAATACCTGGTGGAAAATCCTTCGCTAAATAAATATCATCAAACCCTATTACAGATATATCATCAGGAACGCTTATACCAAATTTATTCAACGTTTTGATGACACCAATAGCTACAAAATCATTTACACATACAATCGCTGTTGGCTTCTCATTTAAATAAAGTAACTGGTTAGCAAGTTCTTCTCCTGATTCTATATCAAATCCCTCATTCATAATCCACTGTTCATGAACAGGTAAGTGATGTCGAGCAAGCGCTTCTTTAAAGGCGTTAACCTTCACTTCTCTTGACGTTACACCTTCTTCTCCCCCTAAAAAAGCAATTCGTTGATGATTAAAGTTGTGCAATAAATCAATGACATTAGTGATTCCTTCCTTTTCGTCTGTTTGAATCACATGAGCATCTACACCTGCCATTTCACCGTTAACAAATACGACTGGAACACGATCCATAATGCTATTCATCTCTTCTGCAAGTTTAGGATCTGTATCGACTTGATTAATACGGCCTCCCAAAAATAGAATTCCGTCCACTTGCTTGTCGATTAGGTTTTGCAAATAGGTAGATTCAACATTTGTGTCATTCATCGAATTGCACAAAAAGGAAGTATAGCCTAAAGACAAGGCATGAGCTTCACACTTTTGCACTAATGTAGAGAAAAAAGGGTGATTAATATCAGGTAAAATAATACCGATCATTTTCGATTGTTTATATAATAAACTTCTAGCCAGGCTGTTTGGACGGAAGTTATATTTCTCGATTATTGCTTCTACCTTCTGCTTGGTTACCGGTTTCACTCTTTCGTTACCCGTTAATACACGTGATACGGTAGAGGGAGAAACGTTTGCTTCCTTAGCAATATCATAGATAGTGATGTTTTTCTTCATTTTTGTCACCTAAATTAAAATTCAAATTTTATTCGAAACCGATTCCATTATACTATACTTTATAACTTATGATAACTGTTTATTATACATGGATAACATATATGTAATTGACTTTAAGACAGATTCTTATAGACAGTTTTTCTCTTTCTCAAGAATTCTGTCCATTAGAATTTAAGAAAAACCATGCATAACCTCCGGTCCTAATTGACATAAATTATATACAACTTCCTATAATATGGATTAAGTTATCAAAGGCTTTATTGCAAAATAGTCATTTTGATATTGATTATCTGCTTAGCAAAGCTCCGGAAATAGGCTCCGCGTCCTGTGGGGTCGGGTTCAGCCTCCTCGCGAGCATAAACCGCTCACTGCGGGGTCTTTCTTCACACACGACTGATCCCACGGGAGTCTCCGCCTATTTCCTACGCTTTAGGGAAGTTCTGCAACGGATGTAGCAGAAAAAAGCAGGCGTGCTAGGCATCGTATTTCATCAAATAAGGTGTAAATCTTGTTCATCCTAGCTGTCGCATAAATTGTGGAGCTATAAATTAGCGTAGGCCAACCACGGAGACTCCCGCGGGACAGGCAGGCGCTGAAAATCCACAACGTCTGCACCTGTGTCTACCAGTAATGCTTCGAAGCAGGCTTCCTCGGTGCAAGGCAGCATAGAAGTAGCTCAAGTAGTAACCTAGCTTCAGCCGTGCCCCGCAGGACGCGAAGTGGTTGGACGGAGCGGTATACCAGCACATGAATCATTTCAAAATAAACACTAAGCTGTTACATAATCCATATTATAGGAACAAACTTCATATCAATATGATTACTGCTGTGACTGAACTTATCTTGACTGAAAATAAAGAGATCGGGCTGGACGCCCGATCTTTAATATTTTACAGTTTTCCTTCTTATAACCATAATTACTACACCCATTAACAAGAGAATAATACTTGTTCCTAGGTAGTTAAATGTATTGGTTGCTGTATTTGGCAGTTGATTATTGGATTTATTTTCTTTTTCAGTTGAAGGCTGGTCATCATTTTGATCAGATCCACTCTCTTGATTATTCATATCAGCTGGCTCATCCGTTGATTGTTGATCATTAGCCTCATCGTCTTCAGCAGATTGATCTGTATGATCATTCGAACCTGCTTCATTGTCTGAGTTATCCTCATTACCAGTAGAATCCTCCTCAGCTTCTGCAAACACACCGTAGCTTGAGAAATGTGATACATCCAACGAAATAACTTGGTCTTCCCGATGCACCTTTCCACCAACACGTTTCCAGTTATCCTTTGATTCATTATAATAGTAGATTGCTATATCCTCTGTATTGGCTCCCGTTTGATAACCTAGATAGATTGTAAATTTACCTGTCGGCTCTGTTGCATGATCTGGATACGCCATTTCCACATTAAATGCTTCACCGGCTATCATTAAGTCCTCATAATTGGTATCCTTCACCTCAAACGGATTAACGGTGATCATCGTACCTGCTGGTAAATCTTCCGGCATCTTCATTTGAGCACTCATACCTTTAATCGTATAAGTCTCTCCGGCAAAAACTTCTTGAGATTGACCCAACGTTAATTCTGTATCTAGTACTGGTTGTTCCGGCTCTTCTTTCTCAGAAACGGTTACGCTGACAACTGCCGTATAGCCGCCATCAGCCGAAGTGACTGTCACCAGTGCCTCTCCTTCTTCAACTGCCTGCAGCATACCCTCTTCGGTCACGGATACAACTTCCGGATTATTGCTGCTGTACCAAACGTTTTGATTGGTCGCATCTGCTGGCTCTACCGTCACATTAATCAATGCTTCTTCTCCCGTTGTTAAAGCTACTTCAGACCGCTCTACGGATATTCCACTAACGGAGATCTTATCGTTTTCTATTTCGCTTGGAATATTCTCCATCAATGCATCATACTCTTCTTGCGTCACTGGCAAAACTGTACCATGACGAGGGCTGTCAGGTAACTCATAGTCTTCTGATACCGACCATTCGCCCGATGCCAAATCAGTCGTTTCAAATGGAACATATCCTCTTCCGCCGAATTCATCAATGAACAAGTACCATTTATCTTCCGTATTTGATTTGAAGATAGCAGGACCTTCCCCTTGGCTGATTGTTCCTTTTCCGATTCCTTCTTTTATTAATTCAAAATCCGGATCCAGTACAGAATCACCTGATTCTTGTAAAATAAATTTGCCATTCGGAGCGTTTTCCGGATCATTCCCTCGTTCATCTTTGGTAAAACGATAGATTTTTCCTTCATCTTCAATAATTGTTGTATCAATCACAGAATAACCATAATCCAGATAGATTTCTGGTTCACTAAAGGTATGGAAATCTCGAGTCGTCGTATACATCATTCGTTGATAACTATCCCCGGAGTTTCTGTTTTCTTCACTATCATACAATTTGGACGCCCAGAAAATAACATATTTCCCGATGGATTTATCATAGAAAATTTCTGGTGCCCATGTGTTTCCCGCTTCTTTTGGAGCTACTTCGACCATTCGTTGTTCAGACCAATTAATAAGGTCTGTGGATTCCCAGACCATGATTGATCTGCTACCTTCCGTCTGCGCTCTTCCCCAATCGCCATTTCCATGGATTTTCAAATCTGTTGCAATCATATAAAACTTATCACCTTCAGGGGATCGAATAATAAATGGATCCCGTAACCCTTTTTCACCCAAATCTGACGTAATAACCGGCTCTCCGTTATTTAACTCCTGCCAATGTAAAGGGTCATTCCCTTCACTTAAGGCATAATATATTTGCTCACCATTGGCAGTACCTTCTCCTGTAAAATAACTGAATAGATATCCTTTGTAATCTTTTTCTTCCGGTGCTTCCTTCACATTTGCGACAAAAGATTTCGTAAGGGTCTGACCATTTAACGTAATAGCAGCTTCAAGGTCAACCTTTGCATCCCCTTCTCCATTGGCAGGACGAGTGACCTCTCCAGTATTACTAATTATCGATTCCTCTTCTGACTTCCAGCTGATTATTGTCCCATTTTCACCCTCTGTTGGCAATGTGATATTACCTCGAACATCAGTAATGTTATATACTTTTAATGCCGCTGCAGCTTCTTTCAATAAGTCGATGTCTTGTGGCAAACGCTTGACCGTAATTTGGAATTCTTTTTCCGCAGTGCTTTCTCCTTTTGTTATTGTTGCTGTTAAAACCACTTCCTGATCCCCTTCATCATAAGTTGGACGAGTTACCGATCCCTCTTTTGACAGATAGGTTTCATTATTGGATTCCCAGCTGACATCCGCTGTTAATCCGTTAACTTTTACCTGATTTGGCAAAGATAGATCTTCTGTTACTTCACTTTCCAGATTCAATTCAGCTTTAGCCTGTTCCACAAGCTCCTGATCGCTATATCCAGTAATTTCTTGTTCATTCAACGTATAATTATATACTTTAAAATCCTTCAAAGTTCCTTCAAATGGCGGGTCCGGATTATAAAGTGATTTGCCAATATAGCCAATGAAATCCTCTCCATCTGTCACGCCATTGTTCAAGATATCTTGTACGGTGTAATCATGATGAATAGAACCAACTGGCACACTATTTAAATAGAGGGCAATGTTTCCTTCTTTAAATGCAGCTGTAAATGTATTATATTCTCCCGTATCGATGCTCGCATCCTGGAACAATAACTCTTTTTCTTCATCTTTTATACCAAAACGAACCGTGTTGTCCGCCTGATTTGGATTTAAGAATATATAATTGTTAACGTTTGGCCAGTCCCCTTGCTTCGTTCCTATGCTATATAGCCAGTGATTGGCACCTGTGCTTGTTTTAAAAGTTGTTTCAATCGTAAATGTTTCATCTGTAATTAACCCTTTTGGCAAGGTCACAAACTTCGATTCATCTCCAGTAAAAGGCAATACTTTGTCACCGTCTTCCTCTGTGACATCATTTGCTGTAAACCCTGCTAAAGTGGCATCTATTTCATTGCCGGTTATGTCTACTAATTGATTACCTGATACCGTCATATCATAATGGGCTAACAACTGGTCCTCTAACGGTTCCGTTGGTTCATCTGGGTCTGCAGAATCTGATGTACTGGCTTCACTAATTACATCTATACCATCTAATGTAAGACCCCCGCCTCTTACAACGATTTCAGCAGTGTGCTCTTCTACGTCCAAACCTCTAAGATGATAAAAAGTTTGTCGATCTCCTGTAGCATGAACTCGATATTCCTTTTCCATTTGTTCCCCATCAATATACACATCCACCAGGGCGTCAGGAGTTGCACCAAACAGATTAAAACCACTACCTTCAAAGTCGAAGATAAACTTATTATCACTTTGTTCAGGTGTAGAATAGATAGTTACGCCACGGTAATCCATATAGGTTTCTTTCACTTCATTATCTCCGAGTGAAACTTTTAATGTATGTTCCGTATCCTCCAAATCTCGAACTGAATAACGGATTCCATCTTCTCCGACATCATAATCACCTACAACTTCTCCGTCCAATTCAAACTGGTAGGTTGTATCATTTCCCATGCCAGCTAAATAATCGATTCCTGTGCCTGTAAAGTTAATATAAATATACGGATTATCGTTAAAATTAGCCCAGGCATTATTATTATTCGCTCCCCAAGTACTTCCATTTTCCCTGTAAGCATAAACGGTATTTTCTTCATTTTCGATCTCTGAATCAGCTGAAATAGAAGTGAAATCATTTGGTGCTAATGTCGTAACAGATTCTGCTTCTATTGGTTGATCTGTATCAATCTCTGCTTTAACAAAACTTGTGTATGATTCTTTCGAAACAACCTTAAGTGTATGCTCAGTTTCCTCGAGATCTTCAACAGACCATACTTCTTTTACTATCGAGCTGTTGTTTAAGTAATTTGCTTCACCAACAAGTTCTCCGTCTAAATAAACATCTGCCGTTCCATTGTTGGGATTCGTTTCTCCGTACAAGCGAATCGCATTTCCTTCAAATGTAATCTCAAATGAATCACCATCATTTCCCCAAGCATTGCTGCTGTTGGAGCCCCAATCTCCCGAATAGAATACTTTATGGAGTGCCCCTTGTTCCGAAGTGGTATCTGTATGTTCAACGAGATAACCGTTCCAAACTGGATAATCACTGGATGTTGTCATTTGTGTACGATTAAAATGGGCATATCCAGATTGTACAAACTCCCAATCTCCCACATAACCAATTGGATTCCATTCGTCTTCATTATTTAATGCAGCATCTTCTGATGGATAAATTTGTCCTTGCGCATTATCTACTTTCAAAGATTTATATGGATAACCCTCAATCGGTTCAATGCTCAAATTATCAATTAATGTTTCATAGTAACCTGTACCAAGCGTTACTCTCCCTGCCATTACAGTTGCATCCTCATCCGTGTACGATGCAACAGACTCACCATCTAAATAGAGCGTAAACACATTTTCTTTCGCTTCAAACGCTAATCGATGCCACACAGTATGATCAAAACCTTCGATTGATCCTTGTTTGACTACACTTCCCAGTTTTGTAATCTCGTATTTTCCATCTGCAAATATTTTGGCATTATAGGTTGCCTGAGAATCACTCCAGCCTGCTTTCACTTGTCGGACTCCGATAAGCGCATAGTTATCTCTGCCTTGTACTGTCTCCGTATGTGTATCTAATAGAAAGTCATAGGATGCTTTATAGTTCACCCAGCGAAAATCTCCTATATTGGTATTCGGATTAACGTCCGCTGCCGCACCGTCTGTTCCTCCCCAAACAGCCCAGTCCGCTCCAATGTTATCGGTGGTTATTTTTTGCTGAAGCATATTTCCGTGTGCTTCTGCCTCTGGAATATCAAGAGACTCTTTTTCAAAACTGCCTTCTTCTGCTTGTTTAGTTGCTTGTTTCACTACTTCAAAAGCTCCAATTTGATCCGTTGTATATCGGGGTGTTCCACCTCTTCTATCAACATAGTCACGATCCTGATCGTCAAGCGGATAATCATCATATTCGAAATCATCGCTATATGGTAATGACATAATGGTATCTTCTGTTAAGTCAACAGGATCTGACTGATATTCAAAACCATCGATTTCAGCTTCCTTATCCAACGTAGTGATTGTTACTATCGAATATGGCTTCACCTCTACTTGATAAACACCCTCTTCAGGCTCTATGACATTAACATTTTTGAACCAGTTCGCATCATAAGATTCTCCTTCTCCAGGCCCTTTCGTTTCCCAAACAAATACTTCGGCATTTTCTTTACCGCTCAAATTTTTTGCTTCAATTGTATAGGATCGAGTGTCGCTGGTGTTGTTTGCAAACACTGTTGTATAATCATCTGTTTCTGGGTCCTTCAATGTCATATAGTTATGTGTACTTGTATCGACATCAACACCGCCATCAAAGAAATCACCATCGCTATAGGTGGCATCTTCGATATATTGCCAGCGTTCATTCTTCTCAGTAGATAAATCATCATGTTCTGTAAAATTCATCACATGTCTGACTCCTTGGATACCACCATCTGTTTCAAAAAAACCGGACCAAGGATCAAATGCACTGATCAGTTGTTTTGGATTGTATTGTGCACCTTGATAAAAGGCTGCAACAGATGGCTGAAAATCAAACGAAACAGCATTTAGTGGCTGATTGTTGGCTCCTTCCCAGGAATAAACAGAAATAATTCGTGATGTTACATCGATAATGCCTGCACGACCACCTAAACCATTATAGTTTGGTTCCATGTTATCGCGATATCTGGCGTTGATCATTGGGGAAATCCCTTCCGAGACCCAGACTTCCTTCGGTTTTTTGCCGTCTTCTTTTAATTGCTCCTGTAACATGTTTAATTCAGTCGAACCAGTTAAACCATAATGAGAACTGATCACATCAATTTCATCTATTAGATCAGGATTATCCAATAATGTTCGACTAATGGTGGCAGTGTCCCGATAGCCATCCGCAGCTACCAGTTTTATATCTTGATAGTCTTCTTCATAATTCGTTTCTTCTTTAATGCGGGTTGTGAAATATTTGAGCCACTCCACTTCATTTCTGCCATTACCATTTTGTGCTCTTTCGTTTTGAGATATTCCAATATAATCCAAATCAAAGCCATACTCTTGAGATACCGCATCCATTGTTTGTTTATACCATTGATATCGGTCTTCATACTCATGATTTGCAGCTGATTCCCATGACCAACGTGGCTCACCCCAGCGTAAGATTTCTGTGGTAATATCAGGATTGATCGACTTTGCATCAGCAGCAAATTGGAACCCAGCTCCTCGCAATACATTAGCAGGCTCGTCCTCAAATCGCATCGTAGCTGGCTCCGTTCCTGATGATGAATTAATATCTGCACCTAACTCTACTTTTACATGGGTTAGCCCAGCACCCGTATCTGTATTAAATAATTGATTCATAATTTCCCAATATTCTTCTGGATGTTCTTCTTTATAATCTAATAATAATCGTGAAGTATTATTTCCTGAGACGGTACCAAATCCTTTAAATCGGTTATCTGGATCCACATTGTCTCCATCAATTGTTATGGTTTTGGTAACGACTTCTGCTTGTGATTGCTGCATTCCGATTATTGATCCTGTAACAGCAAGGAGGATCAGTAAAACGAAAAGAAGCCATGATTTCTTAATAAAACGCATTTTCATGATATTTCATCCCTTCCTCAAAGAATACACAAACAGCAGCAACAGCGATTCACATCCATCTTTTTACAGATTCCTATCGATACCTTTCACCTCCTACTCATTGGTTGCGCTTACATTATTTCATAACCATCCTACATTGTTTGCCACGATCTTTACTACTTTTATCATTTTTTTGACCTTTAGTAAGACTAAAAAATATACGAATACGAACAAAGGCGCAAGCGCCCGTATAGAGACGTAGCGAGTGGAGCGAATCAACTGAGATAAAGGAATCACGGTGAGCTTGCGAATCGATGATGACTTATCGTAGGGCGATTTCGCGAAGTCGCCTAGTCTCTGGGCGCTGGAGCCGGACGTGGCCGTTTCTGTCAGCGAACATCATATAGTCTAAAATTTATACTTTCTTGACTTATTAGAAAAACCGTGCCTAACCCCCCGGTGCTATTTGATTTGAAATTTATATAACTACTTATAATACGGATTATGTCAACAAAGGCTGTATTGCAAAAGGGTCATTTTGATATAGATTATCTGCTTAGCAAAGCTTCGGAAATAGGCCGAAGCGGTATCCCAGCACATTCAATAGCTCAATATGGCAGCTTGGTTAGCGATGGCTAGCATTACATAATCCATATCATAAGAACCCATCTTCCTATTCAGCATGATTACTACCATGCACTGTGTTTTTTACTCCCTCTTTCTTTGTAAATAAAACCCCCGCCCAATCAAATCAGGCGGGGGTTGCGATTAGCTTTCGAACCAGTTGTTTGCGATGGTTTGTTTGTACCAGTAGAAACTATCTTTTTTCGTGCGTTCCAACGTTCGGTAGTTGACGTGGACAATTCCGAAGCGCATGGTATAGCCTTCTGCCCACTCAAAGTTATCCATTAAAGACCATGTAATGTAGCCTTTAATGTTAACACCAGATGCAATGGCACGACTTAATGCTGTTAAATGCTGCTCCAGATAGCTGATACGACCAGTGTCATGGACACGGCCATTCTCAGGTTCGTCATTGTAGCAAGAACCATTTTCGGTAATATAAATGGGGACATCCCCGTAACTTTCTTTAATACGTGTCAGTACGTTATACAAACCGTCCGGGAAGATTGGCCAGCCAATATCAGTACGGTCATAATTCATTTCGACTAATTCCCAATCTAGCAATCCTTCATTTTCTTTGTATCGTGCAATATGTCCAGTGTAGTAATTGATCCCAAGAAAGTCTACTGGCTGCGAGATGATTTCCATATCGCCATCCTCGATTACTAATTCAACACCTTTTTTCTTGAACCAATCAACCATAAATGATGGATACGTTCCTTTAAACACCGGATCCATAAACCATTCAATATACCAGCCTATCTCTCGGTTACAAGCATCAATATCTTCCTGTCTGTTACTAAACGGTTCTAACCACGTGGTATTAGGTGCAAAGCCTATTTCTCCATCAATGTTAAGCTCACGGAATTTTTGAACACTTTTACCATGTGCCACTAATAAATGATGGGAAATTTGAGTTGCCAATTGCAAATCCTGATTCCCAGGAGCATGCACACCTATATAATTAGACAAAAAGGAAATACACCATGGCTCATTCAGTGTTAACCATTTATTAATTTTTCCAGAAAATTCGTTGAACATCAATGTCGCATATTCCACAAAGGCATCAATCGTTTCGCGATTATTCCAGCCACCTTTATCTTGCAATGCTTGTGGCAAATCCCAGTGATAAAGTGTACACATTGGTTCAATTCCATTAGCTAAAAGTTTATCGACTAAACGATGATAATAGTCCAAGCCTTCCTGATTCACTTTACCTGTGCCATCTGGAAAAATACGTGGCCAGGCAACGGAGAATCGGTAAACATCGATGCCAAGGTCTTTCATCATTTCTACATCTTCTTCATAACGGTGATAGCTGTCACAGGCAACATCTCCATTGTCACCATTCACGACTTTACCTGGCGTCTTCGAGAATGTATCCCATATGGATATTCCGCGGCCACCTTCTTTTGCTGCACCTTCAATTTGATATGATGCGGTTGCTGTTCCCCATTTCATATCTTTCGGAAACTGAATAATTGTCATGGTAAAACCCCTTTCTTCTTATAAAATTTTGATAAATTGCTGAAAAGCTTCATCTGCATGATTTGGTAAATGCTCATGTCCATATTCGTGATAGAGCATCATGTCTTTTTTCGAGCGAATTTTGTTATACGCTGCAAATTGCGTCGATGGTGGACAAATGGGATCGCGCATGGCTGTTATCCACTGCACACTCGCCTTAATTCGGTCGGCCAAATGCTGAATATCAATATAGCCCAGTCGCGAAAAGATTTCCTGGTGCCGATGGTGTGTCGGATCAAAGCAGCGGAAAAAGTAAGCGATTTCTTCATATGCCGAATGTTGCATATCCATTTCCCATGCTCTTTCATAATCAGATAAAAACGGATACACGGCAAATAGATGTTTGACCGTAGGCTCCAATGCAGCACAAGCTGTCGCAAGTGCCCCGCCCTGTGATTGACCGTAAACACCAATTCGTTCCGAATCCACCCCATCTATCGTCTTTAGAATTCTTACCGTTTGAACTGTGTCTAAAAACACTTGGCGATAGTACAAATGTTCAGGACTAGGATCATCTAATCCACGTATGACATGGCCTTTCAAAGTAGGTCCTTTCGTTACTAATAGATCCTCTGATCGTCCGCCTTGCCCGCGACAATCCATCGCTATCACTGTTACTCCTTCAGCGGCATACGCTAGCTTATCAAGCCAATCCCCACTATCGACTGAATAACCATGAAAAATCGCCATACCTTGGCCAGTAGCGATTTCTTTGTTAGGAACAATTAGTTTAGCATGAATGCGATTCTCTCCTACTCCACGGAAATACAGGTGGTGACATCTTGCAAATGAACAAGTAATAGCAGCATCCTCTAACTCATAAGATAAGGATTGTTGATCTAATTGCTGTAAGGCTTGCTCCCAATAAAGATCAAAGTCATCAGGTTTTGGATTTTTCCCTTGATATTTTTCTAATTCGTGTAATGGCATATCTAGATGCATCGTATTCCTCCTGTCAACGATTCATTTTTGATAATTCATGCGCTTTTTTAAAAATGTATATGTAGCCATACACACTTATCACCGATCAAGGAAACCGATTTCCTTATCTTCCAAAAAAATTTCGCTTACTCCAATATGGATATGTTCAGCTTCTCACCATCACATTCCTGTACACGATTCGCTGTCTATTCAGAAAGGATACCGGTTTCATTATATCATAATTTTTGTTAAATATACACACTTTTTCGAGCTCTATTAGAAAATAGAGCTCAAATTTATTAGCTGGTTTTGACAGCTTTCAGCCATTCGTGGGCCATCAATAAATTACCAGCACTATTCAGATGAACACCATCAACGGTAATATTATAGCCACTATTTTGTAACAAATATTGAATAAAGCGCTGGTGGATTGGCACTAGAATCGCATCGAATTCTTTTGCTAACGCTCGTACGATTTCGGCATAATGTTTTAATTTTTGATTGCCTGCAGAATCGACTTTTTCTTCAATTACAGTCGGTTCCATCATTACGATAGATGAAATCCCTATAGCTCGTACTCGCTGCAGTAAACGACGATATATTGCTTCAAATTTTTCTTCGTCGACTTGTTCTAATTCAGGATGATCGAGTTGGCGCCAGACATCATTGATACCTATGGAAATTGATATGGTATCTGGTTTCCAGCTGATCACATCTTCCTGCCAGCGTTCTTCCAAATCGGTAATACGATTCCCACCAATGCCTTTATTTAAAATTTCATAGTCCTTTTCAGGATGTAAAACTTTTAAATAATCATGAATCACACGTACATATCCTGTTCCTATGCCCTCTTGATCATCTTGCTTGCCCCATTGCGTAATACTGTCACCTATAAATATGATACGTTTTCCTAACTTGGTCAACATAACCTACTCCTTTATCCCGTTACTTAGCTAACGAATACCAATGTTTCACAATTTGTTCCGCTTTCTTTCCGTAAATATCAAAATCAAGATCATTGTCTGCTTCTTCGATTGGATAAAGCTTGGCTTTCCAATCCCACCAGAAAAAACCTGCGAACCATGGTTTATCCCAAAATACTTGAATGACAGACTGATAGAAATTCGCTTGTTCATCCTCACTAAATGGTAAATCTGTATGCTCAAAATCCCAAGGCATTGTCGCACACCCTAGCGCACTTCTACAGCCTATCTCCATGAATAGAATCGGTTTGTTATAAGTTTGATGTAATTTTTCCAGCTTGCAAGCTATTTTCTCCCACTCCTTGACCATATTACTCACTGAATCACCAGGCTCTTTTGCAACTGGATAGTATGCACTTGTCCCGATTATATCAACCGCATCGAACCACTCCACGCCTTCTTCCTTACCATGGTTCGCATTGTATATAATCGGACCGTCATAAATAGTTCGAACATCCTCTATAAGATTACGCCATGATGCTGTTTGTCCTTCAGTGTTAATCATTTCACAGCCTATACAGAACATTTCACAGTCTAATTCCTTTGCCAATTCTGCATAATGCATGATGAAATAAGTATACGAGCTAAACCATGCTTGCCATTTGTCTATTGCTTCCTCAGGAAAACCAATTCGTGCCCGCCAGATCCCATCTTTACAATTAACTACGGGTTTGAGGCAGACTTTTAATCCTAATTTCTTTGCTTCTGTAACAGCAAATTGAATATCCCTGTCTGTCATTGTATTACTGTAATCAAAATGTATATTGGTAGAACAATACGTATCCTGCAGAGCGAAAAATGACAGAGCGATCCATTCACTACCTGTTTCCTTTAATTTTTGTAATGAGTTAACCGCATCATCCGTCTGATAAGCTCCACGTTTCGTATTCCATCCATAGGTCATGCCTTTTACAAATAATTCCTTCATTTTATATCCCCCATCGTTTCTCTTATCAAGGTGAATCCCTTTATATATCTTCCATTTACTAAGTGCAAATAGCGAACTAAGAAAAACCGGCCCTAACCCGCCCGGTCCTAATTGACTTCATTAATAAACAACTTCCTATAATATGGATTATGTAAACTAACAGCTTAGTGTTTATTTTGAAATGATTCATGTGCTGGCATACCGCTCCGGCCAACCACTTCGCGTCCTGCGGGGAACGGCTGAAGCTAGGCTACTACACGAATCACTACTCTGCTGCCTTGCACCGAGGAAGCCTACCTCGAAGCGTTACTAGAAGACACAGGTGCAGACGTTGTGGATCTTCAGCGCCTGCCTGTCCCGCGGGAGTCTACGTGGTTGGTCTACGCTAAGATGTAGACTCTACAACTTTTGTAAGAGATAGCATGTTGATCGTATGCATATATAATAGCTATTGAAATATGCCTAGAACCACTGCTTTTTGCTGTTCCATACGTTGTAGCACTTCCCTAAAGCGTAGGAAATAGGCGGAGACTCCCGTGGAATCAGCGCGAGCTGAAGATCCATTTCATTTGTGCCTGTGTCTGCAAGTATCGCTTCGAAGTGAGCTTCCTCGGCACAAGGCAGCACAGATGTTATTCAAGTAGTAGCCTAGCTGAAGCTGTGCCCACAGGACGCGGAGCCTATTTCCGGAGCTTTGCAACGCAGATAAAATATTTCAAAATGACCGTTTTGCCATACAGCCTTAGTTTACATAATCCATATTATAGGAAACTATCTTCCTATTCAGCATGCTTACTTCTATGACTGTACTTTTATAGCTTTTTTCTTGTTAAAAAATACGGCTGATCAGTTCCTATCAGCAGGGACATCATCCCTGCTGATACGAACTCTTTATTTAGCTTGCGTAATATGATAAACACTGCGAACGTCAAGTCCTTGCTCCAACTGCTCTAGCGTTACAGTCTCTTCTAATTGCGACTTATTGATCGTAATAACCTTTGGCTCCTTTGCAGACAAATCAAAGTAATTTTCAGAAAGCACGGCATCAACTGTTAATTGTACTTCGACGTATTTCGTAAACGCAGCTGCTTGTACTTCAATCTGAAACTCCTGATCCGATTCGCTCACTTTGGTTGTCAATTGAGGATTTAAAAATTCGAAATGTTTGGCTTTGGTGAAGATCACCGTTGCATGACTGTAATAGTAATCATCCATATAAAGCGTTGCTTCTAAATAACAATTACGTTTCCGCTGCTCCGTTAATACTTCAGAAAAATCGAGCGACTGACACGATTGAGCGGTCGAGGCCGGCACAACCGTAGAGAAACGACCTTGCTCGATAATCTCAGATTGATTGTTTCGAAGTTTCCACTCAACCTTACAATCTATCGCTGTTAAACGATCATTCGTAATATATATATTAGCGTCCTTTTCCCCTTCCTCAATGGATAGCAATACAGGATCGTAAAATTTCTTAGCAAAATAATGCAATGCTTTCCATCTTCCGTAATAGTCAATACTGGACCACGAAGCTACTGGCCAGCAATCATTTAATTGCCAGTAAAGTGCTCCCATACAACGTCCCAAATTACGACGCCAATGTTCTACACCATATTTTATCGCTTCCGCTTGCAGGAGCTGGGATGTGTAAATCAATGCATCAAAGTCCTTTGGATAAAGAAAATTTTCTGATAAATAGTACAAAATCTTACCATTGGCAGCATCATTTTTTTGGTGCTT
Organism: Gracilibacillus salinarum; assembly: GCF_022919575.1. Classification (NCBI taxonomy): domain Bacteria; kingdom Bacillati; phylum Bacillota; class Bacilli; order Caryophanales; family Bacillaceae; genus Gracilibacillus; species Gracilibacillus salinarum. The sequence goes on along the minus strand of NZ_CP095071.1, from coordinate 4,438,936 downwards.
TTCCATCACTCTTGAGAAAATATTGCGATCTTCTGGCTCCGTGAAGGACTCAATGGTTTTCATAGACGGAAAGGACTGAAAGCCAAATTCAGAACAAAAACGGAAAAAGTAATGTCGATAATCCGTAAACGGCTTTTCGCCATGCCACACTTGCCAATAATGCATATCTCCAACATCAGGGTTACGTGGGTTATCAAAGCCACCAGCAGATGACGGAGAGGAAGACCAGTAAAACGTCTGTGGATCATACTGCTTCACTATGTCTGGCAGCATAATCTCGAATAATTTAATATAATCCCTACGCCAATCCGATCGTTTCGGCCATCCCCAATGCTCCATTGCTTCTTCCACTTCATTGTTTCCACACCAAATGCCGAGCGAAGCATGATGGCGGATCCGTTTGATTTGATCGACAGCTTCTTGACGAACATTCTCTTCAAATGAATCGGTTAGGCGATATACGCTGCATGCAAACATGAAATCTTGCCATACAACAAGCCCGTATCGATCACATAATTCATAGAAATAATCCTCAGGATAATGTCCACCACCCCAGACACGAATCATATTAAAATTAGCTGATACACTGTCTTTAATTAATCGTTCCGTTCTCTCTCTTGATGTTCTCGGCAACAGGTTGTCTTCTGGTATATAGTTAGCACCCTTCATAAAGATTGGCTGACCATTCACTACAAATTCAAAAGATTTACCCCACTGATCCGCTTCATGTTTGACTTCAATCGTTCGCAAGCCGATCGTATAGGTTTGTTGATCGATCACTTCATTTTCTCTCTTTAACATAACCTCCAGCTGATAAAGTGACTGCTCTCCAAAACCTGCCGGCCACCATAATACTGGATTCTCTACTGAAATTGCTATTGCTGTTTCTTGTTGCAGTTTATTTACTTCCTGTCCGCACATTGTTCCGTCCGGAGCTGTTAAATTCGCAGACAAATGGTAGTCATCTGAAACTAACTCTTCAAAAGATACCAGCACATCCAATTGGACATGATCTGTGTCATGCTGTTGGGAAATATACACATCACTGATGCGATTGTCATTCCACATCGCTAATTCAACATCACGCCAAATGCCCAAATCAGGAATTTTCGGTCCCCAATCCCAGCCAAACATACTGTGCGCCTTTCGCAAATGCTGATAGCCTTCCATCGCATGATCTACGCCAGCTAAAGGATCTTTTTGCTGCATTTCCGTTATATAGGATATGGGAGAATAGAGATAAACCTCGAGTACATTCTCACCTTCCTGAAGATAAGGTTTGATGTCTACTTCATATGTACGGTGCATATTATCGGTTTCTAGTAGTGTTTGCCCGTTCAGCATAATAGCAGCAATCGTATCAATCCCGTGAAACATGAAAGAAATATGTTGGAACGCTAATTGCTCGCGATCGATGTTAAATTCTTTTCGGAAAAGATAATCCTTACTCGCAATTTCCTTTGCCAAGTCCTCATTATCTCGATAAAACGGATCTTCTATTACATTTGCATCAAACAGTGTAGCCATAACAGATGCTGGAAGTGTTACAGCATACGTATCTTCATTATCTAGTGTTTTCATTTGCCAATTTTGATTGAAATTTTCTTTTTTCATATGTCAGTCACCTCATTCATGCTATTTGTAAAAGAAAGCCGCACTATCCTATTCAGATAGAACGACTTTCATTCATTAGTTAGATAGATAAAAGTTTTTTATTACATTTTCAGCTGGTTTACCATAAACGGCATAATCTCCATCTTTGTCTGCCTCAGACTCTGGATAAAGAAGGGCTTTCCAATCCCATAAACCGAACCCAAGCACCCAATCCCTCTTTGCTGTTTTGGCAAACATATCCTGATAAAACGCTCTCTGCTCTTCGAAATTAATCTCTCCATCCATGGACCAGTCATTTGGTACATTAGCAGAGCCAGTTCTGCTGGGACAACCTGCTTCAGCAAAAAAGAACGGTTTGTTAAAGGGTTTGATAATTTCTTCTATACGGTCCAATTGATTATCCCAGTCACCCAATGGATAATAGCCACTAGATGAAATCACATCTACTTCATCCCACCAGCTGACATTTGCTTCTTGGTATTTATCGGTATTATATGTGATCAATCCCTTATACGCTTGCCTAACCTCACGAATCAACTGACGCCACTCTTGTTCTTTTCTTTCTGTTTGGACCATTTCACAACCAACAATGAACATTTCCGCATTCTTCTTCGCTGCGATCTTGGCATAATGTAATTGATAATCGGTATAGCTTCTGAACCAGTCACGCCATTTCGGTTCACATGGGACATCTATATCAAAGAAATTAATATGTGCACGCCAGATACCGTCTGCTGGATTTACCGTTGGTTTAATCATAATCTTTAAATCTAGTGATCTTGCGTAATCGATCATTTCTTCCAGTTCATGATCTGTTACCATATGTTCTCCATCATAAATCACTTCTGTCGAAAAAGCAGTTTCTTGAGTAGCTGCTAATGCAAATATGACATATTCACTAGCAGTTCGTTCCTTCAATAATTTTAAAGATTCTTTTGCTTCTGCTTTTGAAAAGTCGCCACGCTTTGCCCCCCAGCCAAACGTAAAACCTTTGATGTATTCCATGTCTTTCTCTCCTTTTTCCTGTTGCCTTATAAATTGTTATTTAACCGATCCTGAAGTTAATCCGTTATAGATGTATTTCTGTAAGGAAATAAATGCTATAAATGTCGGAATAATAGCAAGCATAATGCCTGCACAAATAACTTCCCACTCAGAGCCATATGGACCTTTGAACTTAAACAATGCGGTCGAAATTACTTGCAGATCTGTTTTTGGCATGTATAGAAACGGTGTATAGAAATCGTTATACACGTTGATACCTTTTACAATAATGACCGTTACGATTGCTGGTGTTAATAACGGCAAAATGATTTTTCGGTAAATTGTAAAATAAGACGCTCCATCAAGCATTGCTGATTCATCCAGTGAAACGGAAATAGAACTCATAAACTGCAAGAAAATATAGATGGCAATAATATCTGTACCGAGATACAAAATAATTGCTGCCCATATCGTATTAAATAAACCTAATGAATTAACAATCTGGAATGTGGCAACCTGAGTTGTTACAGCTGGAATCAATGTCGCTAATAGAAAGGCACCTAATATTAATTTACTGCCTCTAAATTTAAACCGGTCTAATACAAAGGCAACCATAGAACCAACAAGTGTGGTACCAACAATCGAAACTAGTAAAATAATCAGTGTATTCTTAAAACCTGTCAGCATATTTCCTTCTGTAAAAGCTCGCTTAAAGTTCTCAAAGTTGGTCCAATTTTCTGGAGGAGTTAATGGTCCCGTACTTGTATATTCAGCTCCTGTTTTGAAAGATGCAAATAACACTATCAATATTGGTAAAATAGCAGCAAGTGCACCTACAATTAATGACGCATATTTGATGAAACTACCTGCGAAGTGTTTACCATTCATATTAATCGTCCTCCGAGAAGAATTTTCGTTGTACAGCTGTTACGATAATAACGATGAATAACAAAATAACAGCCATCGCCGATGCTAAACCAATTTTTCCATATTTAAATGCTGTATCTACTGTTTGAATAACAAATGTTGCACTTCCGTTGGAACCACCTGTCATAATATAAGGGATCTCGAAAGCACTTAAAGCACCGCTGATAGCCAAAATTAAGTTTAATGAAACAATAATTTTAATACTTGGTAAAATAATATAGCGGAATTGATGCCATCTGTTCGCACCGTCAATTTCAGAAGCTTCATAGACATCGTTTGGAATCGAAGAAATAGCTCCAAGGAATATAATGAAGTTGAAACCCATATATCTCCATACCGATGTACCTGCTAATGAAATATTAATAACATCCGGATTCCCTAACCAATGTGTGGTGAAATCTCCTAATCCAACCAATCCAAGAATGGTATCCAGTCCACCCTCAGGCTGGAAGAATAATAGAAACATAAACCCGATAGCAACCCCGTTTAATAAATACGGGAAAAAGATAACGCCTTTGAAAAAGTTTTTCATTCGTACTTTAAAACTTAGAATAGTAGCAAAATATAAGGCTAGACCCATCTGTAAAAAGGTCCCAAAGAAATAATACAGACTGACAGTAAATACTCGAAAATACTCCGGATCGGTAAATACTGTCCGATAATTTTCTAAACCGATAAATTCTTTATCACTAAATCCATTCCATTCTGTTAAACTGTACCAGAACATATTGGCCACCGGTAAAAAGCTGAATGTGCCTAACAAAGTTAATGGAACGATAAGAAAAGCAACAATAATAACGCTACGTTGTCTTTTATAACTTAATTTTGAGAACAAATCGTTGCACCTCCCGTTAAAAACTAAATGAAATCTGAAAGCATGCTTCCCATATTTCATTTAATTTTCACTTTTCTCTCTCTATTTTTTTATAGAAAGGGTAAGCAGTACTAACCATTACTGATTAAGCTGCTTACCACTTTATTTATTCACTTACTATTTCTTCATAGGCTGCTGACCAATCTTCGTTCCAGCTGTTCATAATATCATCATAAGACTCATCACGATTTCCAATGGCTGCCTCAATAATGATTTTTTTGTTCGGTTCTAACCAAAGTCCTACTTCTGATTCTTTATCTACTTCATCGAGCAGTCCTTGTTTATCGTCAGGCGCTGGTGTTAACATTTCAAATTGTGCACCTTCCTCTTGCGCTGCCGTTAATGCATCCGGTAAGGGAATATCCTTCGATGCACTGATTCCGCCTGCTTGCTCTACAGAATAACCTGAATCATGAATGAACCAGTCTACCCAAGCAAAAGCAGCATCTTTATTTTCACTGTTTTTATTAATAGAGATATTTAAATCTGCACCAAGAGAGAAGATAGTTTCTTCTGCATCTGTAGGGAATGCCATCATTCCGATATCATCTGCATTTTCTCCTGCACCCTGAATTTGTTCCAGTGCCCATGAACCTAATACCATGGTGGCAATTTCACCGTTATTCATTCTTACTTTAGAAGCTTCCCAATCAGTAGTTAGTGGATCTTCTTCAATAAGTTCTTTCTCCGCTACTTCATACATTAAACTGTAATGTTCATAATGCGGATCTCCTTGATCAAATGGTGTTGGGTCATCTAACATATCGACATTGTAATAATCAACGTTACCAGCAGTAGTGGTAACCGCACCCTCCCACTGGGTTAACGGCCAACCAGCTGCGTAATTTGTATATAACGGTACTGCATCGGTATTTTCTTTCACTTTTTCTAATGCAGCAATAAATTCATCTTGTGTTTTAGGAAGTTCTGTAACGCCTGCTTCTTCAAATACTGATTTATTATAAATAACACCTGTATACGTTAAAGCAATCGGAATCCCATAAACTTTTCCGTCAACTTGACGTTCTTCTACACCTAAGTACTTTTCTTGCATGTCTTCTAATGTACCCATTGGCTCAAAGAAATTCGGGATATCTTCGATAGGAACTTGTACAGGTATGTATTGCACATCCCCATAATCTTCCGTATTCATACGTGGCATAATTTCTCCACCGTAATCTGTTAATGCTTCAAAATTCACATTTACATTCGGATAAATTTCATTAAACTGTTTGGCATATTCTTGGTAAACAGTGTCCACTATATCCGTTCTGTGCGTGATTACAGTAAGATCTCCCTCTATTTCCTCTGGATCTTTCTCTTTCCATGTTTCGTATGTTGGCTGGTCAGATCCTTCTCCAGAGCTTTCTTCTGAATCAGAAGAACAACCAGCAATTACGACGATCGCTAACATTGATGCAAAAAACACTAATAACTTTTGATTAAGCTTAAGCATGTTTTTTGACCCCTTTCCTTTAATTCATAACTCTTAATTATTTAGGTTAACGTTAAAGTAACCTTAAATTAATAATAACCTGAAAACGTTTACTCGTCAATACTTTTTTTGCTTTTTACTCTCATAATATTTAAGGTTACTTAATAGTGAATTACTTAATATATACTTCTTCATCTGGTTATGAACCACCTCTATATATTCTGTATAGCAAAATACAGTAAACCAGAACAGAAAACTAATCGTTAAGTTAACAAATATAAATAAAGCGGATCCATATCCCATTCTACTCTGCAATTTGTATATTATAATTAGCCTACCTATTACATTCTTCTAAGAAAAAGTGAGGAAATTCAAGCGGTCCTAATTGACTTAATTAATAAACAACTTCCTATAATACGGATTATGTCAACAAAGGCTTTATTGCAAAATAGTCATTCTGATATAATTTATCTGCTCAGCAAAGCTCCGGAAATAGGCTCCGCGTCCTGTGGGCACGACTTCAGCTAATTTATGAAAGAAAATTCTTTTCTTTCATAAATGGATCTTCAGCTCGCGCTGATTCCACGGGAGTCTCCGCCTATTTCCTACGCTAATGGGAAGTACTACAACGATTGGAACAGCTAGAAGCAGTGGTGCTTAGCAATGTATTTCATCAATTAAGGTTTAAATCTTGTAAATAGTGCTTCATATCCTAGTTGTCGCATAAATTGTGGAGCTATACATCAGCGCAGGCCAACCACATAGACTGATATGAACGAAACTGTCAAGTCCCTCTCGCAAACAATGGAAAGTTTCTAATTTTGGGCAACCTTAAGCTAAGAGTCTATGTTGGCTCTTTTTTTAAATACTATTCAATAAGCAGAGATATGCAGAATATCTCCTTCTTCTTAGCTTACCAACTTCTCCTCTCCTATCAAAAGGATTGTCAAGTGTTCTCCTTGACGATCCTTTTGATAGGAGAGACACTTATGCAAAGCTAAGAAATAATGGGATTCACCCTTCCTTTTCAGTTATAAAGGAGGTGAACACACGGCATGAAGGCAAAAATTCTCTGCTCCGATTGGCATACTGATATCCGTGGGTTCTCACATTTTATCTTTCCGTTTCAGGATCTGTCACGAACTCCTGGCGTGCGTTCACTATTAAAACATAGCTAGCACAAGTCTACGTCGTGCGTTATCCTTTACGGTTTTTATCTTTGCCTTCAAGCCCTATATTCATTTCCTTTTATTACAGATCACTTCTTCCTTTTATTCGCGCATGCCTACTTTAATGATTACGTAAATTCATTAGTTGGTTCGTTGGCAATTGCCCATATGAAACCTGCCAACTCTCTCCCAATAGCTGTGATAACTTTACCACTTTCTTTTCCTCGTTGCATTAGTCGGAAATACTTCTTATGCAAGCGTTGTTGGGCATTCCACGAAATAGTTGTAACATTAGCTGGTTGTCCTTTTTGTCTCTTTGCCAACTCTCCTTTCACGGCAGGTGAATAACGATAACTCCATGCAGCCTCAATCAAAAGCCTTCGAACATGTCTATTTCCTGTTCTCGTTATATTACCTTGCTTCCGTATATACCCGCTGGAACTTTCCATCGGCACCAAACCTGTGTAGGCCATAAATTGGCTGGCTTTTTGAAAGCGTTCAAATGAACCGACTTCTGCCACTAAACTAGTTGCGGTGATTAAGGCTACACCTCGAAGTGACATAAGTTTTTGGATCATGGGGGCATGTACACCATTTTCGGCTTCTTCTTTAATAATCTTTTCTAATCGCTTTAATCGTTGTTGAGATTCCCTAAGTAGTTGCACATATTCTTGGAATATGCTCCTTGATGTTAATCGCTTAAATGTTAAGGTGTGAAGCCATTCCCAATATCTCACACTCCATTTTCTGACTCCCGGTTCTTTTCTTCCATTTCTAAGAAGAAAATGGTTTACTCTATGTTTGGCTCTTTTTTCATCTTCCTTCACATCTTCACGTCCCCGAACTAAATCACGTAAAGCCTCATCATCTTCTGTGGGGACAAAAATCGGTGTTAATTCCCCTGCGCGATAAAGGGTTGCCAGATTTAAAGCATCTCGCTTATCGGTCTTCACCTTATCACCAGGTTTCTGAGGGATTAAGGATGGCGCAATAACTTCGCAAGGGATATCCAAATGTGTAAGCAATCGATAGAGTCCATACCCAACAGCTCCGGCCTCATAACAAACTTGAAGCTCTGCGGATTCTCCTAATTTCTTCATTATCTTATCAATGGCTCCTACTGTATAGTCAATCATCCCAATATACCTTGGTTTAGAACGTCCTTCATCCGCAACGGCTACTGCAATTTTCTCTTTCGATACGTCTAATCCTACATATTTTGTGTTATACTTCATGGTACTAGCTCCTTTCGTATTTTAGCTCTGATTTGGGTTTTCATTTCATTTACGCTATACCCGGATTAACCTTCGATAATACGAAAAGGGGCTAGTTTCGTTCATAATAACTCCCGCGGGACAGGCAGGCGCTGAAGTGGTTGGCCGAAGCGGTATCCTAGCACATGAATCATTTCAAAATAAACGCTAAGCAGTTGACATAATCCATATTATAGGAACTCCATTTTATCTTCTTTATCGTAGTACGCTGCATGAAGTCGCCTAGTTTCTAAGCTCCCACGTGGAGTTGATTCCTGCCAGAAAGTGGACGAAGCCTTAACATTTTCTGTACTTATCAAAAAGATCTACACAAATTACTTAAACAAGCGTTACCAGATACTTTCTTGTACACAAAAACGGCCGGGCACATGCTGGCCGGCCATTTTTCTATACTTTTACAGACAGTTTATCTTAAAGATAAATCAAGAAGTAGCATCACGTTGAAGGGGATGCTTGAAATTTCGGAATAACAAAGACATGCTGATACTAAACAGACATGGTCCGAACGCAAGGAACGCTATAAGATTCCAGTATAAAAGCAAATACAATATAACGGTACAGAACAAAATAGCAATCGATAACAACGGTTTTTTGAACGACGTTACAAAAGCTAATGCAAAAGCATCTTTTGTACGATAATGATAGAAAATAAAGTAATAAAGTACAAATACGACAATTAAAATCAAAAGTGCAATCATATAGAACAATACAATCATGAAGGCTAAACGCATAGCCAGGTCTGAACGAGTTAGATAAAACAGCGTAACTTGCAGTAATACCAAGAGGATCGTAATTGCAAAAGATACACCACGATACGAACGGTATTTATTATAACACTCACGAAAAATCTCTTTTATCTCCTCATCTGATGGTTGAAATAAGACGATTTTAGTTGTTTCCCACAATGCCGCTGTCGCAGGAATGAAACTATACACAATGATCCCTCTCAACAAATAGATCCAATAATAAAAACTAATTCGGAACAGACTATAGATAAATTGAAATAATCGCTGAATCGACTCACTCATAACTTACACTTCTTTCTGTAACTGAATGGAATGCTGATATCTTCTCAATTAAGTTCATAAAGCAAAACCAAGACAAAAGGCGCCTTGGTTTACTTCCTTTCCTTTACGGAATCTCGATAAATGATTTTCCCTTTAACCGCCAGTCTTCCGAACGAGGCAGTTGGATTCTCCATTTTTTCGCAAATGAATTTCACTGCATTTTTTGCCATCTCTTCGACATCTACTTCTACTGTAGTTAAATTCGGCGTAGTTAACGTGGCATATATGTCATTATCAAATCCGACAACAGAGCAATCTTCCGGTACTTTGTATCCATCATCACGCAAGCGCTCCATCAACAAATGCGCAACCTGATCACAATTACAAACAAAAGCTGTCGGCATATCTTCGGGTAAATCAAACGTAATAAAGGCTCCTCTTTCATCACGATCACTGATAACGTAGTCCTGATCCAGCTGAATTCTATGCTCTAACAGCGACTTGTAATAGCCTAAAAACCGATCCTGTATGCTGCTAGTCGAAAAAAGATTTCCAACATACGCTATATCCCGGTGTCCTTGTTTGATTAAATAATTGGTTATTTCATACGCACCATTAAAGTTATCGGTAATTACAGCATCAACATTGCTATTTTCATCGTAGAAATCTAAAAATATCAATGGCATGCCTAACTTTTTCATATGATTAATATAATCCGACTTGGGCTGCCCTAATAAAACAAAACCGTCCACTCGCTGTTCATGATAAATACGAGGCAGCTTTAATTGTTCTTCATCTTCATCCGTCATAATATGGATAATCGCATAATACCCATATTCCTCAAGTTGCTGCGCAATGGATTGATATACTTTGAGATAGAAGGATTGTGACATACCGGTGTACCGCTCAGGAATAATCACGCATATATTATAGGATTTTCCATCCTTCATTGACTTGGCAACCGCATTGTAACGGTAACCCATCTCATCTGCTAATGATTTTATTTTCTCTTTTAATTCATCACTGACGCCTTCCTTATCATTTAGTGCTTTTGACACCGTAACACTACTTACATTTAAGCGTTCAGCAATGTCTTTCATCGTGACATTTACTTTCATTTTTTCACCCCAATTCATGCTTTTCACATATCTTTTTTCCTATCATATCACTTTTTTATATTAATTACTTTAATATTTTACTTTAGATTAAGTAAATATAGAATAAAGTAAGACTTTGATCAGCGGGGATTTTTGACCACCCACTGATCATTAGCGAAACTTATCAGGGTGGTAGCGTCTGTCCACTCCCACTTAGTTTCTTTGTGATACTCGAAGCGTGAAGCAGGAGTCTTACAGACGGTTAGCACCGTGATAAATAGAAAACCTACACCTATGACCCTTCATAAGTGCAGGCAAACGATATGGCCACAAAGGAAGTATTAGCCCTTTAACAATGCCTCATTCTGTACGATTAAATCCTTTCTTTGCTGTGCATTGTCTAATGAACGATATCGATCTTCCGGCGTATGGAATGTATAATCTATTAATTGCTCTACCGTCGTAGTTGCAACATGAACTCTTGTATCACTCGATGCATAATAAATAAATACATCATTATTTTCATCAACGATCACGCCGTTACAGAAGATAACATTGGATACATCGCCCACTCTCTCTTCGTCATAAGGCGCAATAAAATGCCCGCCAGGAAGAGCGATTAATTGGGTAGGATCTTCTAAACTTGTTGCAAAAGTATACAATACATAACGTAATCCAGCCGCTGTATTGCGTACTCCGTGAGCAATATGAATCCAGCCTTTCTCTGTTTTGACAGGAGCGGGTCCTTGGCCATTCTTCACTTCATAGATCGTATGATATTTCTTACCATGAATCACTTTCTCTTCCTTGATAACAGGATTGGTGATATCTTGGGTAAGACCAAATGCAATACCTCCACCAGAGCCTGTTGATATAAAACCATCTTGAGGTCGAGTATAAAAAGCATACTGCCCCTCTACAAACTCAGGATGTAACACGACATTACGCTGCTGAGGTGAAGGAGTCTGGATATTCGGAAGTCTTTCCCACTCCTTCAAATCTTTCGTTCTGACAAGTCCTGCCTGCGCTACTGCACTAGACGTATCAAACTCCCCAGCATTCGGATCTTTACTTTCCGAGCAATAGATGCCATATATCCAGCCATCCTCATGCTTCACTAATCTCATGTCATATACGTTCGTTTCCTTTGGATCGATATCTTGCCAAACAAGCGGACTATCAATAAACGAAAATTGATCAATACCATTATCACTAACTGCCAAGGCAAAAGTAGACTTACGATCTACTCCCTCAAGACGAACCACCATATAATACTTACCCTGATGATAAATCGCACCAGGATTAAACGTTGCATTGACACCTAATCGTTCCATAAAAAACGGGTTGGTTTCTTTGTTTAAATCAAATCGCCAATGTAATGGGACATGATGACGCGTCAATACGGGTTGTTGATATTTTGTATACACACCATTATAAAAAGTAGAATCTGGATGATTTTTTTGATTAATTAATTGTTGTTGTTCTTCCAGCAATGAATAATATTTCTCGTGGATCATTAGACCAACACCCTTTCAATAAATTCTAAACAAAATCTGCTATTATGGTACGATGTCTTCCAAGGTTCACCGACTGATCTTTCTGTCGGCTTTCCATTCGCTTCTATTGACCAATACCATTCACCATTCTCCCGGTTGTCGACAATATTTTGTTTAATATAGTCCCATAGCTTTATTATTAATTGCTCAAACTTCAGGTCATCCGTATGCTGATAAGCATTCAGGAAGCCAACCATCGCTTCAGCCTGCACCCACCAGATTCTGGTGTAATCGTACTCCCCATTGACCTGCTCATTAATTAGAGAGCCATCCTCCCGCATCGCATAATCAGCAATATTATAAGCAATATCCAAAATCATCTTGTCATAGTTAGGGTCATCTACATTAATTGTTTTCACTGTTTCATCCATCAGCCAACTCGCTTCTATATCGTGGCCGAATGACTTCATATCCACTAACGATCGCCACTCTTTATCAAAAAACACACCCAAAAATTTGGTTTGCTCATCATAGATTTTTTTATAATGCACCTGTAGCAGATCATGTAATCGTTGCTTCAGATCCTGATTGGGAGATGCTTTATAAAGATTTGTGTATGCTTCTAACACATGGATATGTGTATTCATGGTTATCTCCGCTATAACACCGTTTTCACTGAGCATTTCATTATCAACAGGATGCCAAGCGCGGTCAAACTCTTCCATATAGGCTTGATTTTCCTTATCATAGCCCTTTTCCTCAATTAGATGATAGATTTCCATAGCCAAGTCTAACGCTTCCTGCGATTGACTGACACGATAGTACTCACTCAAGGCATATATCGCAAACGATTGGGCATATACATGCTTTCTTGTATCCTTCGGTTCACCACGAAAATCTACTAACCAATAGATACCTTTATGTGTTCGATCATAAAGTTTATCACGTAAAAATGCATACAAATGATCGGCATATTCGAAATATTTTTCATTATTTGTTACACGATAAGCAGAAGAAAAAGTCCAGAGAAACCTTGCTGTTGCAATGCCTCCTTTATCTGCCTCCTTCTCTATTTGTAATGAATAATCTACCTCGCCATAGAAACCACCATTTTGTTCATCTTTTAAGTTCATCCAGAATGGGAGAATTTTATGCTCAAGATGGTCTTTGACCTCCATTGCTAATTGTTTCATAAGTCTCAACCCTTTCGTTGTTTATCGATAACTTAATAAATTAATACTAATTAACTTATCGATAATTGTCAATTACTTATTTGAACTTCCCTTCATTTTGAAAGAACATCCACCTCACCCGAAAGAAGACTGTGCCGCTTCAGATGCCATCTTTATTTGATAGAACTCTCCCTTGTTTGCAAGTAATTGATCATATCTTCCCGATTCTACGCATTGACCATTTTTCATCACAACAATACGATCGGCATCACGAATAGTTGACAATCGATGGGCTACAATAAAAGTGGTTTTCCCTTTTACTAATTCATGCATCGCATCCTGAATTAGTTTCTCCGATACATTATCAAGTGCTGACGTTGCTTCATCTAAGATAACCATTTGCGGATTTCGAATAAAGGCACGAGCAATCGCAATTCGTTGTCGCTGCCCACCAGATAATCGGTCACCATGCTCTCCGATCTTTGTATCCAAACCATCAGGTAACTCGTTGATAATATCTTGCAGGTTCGACATTTTGACCGCTGCCTGCACTTCCAGATCGCTGACCTCTGCTAATCCGTAGGTAATGTTATCCCTAATGGAGCCAGAAAATAAGATCGTATTCTGTGGCACAACCGCTATCTTTTTTCGAAAACTTCGCATGCTTACATCATCCATTGGAATGCCATCAATCAAAATGCTTCCTGAAGTCGGACGATAGAATCCAGTGACAAGATTTAAAATAGTAGATTTCCCTGCTCCTGATTCTCCGACAAAAGCAATCGTCTCCCCAGGTTTCACTGATAAGCGAAAGGATTCAAGCACATGTTTATCTGTATCTCGATATTTAAAATAAACATTATCAAATTCGACTGCACCATCTAAATGTTTCAGCTTCATTTTCCCTTGGTATTCCTGCGTTTCTTTAGCAAATAAAATCTCAGAAATGGAATGAACGGATTCGAAGCCTTTCGCCAATTGCGGATAAATATTGATCACACCAGAAATCGACATCAAAATTTGTGTAAAGTAAGTTTGATAGAGCACAACATCTCCGATTGGGATTCGTCCCTGATAGGCTAAATAAACGGTAAATAACAAACACATCACCTGAAACAATTGAAAGGCGACCCAGTTACTCGCTCCAAAGAACGCTTCCGTTATATCTAACTTGTATCCTTTTCCCCTTACATGGTGAAGCAGTGAGTCCATCTTGTTAATTTCTACTTTTTCCAGACCATGGGCTCTTGTTACTGGTATCATTTCTACTGTCTCCGCTACTTGCCCAGACATTTCTTCCACTTGTTCACGAAATTCACGATTTCTTCTATTTAATTTCCCACGAAAGAAATAGACAATGACTATCGAAATTGGAATAGCAATCAGGAAAAATGATGTAACTGACCAGCTTCGATTTGCAGTAACAGCTATAGCAACAATTACATTCATGAGAGCAGGCAACACACCTAACATTGTCTGTTTGGACATTATTTCGATCATTTCTACATCACGAAGAACTTTCGCTTGCAGTTTACCTGAACGTAACTCACCATGGTAAGAAATAGAAAGATGTTGCAACTTCCGAATTAAAGTACTTCTCAAACTTGCTTCAACATGTCGAATCGCTTTACTCATAAAGCTGATATGTAGAATCTGACTAGGTAAATTCTGAATAATTACAACCGTTAGTACGATAATATTGATCCATATCACTTGAATGTCCTGTTCACCAGGATTAGCCGCAAAATTAATTAAATTAGCTGTAACTATTGGCAATATCCATACCGGTGAATGTTTCAATAAAAAGAATAAAAAAGAAACAAATAGTTTCATATAATGACCACGGTACATAACATGCAACGTCTTGAACAGCCTCCCTTTTACATCCTGCTGTTCTTCAAACCTCTTTTCGAAATCCAGGGAGATCCCATTATCTTGAGGCATAATGCCACTCCTTTTTTAAATTACTTAATCCATTAGGTAATATATTAAAACGTAAACATCGGGTTTGTCTATCATTATTTATGTATTACATCATATTTTTTTGACAAGACATCGAAAGTTTACTATATTACAATAAGTAAACGTTAACTTAAAATGGAGGTTTTATCATGCCGATAGCTATTAATAGAGACCAAAAAGAATTTCACCTCTACAATGATCACATCAGTTATATTTTCCGTGTGTTAGAAAAAAGCGAACAATTGGAACATCTATATTTTGGTAAGCGAATACATCACAGGAAATCATTTGAGCATTTAATCGAGCGTGAAGTTCGTCCTTCCTGTAATATGTTCGAAGGAGATCATACGTCCTCGATGGAACATATCAAACAAGAATACCCAAGCTTTGGTTCAACTGATTTCCGCTTTCCTGCTCATTCGATCATTAGTGAAGATGACGGTCATATCACCAACTTTACTTATGATGAATGCCGCCTTTATCAAGGGAAAAAATCGCTGCACGCTTTACCAGCAACATATACAGAAACAGACTCAGAAGCAGATACGTTGGAGATAGATTTAGTTGATGACATCCTTCAGTGCCGATTAACTTTATCTTATACCGTCTATCAGAACAGGAACGTCATTACTCGTCATGCTACCTTTAGAAATGAAGGGAAACACAATTATGCCCTTGATCAGGCAATGAGTATGAGCCTTGACCTTCCAGATGATAAGTTTGACATGCTGCACTTACAAGGTGCTTGGGCAAGAGAGGCACACGTCGAAACAAAAAGACTATCAAAGGGCATTCAGTCAATCTACAGTAATCGCGGAGCAAGCAGTCACGTCTTTAACCCGTTCATCGCTTTAAAAAGATATAATGCCGATGAACAGAACGGTGAAGTTTACGGCTTTAGTCTTGTGTACAGTGGGAATTTTCTTGCGCAGGTAGAGGTTGACACATATCAGGTTAGTCGTGTCACGATGGGGATTAACCCGTATCGTTTCCGTTGGCAGTTACAACCCGGCGAGAGCTTCGAGACACCAGAATGTGTAATGGTTTACAGCGAGAATGGATTAAACGGAATGAGTCAAACCTATCATAACCTTTATCGAGAACGCCTTGTACGAGGATACTGGCGTGACAAAACCCGGCCAATTCTGATTAATAATTGGGAAGCGACCTATTTTGATTTTAACGAAGAGAAGGTAATCGAAATCGCAAGTACCGCCAAAGAATTAGGTATAGAATTATTTGTATTAGATGATGGTTGGTTCGGCAAAAGAGACGATGATTCCAGTTCACTCGGAGACTGGTTTGAATATGAAGAAAAGCTACCAAATGGAATTGATAGTTTATCAGAAAAAATAGAAGGTTTAGACATGCGGTTTGGACTTTGGTTTGAACCTGAAATGGTATGTAAGGATACAAAATTATATGAAGAGCATCCTGATTGGATTATTGCCACTCCAAACCGACGTGCTTCACATGGCAGAAATCAATTTGTGCTAGACTTCTCCCGGCCTGAAGTGGTTGATTATATTTATGACCTGATAGACCGAATGATCTCCAAAGCAAAAATTTCTTATATTAAGTGGGATATGAACCGCTATATTACCGAAGCTTACTCGCAAGTACTGCCAGCTGATCAACAAGGAGAAGTTTACCATCGCTATATTCTAGGAGTCTATGATTTATATGAGCGACTTATCAACAAACACCCTGAAATATTGTTCGAATCGTGTGCTGGCGGTGGTGCCCGCTTCGATCCAGGCATGCTGTATTATGCTCCACAGACATGGGCCAGCGATGATACGGATGCAGTTGAACGACTAAAGATCCAATATGGAACTTCAATGGTTTATCCATTAAGCGCAATCGGAAGTCATGTCTCAGCTGTCCCTAATCACCAGGTAGGACGACATACTCCTATGGATACACGAGCAGCAGTCGCTTATTTTGGGACATTCGGATATGAATTAGATATTACAACACTTGCAGATATGGACAAAGCAAAAGTAAAAGAGCAAGTAGCTTTCTTTAAAGAGCATCGCCAGTTAATAAGAGACGGAGAGTTCCATCGTCTGCTCAGTCCTTTCGAAGGAAATGAAACGTCTTGGATGGTAGTCAGCACAGATAAAGAGGAAGCAATTGTTGGCTATTATAAAACGTTAGCAACACCTAATGAAGCATATCAGCGAGTAAAATTAGCAGGACTAGATCCAAATAAGCTGTATCAAATAAACGATTCCACAACGCATTATGGCGATGAATTAATGAACGTAGGCATCATCCTCGCCGGTGATTACACCGATCGCGCCGGTGACTATTGGAGCCGTGAACACCCCGGAGATTACCAGGCAAAACTATTTGTCTTGAAAACTGTATAATAGTTTTCAAGACAGAAGAAAAATTGCAACTACCCATAATGCAGATTATGTCAAGTGCTTAGTGGTTATTTTGAAATGATTTGCTTTCCTGTCGTATACACAAAAAGGTTCCGGTTATCAGCGTGTGATAAGCGGAACCTTTTATTAATAAGTTATTTGGTAACTTCGTTTTTGATAACGTTTTTTAGCTCGGTGACATTTACTTTTGCGCTTTCTAATGGATCACCATCGAATTGTTCCTGTTCGATGACATACCAGTTCACACCAGTTTCTTCACCTTTTTGCCACAATGAAGCAATGTCTAATGTCCCTTTACCAATCTCGATGCTTCGCTTCTTTCCATCCTCCACTGTCATATCTTTAATATGCAGTGACACTACTTGGTCATGATAAGCATCAATCGTCTGAATCGGCTCATAACCTGCATGTGTAATCCAATAACAATCCAGCTCCATTTTCACGTACTCTTTATCTGTTTCTTCAAATAGAATATCAAAGCCTCTTTTACCATTCCCTAAATCAAAAAACTCCATATCATGATTATGATAAGCAAAGGTAAATCCCGCTTCTTTACATTTACGACCAATTTCGTTTAATTCTAGTGCAGCTCGGTAATAAGCAGATTCATCCGTTCTTAATTCATCTGGTAAAATCGGACAAATGATCAAATCATTGCCGATAGTACGATTGTAGTCTAAGGATGATTCTAATTGTTCTCCAGTTAAACTATCAAAAGGCATGTGACTGCCGGCTGCAACCAAGCCAGACTCATCCATTACTTTCTTTAATTCATCTGCAGGTGTGTCAAAGAACCCAGCAAATTGAACCGCCTCATAGCCCATGTCTCCAAGTTTTTTTAATGTTCCGAGAAAATCTTTGGATGTATGATCACGCACAGAATATAATTGAATTGCTATTTTCCCCATTTTTAACGCTCCTCTTCAATATGAATTATAGATTAATCGCTTTACCCGTTTCCGCTGATTGATATAACCCGTCGATTATTTTTTGAATATTTGTTCCTTGTTTGGCGAATTGATCCGTTACATTTCCATTGATACAATCTTTCACGAAGGCATGAATCTCCTGATGATGGGCATGCGCCTCAGGTAAATAAGCTGGCGTAATATCGATTAAGGTATCATGCTTTTCCTGGTACATTTTTAACGGAAAAATATCGGCACCGCCTTTATTCCCCATTAAAGATACCTGCATTGTGTCTCGTTTTTCTACATTAGCAGCAAAAGCTGATTCCAAGACTAATGATGCTCCGTTTTCAAACGTGATCATACCTACCGCCATATCCTCGACTGTATAGTTTTGATAGTCCCACTCCCCTAATAAACCGACACCTTTTTTGGTACCAATTTGCTGATGGGTTTTACCGAGTACGACGGCCGGTTCAGGGTATCCCATCAAATATAGGGCAGTATCGAGCATATGCACACCAATATCAATTAATGGACCTCCACCTTGTAACTCTTTATTGGTAAAGACACCCCAGCCTGGAATACCGCGTCGTCTGATTGCCTGCACACGTCCTGAATAAATCTCACCAAGCTCACCAGCATCAATAAAGCGTTTAGCTGCTTGCGTTTCTGCCTGAAAACGATAATGGAAACCATACATTAATAGTTTGCCAGATTCACTTGCTGCCTCTTCCATCTCTTTTGCTTCGATTTGGTTCATTGCAGGTGGTTTCTCACACAATACATGACACCCAGCTTGTAATGCAGCGATAGCGGCATCCTTATGAAATTTATTAGGTACACACACACTGACCGCGTCTAAATTCGCTTCAGCAAGCATTTGCTCATATTGCTCATAAGCGTGCTCGATTTGATGTGTTGCTGCTACTGCCTTTGCCTTGTCATACACCACATCTGCTACTGCAACGATTTCGACTTGATCCGCTATTTGACTGTATGCCGGAATGTGCACATCCGTTGCTATACCACCGGCACCGATTAATCCAATCCGTAATTTTCCCACCGTCATATTCCTCCTCTTATGCCCACCACATATCGGTCGGGCTTTCCTTAATATTTACCGCTTGTAAATTATCAACCGCTCGTTTGAATCCTTCATCTATCGACATAATCGGATCTTCGTGTTCGATACTGATAACGTAATCATAGCCGAACGTGCGAAGTGCGCTTATCATATTTGACCATTCCTCAAGACTGTGTCCACAGCCAACCGAACGGAAATTCCAAGCTCTTGTTTGAATATTGCCATAAGGCTGCATATCTGTCAGACCATACATGTTGACATTATCCTGATCAATGTATGTATCTTTTGCATGAAAATGATGAATGGCATTTTCTTTTGCCAAAATTTTGATTGCAGCTACCGGATCAATTCCTTGCCACCATAAATGACTCGGATCAAGGTTGGCCCCAATCGCAGGACTTGTTTGTTCTCGCAACTTTAACATCGTATAAGGCGTATGGACGAGAAAACCTGCATGGAGCTCAATTCCAATTTTTACACCATGTTTGTCTGCCAAAGCACCAATTTCCTTCCAATATGGAACTAATTTTTCTTCCCATTGCCACGTTAAAACGTCAGCATATTCATTCGGCCACGGTGCAACCGGCCAATTTGGCGCTTTTGCATTTTCGTGATCCCCTGGAGTTCCAGAAAAACAATTGACTACAGGTACACCTGTCAGACCAGCTAACTCAATCGTTTTTCTTAGCACCTCATCACTTTCCTTCGCGAAAGACTTATCAGGAGTAAGTGGATTGCCATGACAACTAAAAGCACTGATCGTCAATCCTCTTTCTTCAACCGCTTGCAAATATTGTGCTCGTTGATCTGGATCTGCTAACAATTCATCTATTTTACAATGTGCATCACCAGGATAACCTCCTGTGCCAATTTCAACAGCATCTAAGCCGCTTGCTTTTACATGGTCGAGCATTTCTTCAAATTTCTTCTCTGCAAATAAAACAGTAAATACACCTAGTTTCATTGTTAATCTCCTTTCTTTACAGACGAACCATTTGTTTTGACTGATTGGATTGTAAGGCACCAAGAATAATTTTTAGAGACCGCAAGCCCTCTTCTCCATCAATTAATGGTTGTTTATCCTGTAAGATACTATCGATGAAATGATCAACGACACCGGAAGAGGTTTGACCCCCGCTATCATTCGTCTGGATCTGTCCTAATTGATAATTCACCTTCGTACCATCGGTAAACGAAGCAATTAAACTGTAGTCAGGGTCGTCTTCTAAACGGAGCATACCTTTCTCCCCATGTATAACCGTGGCATTGTCCTCCCCAGCCTTATAAGCCCAACTGGCAGTCAGTGTACCAATAATTCCGTTCTCACTTCGCAGAATGGTTACCGCTTGGTCATCAACATCACTATTCTCTTTCGCTGAAGCTTCTACCATTGCTGCTACTTCGGTAAATTCTGTATTTAATACATAACGAATCACATCTGATTTATGGACACCCAGATCACCTAATGCACCAATGAATGCTTCTTCTTTTCGAAAAAACCAGCTGTCCTTACCATCGATACTCCACCCTTCAGGTCCACCATGACCGAAAGCCGTACGAAAGCTGTACACTTTGCCTAATTCCCCATTCGCAATCAGTTCTCGTGCCTTTTGGTGACTAGGGACAAATCGCTGGTTATGCGCAATCATCAGTTTTTTGCCCGCTGCTTTACTGGCTTCAATCATTTGCTTCGCTTCCTCTTCAGAAGTTGCCATTGGTTTCTCACATAACACGTGCTTACCATTTTCAGCGGCAAAGATTGAAACCGGTGCATGCAAATAATTAGGCAAACATACACTGACTACATCTGCACCGGATTCCGTTATTGCTTGTTTATAATCTGTATAAGCTGTAGCCTGATAGTCTGCCGCAGCTGATTGAGCACGCTCTTCTTTGGTATCACAAACTGCCACAATTTCCACTTGCTGATTTGCTTGATATTCTGGTAGATGACGGTGAATCGCAATACTTCCACAGCCTATCACCGCTACTTTTAATTTTGTCATTGCTTTACTCCCCTTTATCCTTTTGGTTTAATTTCTTCGATTGCTTTAGCATTTCCGTAAGTTGAGATATCACGCTGAACCGGTTGCGCCCAGCGGACAGCATTTTTTATCACACGTTGAACGCCCTCATGATAGTAGGTTGGATATGATTCATGACCCGGGCGGAAATAGAAAATTTTTCCGTGTCCGAGTTTATATGTACAACCTGAGCGGAATACTTCTCCACCTTCGAACCAGCTGACCAGTACCAATTCATCAGGAGCCGGTATATCAAAATGTTCTCCATACATTTCTTCTTTCTCAATTTCTATATATTCTCCTATTCCTTCAACAATTGGATGAGTTGGATCCACTACCCACATTCTTTCTTTTTCATCCGCTTCACGCCATTTTAAATCACAGCTTGTGCCCATCAACTTCTGAAATATTTTAGAAAAGTGGCCTGAGTGCAGCACAATTAAGCCCATTCCTTCCAGTACTCGCTGGTGAACTTTTTCAACAATATGATCTTCCACTTCATGATGGGCCATGTGTCCCCACCATAGCATTACGTCTGTGTTCACCAGACGTTCCTCTGTTATACCGTGATCGGGTTCATCTAATGTTGCCGTTTCAACCGAAATGTCATCGGTTTCAAGAAATGACTGAAGTGCACGGTGAATGCCTTCCGGATAAATATTTGCTACTTTCTCGTTATGCTGTTCATGGCGATATTCATTCCATATAAGAACTCTCATCGTTATACTCCTTTACTTATCCTATTTGCGCAATATTTGATAAAATAATAATACTAATGGTTAGTCACTTGTTATATTGTCACTTTTTGTTAACCCTTACATATGCGCAATGATTTGATTATTATAGTAAACGAAAATAGACTTCTTGAACATAAATGATATAATCATAACATGAACTATTTTGCTATAAATCAATAATTTTTTTAGGAGTAGATACAATGAAAATTGGATTTTGTGGATATTCGTATCATGATCAGCGCTTTTACACTTCCCATCATTCCCGCTATAACTCCTATTTGTTTCGATTGCAGACGGAAGGACAGGCGCAAGTACTTGTCCATCAACATACACAAAATGTTGAAAAAGGAGATTTATTAATTATTAAACCAGGGGAAGAATACCAGCTTCATGTCGAATCTGGTCAGCAAAGCGGGGACTTTAATTTATACTGTGAAGGTGAGTGGATAGATGCCCGTTTTAAGCAAGCACCTACTCTAACCAATATAATAGTAGATGATGCAGTGCTTGACCTTTGGCATCACCTGATTATTGAAGAAAGAAGGCCTGAAAAAGAAAGAAACAGCGAACTTACCAATTATTTGGTCAGTGCACTGTGTGTCGCCTTAGAAAGGGCAATAGATAAACGGTCTGATCCGTTATACCGGCCATATGTTGTAACGAGAATGATGCGTTTCATTGAAGAAAACGCAACTAAACAAGGATTAAAAGTAGAAGATATTGCTGATCATTGTAACTTGAGTATTTCAAGAAGTGTTCACCTATTCAAAGAACATATCGGAAAAACGATGATCGAATACGCACAATCGATTCGAGTGTCTGCGGCTATAAACCAGATGAAATACACGACAATGACCCTCGAAAACATTGCACAAAATTGTGGATTTGGCTCGTATTCTTATTTTCATCGAGTGTTTAAAAAGCATTACCAACTATCTCCACGTGCATATCGCGATAAAATGTAACAATTAACCGTCAATTAACCTGTCATATCAGAGAGCATTTGCAAGAGCTCCACTCGATTCTTAATATTTAATTTCTTATAAATAATGGACAAATAGTTTTTGACGGTCCCTTCACTAATACCCAGTTGATCCGCAATCATTCGGTTCGTCCAGCCTTTTTTCATTAATTGAATGATCTCTAGTTCTCGATTGTTCAAATCTTTATTATGACTGAAACGTTCTTTAATATAATGCAACGAACTTTCTCTCTCAATCTTTAATAAAGATTCCAACCGTTGTGAGAAATATTGCACCAGTTTTTGAGGAGCTACAAATTTACCATCGATTATGAATCGTAATGTATCCTTGAACTCATCCAGGCCGGAACTTTTTAATATATAGCCATCAGCTGATACAGCTAGGACTGTTTCAATCGATTCTTCGTCGTCATACGCCGATAACAACACTACTTTTATATTAGGATACAGTTCTTTTAATTTCTTTGCGCATTGCAAGCCATCCAGCACAGGCATGTGAATATCCAATAAGACTAAAAATGGACGAATTTCTTTTTCATCAATAAAATCAAGCACTTCCTGCCCGTTCTTTAACGTCCCGATTACCTGAAATTCATCCATGTCCTCTACAAAATTTGTGATCATATCACGAAAAAGCGTCTGAGATTCTGCGACCACTACCGTATGTTTTGTCATTAACTCACTCCTCCTAAACGTCTGGTAAGTATAATTTCTCACAAAAACATTACCTTTATTCCTATTCGTTACTTTATTATAACGTATATTTAATTCGTTTTAAAGAACAAATTAGTTTTATTTTACTATTTCTTCGTACTTTTCTATCATACCCAGCTTTCTTTTCAACCAAACCCATTTCTACTATACACTGTTTGACTTTCTTTCAGCCTGTCGAATGGCCTGGATCGCGTTTAGCCATTTTGTCATAGCACATGACTTCTCATAAAACATATTATCGTCCAGTTTTACAATAGGCTTTTGTAACAATTCTGCCTCATGTCTGATCGATAATGATTGATTCCATTCAATATACAGATCAGATAATTGTAAATAGGGGTAAATATTTGTTTTTTGACCGATAAAGATAAATGGATTACCGAGTTGATATATTGCTAATTGTTGACGAAGTAATGCTTCAAATTGGTTGTCCCCATATATATACCATATGAGCCCTTTTTGTATTTTAAACATTCTATAGCAAAAATAACTGAATTGTTTCACTTGCCAAATACTTTGGAAATTGTTTGGCGTCAATAGTTTTATACCTTTGCTCTGTACTGGCAGTATTTCAAGATTCGCAATCGCCGATAAAGTTTCTGGGTAATAGGAATCTTTGTAGTATCTGTAATGGTGTGATTCTTGCTCCTTTCGTTCTTGATAACAAGACAAGGATGATGTATACAGACGATCTTGTTCGCGAAGTTCAGGAAAAGAGTTCTGACTATAATCAAGCTTCCGGACAGGTGCATAGTATATTTTTTTCTTTGCGTTCACAAGCTGGGCGACATAGCATGCTGTAAGTCCATCTGACAGACTAATAGCTTCATCAAACGTTTCCTGTATTGGTGTAAGTTTATCCTTTACGTTTTGCCAATACAAAAGTGCTAATGATGGAAAATTATATTGTGCTTTTCGAATGTGAGCAGGGATGGATAGGCCTCTCGACCAAAAATACCAATCCTTCTCTTCAGCTGGCAATTGGACAGATTCGGTCAACGAATAATGTAGCGGTGTCAACAATTTTCCTAACTTCTGCAATGCAGCTTGCAAGTCTGGATGGTTTTCAAAAAGCTTAAAATAGATGTTCACTCCCGAACCAGTATGGCGACGAATTAAATGTAACTGATGGTCGATGGACAGTCCAGGATCGAATGGATCAATTATGATTAATATCCTTTTCATCTTCTCTCCCCCTTCTGCCATTCATTTTTTCTCTTTTTGGTCGTTTCTCCATTTGATAAATTCAAAAACAATTCGATATTCGTCTAAATCAGATGAAGTTATTCCTAATTCCTCTAATTTAGAAATAAAATGTTGCCACATAAGATCATCTTTCGTACGGGGCTTTTTCTCATCTAATAATGTAATGAGATCGACTTCTAATACATCTGCTAATTTCTCAATAATATGTATAGATGGGTTATCATTAAGGTTGCGTTCAATATTACTTAAGTATGATTTGGAAATATCAGCTCTTTCAGCCAATTCAGATAATGTTAAATTTTTCTTTTTTCTAATGCGGTTTATATTCTTCCCTATCATCTATCCAACCTCAACTCCTCTTAGATTCCTTGATCACGAAGCTCCAAGTAGGTATTCTCCGCCCTCTTGGCAACTGTGTGAATGTCGAGACCCTTCTTTTTCAGGATAGTTATTTCTGTGGGTTTTCGATATTGCTTTTCATGAATAGCATGGATTGACTCGATCCATCGAGCTTTATCATGTAATGGGATAAACTGAATTAATTTGTTACCTACATCTAATTCTCGGGACATACGATCACTTGCGAGGGTTGGTATTCCTGCATGTTGAGCCTTTACAACCGAAGTGGGAAACCCATCATGCAAGGAAGGATAAACGAAGACGTCAAATGCATGCATCCACTTGTCTGCATTCTCCCTCCAGTTGATCACTTCGACAAAATCCTGTAATCGGTATTGTTTTATTTTTTCTAATATCGCTCCCTTTACTGGACCATCCCCAACTAAAACCAGCTTAGTTTGCGGAATTTTGCGCCTAAATCCTACAAAAAGATCGATCAGAAAAGCATGATTTTTTTGCAGACTAAATGCTCCTGCATGACCGATAACAAAATCACTCTGTTTGACTTTTAATGCTTGACGAACTTGTTTTCTCGCTGAACCGGAAAAAGAGATTTGGTCTAAATCGAACGCATTGTGAATAACGCTTGCTTCTTTGGCCTTATGTTTAAATAACCATTTCGCTGCTTCCTTCGAACAGGCAAAATAATGGGTGGCAACGACTGGTACTAGTCGCCCACTCAAGGAATAAACCCATTTACGCTCGCCCTTCAGTTGCGCCCCTGTATCGTGACTGTGTGCTATTCGAACTGGAATACCGACTCGCATCGCTTCTATTAAAGGGAACGCATTTAATTGATCTAAATGACAGTGCGTTATAATATAAAAACGGTGCCCTTTAAAAAATTGCCGTAAGCTCTGCTTGTATTCTTTCCAGCCAACTTCCCTTAGTGACGATATTCGATAGAGATGCCCCCCTAATGTTCGGACTTCTTCATCCAATTCACCTTCTGTCGTAGTTAAAAAATCAAATTGTACTTTATTTCGATCAATGTTTCGATACACATCTAAAATCATCGTTGCTATTTCACCGTGATCAAGGCGATCAACCACGTGAAGAATTCGCAAAGCATTCTCCATCATTTTTTCTTTCTCCTCCATTCCGGCACTTATTGTTCATTTTAAAGAACAGTCAAACCAAAAAATATAGTGCTGACTATTGATCAACGTCTTTCGCAGCACTCGATAATAATTGTACGCTTTCAATATTTAATACCGTAGCAAGATCATTTTTTGCCAAGCGTGCTAATGTGTTAGCGATCAACTGTGACTGATTGCTTTTATTATCTATTACTGATATACGCAGTACTTGTGCATCAGCCACTATTTGAACAGATACCTTTTCTTCCAGCTCATGGACCGTGTATGGAAGTTGCAATTCTTTAACTAATTTGGCAAGCATAGCCTGACCAGACAGCATGACAGCAAGATTACTAATTGCTTGACTATCGTCTGATTCTACCAGTATTTTTGCTGTGGCCTGGTGTAACGGTGAGGTTGGTGCTTCACCCCAAGCAAGCCCAATCGACAGCAATAGAAATAATACCAAGGTAACTATCGTATATTGAAAACGTTTGTTATTATGTCGTATTCTTTTTTTGCTTCTCATTTTATATCCCTCATCAAATTCATTATAACGAACAAAACATGCAAATAAAAAAACATCCAACACATTATAACAAACCATTAATACTTTATAAAGAACGCAACATTATAATCTCATGATTCTATCAGATTGTCAACACCTATTTCTATTGATGAAACAGGCAAAACCCCTCCTCCCTCACTAGTCACCTCTCGTATATAACAATAAGCCGGCTATTATCATGAAGTGATCACTTTTGCTATTATAAAATTCAAATTCTAGCCGGACCTAACTGACAAACTAATATACAACTACCTATAATATGGATTATGTAAACTAGCCATCGCTAGCCAAGCATCCATATTGAGATATTTAATGTGTTGGGATACCGCTCCGTCCAACCACTCCGCGTCCTGCGGGGCACGGCTGAAGCTAACTTTGTGAAGAAGGGCACTTCACAAAGTGGATCTTCAGCGCCTGCCTGTCCCGCGGGAGTCTACGTGGTTGTCCTACGCTAGGATAGGGAATGTACAACTTTTGTAAGAGGTAGCATATTGATCACTGTATATATAACAGGAATGGAATGAATATCATAATGCTTAGAACCACTGCTTTTAGCTGTTCCATACGTTGTAGCACTTCCCTTAAGCGTAGGAAATAGGCGGAGACTCCTCATGCCTCAGCGCGAGCTGAAGATCCATTTAGTTTGTGCCTGCGTCTGAAAGTATCGCTTCGAAGAGAGCTTCCTCGGCACAAGGCAGCAAGGAAGTAATTCAAGTAGTAGCCTAGCTGGAGCCGTGCCCACAGGACGCGGAGCCTATTTCCGGAGCTTTGCTGAGCAAATAAATTATATCAAAATGGCTATTCTGCAATACAGCCTTTGTTTACATAATCCATATTATAGGAAGCCAATTTTTAAAATCTTGATTATCTTCTGTCATTCAACTTCATTATAATGAATATATACTGTCTGGTCTTATACTCGGTTCATCCTAAATTTTCACTACGTCGCACTTCTCCATTGCTAAAATTTTATGCTTTCCTACTGTATTATAAATGAAGCCCCACCTTAGTGGAGCTTCGCTTAAAATGCTTATTTATTTCTTTGCAGCTTTCTTCGATAAAGATAGATCATCAATAAACCTCCGGCTATCAATACAATACCTATTAGTAAAAAATTAAATAAATTTGTCGCTGTTTCTGGCAATGAGGATGATTCTCCCGTATCTTGATTACGACTATCTGTAGTTGTTCCCACTTGATTGTTTTCTGTATCGCCGTTGACTGCTTGCTCGGTTATCTCGAAGACACCATACATACTAAAATGCTCTACAGAACTCGTAAACTGATGATTGTCTGTATCATATTGACCTTTCAAATACTCCTCTTTCTTCCCATCGTTATTTAGATAAACTAAGCGTAATAATTCTTCTGAAGTAACACGCGCAGAGTCTATATCAAGGGAAACGATCACTGGAGTATTTCCGAAGTTCTCGATTTCTTCTCCATCTACTACTAATTTAAATGAAATCAAATCGGATAATGCATCTTTATGCTGCTCTTTCAAATTGGCATCTACCTCTTGAAAGAAAAACTCTACTTCACTTTCTGATAAAATAAGTTGCTTCGGGAGCAAAACACTTGCTTGTCCATTCGTAATTTGAAGGTACGTATCTTTCTCCATACTTTTTATAAAGCCCGATTTGATGTTAAAATAATCATTTGCTTTTGGATAGTCATAAATATAATCTTGTTTGTCTGTTTGATTAAGATCATTAATGACATAAGTTTCATTCTCCACCACTTCTAATTGATTAATCGCTTCTTTAAGCAACGTAACAGCTTGATCGATCTCTTGCTGTGTTTTGGCATCGTTTAGTAACTGCTCTACACCAGTAATTACCTCAGTTAATGAAGCAAAGGATGCATCAGTATACACTTCCTCCACATTCGTATACCCTTTTGCCGAATTCAGTAATTCTTGTAAAACGGATGCATCTATTTGTGAAGGAACCGTTTCTTCCAGACGATCGATTGCATCTTTCAAACTTGCTGATGCCTTGTCAATTTCTGTTTGATGGATAGCAGTTTCTAACGCCTTCTCTGCTTGTTCGATAGTAGCAGTGAGTAATGCAAAGCTGTCCTCCGTATATAATTGATCCACGTTATCGATCAATTGTGCTTCTGTTAGAAGAGCTTGTAATTCTTTTGTTTCTAATACTTGTGCTGGTTCTTTCAGATTTATTATTGCTTCTGATAATGCGGTGAGAGCAGCTTCCATTTCTTCCTGTTTGACTGCAGATTCTAACACCAATTCAGCATTCTCAATTGCCTGTTTTAAGACTATGAAACTCTCTCCACTGTAGGAATGATCGTCGTTGGAAATTTGCTTCGCTTCAGCTAACATCGATTCTAAGTCCGTTTTATCCAATAAAGGTCCGATATAATAGATTTCCAAGCCATTTATACGCTCTGCTATACCTAGATTCAACTGACCATCCTTTACATAGGCATATGTTTCAAACTCTGCAAATTCCCCTTGTCCTGAGGATACCGCGTCCTTAATTTCCGTTCCTTCTACCTTAAAACTAGTACGGTTTGATGCTATGTTGTCTCCAGTTATGGTTTTCAATCGGTATATTCCATTTCGGAGGTCAACCTTAAACTGATAATCCTCTCCGATCACAAAGTCCCTGCGAAGATGATCAGGCTCACCTCGATCTCTTTCATCTACCGTTTGATCTAAACCATATCCCAGCTCTTCTGTATAGATCAACGAGTTCGCTACTTGAATTTGTCCATACTGTACAGGGCTTGAATCAGAGCCAAAATCAAATTTGCGTTGATAATCATCTGTACTTACAATCTCTACCCCATTTACACGAGCCCATTCACCTTCAAAATAAATATTTAACTGGCCATCGGTTACTTCAACCGTTTCCTCATATGTGAGAAATTCTCCTGCTGCAGATCTCTCTCCACCTCGAATCTCTCCTTCTTCTAATGTAAAGCTGGTAGTATTCGAATCTAATTCTGCACCAGTAATAATTCGGACGTCATACATTCCATCTTCCAAGTCGGTGATAAATTCTTTTTGGTTGGTAAGAATGAAATCACGTAACAAATCATTTTTCTTTTCTTGATCACGAAAACCATCTGTACCCTCTTTAAAACCATATCCCAATTCATCACCGTATACTAATTGATCGGTAACACGTTTGTATCCATTTGCCAGTGGTGAACCTTCTGAACCAAAATCAAAATAATATCCTTCTCCCAATTCGACTAATTCTTCAAGCTGATCAATAGCTTCCTGGAGTTTCTGGACACTTGTATTCAGCTCAGATTCAGTCACGATTGTATCAAGGTCTTGCTCTGCTTGGTCAATTGCTTGCTGCAAAGCCTGATAAGAAGTTTTCGTATATGTCTGATACTCATTAGAAATAGCTTTCGCATCCTCTATTAAAGATGTTAATGCAGATAGATCAATAGCTGGTGCTTCTTCTTCAACATAAGCTAATTTCGATTTGTTTGGAACGTTTACTTTATCCCAATCAATATCAGATGCCAAATAGAAACTTGGATAAGCCGGCTGATTATATCCAACATTTTGCCAAGCAATACCTGTCCGATATTGGATGTCCTGCATTAATGTATACAATTTACGGTTCGTTTCTTCTGTGCTAACAAAAATCCGCAAAGCATTACTATCGGTTGTACGCAATACTAATTCCTCTCGCCAGTCACCAACGATGTCTGCAACAAGGGATGGATTTCCTTTCGTACCATTATTCGTCCGGGAATTGTCAGCAGTCAGTTGTGTGCCTTTCTCCACATCTTCTATTGTTACCACTCCATCACCAGATCCCTGAATGATCTGTGTAGCCATGTCTGCTGACCATTTAATATTCATGTTCGTACCTGAACCGCTTGCAGCTATTACTTCCCCATCCGCTGAACGTAAATCGGTAGCCCAAGTTTCCAGACCGCGTTTTCCACGGATAATATCACCTATCATGCCTCTGCCTGTATCACGGCCTGTATATTCACCATAAATAACCTCACCATTTGCAGCATCTCTTAATGCAAAGCCATATGGAGCAGAACTGCTTCCTTCAAAAACAGAATAGATTTCCAAACCGCTACGATCCGGGTTAATATCTGCAACATGCAAAGCATCTCCATGCCCCAGCCGTGCTTCTTCACCAGGGTTACTGCTTCCTTCCGGTAAGGTTTCAAATGAGCTGTATAATAAGGAACCATCATGATCAAGCGTGGCACCACCATAGACAATTTCCTGCTTACCATCGTCATCGACATCTGCAGTACTCAATTGGTGATTCCCTTGCGTTGTTAAAGTAGCAAATTCCTCATTTCTGCCTGACATCCCGTGAGGACTATCGTTAAATGGGTTAGACATCGTTGGAAATCCGCTGTCTGCCGTCCATTTTTCTTCTATTGATGTACCGTTAAAATCATACGCAACTACAGCAGCTCTCGTATAATAGCCACGTGCAAAAATGGCCGAAGGTGTTTTTCCATCCAGATAAGCAACTCCCGCTAAAAATCGATCGACACGATTTCCTGGTTCAATTCTGGAATAAGCATAATCCCCCCACATCAGACCATCATCATGACGGCCAGGCTTGTAATCTACCGTATCTAATTCCTTGCCTGATTCTCCATTAAAAACCGTCAAATATTCAGGACCTGTTAAGACAAAGCCTTCAAAATTACGAAGGTCATTGCGCTCACTTCTTGAAGGTGCATATTCGTCAAAAAAATAATCAGCTAACTCTCGTGCATCATGGTCTGACAATGGATACTGATATGCTTTTTCGTTTTCTATTCCAAATGCTTCTTCCAATGTTTTTGGCCAATTTTCGGCGACAACTTCTTCATGTTCATGCCACCCTTTAAACATGTTGACTATATATTCATAGTAATCCTCCGCATTCATACGATAATCATCATCATGATTGTAGCCCGCTTCAGTATCTTCTTCTGGCATCGTTATATATTCCTCACTTACCCGTTCATTGTTTTCATAATGAATTACTTTTGTTCCAGGTGCCGTTTTAAACATGAGTTCTGATTTGCCATTCCCGTCAAAATCATAAACAAGAAACTGGGTGTAGTGAGCCCCAGATCGAATATTGACACCTAAATCAATACGATACAATAATTCTCCTTGAAACGTATATGTATCAATATATGTGTTGCCGGTGTATCCCTTCTGTGAGACGTCCTTCGCATTGGACGGCTGCCATTTGACAACATATTCGTACTGTCCATCACCGTTCACATCGCCCACACTAATATCGTTGGCATGATAGGTATAGGATTCCCCTGCAGGTGTAGTTCCAGCTTCCGGCTTTTGCAGAGGAAGATCATAATGACCTTGCTCCCAAGCTATTACTTCTTTGCTCTTCTCTGACAATTCCTCTCCATCTTGCACCGGGACAACATAGTAACGATCTTCTTTATTGCCTTCTTTATCTGTGTAATTGGTACTTTTGGTTACCGCTGCGATTTTTTGATCATTTCGGTAAACGTGAAAATCTGTCCCACGTAAACCATAGTCAGAATAGGCACTCACTTCCTCTGCCAAAAGTCGCCAGCTTAAGAAAACACCTTCATCTACAGCAATTGCGACTAATCCCCTGTCCAATTTTTCCAATTGGATATTCTTTTCTTCAGCGTTAACTTCACCTGTATCATGTAGTTGGGATATAAAAAAAGTGGTTGGATGTAGTAAACTAAGAAGCATAATGAATACGAGAAAAACAGCTAATTTTTTCAACATATAATCCCTCCCTATTTAGATGACACGTCCATTCAAAACACTGCTCCTCTTTCTTAATTAGAAATATATAATAGGTACAGTGGTTAATAAAGTGAGACTTTGATCAGTGGGAGTTTTTTGCCCCCACTGATCATTAGCGAAACTTATCAAGGTGTTAACGTCTGTTTACACCAAATAAGAAAAACTGGAAATAACTCGTGGTCCTAATGGATGTAATTAATATACAACTTTTTATTCAGCATTAATTATTTCTATGACTGGACTTTTATACTTTTTACTTGTCAAAAAAACGCTTCCATTACATGGGGTTCAGCTCTGATTCAGAACTATCTTCTCGGGTGGGTAATCATTTATTTACAGGGGTTAACAAAATTAGTGCGGATTTAACAGTAATCGTAAAACGGATCTAAAAAAAAGTCAATACTATCACTGAAAAATGAACATTTTAGTCAGTGTTCTCCTATTCCAAACGAAGCTTTTCTAGGTAATTGTAACGAGGTAGCAACACAAGTAACTTTTGAGCTGAAACATACTCTGTTAGAAGAAGAAATTTCGGAGCATTACTACGCACTTCAAAATGTCAAAATCATTAAATGGAGACAGATGAAAAATTCCCAAGTAAAAGGTTACTTGGGAATGGCCATTTAATTATTGGCAGAGCGAATAATATTTTGCATAAATTCACTGTTTGGATAATCAGTTTCTTGATATTGCTGACACACTCTATCGATATCGTAAGGAACACGAACATTACTAGTCTGAACTTGCCCGTTCACGATATCAATAATCACATAAGATGCTTTTGTAATTTGATCAAATGGTAAGCCTACACTACCTATATTAATAATCGTTTTCCCTTGTGCGTTTCGCTGATACGGCGTATGAATATGACCATATAAATAAATGTCCGCATCTTCCCGTTCGGTTAATTTTTCTAATAGGTCCTGATCGGAAGCGTGTGGAGTCACTACATTAAATAAGCTATCCGGTGTTGCATGGAAGGCATGAAGTCGTATACCTTCTTCTTCTATTACTAACTCTGTAGGGAGATTGGATAAATAATCGATTTGTTCTTCCGACAACTGTTCGTATGTCCACTGCTGTTCCTGAATCATCGTTTCTCTTGCCTTTGAAGGGACTTCACCTTCACGGATTCCTCGCACAACCCATTCATCTGCATTGCCTTTAATAACGTCTGTATTTAGTGAACGGATTAATTCAATAGATTCAGCAGGCTGAGGTCCTCTATAGGCAATATCCCCCAAAACCGCGATGCGATCGACTTGCTTTGCTTCCATGTCATCGAGGACTGCTTTTAATGCTTCTGCATTTCCGTGAATATCTGAAATAAACGCTAATCTCATTCTATCGCCTCCTTTGTACATGATAAATCAATGATTGACAGAAAATCAAAGATTTGACGTTCATAACTGCCTCCACATATAATATAGTATAGAAAGACTTTATGTTTTATAGGTATTTCATGTCATGTAAAACTGGATCAAGGAGGTTTTCAACATGTTTTCGTTTTTTACAAAGGATGTACCGTCATTTATGAAGATAGAATTAGAGAAACTTTTTAATAAAATAGGTCCTTTAATGAAAAAGAATGCTAGATATATGATGTTTGCAATGCCTTTATTGTTGATCTCGATCTTGAATTTAATTTTCTTCTTATTCTTCGGTGGGTTTGACAACGGCATGGTAGCTATTGTCATCGTCTATGCTCTAATGGCTGCAGTAGGATTGGCTTTATATAAAGAATCAAAGCATATCAAGAAAAAAATTAGAGAATTAGAAATGGAGCATATCGTATCAAGGATTGAAAAGAGCAATCATGTAAATGACTACAAAAAGAAGGATTATATTTCACTGATCAAATCACACCCAAAAATGGGATTGCAGACTTTCCTGAATTTCTTAAATGAAGAGAATGAACGGAAAAAGATGATGGAAGATTAAGAAGTAAACAAATAAAGTGAGACTTTGATAAGTGGGGGTTTTTGACCCCCACTTATCTTCTTTGTGATATTCGAAGCGTGCAGCGGAAGTCTTACTGACGATTAGCACCGTGATAAACATCCAAAAAGCCCTGTCCTCTCGACACATGAGAGACAGGGTTTTTCGGATAGGAAAAAGGTTCTTATAATATGTTAGTTAGGGCCGGACGAGGTTATGTCCGGCTTTTCTTATAAGCAAAGAAAGTATATAAGTACAGTCGTAGAAGTAATCATGCTGAATAGGAAGATAGGTTCCTATAATATGGATTATGTAAACTAGCCATCTCTAGCCAAGCATCCATATTGAGATATTTAATGTGTTGGGATACCGCTCCGTCCAACCACTCCGCGTCCTGCGGGGCACGGCTGGAGCTAACTTTGTGAAGAAGAACGCTTCACAAAGTGGATCTCCAGCACCTGCACAATCCCGCGGGAGTCTCCGTAGTTGGCCTCCGCTGATGTATAGCTCCACAATTTATGCGACAGCTAGGATATGAAGCACTATCTGCAAGATTTACACCATAATTGATGTAATACATTGCTTAGCACCACTGCTTCTAGCTGTTCCAATCGTGTAGTACTTCCCATTAGCGGAGCCTATTTCCGGAGCTTTGCAACGCAGATAAAATATTTCAAAATGACCGTTTTGCCATATAGCCTTAGTTGACATAATCCATATTATAGGAAGTTGTTTATTAATGAAGTCAACTAGGACCGGGTGGTTTATGCCCGGTTTTTCTTATGGGTTTTTGTTGCTTTCCACGCCATTTGCCTCCATGATTTTTAAAGTGAGACTTTGATCAGCGGGGGTTTTTGATCCCCACTGATCATTAGCGAAACTTTTCAGAGTGTTAGCGTCTATTTACACCCACTTAGCTTCTTTGTGATACTCGAAGCTAGCAGTGAGAGTCTTACAGACGGTTAGCACCGTGATAAAATTTTCTCAAAATAGGCTTGCAATTCTTCCCTTTATGTTCTATAGTTAATTACATGACTAACGAACCCATGAGGTGGTGAACCAAACATTGACAGACCGATTGAAGGAAGACCAACCTATTTTTTTACAGATAGCAGAAATGATTGAAACCAGCATTATTGACGGAGAGTTAACTGCTCACACGAAGATACCCTCAACTAATGAATTCTCCAAACATTATCAGATCAACCCTGCCACAGCAGCTAAAGGTATTAATCTGTTAGTCGATCAATCGATCATCTACAAGAAACGAGGTGTCGGTATGTTCGTTTCAGAAGAAGCTACCCAAATTGTTCTTGCTAAACGTAAGCAACGATTTTATGAGCAATTTGTTAAGCCAATGCTGCAAGAAGCCAACAGAATAGAATTTAATTCAACACAATTAATTGCTTGGATTAAGGAGGAAATGGAAAATGATAATAAAAGCAACTAATTTGACTAAAAATTATCGGAGTGAGCATGCCCTTAGTCAATTAAATGTAACGATTGACGGACCGAAAATCATTGGACTTCTAGGAAATAATGGCGCAGGCAAAACTACTCTGCTTCGCTTATTAGCTGGTCATTTTCAACAGACCAGCGGAAAACTTACCATCAATGACATTACCCCATTTAATCAACACACCTTAACGAAAGAAATATGCCTGATTATGGAAAGTAATAATTTCCATGACAAATTTAAAGTCCGGGATATACTAAAAATTTCATCGATGTTTTATCCATATTGGGACCATGAATATGCCGAACGATTACGAAATTTATTTCGATTGAAACCTAATCAAAAAGTAAAAACCTTGTCAAAAGGAATGTATTCAGCTTTAGGCATCATTGTTGGATTAGCAAGCAATGCACCAATTACAATCTTCGATGAACCATATATTGGATTAGATGCCTCTTCTCGTTCTACTTTTTATGATTTATTATTGGAATCCTATCAAGAGAATCCTAGACTTATCATTCTTTCTACTCATCTAATCGACGAAGTAAGTAAATTATTCGAAGAAGTAGTCATCCTAAAACAAGGTAAATTATTATTACATGAAACCGCTGAAAGTCTGGAACAAAATCACACATTAGTTAGCGGACCTGCCAAAACGGTCGATCAAGTAACTATAGGAAAAAACATCATACACTCCACCACTTTATTAGGCAAGAAAACTGTTGTGCTATACCAGGATCAAATAAGGACCACTGCAGGGTTATCGTTCCAAAAAGTTTCATTACAGGAATTATTTGTTTACTTAACTAATGAAGGAGTGACAATAGATGCTTAATAAACTAAATCTGAATTTCTACTATTTTTGGAAAACATCCTGGACGACTATTTCTATCTTTTGGTGTATCTATTTCGGCTTTATTTGTCTAACGCTTATTATGGCTGTATCATTATCTAGCAGCATCACAATGTCAGGAATAAATGTTGTTCCTGCAACTATTTTTTGTCTAATCTATGGACTGAATTTCTTTAAAGACTCTTTCCCGCACATTATCAAGCTTGGATTAGACCGATATAGTTTTCTGCTATCGATATTAATATATATGATCGCTTTCGCATTGGCAATGACTGTCATCAGCCAGTTATCTTCCTGGATAATAAACGGGCTAACCACAGTTTTCCAACTGGAGAACTTTAGCTACATTAGCATGACGGATTTATTGATGAATGGTTTCAATAAAGGAGAGATCTTTCTTTATGAATTTTTTCTCTATCTGCTGTTCTTTGGATTAGCTATTTTAATAGGCAGTATCTTTTTTAGATTTGGTCAGAAGGTCGGATTTATACTATTGGCGATTATCCCTGCTCTCATGATAATCAAACCGGTTGGGGTACAATTAATTACATTTATACATTTTATCGCAGTTGATAATCCTCAGTACCGCTTTCCATCACTAATAGTACTTTTTGTCATCATTGGACTGTTTCTGTGGCTGACAGTCTCAAAAGCAAGTGTCATTGATAAAACGACTAGTAAATAAAAGCATGAACAAAGGCGCAAGCACCCGTTTAGAGACGTAGCGAGTGGAGCGAATCAACTGAGATAAAGGAATCACGGTGAACTTGCGAATCGATGATGACTTATCGTAGGGCGATTTCGCGAAGTCGCCTAGTCTCTGGGCGCTGGAGCCGGACGTGGCCGTTTCTGTCAGCGAACATCATATAGCCCAAAATTTATACTTTCTTGACTTATAAGAAAAACCGTCCATAACCCGCCCGGTCCTAATTGACTTCATTAATAAACAACTTCCTATAATATGGATTATGTCAACTAACAGCTTAGTGTTTATTTTGAAATGATTCATGTGCTGGCATACCGCTCCGGCCAACCACTCCGCGTCCTGCGGGGCACGGCTGAAGCTAACTTTGTGAAGTAGGGCGCTTCACAAAGTGGATCTTCAGCGCCTGCCTGTCCCGCGGGAGTCTACGTGGTTGGCCTACGCTAGAATTGGGACTCTACAATTTTTGTCAGAGCTAGCATATTGATTTCATGCATATATAATAGCTATTGAAAAATACCAAGAACCACTGCTTTTTGCTGTTACATCCGTTGTAGCACTTTTCTTAAGCGTAGGAAATAGGCGGAGACTCCCGTGGAATCAGCGCGAGCTGAAGATCCACTTAGTTTGTGCCTGTGTCTGCAAGTACCGCTTCGAAGTAAGCTTCCTCGGCACAAGGCAGCAAAGGAGTAGTTCAAAGTAGTAGCCTAGCTGAAGCCGTGCCCACAGGACGCGGAGCCTATTTCCGGAGCTTTGCTAAGCAGATAAACGATATCAAAATGACCAATCAGCCATACAGCCTTTGTGTTTACATAATCCATATTATAGGAACTAAAATTCATGTTCAAAGTGATTACTGCTATGACTACACTTATATACATTCTTTTTCTTATTTGCTGAAACCTTGAGAGATTGCTTTGACTATTGTAAAGAATTCAAGCTGGCAGGTCTTATATGTACTATACAGAACCCTTTTCTTTGTATAACGTTAAGTGTGTGGTTTGGTTATAATGATGAATGTGCCATGTTTCTTCTAACCGTTCCATCAGATTAAGCGAGCCATTAACAAGCTTGGTTTTTCCAGAACCGATGGCACCATTTGAAAAATGTGAGAGCAATGCATTAATGACTGCACCATGTGCAACGAGAATAATTCTCTTACCGGTATAGCGTTGATGAACTTCTTCCAATCCTGCAACAACTCGTTCCGTCAATTCTGGCATCTCTTCCGCATTAGGGTACACACCATCAGGAAATGCTTCCATACGCTCAAATACCGTCATTCCCTCAGCCGCACCAAACCTTCGTTCTTTAAACGCATCCATTTCTACATATGGAAGCTGGACATATTTATTAATGATCTGGGCCGTTTCACTAGCACGTTTCAAAGAACTGCTAATCAGCATATCCCATTCTAATGTTTGCAAATACCGGCCGCATTCATCGGCTTGTGACTTTCCATCATTATTTAATGGTATGTCTGTTTGTCCTTGAATCTTACCAAGCGCATTCCAATCGGTCTCACCATGTCTGACGAGATAAATATTTGTCATAATCAACGGCCCCTTTCCAGTTCTCCTATTTCTTCAAAAAAAGCATC
The DNA here is from genome assembly GCF_022919575.1 of Gracilibacillus salinarum. Classification (NCBI taxonomy): domain Bacteria; kingdom Bacillati; phylum Bacillota; class Bacilli; order Caryophanales; family Bacillaceae; genus Gracilibacillus; species Gracilibacillus salinarum. Next base: position 4,399,514 of record NZ_CP095071.1, on the reverse strand, counting down.
TAAATATAATTCCATCAGTTGATGGCGCTTTTCTGCCATGCGATAACCTGATCTGGTATTCATAAGCTCTTTCAGTTTTAGCAACTTTTCATAGAAATGATGAATAGCACTTGATCGCCCATGACGATATTCAGAAACACTCATCTCCTGCCGCACTGCCAGATCTGGTTCATAAATTGGCTGTCCTTTCTTTCCAGCATAGGTAAAACACCTGGCAATCCCTACTGCACCAATTGCATCCAACCGATCGGCATCCTGTACGACTTGTCCCTCTATCGTTTCTAGTGACTTTCCATTTCCGCCTTTAAATGACATATGTAAAATGATCATTAAAATATGTTCTTGATCTTCTTGATTCACTTGATGATCTAATAACCAATTCTGGATGTTTCGCAGTCCTTCGTCTTCACTGTCTACTACTTTATCATCGGCCAGATCATGTAATAGTGCAGCTAAAGTAACAATAAAGAGATTTGCTCCTTCTTCTGCAGCTAGCTTTTTTGCAGTAGTTGTCACACGTTCAATATGATACCAGTCATGCCCGGATTCTTCGCCGAGTAATGTTTGTCTAACAAAATTTTCTGTTGCATCTATCACTTGTTCCTGTTCCAATCTGACACCTCCTATGAATGGGTACGTCTAGTATGGGAAAAAACCACAACAAAGCTGCTGTGGTTTACTCTAATCCTGGAAATCCTTGTTGCTTCATAACATCATAGACGATTATCGCTGCAGTATTGGATAAATTAAGTGAGCGAACCTTATCAGTCATTTGAATCCGCAGACAGCGATCTTCTTTTCCTGCTAATAATTCCTTTGGTATCCCGTTCGTTTCCCGGCCAAAGACAAAAAATAAATCCTGATCACTATTACTGAAATCAAAATCCGAATAATATTTGGTACCAAAGTTTTCTATATAATAAAATGCTCCTTGAGGAAATACTGCATATAATTCATCGAGTGAATCATAATAATGAACCTTCACATCGTGCCAATAATCCAAACCTGCTCGTCGTAACATTTTATCATCAGTCGAAAAACCAAGTGGACGAATTAAATGCAGATGAACATTCGTTGCAAGACAGGTTCTTGCAATATTCCCTGTATTTGCAGGAATTTCTGGTTGAAATAATACTACATGTACTGCCAATCTTTTCACCTCATATATGACTTACTAACCTAGTTATTATACCACAATTTTTGGTCATTGTACGATCCATTAACCTATCCGAAAAAAACGGTAATCACATTCAGGTGTCCATGCTGCAGAATCCTCATATGTCCAGTAACGATGACGGCTATTGTTAGTATGTGCGTTAACCAGGGGCATATTTTGACTATCTTTTGCTACGACAATTGTGTTATGATCCCACCTGCCATCACCTTCGAAATCATAGCAAATAACATCGCCAGGCAATAAATCTCTCGGGTCAGATACTTCTGTACCTTTTAAACCAGATGTAGCTCCGCTCAAATTCCACCGAAACGAATTAGCTACCGACCAGGAATAACTCCAATTATTTCCTTGATACCACCATCCTTTAGAGCGATTAGGTGCCCCTGTCATCGGTGCACCTCCTGCACGCATACATTGTGAAATATAATTGGTACAGTCATTTTCAGCAAAATATCGATAGGCTGGGTTTGCATCATTCCACCATCGTTCAGCATATTGAACAGCCGCTCGCCGATCATAGTCAAATCTGCTTCTCGTTTCATCTATTATAATTTTGGGACGATCTGTATTGTCTGCTACCTTCTTTTCCTGATCAGCAACAACTTGATCTCCCACCAATGCTGCTACACGTTCTTCGATCATTTCCTCATGATAATACTGTCCATGATCATCTATTAACATTCTATATAATAATCGATAGTGAAGTTTTTGCTGGTTTCTCTCGGTTACGATGTGTTGTTTATAACCAATCAGATCAAGGTGTTTCATTTTTTTACCGTTTTTTTGGTGTAACTCTTTTTTTCTAGTTAAGGGCTGTTGATAGTGCCATGACTTTTTCCAATATTGTTTTACTAAGTCCCACTCTGACATGACGATCCCCTCCTTGGTTCATATATATTCAAATTGAAGACTAAGTATTGCAAAAATCAGATATCGCCAGGTTACTGATTTTTACAGAACATTTCAATTTGGTTAACAAAACGTTAATTTCACCCTTTTTATGATTACTTACGTTTTATCCTGGGAATGTGTTTTGTGAACAAATGACAAGGAGGAAAATAAATATGAACTTGAAAAGAAAATGGTTTTCAATGATAGGTGTAGCCGTATTATCAACAGGAGTATTAGCAGCATGTGGATCAGGTGAATCAGATGAACCAGCGGATGACTCTTCAACAAATGAACAGGCACCAGCAGAGGATGGCGCTACTGAAGATGGCTCTATGAGCGAAGATGGGGCAACTGAAGAAGATGGTTCTTCGGCTGAAGATGGATCGATGAGTGAAGAAGGATCGACTGAGGATGATTCCATGAGTGAAGATGGCGCAACTGAAGAAGATGATGCGATGAGTGAAGACAGTACAACTGATGACAGTTCTATGAACGAGGATAGCCAATCAACAGATGAAGAAACCCAAACCGAATAATAGCTAGTTAGGACATCTTCAAGGTTCCGATCATCGCAGGTGAATCGGAACCTTTTATTGCGTATTGTAAATATAAATGTAATCTTTGAATGATGGGTGTTTTTTGATAAACCACTACACTATCTAGGGATGGAGGGAAGCGTGTTATATAAACAATTCTATCTTCAGACGACTGCTTTCTCTTCGACACGTCTTATCCTCAAAGTTCTCACATCTTCATGCATATGAATCCGATCGCTTTTTTCACTTACCCTATTTGATTTTATTAACCAACTGTAAAAATTGTTAAGTATTGTTAATATATGTATCAAAGCGGAATTTTATATCGTATATATAAGTAGACCGGAAAAAAGGAGGGGTGAAGATGAAAAAGAAATGGTTATCTATATTTGCGGTAGCAATGTTGTCTGCTAGCTTTCTGACTGCTTGTGCAGAAGAAGGTGAAGGAGATTCTGAAGAACCAGAAACTGAAGATGCTACAAACGATGAAAATGAAGAATCTACTGAAGAATCCACTGACGAAGCAACTGAATAATTAAAACGGCTGGACAAGCCTACATAACATGTGGGAGATCAGAGATCTCCCACATGTTTCACTTTTGTTCCAATGATAAGAGATATTCTTTTTTATCAAGACCGCCACCATATCCAACTAATTTTCCATTCTTGCCAATTACTCGATGGCAAGGAACGATGATTGAAATAGGATTTTTATTATTTGCACCGCCAACTGCTCTAACAGCCTTTGGTGACTCTATATAATTGGCGATATCCTGATACGAACATGTCTTTCCGTAATCTACTTTTGTCGCTAGTGCCTGCCACACTTTTTGTTGAAAAGACGTACCATAAAATTTATATGGAATCGTAAAAGTTGTACGCTTTTGCTGAAAATATTCTTCTAATTGGATAACAATGTCATCAAAACGCTCCGAAGATTCATGCCATTCCAATGGCAATCCGTGTTTTTGACACCACTTGCGAACATCAGCTTCTTTTTCTCGCAAACTGCCATATTTAATGTAGACAATCTGATCCCCTTGCTTCAGCAACAGAATTGGCCCTATTGGAGACTGGTATTCCATAAAGTATAATGCATCCATGTACAATCCTCCCAGTAAAACTATTGCTTTATCGTTTTAAATCGTAAACCTTTTTCCATTTCTACGATTACTTCTGGATCTGTTTCATACGTCATTGCCTGCTGAATCGCTCGGAACCCAGATTCCGTGTCCATTTTCCCTATCGACCATGCTGCGGTGCCTCTAATTACAGGCCTTGGATCATGGTTCATTAAATCGATAAGCTGATCAAGTGCCGATGTTTCCTTATAATGTCCTAGCGCGAGAATCGCATTTCGTTGCAACGGTTTTTTGCCACGCCAAGAGCCAGCCATTGCACCAAATTTTTCTTTAAATTCCCTGTTAGAGATGTTCAGTAAATCTGTTAAACGTGGTTTTACTAATTCCGGATCTGGTTCAAATTCAGAATGATGGTGAAAATCAACACCTCTATTGTACGGACATACCGCCTGGCACGTTTCAAATCCATAAATGAAATTTCCTAATTTATCACGGTGTTCATCTGGCATGAATCCCTTCGTCTGTGTTAAGAAAGCCAAACATTGTTGAGCATTCAGTCTGCCAGGCTCCACAAGCGCTCCGGTTGGACATGCATCAAGACACTTCGTACAAGTACCGCATCCCTCTTCAATCGGTTGATCTGGTGTAAATGGAATATTGGTTATCATCTCGCCCAAATAAATATACGATCCAAACTCAGGTGAAATAATCAGCGTATTTTTACCGCTAAATCCTACACCTGCCCGTTCTGCAACGGCACGATCAGATAATTCACCTGTATCTACCATTGATGTATGACAAAAGTCAGAAACTTGTTCTTCTAAAAAAGCAGCGAGCTTATTTAATTTATCTCGAAGTACCTCGTGATAATCGGTTCCCCAGGACGCTCTGCAAAACATACCACGACGGTCACCTTTGACACTTTTAGGAGCATCTTTTAGTTTCGTTGGATAAGCGAGCGCAATGGCAATGATTGATTCAGCTTCAGGCTGCAGCTTTCTCGGAGTGGTTCTCTCTTCAGGGGTCCCCTTTTCAAAACCCGATGCATAACCTAACGCTTGTTGTTCTTCTAATCTTGCTTTTAATTCTTTAAATGGTTCAACACTGGCAAACCCAATCTGATCAATGCCAATTTCTTTACTATAAGCAATAACTGCTTCTTTCAAGTCTTGATATGCCATTGCGCCACCCTCCTTTTTGTTCGTCGTCTATTTTATCTTTGCCGTTCTCATTCTATTTAAGCATGCTGCCATTTCAAACCGTCTCGGTCTTGCCAAGTCACCAGGGTGTTGTTCTGGAAATGGTGATAATGCCTGCAAGCCTTTATTGTCCAGTAATGCCTCGATATCATCGAGTAATGTTGCTAAGGTTCTATCTTGCTTCAACATTCCTTTAGCATCCAAATGACGTAACAACTCCGCTATCGCTCGTGTCTGAGAGTCATCCACCAATTGTTCTACATCCTGCAGAAGAATCGTTGACTGTCCCATCATAATAGTTGAACGACCTTTGGCCTGGACTTTTTTCTTTTTCCCTTTTTGCAACGCCAGGCTGTTTGGTAAGAAGACACGGTTATTCATGTTATTGTCGAGCTCATCTATTTGTTTTTTTCTTGAAACAGGATAATCAGCCACTATCTTTCTTGCCTGCTCCGTTACATTAATTGGCTGGTATTGATCCATCATAATGACATGATCTGCCACTTCAAAATAATCACCTGACCCTCCCATTACGAGAATAGTAGATAATCCTAGTTGATCATACAGCTGTTTAATCTTATCTATAAATGGGGTAATTGGTTCTTTATTCTGATGAACCAGCGCTTGCATTCTTGCATCACGGATCATGAAATTCGTAGCACTTGTATCTTCATCGATAAGTAATGTACTTGCTCCTGCTTCCATTGCTTCTACCACATTTGTCGCCTGTGACGTACTACCGCTGGCATTTTCCGTTGTAAACCGCTTGGTATCTTGTCCATGAGGTAAATCATTTATAAAGGCTGATATATTTACCGAAGTAACTTGTCTGCCATCTTCTGCTCTGATTTTGACAGCGGCTGGATCGGTTAAAACATACTCACGACCGTCTCCTGTAATATGATGGTATACGCCACGTTCCAAAGCCTCGAGCAATGTACTCTTACCATGATAGCCTCCACCGACAATTAAGCTGATGCCTTTCTCAATGGCCATACCTGTGAGTTGTTCTTCACGGTGTGGAATGGTAAAAGCAACCCGATTTTCTTCAGGGCTGTTAAATGGTACCGCCTGTTTTAACGGTTTATTACTAATACCACTTTGTCTCGGAAGAATAGCACCATCTTGAATGAAGGCAATCCAATTATTATCTTTCATTTTTTGTCGAATTGCAACATGTTGATCGGCAAGCTGGGCACTCTTTTCTAACGCTTCATCTGTTACTGAAAAAATAGAATTTCTTAAAATGGATGGGATCGTTGTTAAGAAGAGTGTTTCTGCTTGTTTCCCATTTATTTTTCGACCGTTCGCGGGAAGACCGATAGAGAGACAAATTACTGTTTTGTCGTCTTTTATTTGCACTGCTGTTCGTTCCAAAATTTCCTGACCAGGTTTATCGATATGAATTAACCCACTTTTTCCAGATCCTTTTGACTGATTGGAAGCTGTTGAAATCGCATCAGCCACCGTCCTGGCTAGATGGTCTGCTACATATATATTCCGCTGCTTATGCTCTTTCCACTCCTCTTTTATTTGGCGATATGCATTTGGAATAATGATTCTAATTTTGGAAGGTGAGGCAAATGGATCTCCTTGCACATAATCGACACAAATCTCATAACGATGAAAGGAATAACTGCCTTGTATCGATTTGTATGCTTTATAGCCTTTTCCGTCAATATCTTTTAAGAGTTGTTGTAATTTATTCATGCAATCAGAACTCCTCTAACTAATATGGTTTCACCATTAGAATACAATCTATGATCAAGAATAATCAAGTAATTCAAAGTATCGCATCTCTTCTGCATCCAATAAAAAAACGTAATGCTTCATTTAAAAACGAAACACTACGTTCACACCTATGTATGGAGCGGGTGAAGGGAATCGAACCCTCGACATCAGCTTGGAAGGCTGAGGTTTTACCACTAAACTACACCCGCATGTAAATCATTCATCTATTCAGTTGACTTTGTTACACTTTGTATCTTATGTAAAAATTAAATAAAATGTTAAGAAGCATTTACATTTCCTTAACGAAACTATGTTTAAAATTATAACAACCAATTGTCGATAATGCAAGATTTTTCGGGAAAAAGTTTTATTTTTATTCGTAATGGGTACCTTATACATATCATCAATAGAATTAAAGGAGAGATAGACATGCTTTGGACTATTATTGGTATATTATTAGTAGCTTGGCTGATCTTATTTTTATTTAAAGTGGCTGGTGGGCTCATTCATATTTTATTAGTCATCGCACTGGTAGTGTTTATTGCAAAAATGATACGAAAATGATAACGGGGAAATTCCCCGTTATTTTTATTTTACGTTGGAAAGTATAAAATGTTAGCAATGAAGAAGCACAACTCAGTGAAAATTTAGATGTATTTGAAAAACCGGGCATAACCCGCCCGGTCCTAATCTACTTAGTTAATAAACAACTACAACTTCCTATAATATGGATTATGTTAACTAAGGCTGTATGGCAAAACGGTCATTTTGAAATATTTTATCTGCGTTGCAAAGCTCCGGAAATAGGCTCCGCGTCCTGTGGGCACGGCTTCAGCTAGGCTACTACTTGAATAACATCTGTGCTGCCTTGTGCCGAGGAAGCTCACTTCGAAGCATTACTAGCAGACACAGGCACAAATAAATGGATCTTCAGCTCGCGCTGATTCCACGGGAGTCTCCGCCTATTTCCTACGCTTAAGGGAAGTGCTACAACGTATGGAACAGCTAAAAGTAGTGGTTCTAGGCATTATGTTAATCATTCAATTCCTGTTATAGGGATGATGCCTATATCTTACAAAGGTTGTAGAGTACCAATTTTAGCGGAGGCCAACCACGTAGACTCCCGCGGGACAGGCAGGCGCTGAAGATCCACTTTGTGAAGTGCCCTTCTTCACAAAGTTAGCTTCAGCCGTGCCCCGCAGGACGCGGAGTGGTTGGACGGAGCGGTATCCCAGCACATTAAATATCTCAATATGGCTGCTTGGCTAGCGATGGCTAGTTAACATAACCCATATTATAAGAAGCCAACTTATATTTACATGATTACCTCTATGACTGTACTTTTATACTTTCTCACTTGCTAAGCAAAACTGCGGCACTCGCTAAATGCCGCAGTTTTCTTAACATAAATATATTTCTTATATAAATAATAATAAACTAAGTGCCATTACCGCCATTCCGAGAATCAGACCATAAATCGAAGTATGCGCCTCATCGTATTTCTTGGCAGCAGGCAATAATTCATCTAATGAAATAAATACCATAATACCAGCAACAGCAGCAAATATTAGACCAAACATCACATCATTTAAATATGGCATTAAAAATAAATAGGCCGCCACAGCACCAACGGGCTCAGATAAGCCTGACAGAAAAGATAATCGAAAAGCCTTCTTCTTATCGTTAGTAGCAAAATAGACAGGAACGGATACAGCAATGCCTTCTGGAATATTATGAATAGCAATCGCTACAGCAATCGGAATACCTAACATCGGGTCCTGTAATGCAGCGGTAAATGTAGCAATCCCCTCCGGAAAGTTATGAATGGCGATAGCCAGTGCTGTAAAAGTACCCATCTTTAACAAATTAGCATCATGCTTCGGCTGTTTCTCCATGTCTTCTACTTTCTTCAGTTCGTGTGGATTCCCTTGTTTTGGTATCCAATTATCGATCAGCGCAATTAAAATCATACCACCAAAGAACCCTATAACAGTTAACCAATTACCGCTGGTTACACCTAATTCCCCAACGAGTGAATCCTTCGCTTTTACAAAAATTTCGATCATGGACACATAAATCATAACACCCGCTGAGAATCCAAGTGACCAGGATAAAAATTTCGTATTGGTATTTGATGTGAAGAACGCCAACAAACTGCCGACCCCAGTAGCAAGACCTGCCAATAACGTCAAACCAAAAGCGAATCCGACTCCTTCAAACCCCACTGACAACACCTCTTTATCTATAAAATAAGATCATCTTTATATATATGCCTATATTTTCAAAAAGTTTCTCATAGGAAAGATGTTACACTCAACGAAAAAATTCGTCAATATTTTTATTTTATACAGTGTTGATGTTGGGATTTAAATAGTCGTCCGAAACGGGATCCAAGTGCATGAAACATTTCAAAATGAATCATGACGCAATCCGGAATATAAGCCCCATTCACTCTCTTGCACTTCGCGTACTGCAATCCTTGTTTATAAAAGAAAGCCGAACATAACACAAATATTCCAAATGAAATACCGTGTTATGTTCGGCGTATAGTTACTAAACTGTTCTTGTCTCTGGCTATTCAGAAAATGGTTTGTTTTTTTGATACGAGTACCAATCTGCTAATAAGTCAAGATCCTGTTCTCGTAATTCTCTGAGGATAAAGTGACGCCCCATAAATTTACTGAGAATTGCTGTATCCATGGTGGCAAGATTTTGTTTTCGATGCAGTATATGTTGTTTTCTTTGAAAGCTTTGTAATTTTTTATGCTGAATGAGTACCGTGTCCTTGCTTGTCGTACGTTTTTGTACCAGCAGTTGTTCACCTTCGATTTTATACGCTGTGGAACGAAATTGGATATACCCTAATATACAAGCTGCTATTGTAATAATGAGCGGTATCCATGCAAACTCAAAGGAAAGAAAAGCAACCGTAATCGTGGCAATCAATGGAATAATAGCTGACCGAAACAAATAATAAGGTAATGCCTTATTTGGCAGCTTAGTCAGTTTATCCGGCTGATAGGTATACTCCGGTAATAATTCCTGCAAGAAAGCAGCTACATGTTTTTTTCGAATTAATGGAAAAATCAACGTATGCATTTCTTGGTTTTGCCCAATCTCTCCACTTGCAATCTCCACATACATAATCGCAAAACCAAGTGGCTGTCTGATAACGGATTGCTTAATCCCTACCGCCTGGATCCGTTTTAAAGGGATCGTCGATTGTTTTTTCTCTAACAATCCTCGTGTAATAAATAATTCTTTCTCATATCTAGTAATGGTGAAATTCCAATATTGAATTAACGTTTGTAAAATACCGAAGCACCATAACAAAATAAACGTTAATATTCCAAATGCAATCAATACTTGCACCGCTTGAGAGACTACCCAATCTGTTGCTTGATTGTAGAAACGGTCTGGTATGAGACTTTCTAAATCAGAAAATACTAAACCAAAGAGACCGAGAATAATACCAAAACTGGCTGAAGTTGATCCAGCAATCAGTAATTGTTTTACAGAGACTTTCCGTTGTGGATAGTGTTCTGGCACAACGACTTCTTCTTGTTCTGAGTCCTCATTAACTGGTTCACTTTGTTTGTTATATTTAAGTTGTTTGTGTAATAACTGTCCCTCTTCCATCGTTACAGCTGACAACGCAGCATCAATACGATGATCACTACCAGCTGTTTCAATTTGTACTTTCGTTAATCCAAAAATTCGATGAATAATGTTTTGGGATAAATCAATCGATTGTATCCGATGTTTTGAAATGGTCCGTTTCTTGCGAATAAAAATGCCTTGTTCAATTCGAATTTGGTCTTCTTCCAATTGATACGTATAGCGATACCATGCTAATACACTAAACACGATAAACAAAACAAGTAAAATCGCTGCTGCTAGCAGAACATACAGCCATTCACCATTTCCGACAGCGACAATAGCTATTGGTAGAAGACCGACAATGGACTGACGGATTCCTTGAAATAAATTAAAAATCATTCCGGCCGGATGGAGTCGTTTCGGTTCATACATCATCTTGTTCCACCCTCGCTAATTCGGAGATCTGATCGCGCAAATCAGCTGCGTCTTCTTCTAGTAATGCTGGAATTTCATGAGTAGTAGCAGCTGTCGATATTTCCAATGTTGACAACCCGTACTTTTTCAAGATTGGACCTTGCTGGGTATCAACATGCTGGACACGAATCATCGGCACAACCGTTCTAGTCACAATCAAAATACCATGCTGTATGTAAATTTCCTGATCATAAATTTGATAGCGCCACCTTTTCCAACGAAGCTTTGGAATAAAAAATGCAGTAACCCCCATTCCAACAACGTTACTGCTGCAAGTATCGTCCCAATCCAATAAGGAATAAAATCAACATAGTACGCGAGAATAAAAGCAGCTATCGTTACTAATAAAGGAATAATAGCAAATAAATGTGCAGATAATTGCCATGCACGAATAGCACTTTCGTTAATCCGTTCTTTCGGTTCTTTTCGCATAACCTTCCCTCCTCACTATGTAATACGTCAGTCAACAGCTGTAGGTTTCATTAAATCACGAAAATGAATAACATCGTCACATAGTTTTTCTAATAATAATTCGTCATGACAGATGATCATCAAACCTATTTGCTTGTTTCTGACATAGTGAATTAACCATTTCCAAATATCAGCTTGTGCCACAGGGTCCAGCATGGTCGTAATCTCATCAGCAATAATATAGGAAGGTTTTGTTACGAGGCAACGATAGATACATACACGTTGCAACTGCCCGCCTGATAACTGAGAAGGGTATCGATGGAGCCATTCAGTCGGTATATTGCAAGCAGCTAGCAGTGACTGGTCTAATTCACCTGCTTCCTTGATGATTTTTTCAATACGCCACCTTGGATTGACTGCCTGCTCTGGATGCTGCCAAATCAATTGCACCGGGCTGGGTTCATGTTTACGAATCTGCCAATTTATTTCTCCTTCCTCCGCTTGCAAATAGCCACTGATAATCTTAGCGAAAGTTGTTTTGCCTAAGCCACTATCACCACTAAGTCCGACAATATATCCTTGTTTCATCGTTAACGATACTTTTTCAAATAGCATGTGCTGATTAGGTAAGCGATAGCTTATATTTTTAACCTTTAGCATATGTTAACTCCTTGTAAAAAGGTTTTGGGGCAGCGATTGCCACATTTTCTTCGTGAAATGGTGCTGCAATCGCTCTCCTTCACCTGTAAATTCTGCTCGATTGACTACTTCTAATATACGGCCATCTTTGAGAACTGCTATTTGTTCTGCAAGTTGTAAAGCAGCTTCGAAATCATGTGTAATCAATAGAATGGTTTTTCCAGCCTGCTGTACTTCTTTTAGTAAAGCAATCATATCCTGCTTTGCTTTTTGGTCCAATCCTGGCGTTGGCTCGTCAGCGATGACAACATCAGCTGCACTTCCGATTGCAATTGCAACCAATACCCTTCTTGCCTGGCCACCCGATAATTGAAAAGGATATCGTTCAGCAATCTCCGCACCTAAGCCTAAGCGAGTTAATAAAGCCAGCATTTGCTGATGCCGACCTGCTTTCTTCATTAATCCTTCTATCTGTTTACCGATTTTCATTAAGGGATCGAGCGCATCAATTGATTGCGGTATTAAAATGACGTTTTTTCCTCGCTGGCTTTTTGAAAAAGGTTGATCTCGATAGTAAATCTCTCCTTTTTGCTCTAAGTTATCTGGGAGGAGATGTAATATAGCCTGAGCAAGCAGGCTTTTTCCTGATCCGCTTTCCCCCACTAATGCCAACACTTCCCCGCTTGTGAGTGACAAATTAATATCCTGGAGCAAATAATGTTGAGACTGTTGATGAAGAACATTCAACTTTTTTATCGTCAATAAGTTATTCATAGGTACGATCCCTTCCTATATGAGCTTGAAATTCATGGGCGAATCGTTGAAATAATACGACCATCACGACGAGGAGCAAACCAGGGAAAAAGGCTAACCACCACATACCGTTTGATAAGTACTGCATCGCTTCCGATAAAATAATACCAATTGCCGGTTCTTCAGCAGATAATCCAAATCCTAGGAAAGTGATAGCTGCTTCATGTAGAATCGCATGTGGAAATATTAGCGTGAACCCCACTACCAATTGCGGAATCAAGTGCGGTAGAAAATGATGTCTTGCTCTCCACCAAAACCCTCTCCCAAGATGTTTGGACATTTGCACATACGGCATATTGTTCAACTGCATTAATTCAGCCCTTAATACCCTGGCAATGCCTGTCCAATGTGTAAGCATTAAACCAATAATAATACCCTTCATTCCACCACCTAATACAAATGAAATTAATATTAACGTAACCAGATGGGGCAAGCTTAAAAACAAGTCAATCAGCCATCCCACCAACTGGTCCAGGCGATGATGTATCGTTGCGATCAGACTAAGGATTAAGCCAAGTACAGTTGATAAAAACGCAGTTAATAAACCCACAGAAATGCTAAGCTGAATGCCCTTTAATGTCCGAAGCAGCATATCTCTTCCTAGCCAATCCGTGCCAAATAAATGCTCAACACTTGGTGCTTGATTTTTGACAGCTAAATCTATTTGGATTGCATCTGTCCGTAGTAAAGCAGATATAAGATACAGCAGTATAAACAGCGAAAGCGGGAAAAATATTTTCTTCCTCATGACATGTTCCTCCCCTTTCGCATACGCGGGTCTAACAATACATACAGGAGGTCTGCTATCCAATTCCCAACAAAGACAAAACACGTACTAATCAATACAATCGCCAAAAATAAAGGCACATCTCCTTCTAAACCAGCATCTACCACAGCTTGTCCCAGACCAGGATAACTGAAGATCTGTTCTGCTAATATTGCTCCGCCAAACAATTCACCAAAGGATGCAAATTGAACAGATACTGCAGGTAGGAGCATATTACGAATGCCATGTCTCTTCAGCAACGTAAATCCATCATACCCGTTCGCTCTTGCTTGTGCGATGTAAGGTGTCATTAGCACCTCTACCAATTTCTCCCGTGTATGTAAACAAACATTCGCGATGCCGATAATACTTAAAGTAATCGCTGGTAAAATCGCATGATAAATCCGATCTGCGAATGTAATTTCATCACTGGTCACACCAATTGGTGCACTTAATCCGGTCGGAAAGATGCCCAGCCATACTGAGAATGTTAGTAGCAGCAACAGTCCTAGCCAAAATCCAGGAGTAGAAAGCAGGACCGAACAATATCCTCTGATCAATCGGTCGATCCACGTTCCTTTTTTCATAGCCGCCAGTGAGCCTAATATAAGTCCAATTACACCTGAACAAATCCATGCCATTGTCATTAATAAAATGGAAGAAAAAAAGCGGTCAGCAATCACTTCAGCGACTGGAATACGGTAGATCAACGATGTACCAAAGTCACCTGACAGAATACTTCCCAGCCATTTCGTATATTGAGTAACTAATGATTGATCCAGTCCCCAATAAGCTTCAATAGCTGCTCGCTGCTCGGGACTTATTAATAACATATCTGCTCCAATATAGGCACGTACAGGATCAATTGGTGAAAAACTAACCAGTAAAAAAGTGAGCAAACTGACAACAAACAGCAACGATACGAGCCTAGCTATCTTTATTAGAACATACCGCGCCATTTGTCTTTCGCTCCTTTCTCAATCAATCTTGCCATTGCCATTCTGTAATGAAATCTGTAATTGGCCAGCCATGACCATGTGGTTGTACTTTTTGGTCATCCATTTCTATATGGTCATTAATATAATAAATATGATTTAAATTTACCAGCCAAACCCATGGTGCATCACCAACAGCGCTAAGCCCCGTACTGCCATCCCATTGGGCGAGCTTCCAGTATTCATTCGCTTCGTTCTCTGTTTTCGCATTTAAGGCCTGGTCTAAATAGCTATCGACTTTCTCATTGTGGTAATAATTTGCATTATAATAGTCAATCCCCTGCATACTTGAGTGATATAACGAATATAACTCTATCGGGTTATGACTCCCCCAGCCCATCATAACTGGATTAGCATGCATTTGTGTTTCTATTTCATTCCAACTGCTGCTTTTTGTCGTAATTTCAATTCCGAAATCATTCATCTGATCAGCAAAAACCATTGATAACGATTGTCTCATCTGATCTCCAGATGGATAATAGAGCGGTAAACTTGCTCTTTGGCCATCTTTTTCAAATATATGATCGTCGCCTCGCTCCCAGCCTGCATCCTTCAGGATTTGTTCTGCTTTCGCCTGGTTGTTATCTTCAATTACGGCTTTATCACTTCCCCAAGGTAAACCATCTACACTTGAAAAAGCCACTGTGCCTTCACCATTTAACACTCCGTCAACCATTTCTTCTCTGTTTACTGCATAGTTCATTGCTTGACGAATTGCGAGACTGGATGTAACTGCATTTCCGACCTTTTCTTCTTCTTCATTTGTAGTTGGTTCAGGATAAGGAAGCATCACACCACGATTGTCGACACTTTCAAGCGATATTCGGTTCATTCCGTCAATCGATTGATCAGCAGAAGTAATTGGAACCGATAATACATCGACTTCCCCTGCCTTTGCAGCTGCAATCGCCTGGTCCTCTCCCATAAATAAGAAGGTCAGCTGTTCAAAAGCAGGCTGTTCCCCATAATAATGTGGATTTCTTTCGACAATCAACTGCTCTCCTTTTCGCCATTCTACTATTTTATACGGCCCGGACCCTACCGGTTTCTCCGCATAATTACTGTCATAAGCATGCTCAGGGACAATCCCCAATGTCTGTAAAGTATGTATAAAAGTTGACTGTGGCTCCTTCAAATAAAAACTTACTTCATGCTCACTGTTCTTTTCTACTTTTTCTAAATTTGCAACGTCAACAACCGATTGTGCCTGTTTAGCAGTTTCATAGGTAAAAACCACATCATCTGCTGTTAACGGTTCACCATCTGAAAAAACAGCATCATCCCGAAGCATTACCGTCCATTTCTTTCCATCAGTCGACACTTGATAATCAGTCGCTAAATCGAGGGTTACTTCAAGATCAGCATTTTCGGATAATAATGTACTTTGAAATAGTGGAGATCCATATCTTCCCCATCCTGTCGTAGGATCAAAACCTTGTTCTGGCTCTTCTCCAATCGCTAATGTAATTTGATTAGTTTCTTTTGCTTCTGTAGTGTTTGTGTCATCATTTGCAGCTGGCTCCGGCTTCTCTGAGCAAGCTGCCAACAATAAAACAAATACAATCACACTGTAAAATACTAGCTTTTTCATGATCTATTCTCCTTCATCTAAAACTCTGCAACAAGCAATATTGTACCATAATTTAACTCTATTACATTTACTAATCTATTGATTTCAACTCAAATTGCTATAATAAGTACGTGTCAATTCTAGATTAAGTAAGTTTGAATCTACCTATCAAATGGATTATGTCAGCTTCTTAATGGTGATTTTGAAAGGATTCATGTGCTAGGATACCGCTCCAGCCAACCACTTCGCGTCCTGCGGGGCACGGCTGAAGCTAGGCTACTACTTGCGTTACTTCTTAGCTGCCTTGCACCGAGGAAGCCTACTTCGAAGCATTACTATTAGACACAGGTGTAGACGTTGTGGAGCTTCAGCACCTGCATAATCCCGCGGGAGTCTACGTGGTTGGCCTACGCTAGGATGTTTGCTCTACAACTTTTGGAATTGCTAGCATATTGATCACACCATAAATATCAGCTTTTGAATAACATAATGCCTAGAACCACTGCTTTTAGCTGTTCTATACATTGTAGCACTTCCCTAAAGCGTAGGAAATAGGCGGAGACTCCTCATGCCTCAGCGCGAGCTGAAGATCCACTTATTTGTGCCTGTGTCTTCTAGTATCGCTTCGAGGTAAGCCTCCTCGGCACTAGGCAGCACAGATGTTATTTCAAGTAGTAGCCTTGCAGACCGCTGTGCCCACAGGACGCGGAGCCTATTTCCGGAGCTTTGCAACGCAGATAAAATATTTCAAAATGACCGTTTTGCCATACAGCCTTAGTTGACATAATCCATATCATAGGAACCTATCTTCCTATTCAGCATGATTACTACTACGACTGTACTTATATACTTTCTTTGCTTACAAAAAATGCATCACAGGTTATGTGATGCATTATGTAGAGCGGTTGGCGATTTGATGGATGAGGACGGCATTGTATCCGCCACCGAATCCGTTATCAATGTTTACTACACTAATACCGGATGCACATGAATTCAGCATTGTTAATAACGCGGACAATCCATTGAAATTTGCACCATAGCCGACACTTGTCGGTACGGCAATTATCGGGTGCGATACTAAGCCGCCAACAACGCTTGGTAAAGCTCCTTCCATACCTGCGATGACGACAGAAACCGTAGCTTCTCGGATTTCATCAATATGTGCGAATAAACGATGAATCCCTGCAACTCCTACATCATAGAATCGTCGGACTTCAACACCACAGGCTTCAGCAGTTTTGGCTGCCTCTTCTGCAACTGGCAGATCAGAAGTGCCAGCACAAACAATCGCGATATAATCATTAAATTTTTGTTCAAATGCCTTATTCTTCATAAACAAAGTCTTACTGATTTCGTCATATTGAAACGCAGGTAAAGCTGACATAACCGCATCTGCTTTACCTTTTTCCATTCTGGTAATAAAAACATTATCACCTTTCGACAACATTGCCCGGGAAATATCGATAATATGAGAGGCTTCTTTTCCTTCGCCAAATATTACTTCCGGAAAGCCTTGTCGTTTCTTGCGATGATGATCAACCTTGGCAAATCCGAGGTTTTCAAAAGTTGCGAGCTGTTGCTGTGCATCTTCAGGTGACAGCTTCCCCGCTGCAACTTGCTTTAAAATATCTTCTAACACATGTATCACATCCAAAGTGGGCTATTTAAATTTTATTGGCCACTTTTGGGTGCTTTATGGCCACTTTCGATGATTTAATGGCCACTTTTCACTCTTTTATGGCCACTATTTCAGTTTTTATGGCCACTTCCCCGCGTTTTATGGCCACTTAGAAATATTTTTCAATATCTTTTGCTAACTGCTGATATTTCTTAAAAATTACTTGGTACGTTTGATGTTTCTCCATATCAGGCTGAATGACCTGATCAATCGGAATGTTTGCTTTAATTTCTTCAAAGGATTCTGCTTTTTCAATCGCAACAAGTGCCGTCCAGCTTGCTCCCCATGCTGCACCATGATGAGTGTCAGCTAATTGTACTTCTTGACCAAAGACATCTGCCAATATCTGTACCCATAGTGGAGACTTGGAAAGACCACCGTTAACCGAGATACTTGCAGGAGGTCCAGCGATTTCCTCTAGAGATTGACCGATTTGATAAATATTAAACACAATACCTTCTAAGACAGCACGCACTAATTGTGGCCTGCGATGAGTCACACTAAGACCATAGAAATTACCTCGTGCTTTCTGGTTCCATACAGGCGCTCGTTCTCCATTAACATAAGGAACAAAGAGTAAGCCATCTGCACCAATGGGAGCAACTTCAGCACCTGCAAGAAATTCTTCATGGCTACCTTCAAATTCCATCATTTCCTTTAACCACTGTAATGCAATCCCGCCATTATTAGTTGGACCCCCAATAATGGAACTGTCCTTCGTAAAAGCATAGCTAAAAGTTTCTCCATTATCATTCACATGTTGACCACTGATAAGCTGACGGATCGCGCCACTTGTTCCAACAGTAACCGCTACTTCTCCTGCCTTAATTGCACCATTACCTAAATTAGCTAATTGACCGTCTGCTGCACCGATAATTAGTGGTGTTCCCTCAGGCCACCCAAGTTCATCTGCAATTTCAGGTCGCAATCCATTAACACGCTCTGTTGGAGCAACAATATCAGACAACTGACTGCGATCGATACCAGCCAATTGTAATGCCTCTGGTTCCCAATCGAGTGATTTTACATTCATCAACCCTGTTGCTGAAGCCATTGAATAATCGACAATGCGAGATCCGAACCAGTTAAACAACAAATATTCCTTCCAAGACATAAAATAACTTGCTTTTGTATAAGGCGCATAGTTATGTTCTTTCATCCATACCAGTTTAAACAATGGTGACATAGGATGAATCGGTGTACCAGTCTTACTGTAAATCCGCTGTTTTATCTCCGAATCCAACTGTTCAACAATTTCACTGCTTCTGCCATCAGACCATATCGACATGTCTGATAATGGATTACCGTCCTGATCGACACAGATTAACGAATGCATGGCACACGAAATACCAACAGCCAAAACTTGCTGCTGTCTAGTGGATGCAAAAATATCAGTAAGTACTTGTTTCGTTCCTTTCTCTATTTCCTCCGGCTTTTGTTCCACAAAATCCGCATCCGGGTAATAGGTTTGAATAAGCTGTTCTGCTTCCGCTTTCACTTTCCCCGTGAGATCAAAGGCTACTGCTTTGACACTAGTTGTTCCAAAATCAAGTCCAATTACTACTTCCTCCATAATGTCCTCCTTGACCTACAATACCGAAAAGCTTTGGATCGTCTCCAAAGCTTTTCTCCTGTTATGATAAAGCGCGGTTCATACTACCGCTCTTATAACCCACCAAATCCATTGTAACAAATTTATAGCCGTAACTGTGAAGTTTTTCTGTAACGCGTTGATGATTAGCTAACAGTTTCTGCATATCCTGAGGTTCTACTTCAATTCTAGCAATCTCATCATGTGTGCGGACACGAACCTGTCGCATACCGATCGTTTTCAAGAAGGCCTCTGATTTCTCTACTTTTGTTAATTTTGCTTTCGTGATTGTTTCCCCATAAGCAATTCTAGAGGATAAACAGGCAAAAGATGGCTTATCCCATGTAGGAAGCTTCATCTCTTTGGACAGATCACGAATTTCATCTTTAAACAAACTCGCCTCCTGCAACGGACCTCTTACCCCTTGCTCTTTCGCTGCCCGCATACCAGGACGGTACTCACTCATATCATCTGCGATTACACCATAGACAATATTCTGATAGTTTTTTGCTTTCATAATCGGTACAAGATGATCAAACAGACTGTTTTTACAAAAGTAACAACGGTTTTTGTCATTTTCCGTATAGCCAGGAATCGCAAGTTCACTCGTCTCGATCACCTGATGGTTCGCACCGATAATGTTCGCCAGTTTCTTTGCTTCTTCTAATTCACTTGTTGGATATGTTTCAGAATCAGCTGTCACAGCTAGGACATTCTCTTTCCCTAACGTATCAACTGCTACTTTTAGTAAAAAGGTACTGTCGACTCCGCCTGAAAAGGCAACTACCACCTTCTTCATTTCCTGGAGAATAGAAACTAACATTTGATGTTTTTCTTCGTGCATGTCCCGTCTCCCTCCTTCATATTGCGATTTCCTTTATTATATCGTCATACTTCCGAAGCCACCATCCACACGCAACAGCTCCCCTGTCACAAAACCACTCGCTTTATCAGATGCTAAATATACAGCCGCACCTTGCAATTCCTCCGGTTCACCAAAACGGTTCATCGGTGTATGCCCCATAATCGAGTTAATCCGTTCTTCACTCAAAATTTTGCGGTTTTGCTCGGCTGGGAAAAAGCCTGGTATTATAGCATTTACCCGTATGTTATGTGGTGCAAATTCACGTGCAAGATATTGCGTTACACTGTTCATTGCAGCTTTGGATGCCGAATAAGTAAATACTTTGGAAAGTGGTGTCGTCGAAGATACAGATGAAATATTAATAATGCTACCGCCGCGTTGTTGTTCGACCATTTTTTTCGCAAAGATTTGTGTAGCAAAGACAACCCCCTTCAAATTAACGTCCATAATATTGTCCCATTCTTCCGTCGACAGTTCCAAGTATGGTGTCGTGCTGTTCATACCCGGTGCGTTCAGCAAAATATCCCATCCGCCGGACCACGCTTCAATTTCATCAGCTATTCGTTCAACCGTTGCCAAATCGCTTACATCTGCTTGAAATGCTTTTGCTTCTCCACCAGATGCTTCGATCTCCTTTACTACGTCTTCAGCTGTATTCAGATTACGTCCTACGATCGCTACCTTTGCACCTTGCGCTGACAATCCTTTCGCAATCGCTGCTCCTAACGTACTATTTCCTCCTAACGCTACTGCTACTTTTCCCGTTAAATCAAATAAATGACTCATGAATTCGTTCCCCTTTCTTTTTTTATAATAAATCGCCTTCAGCATTGAATGTCCAATCAAACAAATCAGAGCGTTTCTCCAAGTTTTGATGCGCTTCCACATCTGCCAGCATATTTTCTGATACTTCGATTTCACCAATTTCTAACGTATTCTTGATCCGTACCACTCTTGCTTTGGTAAAGTCGAGAATATTACACGTTTTAATTGCTGCCTGGATTGCTGTTTTTTGATTCGGCATTGCAGTCGAAATATGTGTTGGCCCCACTACTGTTGAAGTCAGGCCATTTGCATACGTCGCCTCACGATTCATCTTATCGACTAATCGCTGGGTCGTAAAATCTGCAGTTCCGACACCGTTTGCGTTCCCTTCTGTTTCCTCAGTGAGATCGAGTACCACCATTTTCGTAACCTCTGGTCCTCCGTATGCATATGGTGTTGGGTAACGTCCCGTAATGTTGGGGTCCATTCCATCCCCACTTATGTTCTTCCCAATCTCATCGATAATCAGCACATCAATCTGATCGAAAAATAATTTCGGTAATGATTTTTTTGCTAATTGTTGTAAATCAGGTTCTCGTTCCTCGATTTCTTCTGGTAAAAGTACTTCCAACTTTGCCACTTTATCAAAGGCATTCTCTACCGTCGCTACCGCAAATAGAATTGGCATCTTATCCAATATGATTTTTGCCATCGCCGGAACATGCTCTGCCATATGTTTAAACCCTAACTGATGACAGGCTTCTGCACCTTTCTGTTTCCCCAAACCGATACTGATCATTTTCATAATTCCACTTTCAACTGGCCCTCTAAAGGCTGTATGCGGTTTCACTCGGTTGATAACTACTATCCCATCCGCTTCTGAAGCAAGTTTATCAACATAAATCGGCAGGCCATTATCTAATTGATCAATTTGGATGACGTCCATCGATGAACGAATTTCAGCCCCGACAACTTCTTCTTTTACTCCGAGATGCTCAAGTACTGCTTTTTGTCCAGGGCCGGTTGCACCTCCGTGGCTTCCCATACATGGCACGATAAATGGAATTGCGCCATGCTCCTTCAGGTAGTCGATTGTTACTTTTGTTGTTTCTACGAGCCGATCAAGTCCACGGCTGCCAACCGCCACCGCAACTTCCATCCCTGGTGTGATATTATTCTCCAAACCTTTTTGATTTAATTGCTGGGATAAAACAGCACCTAGATCATCTATCTGCTCATCATTAAAAGACTGCTTTACCTTTGCCATTTTCGGAATTGGAATATGTTCAACAAGCTCATGCAAAATTCCCATTTTTATCACTCCTTTGTATACTCAATCTTTCACAGAAAATTGTTGGCCACATAAATGACCAAGGTAACAGTAAACATACTAGCTATTGTAGAAAAAAGTACGGTTTGTGCAGCTAAATCTGGATGACTTTTGTACTCCTCCGCAATAACAGCACTATTAACGGACGTCGGCATAGCTGAAGCAATCAATAATGCTTGCGCGATGACACCGTCTAGACGGAACAATAAAATAATTAAAAAAGCAATCACTGGTCCGCCAATCAATCGAATTGACATACTCGCATAAACCGAATATAAACCTCTTTTAAACTTAAATCTTGCCACTTGCGCCCCTAATGTCATTAAAGCGAATGCTACCATTGCATCTGCAATATAGTTGGCAGAGACCCAGATCGGATCCGGTATTGGTACATTCCATGCATTTAACAAGACACCCGCCAGCATGGCATATAACACCGGCATTTTGAAATAGCCTAAGGCCGCCTTCCATTTTCCATCTTTTGCTGCTCGTAATGAAAAAATCCCATAGGAAAATAAAAATATATTCTGCAGCGTTAAAACAATTACCTGTATTGACATCGCAAAGGGATCACCACGAAAGACCAGGTCATTAACAGGGACGCCATAGTTACCAGAATTGAAAAACATAACACTGTTGGCAAAAGTGGTACGTTTACCACCTTTAATCGACATAATTCTGGCTACTATAATAGCGATTACATATAATACCACTACTAACAGAACAAAAAAACCAAATACGTGTAAAAATAAATCGAAGCTGAATGTCGCTTCATATAAGCGAACGAAAATGAAAGCCGGAACAAGAAAATAAATATTTAGTTTCGCTAATGTTGCTAAATCTAGTTGAAATTTAAGATGTAAAGTAAACCCAATTGCTAACAAAATAAATATAGGGAGGATTACATCTTTAAAAATGACAAGAAACTCTGCCAAATAAAACCACTCCCTCGCAAAATAACAACGTTGTTATTTACTATATTATCATACACATACTAAAAAAGGAATGCTGTTTTTATTTTTTTCTTCCAATTATGGCTTAACATGTGCATAAACTGAAACAGCAATATGTTAAACAAATTAAAAGCCTAAAATAACAGGATATGTGCTTAAACAAGAATCATGCTATCTTTGGCTTTTATCTTGTTCTGTATGGATATACTGTGAAGTAACATCTACAGCGGATCGAGAAAAAGTGTGAATCAGATGAATAGGAAAACTTTTTATTCTAATTTGGTCATTTTGATATTTTTAATGTGTGTGGCAAAGCTCCGGAAATATGCTCCGCGTCCTGTGGGCACGGCTTCAGCTAGGCTACTACTCGAACAGCATCTTTGCTGCCTTGTGCCGAGGAAGCTTACTTCGAAGCGATACTTGCAGACACAGGCACAGACCAAGTGGATCTTCAGCTCGCGCTGATTCCACGGGAGTCTCCGCATATTTCCTACGCTTAAAAGAAGTTCTACAACGTATGGAACAGCTAAAAGCAGTGGTGCTAGGCATCTTTCATCATAAAAATAAGAAAGAAAACTTGAGGATAGCACTCTGTATACTAGCTCCGATATCCGTTGTAGAGTACAAAACATAGCGTATGCCAACCACGGAGACTCCCGCGGGATTGTGCAGGTGCTGGAGATCCACAACGTCTGCACCTGCGTCTTCTAGTAACGCTTCGAAGTAGGCTTCCTCGGTGCAAAGCAGCAATGAAGTAATGCAAGTAGTAGCCTAGCTCCAGCCGTGCCCCGCAGGACGCGGAGTGGTTGGACGGAACGGTATCCCAGCACATTATCTATTTCAAAATGATCTCATCGCTAAAGTCTTTTTACTTCGCAGTTTGCTTCTACTTCTTATTGCTTTTAACTTGAACAGTATTAATCTTAATTGTTCGTTTTCTAGCTTACTCACTTATATTATGTCCGCGCCTCTCATGATCCATCGCGCTATTTGGTTACATCAATAGCTGCGGCTTGTGCTTTTAGGCATAATTCAGCAGCTTTGAATGCGTGCTTTTGGGTCATTGCATTTTCGGTGCGGTGAATACAGTCCTTGATTAATTCACCGAAAAACGGGAAACCGACCTTACCATTCAAATCAAAATGCTGCTCGCCTTTTTGATCGACTAAGTACAGTTGATTACCTCCCTTTCCAGTGGCTAAATCAACATATTTACGAATTTCAATCATGCCGTCTGTTCCAATAATAAAGGTACGACCGTCACCCCAGTTACTTAATCCATCTGGTGTAAACCAGTCGACTCGGAAAAATTGCGTTGCACCGTTATCCCCTTTTAGTGTCGCATCACCATAATCGTCAAGTTCAGGATAGTCAGCATGATTATAGTTTCCAATTTTACTATGCAATACTTCTGCATCCTCACAGCCTGCGAAGAATAGAAACTGTTCAATCTGATGGCTGCCTATATCGCATAAAATACCACCATATCTGTCTTTCTGATAAAACCAATCCGGACGGCTAGGCGCATTCAGACGGTGTGGTCCGAATCCGGTAATCTGAATTACTTTACCAATAGCACCTTGCTCGATTAATTGACCGGCAAATACAGCACTTTCCACATGAAGACGTTCGCTGAAGTATACCATATATTTTTGGCCTGTTTCTTCTACGACTTTCTTAGTCTCCTCTAATTGCTCCAATGTCGTAAATGGTGTTTTGTCTGTAAAATAATCCTTACCAGCACGCATTACACGATTTCCAAGCGCACTGCGCTCAGATGGGATTGCTGCAGCTGTTACTAACTGCACTTCCATATCTTCTAACACTTGTTCGACAGACTCAGCTTGTCGTGCCTGGGGGAACTTCTCTAAAAAGCGATCTACCTTTTCCTGGTCTGGATCATAAACCCATTTCAATGTTGCACCTGCTTCAATAAGACCGTTGCATTGACCAAAGATATGACCATGATCTAAGGCAACTGCCGCAATCACAAATTCCCCTTCTTTGACAACCGGATTTGGTTTTCCTTTTGGTGCATAATTCATGCCGTCTCCATTACTCATGGCAAATTCCTCCTTAAAATCTATCATTCTATACTCTATTGTAAGTGTTTTCAGCCAATGTTCCAATTAAAACCAATCAGCGTAACCCATTTTTCTCAAATTTTCTGCCGAATCGTGTAAACAATCGTAGGGATCACGACCATATGTGTCATCCTGTTCAATTAAAAAGTATTGCGCGCCTGCTTCAATGCTCGCTTCTATAATTTCTGGCATATTCAGATTTCCTTCGCCCACTTCGGCAAACTCTATTAAATTGGTAAATTTGTGAAAGAAGTTACTCATATCTTTAAAATCTTCGTCAGTTAAACGCAAATCACCAATCCGGTAATCTTTTAAATGAATCAATGCGACCCGGTCTTTATATTGTTTAATAAAAGAAGCCGGATCAACTCCAGCGCGATGAATCCAATGCACATCTAATTCAAATCCTAACTGGCTTGTATTTTCTTTCATCAGATCTAACAAAAAGGTACCGTCAATCCGTTGAAATTCAATATGATGTGTATGATAATAAAGCTGAATGCCGTCATTCGCTAATTTATGAGCCATCTCTTCCGCCTGCGAAATGAATGCCATAATTTTTTGTTTATCTCCCATTTTGGTAAACGGTAACATTCCGATCCTTATAAACTGACAATTCAACATCTTGCAATCGGCGACAATTTTGTCATAGTCATCTAGTAAATTTTCTTGTTCACGTCCTGGCATCATTGGCTCTAACGGTGCACTCACAGCTGTAATATCGATATCGTAATCTTCGCTGGCCCGCTTTAATTCACGTACATTCTCTTCCGTCATCGGAATCTGGGAAACCTCGACTGAGCGAAAGCCTAGTTCATGTAATTTCTTCATTGTTTCATATGCACCATATTGTTCAACCTTGTGTTTAAGCATCATCATCTGTACACCTATTTTTGCTGTTGTCATTGGAATACCTCCATATTAATTTTTTCTTTTCGTTCAGAGGATTGATAAATCGCATCAATCATTTCCATCGAAATAAGCCCGTCGCTAGCATGAATATAATCAGAACCGTCCGTACTAATTTGCTGATAAAACTGATTGATTAATTTCGCATGACTTGCTCCATAGTAAAATTTACTCCCTGGCAATTTCCGGTCTTCTGCAATCTTTATTTTTTCTCCGTCATCTTTGGCGATGGTTAGTATACTGTCCTTAATCGTCAACTTCGCCTTTTCTAAAACAACCTGAAATTCGACAGATGAATTCTGCGCATTCGATATCGTAGCAAAAAACAATCCTGTTGCCTGATTCTCAAATGTAATATAAGCAGTTGCTGTATCTTCAATATCATGACCGTAATCCAATAATTGATCAACAGATCCTCTGATGGCGTCAATCTTCCCACCAATTAATTGCAATAAATCGAGCGTATGAATGGATTGATTAATCATCACCCCTCCACCTGCTGTTTCCATCGATCCTCGCCAAGGTTTTTCCTTATAATAGGATTTCGGCCTGTGCCATGTTACGATTCCTTTTAATCCTGTCACAGCACCGTATTCTCCACTACTAACAACTGTTTGAAGTGCCTCAACTGATTCGTTTAACCGATTTTGCAAATTGACACAAATTTTGACCTGTGGGTATTGTTGTTCCAAGGAAGCAATCGCACGACTATCGGTCAGTGTATGTGCAAGTGGTTTTTCAAGAATAACATGAATACCCTTCTCTACAGCCGCTTTGGTTACCTGGTAGTGCAAATGGTGTGGGAGACAAATATGCAAACAGTCTAATCGTTCCTCGTCTAACATCTGTCGATAGTCCGTATAAAAGGATGTACCCGGAACATTGCGTGCACACTTCTCATCGATATCACAAACTGCGATAAGCTCCACCTCGGATTGTTGCTGGAGAATCGGAATATGAACTTTTGAAATATCACCGAGCCCAACTACTCCTGCTTTTAACATCAGCCAGCCCTCTCTTCTCGTCTATTTTTCTGATGCTCTCCGTTTTTCTAATTCCCGTACATATAACTCTTCATCAATTGGCAAGTTGATTTCCTGATTCAACCAGCTTGACAAGTGCATGGCGTTTGCCAATTCAACGCCATTAATGCCATCGCTTCCCGGCGCAATTAAAGGCGTATCATCCAATATATTTGCAGCGAAGTTCTCTAAAACAGCTAAATGCTGTCCACCCCAGACGCTATCGAATTCCAATATTTCTTCCTCATAAATAGCTTCAGGACCTTTTCCTCTAAATAACGTCATCATATCCTGCATCGACATTGAATTGCTCATTTCACGCTCTGGCTTGTGCAGACGCTTCAGGGTGATTTTTTTACTATCGTCTACTACTATTTTTCCTTTATCACCTAATATTTCTAATCGATCCGTTCCCATCACATCATGAGTACAAGTAACAAATACGCCTGTTGCACCATTTCCATAATCAACAATTGTAGTAACATCGTCTTCTACCGGGATATTTCGTTGATAACCATATTGCGCCTTTGTATACACTTTTTCTGGCATACCGCACATCCATTGCAATAAATCTATTTGGTGTGGTGCTTGATTTACGAGAACACCCCCACCTTCTCCATCCCAAGTAGCTCGCCAGGAACCTGCATCATAATACCCTTGTGGACGCCACCATGTCGTTATGATCCAATTTGTTCTTCTAATTGCTCCAATCTCACCGTTATCAATGATTTCCTTCACTTTTTGGTAAAGTGGATTGGTCCGTTGATTAAACATAATTGCGTAGGTTAGTGCAGGCTTTGTCGCCGCATACTCATTGATTTCTCGTACTTGCTTTGTGTATACGCCTGCAGGTTTTTCTAATAACGCGTGAATATCACGTTTCAGAGCTTCGATTCCCATCTCTGGATGCAAATAATGCGGTACACACGTAACAATGGCATCAACATTACCGCTATCTAGCATCTCTATATAGTTTTGATAGAAGGGTACTTCCGGATATTCAGATTGTGCACGTTCTTGTTTGGCTGCATCAATATCACAAATTGCACCTATTTCTATGTTACGGATGCGCCCTTCTTTAATAAAATTGGCATACGCTCCACCCTGCTGACCTAATCCAATAATTCCTAATTTAACTGTTGACATCATTCATCACTCCTTATATATATTTCAAGGCGTTCCTGCCGATAGCTTCTCGCAGTCATACCAACATGGGATTTGAAGAATCGGCTAAAATGTGAAACGCTTTCAAAACCACATTCATTTGCGACTTGTTCCAATGTTTTGTCTTCTTCTACCTCAAGCAAGAATTTAACTTGCTGTAATCTTGTAGCCATTACATACTCCATCACGGTATAGCCTGTCATCTCTTTAAAGACATGGGACACATAAGATTTACTTAAACTCAGTTCATCTGCAATTTTTTGAATGGTTAATTTTTTATAGAAATAGGTTTGAATATAACTGGCAATGGTTTCCGCATGATAGGCTTTGTCGTGCTTATGGTTCACCTGTTTTTGCGAAGATACTTTTCCCAACCGGTTCATGAAGATAAGCAATTGAGAAAGCATTGTCTTAATCTCCCATATTTTTTCTTCAGGTGGAAGCTGCTGGTCCACATAAATGGCTCGCATGCTTTTGAACTGTGCTTCGATTGAACGGCTATGTTCTTCGTTCGTCGGTCGAATTAAACAATGGTGAATAGAACGGAACACATGAAGTAAGCTGCTGGCATTGATCGAATCCAATAACGGTTCAATAAACTCCGGTGAAAAATGAATATGACTGCGAATGTATTCACTGCCGTCGGGTACATTTGGCTTATGCAATGCAAGCCCATCCATTAATAAGATGTCACCAGGTTGCAAATCATAAATTTGATTATGAATCAGATAGCGGCATACACCTTTATGAAATAAAAAAATTTCATATTCTTGATGTGAATGTGCTCTGATATTGGAAAACTGCCCTTCTATCCGGTAATTAATCATTACATTATCTGTCATCTCATCACCTTAATTTCTTCATAGTCTTATTTTATTGTAAACGATTAGATAATAAAATGGCTAAAAATGCTTGATTTTTTTGTTTTTTTGACTCAGAGTGCTTTTTACTTAAACAGTCAGAAGACATTAATTGTTAGGTAGTTCAGGTGTCAGACAAAATATGTATAGAATGACACTTATTTTCTAAAATATCTTCATTTCAAACCGATATAATAGATGCACTCCTTAAAAAAGGCACATGGCTGTCAAGAATTCACTCATACTATCGAATATATAACAAATAACCAAAGGAGCTTGTACAAATATGGAAACCCAATTATATCAATTAAGAGCTGAACTCATTCGTTTTATGATGGCGTATAAGTTTGCACTGGAAGAAGTCAATACGAAGATCAATATCCTGCAACAGGAATTTCAATATATGCACGATTATAATCCGATCGAACATGTGAAATCTCGTGTAAAATCACCTGAAAGTATATTAAAAAAAATCAGAAAAAAAGAAATCCCGCTTTCGATGCCGGAAATTCAGGATAACATTCGCGACATAGCCGGTATACGAATCAATTGTTCGTTCACAAAAGATATTTACCGTATTTCTCAAATGCTCGAGGATCAAAAAGATATAACCGTTATTCAAAAAAAGGACTATATTGTAAATCCAAAGCCTAATGGCTATCGCAGTTTGCATTTAATCATCCAAATCCCCATCTTTATGTCTGATCGTGTTAAGAACGTATTTGTTGAAATTCAAATTCGTACAATTGCCATGGATTTCTGGGCTAGTTTAGAACACAAGATTTATTATAAATACAACAAAGATATACCAGAAAGGCTAAAGGCTGAATTAGCGGATGCCGCATCTTCCGCAACAGAGCTTGACAGAGAGATGGAATCTATCCATCAGGAAATCAATGAAATCAAGCAACAGACAGGTCCTTTATCTGATCAGGATGAGGAAATGATCTTTCCGATAGACTTGTTAAGGGAGATAGTGGATAATAAATAATAGAAGGAGCAAAACATTGCCAAAGGAAACATTTTTTAACTTACCAACTGAAAAGAAACAGAAATTATTAGATGCGCTGCATAAAGAATTCTCAGAGCAACCGCTCGCAACCGCCTCGATCGCTCATATCATACAATACGCTGATATACCGCGTGGCAGTTTTTATCAGTATTTTAATGATCTGGAAGATGCCTATTTCTATATCTTTAATCAACAAATCGAGCTGGCAATGGTTAAGTACATCTGGATTCTGGAAAAAAGCAAAGGAGATGTATTCCGGGCTTCTACTGAACTGTACCGAATTATAATAGAAGAGGAAGATCACTTTACCTTTTTTAAGCATGCTTTTCTTAATATGAACTATAAGATTGAAGAGAGTCTGTCAGGTATTTTTGCTAATGAGCAACGTATCGAACATTTTGAAGACATTTATAAAAGACTCGACTTACTATCTCTTAAACTCGAAAAAAAAGAAGAAATATTTCAATTGATGAAGTTGATTTCTGCAATTACTTTGCATAATATTATAGAGAAGTTTTCAAAAGACATGCCACTGGATGAGGCTGTTCAAACGTATCAGACACAATTAGCTTTTATCAAATCCGGTGTTGTTCAGTAATTTTTGTTAAGGGAGGTAGAAAATGAACCAAATAAACAGATTTCGTATCATAGGATTTTTGGAAGGAAGTTCATTATTGCTTCTATTATTTCTGGCAATGCCTCTGAAATATTGGGCGGGTTTACCAGAAGTTGTTACGGTATTTGGCAGTGTACATGGCGGCTTGTTCATTGTATACATATTGTTTACTATTTACACTACTATCACAGTCCGATGGCACTTCATCTGGTTCTTAAGCGCCGTCATTGTAGCATTCATCCCGTTTGGGAATTTTATTCTGGACAAGCGAATACGTCTATCGTTCCAATAACGAAATGATAACTTGAGCAAGCCGAACATACCAGCAATCTCATCAAACGAGATTCGTGGTATGTTCAGTTTTTTCCTTATATACGAAGAAAGGATAGAAGTACAGCCATAGAATTAATCATGCTGAATAGGAAGGTAGGTTCTTATAATATGGATTACGTCAACTAGCCGCTTTATGCTTTGGTAATTTTGGAATGATTCATGAGCTGGATACCGCTCCGTCCAACCACTGCGCGTGCTGCGGGAGTCTCCGTGGTTGGCCTACGCTAGGATTGGTGCTCTACAATCTTTGTAAAAGATAGCATTTTGATCACTCATCACTATATATAACGGGAATTGCATGAATAACATAATGCCTAGAACCACTGCTTTTAGCTGTTCCATATAATGTAGAATTTCCCTTAAGCGTAGGAAATAGGCGGAGACTCCCGTGAGATTAGTCGTGTGTGAAGACCCCGCAGTGAGCGTTTTTGCTCGCGATGAGGCTGAACCCGACCCCACAGGACGTGAAGCCTATTTCCGGAGCTTTGCTAAGCAGATAATCTATAGCAAAATGACTATTTTGCAATAAAGCCTTCGTTTACATGACCGGTTAGACTTACTCAGTTTTTCTTACGCTGCGTGTATAAGCTGTGAGAGAACATCTAAACAGATCCTGAAAAAGCGCGAATCAAATGATCTTGAAAGTTCGGTTTCCTAGCATTTTATTCCGCTAAGATATGACGGTTCATTTGCAGAATTGCCAGGAATTGATTAGCCATATATGACGAACTAAATTTAAAATCCTGCTGAATCCATTCTATTATTAATCCCCACACCGCATATGCCTGGTAACTGGCGATCAGATCAAGGTCTATATCCTGATTCGGTTGCTGGGAACTGGCTGCTTCTTTCATTAAATCTTTTAGTTTATGACATATTCTGCTCTGTAAGCCTTCCAATGCATTTGATTTGGCTATTACTGTATAAAAGTCGCTATAACTTGCAACATGTTCGAAGATTTTGATCGATGAGCCTGTTAAGTTGTCCACGTTTAATTCTTTAAATTGATGTAATGGCTCACGATAAGACACGATTAGATCTGCTATTACATCATCGACCATATCTTCTAACAATTGCTCTTTATATTGATAATGTTTATAAAACGTTCCCCTGTTCACATCCGCTTTTGTCACAATTTCCATTACTGTGATATGTTGCAAATTTTGTTGTTTTAATAAAGACATTAACGCTTTTTTTAATGATTTTTTCGATTTTCGAACACGACGATCCTGGTATTCATTCATGTATATATTCTCCCTGCTTGTTTAGAAATAGATGATAACTGAACATTTGAAGCATATTTGTCTAATAATCAACAAAGCAATATCTGATTGATGATTGTTTCGTCCATATTGGTATATTATACTATAAACAGATGTTGATTAATACACATCTGTTTATTTTTGAGATAACGGTTTCAAAATTATGTCCGAGGAGGAGTAAGTGATGAAATTACAAAACAAAGTAGCAATTGTAACAGGCGCAGCATCCGGTATGGGAAAAGCGATTGCAGAACGTTTCTCACAAGAAGGAGCAGCAGTCGTATTAGCTGATTTGAATGCAGAAGGTGTTAATACGCTAGCAAATGAGATAAACGATAATGGTGGAAAAGCAAAAGCTGTTGAAGTAAACATTGCCAATCTTGATGATATCAACAAGATGATTGAGGCAGCAGTTAATGAATTTGGTACATTAGACATTCTTGTTAATAATGCAGGAATCATGGACGGTTTTGAGCCCGTAGCAGAAGTAGATGATGACCGTTGGGATTTAATTTTCGATATCAACACAAAAGGTGTCATGCGTGCGATGCGAAAAGCCATCCCTGTCTTTTTAGAAAAAGGCCAAGGTGTTATTATTAATACTGCTTCTTCTGGTGGCTTGAATGGGGCTCACGCGGGTGCTACGTATACCGCATCGAAGCATGCAGTCATCGGGTTAACGAAGAACACTGCCTTTATGTATGCACAGAAAGGTATTCGTTGTAATGCGATTGCACCAGGCGCAGTTGCTACCAACATCTCAAGCTCCATGAAAAATGTGAGCCAGTTTGGAAGCGAACGTCTTAAATTAGGTCAATCTCTTATTCCAAATGTAGGATCTCCTAAGGATATTGCTAATGTTGCTTTATTCCTTGCATCCGATGAAGCTGCGTTTGTTAACGGTACAACGATTACCGCTGATGCTGGATGGACGTCAGCATTCTAATCAAATAAGACTCACTATCAGCCAATACTGATTTCAGTATTGGCTTTTTTGCTTTTATTCATAGTTTTTGACCACTGATCATAAAATGGAATAGCAGCAAAGAACGGAGGGTAATCAGATGATCATAAATGTCAGACAAGGCGATTCTTTATGGTATTACAGTCAACTATTCGGGATTCCGCTAACATTGATCGCCGCATCAAATAAACAGGTAAATCCAAACCAGATGATGATTGGCCAGCAAATAGCCATTCCTGGTTATGAGCTACAAACATATACCATTCAACCGGGTGATACGTTATGGGCAATTGCTCAAGCCAATCATCTGCCAATTGACCTTTTATATTTAGTTAATCCTGGTATTCAACCAATGTCATTGCAAATTGGCCAGAACATTAATATTCCTCAGCGAATTACAAGTCCCATTATTTCAGATGTTGATCATTACACCTATGATAAAATGAGAGAGGACATACAAAGACTTCGTAACCTGTACCCCTTTATCGATCAACAAACCATAGGTAATTCCGTATTAAATAAAGATATTATTGAACTGCGGGTTGGAACCGGTACGCGTCAAAAACACATTGATGGCTCTTTTCATGCAACGGAATGGATTACCACCCCAATTATTATGAAATTTTTAAATGATTATGTATTAGCTTTGACTAACAATCAGCAAATACGGGGACTAAACCTACTACCTTTCTTTGAATCCAACACATTATCTTTAGTACCAATGGTTAATCCAGACGGAGTAGATCTCGTCTTAAATGGAGCAGATGCAGCAGGTCCAAAACGGGACTTTGTTCTATCGATAAATGGCGGGAATACCGATTTTTCCGAATGGAAAGCAAATATAAATGGAGTCGATCTCAATAATCAGTATCCAGCATTGTGGGAGACAGAAGCTGATCGTAAACCGACATCACCTCAACCTCGTGACTTCCCAGGTTATCAGCCATTGTCAGAGCCTGAAGCGATTGCTATGGCGAATCTAGCGCAACAGTGGCCATTTGAAATTTTAAATGCTTTCCATACACAGGGGCAAGAAATTTACTGGGGTTTCCAAGGTTTAGAACCACCTCAGTCTGAAACGATTGTCGAAGAATTTAGTCGAGTCAGCGGTTACGATGCTATTCAATATGTTGACAGTTATGCCGGTTACAAAGACTGGTTTATTCAGGAATTTCAACGTCCTGGTTATACAGTTGAACTCGGAATCGGAGTCAATCCACTGCCGATTTCTCAATTTGATGAAATTTATGAAGATACATTAGGAATCATGCTGGCCACTTTATATATGTAAGAAGCAAAAACAAACGACTTTAGTCATCGTGAATGAAAAGTGAGACATTAATCAGTGGGGGATTACGGACGGTTAGCGTCGTGATAACATAAAAGCCGAATTTACACAAAAAAGGACACTCAGACCAAATTCGTGTTATGCTCGGCTTTTATTTTGGTGAATATATACTGTGCGAAGTAAGTTCTAAAACAGATCTAGAAAAAGCGTGAATCAGATGAATAGGAAAACATTTTTTTCGACTTGGTCATTTTGATATTTTTAATGTGCTTGGCAAAGCTCCGGAAATAGACTCCGCGTCCTGTGGGCACGGCTTCAGCTAGGCTACTACTTTGAACTACTCCTTTGCTGCCTTGTGCCGAGGAAGCTTACTTCGAAGCGGTACTTGCAGACACAAGCACAAACTAAGTGGATCTTCAGCTCGCGCTGATTCCACGGGAGTCTCCGCCTATTTCCTACGCTTAAGGGAAGTGCTACAACAGTTGCAATAATCAATAGCAGCAGTTCTAGGCATTATTCTAGTAGTAGTGTAGGATGAACGCTGATGAATAACACTCAAAATACTACAACCTACATCAGTTGTAGAGCCTAAATATTAGCGTAGGCCAACCACGGAGACTCCCGCGGGATTGTGCAGGTGATGGAGATCCACTTTGTGAAGTGGTCTTCTTCACAAAGTTAGCTCCAGCCGTGCCCCGCAGGACGCGGAGTGGTTGGACGGAGCGGTATCCAAGCACAAACTCTATTTCAAAATGGACTCAAAGCATAAAGTTAATGAAGCCTAACCAAATTTTCTTTACTTCGCAGTATGCTTCAACTCCGTATTTCGAGGAATTTTGGACAGCTCCTATTACGTCTTGCGGTTAAAATTAATTTGAGATCCAATTCTGCTATTTCCAAATCTTCGCATATTTTTTCCGATACTTAGGATCTTCCTCTA
Source organism: Gracilibacillus salinarum (assembly GCF_022919575.1). NCBI lineage: Bacteria > Bacillati > Bacillota > Bacilli > Caryophanales > Bacillaceae > Gracilibacillus > Gracilibacillus salinarum. Next base: position 4,363,994 of record NZ_CP095071.1, on the reverse strand, counting down.
ACTCGATTAAGGACAATGCCACTTTTTCGACTTCAGGGTTCTCTGTCTCTTGATAAATATTATATAGATTCTGGATCATATCATTTCGTCTTAATGTGTAATTTTTTTCATTTGCGCCATTAATAAACCGGTCTGTCATCCGATCGACAACGAGCTTTTCGTGCTGCTTACCTGCTAAGGCTATCCGCCATATCGCTTGTAAGGTATGTCTTGCAGTTACGAATTTTTCGTCATACGTTACTTGCCATACTTTATCAAAATCGTCTAAGATCCGATTCTCAGGATCACTAATGGCTAAATAAGACAAAAACTGTCCAGCACGTGATCGGTCATGGGCATCCTTACTCGATAAATCCTCGACAAGCTCGTCCCACACTTCGTAGGCCCAATCCACTTCATGCTTCATTTCCTTTATCAATTGGGTATATGCTTCATATTGTTTGTTACGATCCTTGCTTTTCAAATTGTCGAAGTTAGACTGAACTGTCTGATTCACATATAACACCCTTTCTATTTAATTATCATAACGAAAGCTGTTTACCTCTCGATAAACAGCTTCACTGTGTATTTATGGTAATTTATTTCCTGCAACACGGTATAAATCATACCACTCTTCCCTAGATAACGTTACATCTGATGCTTTTGCTATTTGAGAGATTCGCTCGGGATTCATTGAGCCAATTATCGGTTGCATGTTTGCCGGATGTCTCAAAATCCAAGCGATTGCAATGGCAGATTTTGAGACACCTTTTTTATCTGCATATTCTTGAAGTTTCTCATTTAGAACAGGAAATTGATCATTATCGACAAAAACCCCTTCAAAGAAACCATGTTGGAATGGTGACCACGGCTGAATGGTCATGTCATGGAGGCGACTGTAATCGATCACGCCACCGTCACGTACGATCGACGGATCATGCTCCATATTTACATTCAGACCGGCATCAATCATTGGCGTAAACATTAAGCTTAACTGTAATTGATTGGCTATCAGGTCCTGCTCCACTGATTTTTTTAGCAACTCGATTTGCATCGGGTTATGATTGCTTACTCCAAAATGGCGAACCTTGCCACTCTGTTTTAATTCATTAAAAGCCTCCGCCACTTCTTCCGGCTCCATTAAAGCATCCGGTCTATGTAGTAACAATATATCAAGATAATCTGTTTTTAAGCGTTGTAAACTTCCTTCCACAGAACGAATAATGTGTTCCTTAGAAAAGTCAAAAAAACCGTCGCGAATACCGCATTTTGATTGAATGACCATTTTTTCACGGATCGACGGATTCATATCAATCGCATCAGCAAAAATTTCTTCAGATTTACCTGCTCCGTAAATATCGGCATGATCAAACATATCAATTCCAGCCTCCATGCTTTGTTCAATGACACGGTTGGCCTCTTGTGTCGATAACTGATCCATGCGCATACAGCCAAGTGCTATTTCGCTAACCTGCAGACCGCTATTTCCCAACTCTAACTTTTTCATTACTATCACCTCTCTTACATAGTAGCACATCGCTAATTTGTAAGCGATTAAACTGCTTTCTAATCATTAAGTTGCAGCTAAATACAGTGCACCTTTAATTCCCGCTTCATCCGTTAGTCCAGGAGGCACGATATACTGATCAATCTCTGCTTCCGTCAAATGCGGCGAGCTGACATATTCATTTAACATTTCTAACACTTTATGACGAACTAATGGGAAAAGCTGTTGTTGTTTCATCACGCCTCCACCCATAATAATTCGCTCTGGTGACAGAATGTAAATATAATTGGTTAATGCTTGTGCGAGATAGAATGCTTCCATTTCCCAGACTTTATCATTTTCTGCTAGCTCGTGCCCTTTCTTCCCCCATCTTTTTTCTAATGAAGGTCCGGCAGCAATCCCTTCCAGACAGTCGTAGTGATAAGGGCATGTCCCTTTATAGGTATCATCAGGATGGCGAGCTACTTTGATATGGCCCATCTCAGGGTGTGAGAGCCCTTTCAATGTTTGTCCGTGAAAATAGGCTCCCGCACCGATTCCAGTACCAACCGTAATATACAGACAGGAATCGACGTCTTTTGCGTTACCCCATTTTGCTTCAGACATCGCCGCTACATTTACATCGGTATCTATCACTACTTCTACACCAAGACTATCTTTTAAGGCAGCACCTAATGGATAGCCTACCCAGTCAGTCTTCGGTGTATTTTGGATTTGACCGTAACTCTTACTGTTCTGATTTATATCAATCGGACCAAAACCTCCAAGTCCCAATCGTTCAATGCCTTTTCCTTCAAAAAACGCGATCACCTTCGGCACCGTAATTTCAGGATGCTCTGTCGGTATAACCGTCTTTTCAAAAATTCCCCCATATTCATCACCGATTGCTAATACAAATTTAGTACCGCCTGCTTCAATTCCTCCAAGCTTCATTTCCATAACCTCCAGCTACATGCTTTTTACACTCTTATTGTAGCATAATCTCTCGGTCAAATAGAATAACATCCCCCTTTATTCTGCATACTACCTAACAAAAAGGAGATTGGAAATGGAAGTATTCTATCTTATCGCTATTTTATCAGCCAGCCTGACGATTTTATTGAAACATTGGGGATTGCTAATGGTACAAGTGGCGTTTTTAATTATCGTCAGTCTATTTGCTCCTGATTCCTATTTATGGCTCTTGATAGCTATTCAGTTACTTTCGGGGATCTGGCTGCTTCTAAAAACCTTACAAGCAGTGGAATATAACTATCAATTAGAACTAGAAAAGACACACCGGATCGAGCAACATTGGACAAAGGGGCATCAAAACGGCACGAAAAAGAATTTTTTATCATAGGTGGTTAGACATTATTCTGCTATAATATGTAAGTCATCTTTAAAAAAAGGAGTATTATTACATGTTAAAGCAGTTTTTTTCTTACTATAAACCGCACAAACGCTTGTTTATTATTGATTTTGGCTGTGCTGTATTTGTGGCAATTCTGGAATTAGCTTTTCCTGTTGCGGTGCAATGGTTAATTGACGACCTTTTGCCAAATGGAGAATGGGATATGATTGTTACGGTCAGCATTCTATTATTAGCCGTTTATGTCCTGAGCACCTTCATGCAATTTATCGTCAGTTATCTTGGGCATAAACTGGGAATCAATATTGAAACTGATATGCGCGAAGAATTATTTACACATGTGCAAAGACAGTCCTTCCGTTTCTTTGATAATACCAAAACAGGTCATATTATGAGTAGAATTACGAACGATCTATTTGATATCGGGGAACTTGCCCATCACGGACCGGAGGACTTTTTTATTGCGATCATGACGTTTACCGGCGCTTTTTGGATTATGTTCACCATTAATCCTACCCTTGCCATTATTGCTCTCGTCATCGTTCCATTATTAACAGTACTAGTAACTTATTGTAATATCGCAATGAATAAAGCATGGCATCGAATGTATCATAATATTGCAGATGTCAATGCACGAGTAGAAGACGCTGTTTCTGGTGTTCGCGTCGTACAATCTTTTACTAATGAAGATTTTGAATTAAATCGATTCAATGAAGACAACGGTCGTTTCCGAAAAGCAAAAATTAAAGCTTACAAAGTAATGGCCGGAACACATTCCAGTATTTACATGATGACGCGTTTCTTAACGTTGATTGTGCTAGTCGTAGGTGCCTGGTTAAGCTTCAATGGGAGTTTGTCATATGGTGAATTAGTAAGCTTTGTATTATACACCAATGTTCTTATTAAACCGGTTGATAAAATCAGTGCACTCTTGGAACTGTATCCAAAAGGAATGGCAGGTTTTCGTCGTTTCCAGGAAATCTTAGCGAAGGAACCCGACATCAAAGACGACCCGAACGCACTGGAAGTGGACAAGCTTACAGGTGATATCCGATTTGATCACGTTGATTTCTCCTATGATGATCACCAGCAAGTATTAAAAAATATCAACTTGCAAATAACCCCTGGTGAAACAGTTGCCTTTGTCGGTCCATCAGGTGCTGGTAAAACGACTATTTGTTCTCTTATTCCGAGGTTCTATGATGTCAATAATGGTTCCATCACCATCGATGACCATGACATTCGTGACATTACGAAGAAATCGCTCCGTTCCCAAATTGGTATTGTTCAGCAGGATGTCTTTCTGTTTACAGGGACAGTCCGTGAGAATATTGCCTATGGAAGTCAGGATGCGACCGATGAAGAAATAGTGCTCGCAGCGAAGAAAGCACACCTTGATCAAGTGATTGCTGACTTACCTGATGGCTATGATACCCAAATTGGCGAACGTGGCTTGAAACTTTCTGGTGGTCAGAAACAACGGATGGCGATTGCCAGAACATTTTTAAAAAATCCACCAATCCTTATTCTAGATGAGGCAACGTCAGCTTTGGACACCGAAACAGAACGAATGATTCAGCAATCGTTAGATCAACTCGCCGAGAACAGAACGACGCTTGTTATCGCCCACAGATTGGCTACGATAAAAGATGCAGACCGTGTTGTAGTGGTAACAAATGAGGGAATAGCCGAACAAGGAAGTTATCAGGATTTACTCGCGATGGACGGGGTATTTGCCCGACTTCACAAAATTCAATATGAAAAAAATGAAGACTAAGTGCGCTGGCACTTAGTCTTCTTCATTCCAAAACAAATCATCTAGCGTCTTATTAACTGTTTTACAGATCGCGATGCACAATTGCAAGGTAGGATTATACTTACCTTGCTCAATTAAACCGATTGTCTGCCTGGTTACACCAATCTTTTTTGCTAACTCTTCTTGTGATAAATCGTGTTCTATTCGAGCTACCTTTAACTTCAAGTTCTTCATTCTTCTTCTTCTTCCTCTAGCTGTTTATCAACTGCTTTATCACTTCTCGTTTTCGCAATCTGATAGCTGACAAAAAGACCAATCACCAAAAAAGGCAAGTAGATCATCAGCGATCCAGCAAAGGTGATAAAGAAAAAGCTGATCTCTTCCATTCTGCTGTCAGCATATTGTACAGAACTGTTCACACCGAAAATAAGCGCAATCAATAATCCGAATACAATTCCGCTAATAACCGTTTTCGCCTGGAAGCTCCACTTATGTTTCTGATCATGTAACTCAACCTCTGATGTGAATAATCCTTTTTGTACTACTCGTATTGCATAGTACGCCCCAGCGACAAGGAAGATAATCATTTCGGTTGCTACGTACTCCATTGAGATACCGTACTCGAACGACTTATATATAGCGGAAACTAAACAAACAAGGTAAATCACCATAAATAACTCACGATAAATTTTATTTTGCTCGTTTATAACGCGCTCATCCTGAAAGCTGCTTTTTTTAAAAAACATCGAACCCCTCCAGTTAGTTTATATCTTTCATTATACTTAATATTTTACTTTTTGCAACATATATATTACATTAAGGTCGATAAAATATACAAAAGGAATTCTTAGCCCGATATTCCTCACTAATACCTGCTCATTCTTAATTAACTTTATAGCTGCCGATAATATGGATTATGTAAACAAAGGCTTTATTGCAACATAGTCATTTTGATATAGATTATCTGCTTAGCAAAGCTCCGGAAATAGGCTCCGCGTCCTGTGGGCACGGCTTCAGCTAAGCTACTACTTGAATAACATCTGTGCTGCCTTGTGCCGAGGAAGCTCACTTCGAAGCGATACTAGAAGACACAGGCACAAATAAATGGATCTTCAGCTCGCGCTGATTCCACGGGAGTCTCCGCCTATTTCCTACGCTTATGGGAAGTACTACAACGATTGGAACAGCTAGAAGCAGTGGTGCTTAGCAATGTATTTCATCAATTATGGTGTAAATCTTGCAGATAGTGCTTCATATCCTAGCTGCCGCATAAATTGTGGAGCTATACATCAGCGGAGGCCAACCACGGAGACTCCCGCGGGATTGTGCAGGTGCTGCAAATCCACAACGTCTGCACCTGTGTCTTCTAGTAAAGCTTCGAAGTAGGCTTCCTCGGTGCAAGGAAGCAAAGAAGTATTTCGGGTAGTAGCCTAGCTTCAGCCGTGCCCCGCAGGACGCGGAGTGGTTGGACGGAGCGGTATCCCAGCACATTAAATATCTCAATATGGCTGCTTGGCTAGCGATGGCTAGTTAACATAATCCATATTATAAGGAATTCAACTTCATGTTTCATAAGATTACTGCTGTGACTGCACTTTTATGCTTTCTTGTCTGATCTAAAAACTCGTTTATCTCTCTGTCATTATACGCTCTGTTATATCTGCATTAAGAGATTTTTGTACCATTCTCCACTTTCTGATCCGGACCTAACAGGACGACATCATCCGTACCCGGTACGCCTCCTAAAACAAGTACTTCTGATTTAAAACCGGCAATTCGCAGTGGTGGAAAATTTACTACTGCAGCGACTTGTCTTCCAATTAATTGTGCAGGCTCGTATCGTTTCGTAATCTGTGCAGAAGATTGTTTAATACCTAATTCTCCAAAATCTATTCTCAATTTTATCGCTGGTTTTCTTGCTTCCGGGAAAGCTTCTGCCTCCACAATTGTCCCAACACGCAAATCTAATTTAGTAAAATCATCAAACGTAGCCATTTTTTACACCTCTATTATTGTGTTTTGCAACCATTGACCGATAACAGCCAACGCTTGTATATCACTTACTATTCCATCATGGTCAATGTCTTCCAGAATCATAACATCCACATAGGGATTATCCTGAAACAATGGTTCATATGCAGTTGCTACAAATTGTTCATCTTCCTTCCCTGCTATAAGCAGCGTAGGCTTGGATAGATTTGCGATCGTATTCAGATAATGTACAGGATACCTCGATGCAAAGAGACGATAACTTAACGATATGGTTTCTGAACCATGTCGCAAATTTTCAGGCTTCTGGTTTTCAAAAACAATCCTGTCATTGTTTTTCGTGATATTTTGTTCATTCAATGCCAGTATCGAACTTAGATTATTTCTGATTGCCCGGCGAAATCCCGTGTTCTCCTTTGGTACAGTCGGGGCGCCAAAATGAATCAATGGCGCCAACAAGAGAAAAAGATCAAAGGCATCTGCAAGTTCTGTTTCCGAAAGCCTGAGCACACTGCCTCCTCCTGCAGAATGACCAGCCAGGATAAATCGTGAATCTTGATGATCTTTTTTTAACTGTGTTATAAATTGTTTTAAATCGTCTTCGTGCTGTCCGATATAGTCAATATCACCTTTTTTCGGACAAAAATCGCCGTATCCACGTAAATCAGGTGTCAAGACGGTTGCAATATTTCGCTTAGCAATGTATGATGCTAGAGGAGCTAAATAACGATGGTTTTCCGAAATACCATGTAGCAATATCATAATATCGTTACTAGTATGGGCCGGATACTTTTGATAAAAATGCCGATAACCATCATTGGTAGTATAAAAATGCATGCTGGACTCTCCCTTTGTACTATCATTAAGCCTATTATAACACTTTCCTTACATCATGTTTTACTAGATATTTGTAATCATATTCACCTAAATAAAAATAGTCTAAAAGACCTATTCGAGATTGAAGTGCTTGCCACATCAACTTTCCTACCTCTTTTTCTACCAAACTAGAAAAATATAACTGAGATTTTTTTATTGTCAAAAATGAGCTTATCATTTAAAATCTATATATAGTATCAAACAACAAAATTACTACAATATATTGTATTCATTATAACTATACTGATTCATTAACTGTTCGGTGAATACATAAAACAACTTATTAATTTCCGCTCCTACCGAGCGTTTTTATTATGTATATGGGGGTTTTTATCATGGCAACAGAAGTAAAATCTATTAAACAATCTGTCATCCAAGCTTTGCAAGATGCAGGAGAAAAGTACGGATTAAATACGGCAGAAATCCAAAAACGAATTGAAGAAACTACAAAATCCGACAAAGATACAACACAAGAAGCCCTTTTTTATTCGTTAAATCGTATCGCGATGGATGAACCAAATTGGACATTTGTGGCTGCACATTTTCATTTAAAACAGCTTTACGAAGAAGCGGCAGCTAATCGCGGATATGATGCTGAGCAACAATATGGAGATTTCTATTCCTTGATTCAAACTCTTACAGATAAGGGTATCTACAGCAAAGACTTACTTCAATCATATAGCAAAGAAGAAATTCAGACGTTGCAATCGTTTATTGATCCAACACAAGATACCCGTTTTAACTACATTGGGCTTTTCTTGCTTGCTGACCGTTATATCGCAAGGGATCACGACCGCAATCTGTTTGAATTGCCACAGGAGCGCTTTATGATCATTGCCATGACATTAATGCAAAACGAAGCTCCTGAACAACGATTGGAATTAATTAAAGAAGCTTATTGGGCTTTAAGTAATTTATATATGACAGTCGCTACACCAACTTTATCAAACGCTGGTAAAAGCTATGGACAATTATCATCCTGTTTCATTGATACTGTTGATGATTCATTAGACGGTATTTATTTAAACAACTGGGATATTGCACGCCTTAGTAAAGATGGAGGCGGAATCGGCATCTATTATGGAAAAGTTCGTGCCTTAGGCTCTGATATTAAGAAATTTAAAGGTAATTCATCTGGTGTTGTTCCGTGGATTCGACTAATTAACGATACTGCTGTCAGTGTCGACCAGCTAGGTCAGCGTCAAGGTGCTGTTGCCATTTATTTAGATGTATTCCATAAAGATGTAATGAATGGGTTCTTAGATTTGAAAACCAACAATGGCGACGAGCGTCGTAAAGCACATGATATCTTTACAGGCGTTAGCATCCCTGATTTATTTATGGAGCAATTACAAGAAACAGATGCGACTGGAAAAAGTATCGGAGAATGGCATACTTTCTGTCCGCATCAGGTGAAACAAATGATGGGCTGGAAAGACGAAAACGGTAATTCTCTAGGACTGGAAGATTTTTATGATGAGAAAGATCATAAATATTTCACCGAGAAATACTGGGAAGCAGTTAATCACCCGTTATTACCAAGAAAAACATACCGTGCCATGGACATTATGGCCCGCATTATGATCGCTCAATTAGAAACTGGAACACCATATATGTTCTATCGCGACGAAGTAAATCGTCAAAATCCAAACAAGCATAAACGCGGTATTGGTAAAACATCTGTTTATTGCAGCAACTTATGTACAGAGATTGCGCAGAATATGTCACCAACGACTATCTCTAACGAGTATCAAGATGAAGAAGGCAACATCATCATTGTTCGAAAACCAGGCGACTTTGTAGTATGTAACCTGTCTTCTATCAACCTGCCAAACGCAGTTCGTGCAGACGTAATAGAGCGTCTGGTCAAAATTCAGGTTCGTATGCTGGATAACGTCATCGACTTAAACACGATTTCCGTCGGTCAAGCACAAGTAACGAACAAAAAATACCGTGCTGTCGGACTCGGAACATTCGGCTGGCATCACCTGCTTGCTTTAGAAAGCATTCATTGGGAATCTGACGAAGCAGTAGCTTATGCAGACAAAGTATACGAAGACATTGCTTATTACACGATAAAAGCATCCATGGAACTGGCAAAAGAAAAAGGTGCTTATTCCGAATTTGAAGGATCAGAATGGCAATCCGGCGTCTACTTTGACCGCCGTGACTACCACTCCGACCGTTGGAACGAATTACGCGCAGACGTAGCAGCAAATGGTATCCGTAATGGTTGGCTAATGGCTGTTGCACCTAACTCGTCAACGGCAAAAATCGGTGGCTCAACGGATGGTATTGACCCATTGTATGCAGTAGAGTTCGCTGAAGAAAAGAAAAACTTTAAATTCAAAGTTACCGCGCCAGACCTTGATCATGTAACTTATAATTATTACCGAAGAGCACGTCATGAATTAGATCAAGTGTGGAGCATTAAACAAAATGCCAAGAGACAACGCCATGTTGACCAGGCAATCAGCTTTAACTTCTATGTACGTCATGATATCAAAGCAAAAGAATTATTAAACTTACACATTGCAGCTTGGGAAAATGGACTGAAAACAACGTATTATGTCCGCAGTACCTCTCAAACAGAAATCGAAGAGTGCGAAGCTTGTCACAGCTAATCTTATGATTAGCTGCTGACCTTTCTCGCTACATCTTTAAAAGGAGGATGTGTCACATGACACAAGTCGATCAACCTTTATCAAAAATTAAATTATTAAATCCAACGTATCCCAATAAATCTACAGGAATTATTAATGGAGAGTCTTCCGGTCTACTAAACTGGAACGATATTGCCTATCCACAAATGTACGACCTGTATCAAACATTGTTAGCGAATTTCTGGAAGGCACAAGAGATTAATATGCAAGATGATATCAAACAATGGGATAACTTAACTGATACGGAGAAAGATATATTCTTACGTATTAATACACAACTGGCATCATTAGACAGTTTACAAACACCAACGATGACACATGTAATGGACTATGTTACTGATTCGAGCTTTAAAGCAATCTTTGCTGTTATTTCTCAGCAAGAAGCAGTTCACAATGAGTCTTATTCCTATATTTTGAGTTCATTAGTGCCTTTACGTGAACAAAACGAACGATTTACACAAGCTAAAGAAGATCCAATTGTACGCAAACGAAATCAATTGATCCTAGACAGTTACGAAACATTCCGTGAGAATCCAACGCCACAGCGATTGTTCGAACTGGCGATCAACTCTATCAACTTAGAAGGTATCTATTTCTATGCTGGCTTCGCTTTCTTCTATCATTTAGCTCGTCAGCAAAAAATGTTAAAAACAAGTACAATGATCAGTTATATTCAGCGTGACGAAATGCAGCATGCTTATTTCGTATCACAGTTCGTACGGATCTTATTGACAGAGAATCCGGAATTGAATACAGAGGAAAACATTCAATATGTTTACAATACTGTCGATCAGGCTGTACAGCTGGAAAAAGAATGGGCTGACTACATTTTGAAAGATATTGAAGGTATTGATCTTGAAGAATTCCATGGCTATGTAGAATACCTGGCCAATAAACGTTTCCGTCAAATCGGACTGGATAATTATTATCCTGAACGCGACAATCCAATGGAATGGATTCATGTTTTCAGTGATGAAATGATGAACGAAACAAAATCTGATTTCTTCGAACAGAAATCAAGAACGTATACGAAAGTATCTTCTTCCAACGGATTTGACGAATTGTAAGTTACAAAAATCTGAAAAAGGAGGGGTCATTCGATGAGAGCAGCGATTATCTATACATCTGTTACAGGTAACACTTCAACACTTGCTGAGATAATTAGTGAAAAAATGGTGGCGCGTGACATCGAGACAGATCTAATCCCTGTTGATGAATTCCGCCCCGCCCTTTTACACGATTACGATATTGTCACCATCGGCACTTATTCGTGGGATAACGGTGATCTTCCACTCGAAATGGAAGAAGTATTCGAAGCATTTGAAACAGAAAACGTGGATCAGGTAATTACTGGTGTGTTCGGAACTGGAGACAGTTTCTACCCTTATTATTGTGGCGCGGTCGATCTATTCCGAGATATGCTCTATGTCCACACCAACCTTGCCGTCACGTTAAAAGTTGAATTAACCCCACAAGACGATGATCATCATCGCTGTGATAAATTTTGCGATCGATTAACAAGAGAATTTGTTGTTTTATCCTAACTGATTAAAAAGTTGATGTGGAAGCATCAACTTTTTTTACCGCAATGAGACTTAACAAATATAAAATGACTAGACAGACAGGAGTGTAACGACATGTGGGAATATCTATTAATCTTTTTGGGAGCTGCTATTCCATGGTTTGAAATTGCCTTGGTCATTCCCTTTGGTATCCTTTCCGGACTCAATCCGTTTATCGTGATCGTGACTGCATTTATTGGGAATATGGTTACCATCATCCCTCTTATCATTGGCTTTGAGAAATTCAAACAATGGCGAGCAAAACGCAACAATCAGAACCAGGCAAAGCGCGAAAATAAAGCCAGAACTTTATGGAATAAATATGGCTTGCCAGGCATGATCATGCTCGGCCCCATTCTAATCGGTTCACATATTGCTGCCTTCATCGGAATGACACTCGGCGCTAAAAAACGAGCCACTTTAATATGGTCCACGGTTAGTATTGGCGCATGGTCATTAGTATTCGGAGTAGTAACAGCATTAGGTTTTGATTTATTTACAAAATAATGAAATGGTTTAGAGTGACTTTTTCCTTGTCATTCTAAACCATTTTTCTCGTTCGAATATGAAATTATTGGCATAAGCGCTAACCGGCCGTAATACCCCCCACTGATTGAAGTCTCACTTTATGCTGTTTTTTGCTCATCAAAAGGTTTATAATGAGTAATAAGAAGGTGATTAGATGAATTCGCTCTATTCTTGGATTGTCGTCATACATATCTTTTCAGCTATCGTTGGCATTGGACCTGGATTTATTCTGACAACTATCGTTAAATCAGCAAAAACATTACCTGAAGTCCGCCATGCCTTTTTTATTAAAAAGAAACTGCATATCTTCGTCATGTCGGGTGGCATGTTGCTCTTAGTCTCCGGTTTACTGATGGGGCTATTAAGACCAATGTTATTTCAGCAAGGTTGGTATATCACAAGTCTGATCCTCTACTTTTTCGCTCTCCTGTTAGGTCCAACCGCGTTAAAAAGGAGTTCAGCACCAATAAAAGAAATGCTGGCTGACCCACAGCTTACTGATGTTCCAGACTCGTATCACGTACTCGTACAGCGATTATTGCGGATAGAATATGTGGAAAACACTTTGCTGTTGACGATTATATTGTTAATGGTTACGAAGCCATTCTAGCTAACCCATTTACTAATGAAATCGAGTAAATGGGTTTTCTTATTGGACAGCAATGATAGAGCATTGTTCCTTTACGCTTTGATCGAACCCTGTCCCCTACTTCTACATGATCTCGTTTACTATTCAGCAGTCACTACGAATGTTTTCATGCCTATGAAACCTGTCCACACTTCTTCCATAACCACTTCATACGATATATTGTAAGAAGAAAGGGGATGATCTCATGTGTTATCACCATTACGACCCTTGCAAAAAACCTCACCATGATCATGACTGCTTTCATGATTGCTGCTGCATCAAAATCATTTGTTGCTGTAAGAAAGAACCACACCATCATGATAGCTTACGCGACTTCGATCCTTGTAAATTAAAACCAAAAAAGAAGTTTTGCCACTCTTGCGGTAAACACTATTAAACGGTGAAAAGCTCATTCTTCTTGACGTAAAAGAGCACTGGACAACATATCCAGTGCTTCTTTTTTCTATACTTGTTTCTTTTCTATATAATATTCCACCCATGGACGGATAGCAGTATAGAGACCCGCAATAATCAGCCAGATAAAAGCCAGATAAGTCCATCCTTTGAAAAAAGCAAGACTGTATTCATAACCGGTAATAAACATTATACCAGGGAACAAAAAAATAAAGACAAAGGTCAAGCTGAAAGCCCATCTCGTACATAACTTGGCATCTTTGAGCAATTGTTTATTACTATCCATTCACCAACACATCCTTTGATTCAGACTCTTTCGTTACTTTGGTTTCTGCCTCCTGCTCTTCATCAAAGCTGTGGAATTGATCTTTCAATGAATCGAAATCAAATTCCTGCTTACTAATCAGCCCATGCCCAATTGCGATAAATCCACTCACCACAAATACAGTAACATTACCAAATAACATAGAGTGCAGTTCACCTAGTGAAGCAACTGAGATCTCCCCATAGCGCACCTGTGCGGTAACAAGCCAAACAATGATACCGGAAACCATCCCAGTTAGAGCGCCGTAGAAATTCCCTGTACTTGTCGCTTTCTTCCACATCAAACCTAACGTCAATGGAATTACCGCGCCACTTACGAAGATTCCCATTGCCATGTACACAAAACTTAGACCGATACCTGCTTTAAAAAGCAAGATAGACAACAAGCCCATTGCCAGCCCAAAGCTTAATGTTACGATTCGGGAAATCTTTAGTGTTTGTTGACCAGAAGCCTTTGGATTAATCGATTTACGGTAAATATCTGTGACAATAATATTAGTAATAGCTGTTAGTTCAGCAGCACCTGTTGACATCACAGCCATAAACAACATGACTAAGAACAGGATGGAACCGACAGATCCTAATAAATGCTGAGCCATAAGTGGTGCGGAAGCGTCAGGATCACCAATATTTAAGCCTAAACCAGCTGCACTTACTCCCATAAACGTTGCGATCGCAAATGGAATCGAGAACCAGGCAATCCCTCCATATATGTATGCCTTGGATGCTGCACTGTCCTTACTGGCGATCGCTCGTTGCCAATAGGACTGATCGACGAAAACTGTTCCAAAATTACCAATAATATTAATCATTCCAAAAAACAGACCAGGGATAGAAGCCATTGTAAGCATCTGACTTTGTTCAGGAATCGCTTTTAACCCTTCATAAACCGTATCAACCCCAAACTTCACATATACTACCGTTGCAAAAATAGTTAAAATAACGAAGATCATGACTGTGTTTAAATAATCAGCAATAAATGATGCTTTTAATCCTCCAATCATTGTATAAATCGTAAAGGTTAATGGAATAAGGAAAGCTGCTGCATAAACATTCATCCCAGTTAAAGAATTTAATGCAATCGCTCCTCCTAAAATAACCATTGCTGTAACGATAATATTTGTCATTAAGGCAAAGCCCATCATTAATTTATGATTTTTCTTATCAAACCTTTTCCCAACAAACTCCAGGAATGTGTGCGCCATTGGTGCTTTACGTTTTAAGTGGATTGCTACAATGGCAAAGAGCAGCACTTGAATACATGCACCGGCTGCGTACCAATAAGGACCACTAATCCCATACTTGAAGCCTGTCGAGGAAGACATCATAAGCGTTGCTGCCCAGGTCCAGGCTGCGATAATAGAAGCACTGGCAAGTCCAATTCCGACACTTCTGCCTGCCGTACTGAATTGCTCTGCTGTCATTTTTTCTTTGCGACGTTTCTGCATGATAATAGTAAGTCCAGTAAAAAATACGCCAAAAATTAGTAAAATTAAATAACCAGTTGTTGATGATAGCATTTTTGCCCCTCCAATTTTTATCTCTTTGTTTTCCGGAAAACTTTTCAATAGTTAGATAATGTAACAATTAATAGCGTAATGGAGATAGTCTCACCAAACAATTGTCATGTAAGGAAACCTCACACACTTTTTACCATATTTTTCTGATAATAGTGATTACACCTTGATAATACTGAATTCTAGCAATCTAACAAGCTCTGTAGAAGTTTGGTTTTTAGACGAATGAACAATTTGGCACTATACTTAGGAACTAGAATTAAACCAAAAAGTACTCAGCACCAGTCGTTATTGTTAGGTTATTCAACGATTTCTCTAACAGCAACAATAAAACACACCCAGTCCAAACCAACAAAATATTATAAGAACCCATCTTCATGTGCAGCATGATTATTTCTATTATGTACTTTCCACTAAGAAGAACCGGGCATAACCCACCCGGTCCTAATTGACTTAATTAATAAACAGCTTCCTATAATATGGATTATGTAAACAAAGACTGTATTGCCAAATGGTCATTTTGATATAGATTATCTGCTTAGCAAAGCTCCGGAAATAGGCTCCGCGTCCTGTGGGGTCGGGTTCAGCCTCCTCGCGAGCAAAAATCGCTCACTGCGGGGTCTTCACACACGACTGATCCCACGGGAGTCTCCGCCTATTTCCTACGCTTATGGGAAGTGCTACAACTTACGGTGCAGCTAAAAGCAGTGGTTATTTGCATTATGTTATTTAAATGCTGATATTTATGGTGCAATCAATATGCTAGCAATTCCAAACGTTGTAGAGCCCTCATCCTAGCGTAGGCCAACCACGTAGACTGATATGAACGAAACTGTCAAGTCCCTCTCGCAAACAATGGAAAGTTTCTAATTTTGGGCAACCTTAAGCTAAGAGTCTATGTTGGCTCTTTTTTAAAATACTATTTAATAAGCAGAGATATGCAGATTATCTCCTTCTTCTTAGCTTACCAACTTCTCCTCTCCTATCAAAAGGATTGTCAAGTGTTCTCCTTGACGATCCTTTTGATAGGAGAGACACTTATGCAAAGCTAAGAAATAATGGGATTCACCCTTCCTTTTCAGTTATAAAGGAGGTGAACACACGGCATGAAGGCAAAAATTCTCTGCTCCGATTGGCATACTGATATCCGTGGGTTCTCACATTTTATCTTTCCGTTTCAGGATCTGTCACGAACTCCTGGCGTGCGTTCACTATTAAAACATAGCTAGCACAAGTCTACGTCGTGCGTTATCCTTTACGGTTTTTATCTTTGCCTTCAAGCCCTATATTCATTTCCTTTTATTACAGATCACTTCTTCCTTTTATTCGCGCATGCCTACTTTAATGATTACGTAAATTCATTAGTTGGTTCGTTGGCAATTGCCCATATGAAACCTGCCAACTCTCTCCCAATAGCTGTGATAACTTTACCACTTTCTTTTCCTCGTTGCATTAGTCGGAAATACTTCTTATGCAAGCGTTGTTGGGCATTCCACGAAATAGTTGTAACATTAGCTGGTTGTCCTTTTTGTCTCTTTGCCAGCTCTCCTTTCACGGCAGGTGAATAACGATAACTCCATGCAGCCTCAATCAAAAGCCTTCGAACATGTCTATTTCCTGTTCTCGTTATATTACCTTGCTTCCGTATATACCCGCTGGAACTTTCCATCGGCACCAAACCTGTGTAGGCCATAAATTGGCTGGCTTTTTGAAAGCGTTCAAATGAACCGACTTCTGCCACTAAACTAGTTGCGGTGATTAAGGCTACACCTCGAAGTGACATAAGTTTTTGAATCATGGGGGCATGTACACCATTTTCGGCTTCTTCTTTAATAATTTTTTCTAATCGCTTTAATCGTTGTTGAGATTCCCTAAGTTGTTGCACATATTCTTGGAATATGCTCCTTGATGTTAATCGTTTAAATGTTAAGGTGTGAAGCCATTCCCAATATCTCACACTCCATTTTCTGACTCCTTCCGGTTCTTTTCTTCCATTTCTAAGAAGAAAATGGTTCACTCTATGTTTGGCTCTTTTTTCATCTTCCTTCACATCTTCACGTCCCCGAACTAAATCACGTAAAGCCTCATCATCTTCCGTGGGGACAAAAATCGGTGTTAATTCCCCTGCGCGATAAAGGGTTGCCAGATTTAAAGCATCTCGCTTATCGGTCTTCACCTTATCACCAGGTTTCTGAGGGATTAAGGATGGCGCAATAACTTCGCAAGGGATATCCAAATGTGTAAGTAATCGATAGAGTCCATACCCAACAGCTCCGGCCTCATAACAAACTTGAAGCTCTGCGGATTCTCCTAATTTCTTCATTATCTTATCAATGGCTCCTACCGTATAGTCAATCATCCCAATATACCTTGGTTTAGAACGTCCTTCTTCCGCAACGGCTACTGCAATTTTCTCTTTCGATACGTCTAATCCTACATATTTTGTGTTATACTTCATGGTACTAGCTCCTTTCGTATTTTAGCTCTGATTTGGGTTTTCATTTCATTTACGCTATACCCGGATTAACCTTCGATAATACGAGAAGGGGCTAGTTTCGTTCATAATAACTCCCGCGGGACAGGCAGGCGCTGAAGATCCACAACGTCTGCACCTGTGTCTTCTAGTAAAGCTTCGAAGTAGGCTTCCTCGGTGCAAGGCAGCAAAGAGGTATTTCGGGTAGTAGCCTAGCTTCAGCCGTGCCCCGCAGGACGCGAAGTGGTTGGCCGAAGCGGTATGCCAGCACATGAATCATTTCAAAATAAACACTAAGCTGTTAGTTTACATAATCCATATTATAGGAACTAAAATTCATGTTCAAAGTGATTACTGCTGTGACTGTACTTATATACTTTCCATGAAAAAAGCACAAAAACAGTGTTAGTTTTCCACTGCTTTTGTGCTTTCTGCAATTTGATCCATTTCTCTTTTGACTCGCGGCAGGTCATTGGACAGGAAGCGGACTAAATAGCCAGCATTACGTAAACGTGTTGTGCTGACTATATGATCCGTTGTTGTCTCATTCCATGCTTCCGGATCTATTCTAATATCCTGATCGATCAGCCAGACACTGGCAATATAATGATAGTTTCCCAGCACCCCAGCGTGCTTAAGATTTTGTTTGTCGGGATGTAAGGATAATTGATCGTAGACAATACAATCGTCCTCCATCCATACCTCAAGTTGTGTTTGACATCCATGAAAAGTGAAGGTTTCTCCCCTTTTTTCTCTGCCTGGATATAATATTTCCTCCCAATAGAACTTGCTGTCACACTTCATATTAATGATCGTATGACTGGAAAAATCACTTTCAGCAAATGGAATAACCTCTTCACGCTTCCAAGTCAGCGATGCCTTTTCTGCTAATTCCACCCTTACCTGCTGTTTACTCGGCTTGCCATTGTAAGCAGGATATACTTTCGTAGCTGCCTGTGGATGCAGTGTCACGGTTGTACCACTGTCCAGTTTCACATCAAATGAATTCGTATCACCAGCTACTAATCCGCCAGATGATTCCATTAAATAGACAGAGATATCATCAGGGTTATGGACATAAAGTCCTCTGCTCGCCTTTAATGGGGGCTGATAGTAAACATCCTTCATGATCGTTTTTTGCTGGCGCAAAGTAAAATAAAGCGCTAATTGGCCTTCCATTTAGGAAATTTCGCTTCCTTCTAATAACATAGCATGCTGGATCCACTGGATTACTTCTGGAATGCCTTCACCTTTTTTGACATTGGTAAATACGAAAGGACGTTCTTTCCTTGCTTCCTTTGCATCTTCCTTCATCTTATAAAGATCCACTTCGACATATGGTGCCAGGTCGATTTTGTTCACTAATAGAAGGTCTGATCTGGTAACTCCTGGTCCGCCTTTTCTCGGAATATCTCCACCTTCGGCCACATCAATTACATAAATATACCCATCCACTAATTCTGGACTGAACGTTGCAGACAAATTGTCGCCACCACTTTCTAACAAAATAATATCCAAGTCATCAAAGCGTCGCTTCAATTCATCAATTGCCTCAAAATTCATCGAAGCATCTTCCCGAATAGCAGTATGCGGACAGCCTCCGGTTTCTACCCCGATAATCCGATCTTCTGGGAGAATACCTTGTTTGATCAAAAATTGTGCATCCTCTTTCGTATAAATATCATTGGTAATAACGGCGACACTATATTGATTCACCATTTCCTTTGTCAGTTTCTCTACAAGTGACGTCTTACCTGAACCAACTGGTCCTCCTATTCCAACTATTACTGGTTTCATAAACATTTCTCCCTTCGTTACGATATAAATAATCTCGATGTTAAATATTTGTGCTGCATAGAAGCTAACTCCAGTCCAACGGCATGATTCGACAGGTCCGCCAATGACCGTTCCAGTACTTGCTTTGTTGCTTTTTCCATCTCAGGAATCAACCGGTGTATGACTTCTATCCCTGCTTTCTGACCAAGCGGAATCGCTCGAACCGCATTATGAACAAGACCTACTGTAGAAGAATACAAAAAAGTCAATACGGCGGTATACAAATCAAAAGCCAAATCTTTTGCATACAATCCGTATACAATGGGGAAATGCGACATTACTTGCTTATCCTGCAGCAATTGATACCATGCTTCTAGTGATGGTGTCTCACTGACAGGCAACACCGCTTTAACAAATTGCTTTCCTATCATAGCGCTAGCCTCTCTGGTCTCTTCTGCATTTTTGTTGGCATCACATATTTTGTCTAAGCGAATCAAAGCTGACATATCTTCGGTGACATAGCTTTCTTTCACAAAGATCCCATCCGTATAAGCAACATTTTCATGAAGATACATTTTACAAAATTGAAAAAGATCTTCCTTCGTGCGAATCGTATCCGACTGAATAAAGGTTTCCATCCCGAACGAATGCGTGTAACTGCCGATCGGAAAGGCAGAATCGTGAATATGCATCAAATACAGAAACTTAGTGCTGATGCCCTCTGTATTTGAAAGGTTCTGTAAATCGTCGTTCTGTTGCTTCATATTTCACACCTACTTCATCAAACAGTCGTTCTAACGTATCATCATAACGGACAACTATTTCTGATTCAGAAATCAGACATGGTGTATGGCGATTTCCTAATTCGAATGCAGCCTTGCCCATCTGTACGATCGATTCCGGATAGACGACATACACTTGCTCTTTTTTGGTTCTGATTACGATTTGCTTCTCTTCATCCTCGTAGACAACGTCTCCTACCTTTAAAGGTGCTTTTTCATCTAAAGCAATCGCAACGTCTGTGCCTTTATCCGTTGTTTTTCTTAAGATTCGTTTATTCAATTCATCCCAGTCCAACTCCACCCATTCACGATTTGGATGATCTTTCGGCTGATTTTCTATGTTGGTAATAACTTGTTTCGTTAACATCATAAGTCCCCCTCTTAAAATAAAAAATATCGCTGCGCCATGGCAACTTCTGAAAAAGGCTCACAAGTAATAATTATTCCATTTAATTTTACTTCATATGTTTCTGGATCCACTTCAATTGAAGGGGTCGCACCATTTAACGGCAGATCCTTCTTTTGAACATTGCGACAATTCTTGACCGGTCGAATCATTTTGGAAAGACCAAGCGATTCATGGACCTTCCCTTCGTATGCAGCTTGCGATACAAAGGTAATAGCTGTGCTGTATTTAGCCTTTCCTAAGGAACCGAACATCGGACGCATCATAACTGGCTGTGGAGTCGGAATCGATGCATTCGGATCTCCCATTTGGGCATAAGCGATCATGCCACCTTTGACAACTGTTTCAGGTTTCACACCAAAAAACTTTGGATCCCAAATCACCATGTCAGCTAATTTACCAGGTTCGATGGAGCCAATTTCCTCACTCATTCCATGAGTAATTGCTGGATTAATCGTATACTTTGCCACATAACGTTTCGCACGGAAGTTGTCATTTTCTGCTAGTTTATCTTCCTTCAGATAGCTGCGCTGCTTTTTCATTTTATCTGCAGTCTGCCAAATACGAGTAATACTCTCCCCGATTCGTCCCATCGCTTGTGAGTCAGAAGATATCATGCTTATTACACCTTCATCATGCAAAATATCCTCAGCTGCAATTGTTTCAGGACGAATCCGCGAATCAGCAAATGCGACATCTTCTGGAACGTTATGATCTAAGTGATGACAAACCATCAACATATCCAAATGCTCGTCAATCGTATTAATTGTATAAGGTCTCGTCGGATTTGTGGAAGATGGTAGTACATTCGGAAGCGAAGCAATCTTCATAATATCAGGAGCATGACCACCGCCAGCGCCTTCTGTATGATAGGTGTGAATCACACGCTCTCCAATTGCTTGAACGGTATCCTCCAGGAATCCTGCTTCATTCAACGTATCGGTATGTATTGCTACTTGTACATCCAGTTCATCAGCTACTTCCAGGCATTGACTGATTGCGGCAGGGGTTGTACCCCAGTCCTCGTGCAGCTTTAAGCCCACTGCTCCTGCTCTGATTTGTTCACGCTGCGGCTCAGGTGAAGATGCATTTCCTTTTCCTAAGAAGCCAATATTCACTGGATATTCTTCGGCCGCCTCCAGCATTCGATGAATATTCCACTCACCCGGCG
This sequence comes from Gracilibacillus salinarum, assembly GCF_022919575.1. Lineage (NCBI taxonomy): Bacteria > Bacillati > Bacillota > Bacilli > Caryophanales > Bacillaceae > Gracilibacillus > Gracilibacillus salinarum. Next base: position 4,342,292 of record NZ_CP095071.1, on the reverse strand, counting down.
TACAGGTCGTCGCATTGGTACCTGTTGCCGGTCCAGTACCACCGCCAATCATTGTTGTGTAGCCTGCCGCTAACGCAACATGGATCTGTTGCGGGCTGATAAAATGTATATGGGCATCGATCGCACCTGCTGTTACGATTTTCCCTTCGCAAGCAATAACCTCTGTCGATGCACCAACTACCATATTATCGGTAACGCCTTCCATTACGTCGGGATTACCTCCCTTACCAATCGCAACGATTCGACCATTTTTTACACCAATATCTGCTTTGACAATGCCGGTATAATCAAGAATAAGCGCATTGGTGAGAATCAAATCTAATACGTTTTGCTCTCGTGTATGGGTACCACTTTGGCCCATGCCATCACGCAATACTTTTCCGCCACCAAAAACACTTTCATCGCCATATGCCGTATAATCCTTTTCAACCTCTATCCATAACTCCGTATCTGCCAGACGGATCTGATCACCTGTAGTCGGGCCATAAAGTGAGGCATATTGCTGTCTGGAAAGTCGCATCGATTACCGCCCCCTTCTAAAATCCTTTTTCATTGATTTGTTTTACAATAGCCGTTTTCTCTGTGACACTGCCATTAGTCAAATTATTTAACCCATATACTTTCTTGTGACCGGCGATTTCGACGAGCTCGACTTCTTTCTCTTCACCTGGCTCAAAACGAACCGCTGTGCCTGCAGCAATATTAAGACGCATACCGATCGCACCCGCTCTATCAAACGAAAGTTCCCGATTAATTTCCGGAAAATGAAAATGTGAACCAACTTGAACGGGGCGATCCCCCTTATTTGAAACCTTGATAGTTTTTGTTAATCTTCCTCTATTAATCTCAATATCTTCTTTTGCTAGTTTCCATTCACCAGGGATCACTGAAAATCCTCCTTAAGAGATAGGTTGATGTACCGTTACCAGTTTAGTACCATCCGGAAAAGTCGCTTCGATTTGTACACTTTCAACCATTTCCGGTACTCCTTCCATTACATCATCTGCAGTCAGGACATGTTTGCCTTCCTGCATCAGCTGTGCAACTGTCTTTCCTTCACGTGCTCCTTCTAGTAAATAGCAGCTGATTAACGCTACTGCTTCTGGATAGTTTAATTTTATCCCTTTATTTTTACGCTTTTCGGCTAATTCGCCTGCTACAAAGAGCAATAATTTCTCTTGTTCTACCGGTGAAAGCTTCACAATACTTCCCCCTTGCTATTTTTCTATTACATTGTCAACGCTAGCATAACAATGGGTATTTTTTCTAAAGTTTTGTCAGATTATCTTACAATGAATAATTATTTCGAAATGTCCAACAAGTTCTTGGTGATATCATCCGAATTAGAAATACCAATAATCGCCTCTGTCATACGCCTTCATCTTAGCTTTACATTCTATTAGAAAATCTCGGACGACGTCAGTATCGTATACATTATTTCGTTCCAAACGTATAAAGAAAAAACCGGCCATAACCCGCCCGGTCCTAATTGACTTAATCAATAAACAACTTCCTATAATATGGATTATGTTAACAAAGGCTGTATTGCAAAATGGTCATTTTGATATAGATTATCTGCTTAGCAAAGCTCCGGAAATAGGCTCCGCGTCCTGTGGGCACAGCTTCAGCTAGGCTACTACTTGAAATAAATCTGTGCTGCCTTGTGCCGAGAAAGCTTACCTCGAAGCGATACTAGAAGACACAGGCACAAATGAAGTGGATCTTCAGCTCGCGCTGATTCCACGGGAGTCTCCGCCTATTTCCTACGCTTGAGGGAAGTGTTACAACGTATGGAACAGTTAAAAGCAGTGGTTCTAAGCATTATGTAATTCATTCCATTCCTGTTATGTTTACATTGATCAATATGCTACCTCTTACAAAAGTTGTACAGTCCCTATTCTAGCGTAGGCCAACCACGGAGACTCCCGCGGGACATGCAGGTGCTGGAGATCCACTTTGTGAAGTGCCCTCCTTCACAAAGTTAGCTCCAGCCGTGCCCCGCAGGACGCGGAGTGGTTGGACGGAGCGATATCCTAGCACATTAAATATCTCAATATGGATGCTCGGCTACCAATGGCTAGTTAACATAATCCATATTATCGGAACCCAACTTCCTATTCAGCACGATTACTTCTATGACTGTACTTAATACTTTCTCTGCCACACACAGCCCGGTTCTTTTGTTATCAGATATTAAATGGGATATACAGGTTGGTTAAACTTATTTCCGTATTCATTTCTTACTTTTGCTCGTTTGTTTTGTTTAAAGACTGGCTTTTTAATAAGTATTTTCAAGAAATCTCCTTTTGTAAAAGGGGAAACCGGACTAAGGTATGGAACCCCAAATGATTCTAATTTCGCTAAATAGCCAAGTGTTAGAAAAACACTTATAAAAAAACCAAACATCCCGAAAGCTGTGGCCAAAAAAACAGCTCCAATTCTAATGATTGATACGGTTCCGAATAAAGCTTGATTACCTAGAGTAAAAGTGGCGACGGCAGTAGTGGCTGAAATGATTACTCAACCCAGTAGCTAATAAAAAATAGCAAAAATTTGTGAGATCGAAATCTTACTCATCTAGGTTCCTCCAAACACATTAACTAGTGATATTTTGTGTGAATGTATTACAATTATGCATAATGCTTTTTACGAGAAGGTTTGTTCTCACTGATATTCTTCTCACTCATTGATCTTTCTACTTATGAAATCACGCTTACATATCATGATAGATAATCGATTTTTTAACTAGCGTTCTTTAACCAGTTATTATTTTCCTGCAATCGGCTCATTCTCATAACAATCGAATTATGGTACAATATGTGGTGTTTTCTATGATTTGAAGGAGGATATATTATGGAGCAAGATAGCGCATTATCACGTGCTACCGGAAATACTAAAATAGATTCACTTGAGTTCCATTTAGGTGCCTTTGGTGCTGCGATTCCCTTAGTGTTTTTCGTCATCTGGGCAATTACGACAAGTGTTTTACAATTATCTTCTGAAATAGGGCTGGTTCTCGGAGCTATTATCGGAATTACCTTAGGGTTATTTTTTTGTAAAAGTAAATGGGCAGATTATGCGCAAGGATTATTTGATGGACTGGCTCAGCCGATTGGTGTAATCGCCATGGTGGCTTGGTTTTATGCCGGAATGTTTGCTCAGTTGCTACAAGTTGGCGGCTTAGTAGAAGGACTGGTGTGGATTGGTATAGAGACTGGTTTTACCGGAGGCTGGTTTGTAGGATTAACTTTCATTCTTGCTGCAGTATTCTCTACCGCAGTTGGAACTGGCTATGGTACTACCGTTGCATTCTGTACGCTAATGTTCCCTGCCGGTGTTGCAACTGGTGCGGACCCGACTATCCTCTTTGCGGCAATTTTGGCAGGAGCAGTCTTTGGCGATAATCTCGCACCCGTATCCGATACAACAATTGTATCTGCTACCACACAGAATGCAGACGTACCTGGTGTGGTTCGCAGTCGTTTTAAATATGCTGTTGCTGCAGCAATCCCAACCTTATTGTTGTTTATTATCTTCGGAAGTGGTGGATCCATTGAGGAGCAGGCAAATATTTCATCTACAACAGATCCATCCGGCTTATTAATGCTGATCCCTTTTATTATCGTACTTACATTAGCTATTTCTGGTCAGCATATTATCACGTCTTTAACGTGGGGAATTATTGTTACGATCACCATGATTATATTATTCCCTGTTGGCTCAATTACCGACGTCATTCAATTTAATCCAGAATCTGATCAGATCGTTGAAGGTGCATTAATTAATGGTATTTCTGGATACATGAATATGGCGATATTAATTTTATTAATTGTTGCTGCCGCTCATATCATGCGTTTAGGTGGCACCATGGACACAATTACAACAACATTAGTAAAATGGATTAAAAATTCCATCCGACGTGCCGAATTGTCGATGTGGGCCATTGTAGCATTATTGAATAGCGCCATCACTATTAACACCGCAGCCGAAATTGCAGCTGCACCTTTCGTTCGTGAAATCGGTGAAAAATATAATATACACAGTTACCGCCGAGCGAACATGCTCGATGCTATTACGTCCGCATTGGGGTATATCTTCCCATGGGGAGCACCGGTATTGTTAGGTTGGTCGACGATCAGTTCGATGACAGATACGTATCAATGGCTACCAGTTGTCTCACCAACAGCCGTATTCCCATTCGTATTCCAAGGCTGGTTCCTCGTTGTGATTATGTTAATCGCAGCTATAACAGGATGGGGCTTGCGCTATCAAGGAAAAAATGGTGAAGAACTACGACAGCCACCAGAATAAGAAGTAAAAAGGGACAATATGCTGGTTATTGTGAGGTTTTAATGTGCAATGATACTCTCTTTCCTGGATAAGTCTCCGTGGTTGGTCTGTGCTATTGATTGGAATGACTTGTCCCACATAAGCGGAGCATATTTACAGAGTATTACAAAGCAGTTAAAGTCTATCAAAATCACCATTTATTATACAGTTCCACTTTACAAATCCATATTATAATAAATTCTGTAGTTCTTCTTCATGGCTATCGTGAGGCCCGGATATTTCTATCCGGGCCTTCTTTTCCATATAGAAACAGCTTGATCGACTGGACGCGGAGTATATTTTTCTAGACTGATAAAAAACTAGAACAATCCCAGCTTGTCAATTCGCTTACATGCTTCACGCAGCCGTTCTGGTTTTTCCAATAATCCAATTCGGACATAGCCTTCCCCTTCGTCCCCAAAACCATTTCCTGGGGCAACAACTACATGCGTTTTTTCCAGTAACAGTTTTGAAAAGGATTCGGAGGAATGCCCATCTGCTACAGGCATCCAAACAAAGAAAGAGCCACTGGCACTACCTCCGTGCCAACCGATATTGGCCGCTTCATCTAGAAAAGCCTCTCTGCGTTCACCATACACACGATTCAATGAGCGAATTGACTCTTCTCCATTATCGAGTGCCGCTTTCGTAGCAGCTTGAATCGCTCCAAAAATACTAACATAGTAATGGTCGTGTATCAGCTCCAGCGCATTAATAACAGATCGGTTCCCTACAGCAAAAGCGACACGCCATCCTGCCATATTATACGTCTTCGATAACGTATACATTTCAATACCGACATTCTTTGCCCCTGGTGACTGCAGAAAGCTTTGTGGCTTTTCATCAAAGCCAATCGCACCATAGGCAAAATCATGCACGACACATATTTCATATTTTTCAGCCATTTCGATCGTCTCATCGAAAAAATCCTTCGATGCTGTAGCAGCTGTTGGATTATTAGGATAATTAAGAAACATTAATTTTGCTTCTTCTAAATCTTTCTCAGGTATCTCATTATAATCCGGCAAAAATTCATTCTCTTCCCGCAGCGGCATATGCACAGGTTCAGCATTAGACAGTGCAACCCCAGACATGTAATCAGGATAGCCAGGATCAGGAACAAGCACTTTATCATGCGGATTAAGCAGACACTGATTGATTTCTACTAGACCTGTTTTCGAACCGAACATGATTGCTATTTCTGTTTCTGGATCGACATCTACCTGATATTCTCGTTGATAGAAATCAGCAATCGCCTGCTTTAAAAAAGGATAGCCTTGAAATGGGGAGTATTTATGATACAAAGGATTGGTACTTGCTTTTTGTAACGCCTCTACAATAAAGTCTGGTGTAGGCATATCGGGATTACCTTGCCCTAAATTAATGACATCATGCCCTTGCTTGACAAGCGCTTGAGTCGTCTTGACTAATTTCACAAAAAATTGTTCTGGTAATCGCTGCAAAGCATCTGAGTATTCAAAATTTATCATCTGATCACTCTCCATATAAATAAGGTACCCTGCTTGTAAAAACAGGTATTTCGTTACGGATCTTTCGAACGTTCTCAAGCATTATCTCCGCTCGAATGGTCGCCTCTGTTCGGGCAGGACCTGTAGCAATTGCTTCACCGGATGGACTGATTACAAGGGACTCTCCGGCGAAATCAGTGCCATCACATGTTCCACTGGCATTAGCCGCTATCATATAGCACTGGTTTTCAATAGCTCGTGCAAACAGCAGATAGTGCCAGTGTGTTTGTCTGGATGCTGGCCATTGCGCAACTACATGCATCACCTCCGCTCCTTGTAATGCCAGAGATCTGATTAATTCGGGGAAACGTAAATCATAACAAATCACGATTCCCATCTTCACACCATCCAGTTCAAATAATTCCCCTTTGTCACAACCGCCCTTTAAATATTTCGGTTCATCCAGCATCGGCACTAAATGAATTTTATCGTATTGATGCACAAGTTCTCCTAGCCGGTTAAAAACAAAACTCGTGTTGTAAATTCCGTCTTGTTTACGATTAGCGATTGATCCGCCAATTACATTGACCTGATATTTCTTTGCCAGGTCTGAAAGAAAGGGAATGGTGACTGATCCGTCATCATCTGCTATAGATTCTAATTGATCCAATGCATACCCGGTATTCCACATCTCAGGTAAAACAACTGTGTCTACTTTTGTGTTTGTGACGTCTGTTTCGAACCACTGTTTAATCTTCTCACGGTTTGCCTGCGGGTTCGCAACAACGACGTCCATCTGGTAAATTAAATATTCTATTTTCGTCACCTTCTTCCAACTTTCCTTAATTATAAAGTATATGATCACAGAATAAAACATATGATTTTTGAAGCAAACAGACTGCATAAGCTTTAGTGCAATGGTCATAATATAAACGATAAAAAAAGGAGGGTACATAATGGACAAGAAATCAAAAGATAACCATGGCAAAGAAACGATGACCAACCAGCAAGGTCATCCGGTAACAGACAACCAAAACGTTCGTACCGTCGGAAACCGCGGACCAACCACACTTGAAAACTATGATTTCATTGAAAAAATCAGTCATTTTGATCGCGAAAAAATACCTGAACGGATTGTCCATGCTCGCGGAACGGGTGCTTATGGATATTTCCAATCATACGGCACAGTGAACGGTGAACCAATTTCCAATTATACGCGTGCCAAAGTATTTACCAACACCGAAACCCAAACACCAGTTTTCCTTCGCTTTTCCACGGTGGTGCACGGTAAGCACTCACCAGAAACATTACGCGATCCAAGAGGCTTCGCGATCAAATTTTACACAGAGGATGGTAACTGGGATCTTGTCGGAAATAACTTAAAAATCTTTTTTATCCGCGATCCATTAAAATTCCCGGACATGATTCATGCATTTCGACCCGATCCTGTAACCAACGTACAGAACCTTGAACGAATGTTTGATTTTATCAGCGAATCTCCTGAAGCTATGCACATGGTTACCTTTGTTTTCTCTCCTTGGGGAATACCAGCCACCTATCGACATATGCAGGGATCTGGAGTTCATACGTACAAATGGGTCAACCATGAAGGTAAAGCTGTCCTTGTAAAATATCACTGGGAACCTGTCCAAGGTATTAAAAACCTTACCCAGAAGGAAGCTAACAAAATTCAAGGAGAGAATTTCAATCACGCCACACAAGATTTATATGAAGCGATTGAAAATGGTGATTATCCTGAATGGGAACTCTATGTGCAAATAATGGAGGATGGTGAACATCCTGAATTGGACTTTGATCCATTAGATGCAACGAAATTATGGTATAAAGATGATTATCCATGGCATAAAGTTGGCAAGCTGGTATTAAACCGAAATCCAGAGAATTTTCATGCAGAAGTAGAACAATCCGCATTCGGTACAGGGGTTTTAGTCGATGGTCTCGACTTCTCCGATGATAAAATGTTACAAGGGAGAACCTATTCCTACTCAGATACCCAGCGATACCGAGTTGGGGCAAATTATTTACAATTACCAGTAAATAAGCCTCACAAGAATGTGGTGACGAATCAGACTGGCGGGATGATGGATTTCAGACAAGACTATGGCGATTTTAAAAATCCTCATGTCGATTATGAACCTTCAACCATTGCCGGCTTAAAAGAAGCCAAAAATGCCGGCGTAGAGCATGAACCATATGTAGAAGGGCGATTACAACGTCAGCCTATTTCCCGGGAAAATAATTTCGGACAAGCCGGCGAAACCTACCGCAGACTGAATGATTGGGAGAAAGATGACCTGATTAACAATTTAGTTTCCGCCTTATTAGGCTGTCACAAAGATATCCAGGATAAAATGCTGGATATGTTCTATAAATGTGATAAAGACTATGGCGCCCGTGTCGAAAAAGGCTTAAAATCAGGAATGGAAAGCAAAGAAGAAATGATGGAAGATGCCATGCACGACGCCGAAGAAATGGGACACCCGTCCGATCCATATTAGAAAAAACCGGCATTCGCTAAGGCTATTAGCGAGTGCCTTAGTTTTTCTCTAAATCCTCACTACGCGAGATTCCTCATTTTAAAAAGGAAGGCCTGAAGCTTATTAACTTCAGGCCTTTTCTATGTACTGACAGATAATATTTGGTGATGTTTATCAGATTCGATTTAAGATTGCTCTTCTTCATGCATTGGGCATTCTCTCGGTACTCCTTTCGCCTGAAGTTACCTCTTCTTCATGCGTTGGGCGTTTTCTTGCTACTCCTTTCGCCTGAAGTTATCTCTTCTTCATGTGTTCGGCGTACGCTTGCTACTCCTTTCGCCTGAAGTTACCTCTTCTTCATGCGTTCGGCGTTCGCTTGCTACTCCTTTCGCCTGAAGTTACCTCTTCTTCATGCGTTGAGCGTTCGCTTGCTACTCCTTTCGCCTGAAGTTACCTCTTCTTCATGCGTTCGGCGTTTTCTTGCACCAACCAACACATGAAGTTCACTGTCTTCATGCATTGGAGACCTCATGTATCACTCTTTTGCCTGAGGTTCTCCATCTTCTTGCATTTGACAACCTTTTGCATCCGCTTACTCTGAAGATCGTCATCATCTTCATGCGCCTATCATCTATTCCGGATAACTGGCAAATCAGATGTGTCAGCAACTGCTAATAGCCAAGCACCCTAACTGATCCGAACATCCCACAACTGAAAAACCGGACATAACTCACCGGTCCTAATCGATGTAAATAATATAGAACTTCCTATTCATCACGATTACTTCTATGACTGTACTTAAGAAAAAATCCTGGTTATTACCAAAAATTTTTGCATTCCATTTCAAAATTTTTCATTTTTTTGATTTCGACATTAGAAAATTATGATATAATTCAAACACTATCTCATATTAATAGTTTGAATTCGAGAAAAACGTTTTATTACCAGCTAAAGAAGGGTAATACCAATTATAGCTTTGTACACAGTAAATATTACCTACAGGGGCTTCAACTATGACACCAATACCGTTTGATTACAATTATTCGCTCATTATTATTTCTATATTAATTGCAATCTTCGCTTCTTTTACAACGATTGAACTAGTGGGGATCGCTAGAAATGCACAACATAATACAAGAAAAAAATGGCTGATTACTGCCTCTTTTACTATGGGAATTGGCATCTGGACCATGCACTTTACCGGCATGATTGCAAGCGGTATAGGGGATAGCCAGATCCGAATAAATCTGATTGCTACAATCGTTTCCTTTATTGTCGCGATGATCGGTTCCTTAATAGCTTTCCGGTTAATTGCCAATCGGATCGCCAGTTATGCTCAATTAGTGCTTGCTGGCACAGTAATGGGATTGGCCATTTCTTCCATGCATTATATTGGTATGTATGCTGTTGAATATAACCATTATATGGAACACAACCCCGGCATTGTTGCTTTGTCGATTGTTATTGGCATCACAGGCTCAACGGCAGCTTTGATCATCTTCAATAAAGTAAGCGACAAACATTTATATTTATTCCAACTGCCTATAGCAATCATTCTAGGTATCGCAATCAGTTCGATGCACTATGTGGCTATGGAATCATTCACATTATACAATCTGCCAAATCAGCACCACAGTATTTTTCCGGAAGTTTCATCTACTATCGATTCTACGATTATGATCAATACATTAGTTATTATGTCTGCTGTCATCTTTCTCATAACGTATACGATGGGACTTCGTAACAAGCGATTACAATTAGCCATGTACGACATGGCATTTCATGATTCTGTCACAGGGCTACCTAACCGCTATTATTTCGATCAGCAATTCCAGCGCATCTTAGAAACAAGTAAAGCAAATCATGAATCATTCGCTATCCTGTTTTTAGATTTGGATAATTTCAAACGGATCAACGATGAACATGAACATGGACATGACGCAGGTGATCGATTTCTTAAACAAATAGGAAAGAGCCTTAGCAGCCTAGTCGGACAAGAGGCAGTAATTGCACGCTATGGCGGTGACGAATTTATTATCATTACTCAGAAAACCGATAAGAAGGGCGCAGAAACAGTAGCAAATAAAATAACCGCAGCTTTCGATGCACCTTTTATAATGGATGGAAAACAGCAGACAACCAGCTTCAGCATCGGTATTAGCTACTTCCCACAGAATGGTAAAGATATGGAGACATTAATCAGACAAGCTGACAAAGCAATGTATGTAGCCAAACAAAAAGGCAAAAATCAGTATACCAGCTATCAATCAGAGACACCGATCGATTCTTCTGGTTGAATCATGGATATACTGAAACAAAGATTCGAACAAAATGAAAAGCCGACCATAGCACGAAATCTCATAATACCAGATTCGTGTAAGGGTCGGCTTTTACGCTGTTTGGATATACTGCGAAGTAACAAGAACCGCGAAATATAGGTATCGCGATCAGCTGGGAGACCATTTTGACATGGTTTGTCTGCTAGAATGCCACTCCGTCCAACCACTCCGCGTCCTGCGGGACGCGGAGTGGTTGGACGGAGCGATATCATAACACATGAAATCGTTCAAAATGACTTCAACGCTAGTTAGCATGAAGCAATCTCGCTAAATAGTCATTACTTCGCAGTTGTTTCTACATTACAACTAAAAAATACCTATTTGTATCTTGGTTGTTTGTATTCTATCGTGCCAATTCTGTCTTCCTATTCCTTACAATAGTCAACAACTTGATCATAGGAGAGATCACCGCCAAATATATCTAGCGCACTGCCGATCGTGACATGCAATTTTCCTTTTGATAATTGTTCAAAAAGGTGTAAATCCTCAAGTGAAGAGACGCCACCAGCATATGTCGTTGGAATCGTCACATAGTCAGCTAGCAGCCTTACAAGATTTTCTGCTATGCCAGCCCGTTTGCCTTCCACGTCGGCTGCATGGATTAAAAACTCATCACAATACTGTTCCAACTCTTTTATTGTAGAAGCTGTAATTTCAATATTACTAAACTTCGTCCATTTATCTGTCACGACAAACCATTTGCCATCCTTCTGCTTACAGCTCAAATCTATCACTAAACGTTCCTTGCCAATCTTGTCTACTAAACGACGAAGTTTATCCATTTTTAATTCGCCATCCTGGAAGATATACGACGTGACAATGACATGAGAAGCCCCTGCATTCAAAAAGGTTAGTGCGTTATCCCCATTGATGCCGCCACCGATCTGTAAGCCGCCTGGATATGATTGAAGCGCCTCTATTGCCGCTTCTTTATTGCCATCACCAAGCATAATAACATGACCACCAGTTAACTGATCATCACGAAATTTAGCAGCATAATAGCTACTGTTATAGGTTGATACATAATTTTCAATAACTTGCTTATTTTCTTGATTTAATGTTGCACCAACGATTTGTTTTACTTTACCCTGATGCAAATCAATACAAGGTCTAAATTCCACACTATCACGTATCCCCTCGTTATCTTTTTATGGCCACTTCAGCGCATTTTATGGTAACTTTTTTTCGTTTTATGGCCACTTTTGCACATTTAATGGTCACTTTTTGATGTTTTATGGCCACTTTCACATCTATTAAGCAAAACCTCGCTCATATTGAACAGGTACTTGTATTTCTTGACCTAATTCATGCGCGGCATGGATTGCCCAGTAAGGATCACGAAGCATGCCACGTCCAACAGCAACGAAGTCAGCTTCTTGATTACCAATTACTGCATCAGCAAGGCGTGGAGTTTCCAGGTTTCCAACAGCCATAACGGGTACATGTAACGCTTCGCGCATTGCCCTTGCAAAAGGAAGCATATATCCTGCATGAAAGCCTGGATGACGTGAAGGGGCAATCGCTCCCTCTCCGCCAGCGCTAACATCAAAAATATCAACACCAGCTGCTTTGTAAGTTTTAGCTATTTCGATTCCACCTTCTAACGTATAGCCTTCTTCTACAAATTCAGTGGCAGATATTCGAAGAATCAGTGGCATATCTGCTGGCATTTCACTCTTCACTGCTTCAATCACTTCCGTACCAAAACGAGTCAGCTCTCCATATTCATCGTCTCGCTTGTTCGTATAACGAGAATGAAATTGGTGTATTAAATAGCCATGTGCGCCGTGTAATTCAATGGAATCAAAGCCTGCTTCGACTGCACGACGGGCTGCTTGCTTATATTTATCGACCATTTCTTTTACTTCCGCAGTAGAAAGTGCTCGTGGTTCTTTATATTTTTCACTGAAACGGATAGGAGACGGTGCCACTGGGGTCTCAGCGTCTTCTGCTTTTCGCCCTGCATGCGCAATTTGAATCGCAATTTTTGCACCTTGTGCATGAACACCATCCACGATCTTTTTATAAGCCGGAATTTGATCATCTGACCATAAACCTAAACAATTATTTGAAATTCTGCCATCAGGTTCAACGTTTGTCATTTCAACAATAATCAAACCTGTACCACCAACTGCTCTGCTGATATAGTGTGTCAGATGCCAATCATTCGGTGTGCCATCTTCCGCTGTTACCGAGTATTGACACATTGGTGGCATTACCACGCGATTTTTCAGATCTAAATTTTTTATATTAATTGGGCTAAATAGTTGTTTCATGATTATCCCCCTTTTTCCATTACCAATTTAGTATAGCAAGAAATGATGACTGTAGCACCTAATTAAACTTGCCGTTTCCTTGCGCGCCAAAGCAAGAATTCCAAGGTAAAGATACAGATAATTAACCATGACAACCCAAGCGCCATCCCTGCCAAAATATCTGTAAAGAAATGCACACCTAATACAACACGACTGTATGGAATAGCGATGCTTAATATGCCCAGCAAAAGAATTATCAACCATTTCACCGCTTGCTTCGATACCAGTTTCCAGACCAGAAAAATCAGAAAGCCGTAAAACGCAACAGACCCGGTAGAATGTCCACTAGGAAAACTGTAACCTGTACCATCAAACGCTGCAATTAATTCTGGACGATTGCGCTGAAATACTAATTTCAATACTTTTGTTAATAAACCAATACCAATCATATTTAAGCTAAACAAAATACTGTACCATTTATTATTTGTTAAGAAAAATAAGGACACCGCTACAATAACAGAACCAATTGTAATAACGAGCACCGAACCAGCTTCTGTTATCCATGTCATCCATTGATATAAGGTATCATCTTCCGTAAAAACAAGCACCTCATGGAAATAATGATCTACTTTAAATTTTTCATTTTCCAGGACATCATCTGCTAGCTCGATAAACAATGATGTGGTTAGAAATAACAGGACGAATCCTGCTATTAAGAAAAGAAAAGTTGGTTTTAAAATATGCTTCATAGTCCCACTCCCTAACGGTAATATTCCCGAAACAAGCCACTAAAAATCATGTTATGGAAAAAATGTAAAAAATGCTTTGTTTTGTTGATGAAATGTAATATTGAGTCAAACCCCTTGTCATAACAGTATTCTCTTTTATTTCGACAAAAGATATGACTTGCAATCCTGCTTCGAAGTATGTTTGAATGGACAAACAATGAGTAAATGGAGGTTAGGACAATATGAAAAAAAGCTTATTGACGTTGATGCTTATCATCGTATCGATCATAGCGGTTGCCTGTGGCAGTGAAGAAGATCAATCCAGCCAAGAATCATCTGAAGGTTCATCTGATTCATCATCTAATCAAACCGAGCAGCAGCTTGTAAGTGAAGAAGAAAAAGTTGAAAATGATAAAACTGTAGCAACCATCAATGGAACAGAAATTAATGGCGTTGCTTACAACCAAATGTATTCGACTGTAAAAAGCACCCTGCAACAATCAGGACAAGATACAGAAGATACTGATACATTAAAAGATCAAACTTTAACAGAATTAATAAATCAGGAATTAATCAGACAAGATGCCGTGGAACAAGGTATTGAAGTCGATGATGAACAAATCCAAAGCCAGGTTGATTCATTGAAAGATCAATACGGTGATCAATTCTCCACTGTATTGAAATCAAGTGGATTAACGGAAGAAACCTATAAAAAACAACTAAAACAAAATGCACTCTCAACGAAATATATGAAATCTGAATTTGATATCAACGTTTCAGATGAAGAAATCCAACAATATTATGATTCCTTAAAAGAACAATCTGAGAAAGAAATTCCTGCATTAGAGCAAGTCAAAGGTCAAATTGAACAGATGCTATTCTCACAAAAACAGCAGGAGAAAAAAGATCAAATCCAATCAAAAATTGATGAGCTAAAGAATAACGCGGAGATTGAGAAACTAATCTAAAGAAATTCAGAAAAGGAAGGACATCGAAAATTCTAATCGAGTCCTTCCTTTTTTATCTTTAAATCAGCAAGGTTATAGTCCACTATTGATACTCGCCTGGTTGTTTCCTTAATTTGTTTTCTATCTTCAACGGTTTGTTCAACTTTAGAGACAGATTCCATGCTAATTAAAATTCCCTCTCCATTCATTGTGTAGCTTCTTTTTAATTCTAAATAATTGATCGATTGATTGAGCGCTAATGACCGTTCCAATGTTTCGTTATTGTCGAGTCCTTTTTCTTGTGCTTCTTCTATTAAGGATTCTATCCGCTCCATATTTTGTTCCTTCTTTTTAGAAAAGTAGTCATCACTGTAGGTGATTGTGTATTTCTTGTTATTATCCTGACTCTCTACAGCTATAGATGCTACGTCTTCTTTTTCGAGATTTACTTCTAATAATACTTTTAAGTCATCGGGATATTCCGACGCCTCTCCTTGAAGCTGCTGCCATTCAGAACCTGCTTGTTGCTGAACGAAACGTTGATATTGACGGTTATCGATTTGTACCGTTTCTGCTACAAAGGCTTCTTCTCCTGACTGCTGCTGAACTTGTTTTAATTGCCAATCGACTTGATCACCTTGTACCAGAAAGGCACCTTCCGTCGAAGAAGATGAGACCTGTTCTCCGTCCTTGTTAATCTCGACCATTCCTGTAAAAGTTCCATTATCAAGCAGGTGTGTCTGATCACTCGCCTGTTCAAGTTTTTCTAACTTATCTGTTTCTGCACCATTATTGTCGCAAGAAGTAAGCCCAAACAGGCTAACTGCCATAACCCCAATAATAATTCCCAATTGCATACATAGCCTCCTATGCCACTACTGTTGTTGTACAATCTCGATTAATTGCTGTTTTTCTGATGAATCGATGTCAGTGTATTCAGTTAAGATCTTATTGATGAAAGCATTCCTTAGATTATCACTATAGAATATATCAGCTTTCACTAGTCGCAAGTATCCTTTATATGGTCTACCGTTATCAATATCCGATTTTAATTGTTGCAACATATTTGAATGATTTTTTGATTAACTTCATGGAAGGCTCATCCTTTATATATTATTAATACAATATTATCATTAAAAGGTTTTATTTTCCACGCAAATTCCTGTTACAGCTTTTCCGGCAAATAATGCTGATAGATTTCTAACATATCAGCATTACGCTCCAAAACATCCAAGGTTTGCTGGTTTGGTCTTACAAAGATTGTGGGATAATCAATTTCACCAAATTGCTGTTGTACCGGGAATGCTAATCGCTCTTCATCTAGTGAGAATTGCGCATCAACATTTTTATTGTTGCCTCTTGCATCTAACCTGATCCATTTGTCAAGCTGCTGTAAATAAACTGCATTTAATGCATGCAGCGAATAGCCTTTTTCAGGTGTATCGAACAGCATTAACCGCTGATAACAAAAACCTGTCGGAATGCCTTGAGACCGTAGTAATGCAGCAAATAGATTAGCTTTTGCATAACAGACTCCTTCTTTAAACTGAAGCACCTCGGATGCTTTAGATGTCACTCTTCTGCTTTGGATATCCCATACATGGTCGATTTGATCACGGATGAAGTGAAAGACCGTTTCTGTTTTTTCGATCTCCGTTTGGGAAGCCTCGAATAAGTTGCTAGCAGTCCTCATAATAAGATCGTTTGAGAAATCTATCGTTTCGGACTCCTCCAGATAATCCGAAATTTGATCGGATTCGCAAACAAGTTTCATCACAATCACTTCCCCTTTTGCATAAATATAAGTAATTATTTATAATTATACAAAAATACACTTGTTTTTTCCAGATTATTTTTTTAATTTTTTTAAGATGATTTTTTCTACTAATTGCCAAGGTAACAAGCGCTTGGCAAAAAACATGGCCGTTGCGCCTTTACCAATTGGGTAACGCAACTTAGGCTTGGATCGATGAGAAATTTTAATGATCAAATCCGCAATTTCTTTCGGATTCTGCTCGGTGTATGCTGTCTGCTTAGCATAGTTAAATACAGAGTGTTTCAGAGGGTCCGCCTCCATTGTTTCGTGATCTATGGTCTGCAAACTCTTGTGCCAAATTTCCGTCTGATAAGATGATGGTTCGATGATGGACACATAAATATTTCGCTGTAGCAATTCTAATCTTAAACTTTCACTAAAACCTTCTAAGGCAAATTTAGATGTACAATAGCTACTTAAACCAGGAAAGCCGATCAGACCGCTCACACTGCTAATATTAATAATATTCGCTTTTTCTGCCTGCTCTAAAATCGGCAGCATCGCATTGGTAACGCGAAACACCCCATGCAAATTCACATTTAATTGCTTTTCAAAATCATCTGGTGAAAGATCCGCTACAAAACCGCCTTGGGAATAGCCAGCATTATTAATAAGTAAATCGAGTCTTTGATAGTTTTGTTTCACATACTGTGTGACCTCTTCAATATGCTCATCGTTTGTGACGTCCATTTCCAGAATGATGATTTTATCGGTTAATTTTAATTCTGCTACCTTATCGTTTAAAGCTTGTTGAGACTGAAGGGTTCTCAGCGTTGCAATCACATGAAATCCATTTTTGGCAAGTTCAAGTGCAGTCACAAGCCCGAATCCACTTCCAGCCCCTGTAATTAATACCGTTTTCAAGATAGCTCCCTCCTTTTTCTTTTAGTTTAACACAGTTCTTGAGGGTGAATAATTTTACCGAATTTTCTCCATTCCTTTCTAGTGCATGTAAGTACAAGCACTAATAAACGTACAGTTCCCTTAGCCCAACTTCCTATAATATGGATTATGTCAACTAAATGCTTAATGGTCATTTTGATATGTTGTGTATGCCTTACAAAGCTCCGGAAATAGTCTTCGCGTCCTGTGGAGCACGGCGGTCTGCAAGGCTACTACTTGAAATAACATCTGTGCTGCCTAGTGCCGAGGAAGCTTACCTCGAAGCGAAACTAGAAGACACAGGCACAAATGAAGTGGATCTTCAACTCGCGCTGAGGCATGAGGAGTCTCCGCCTATTTCCTACGCTTTAATGAAGTGCTACAACGTATGGAACAGCAAAAAGCAGTGGTTCTAAGCATTATGTTATTCAAAAGCTGATATTTATGGTGCACTCAATATGCTAGCAATTCCAAAAGCTGTAGAGCCCCCATCCAAGCGTAGGCCAACCACGTAGACTCCCGCGGGACAGGCAGGCGCTGAAGATCCACAACGTCTGCACCTGTGTCTTCTAGTAAAGCTTCGAAGTAGGCTTCCTCGGTGCAAGGCAGCTAAGAGGTATTTCGGGTAGTAGCCTAGCTTCAGCCGTGCCCCGCAGGACGCGAAGTGGTTGGCCGGAGCCGCATTCCAGCACACGAAAAATTTCAAAATCATCACTAAGCAGCTAGTTGACATAATCCATATTATAAGAATCCAATTATCTATGTAATTTTCCTCCATGACAGTTCCTTACTAAATAGAAAACCCCCTTTTATCATAAGAGGGGGTTACATGCTAATTATTACTCAACACCTTTTGTCCATTCGTCGACTTTGTCTTGGTTTTCTTCAATCCATGCTTCTGCAGCGTCTTCTGGATCTTCACCATTCACGACTACGTCTACCATTACAGAGTTGATGTCTTCTTGTGTCCAGTTGAACTGGTCTAGTACTTTATAAACATTTGGTAAGTCTTCTTTTAATCCTTGACGTACCATTGTTTTGATATTTTCTGCTTCACCGTAAGCACCTTTAGGATCTTCTAAATATTTAAGGTCATATTCAGAGAACATCCAGTGTGGAGACCAGCCTGTCACAACAATATCTTCTTCATTTTCAATTGCGTCACCTAACGCAGTTGTCATGGCACCACTTGAAGAAGTTTGTAGTTCCCAATCGCTCAGGTTACCATATTCCTCAAGTACTGTTTCTGTTGCTCCTACTACACCAGAACCAGCTTCGATACCAGTAATAGTCATATCAGCTTGGTCAGATAGATCTTCAATTGATTCAACGTCCATATAAGATGGAACAACTAAACCTGTTTTTGCTCCTTCAAGGTTTGTTCCTAAATCTTCTACTTGATCGCCAAACTCTGCGAATTGTGATTCATGAGTAAGTGGTAACCATGCAGCAACCATACCATCTGCTTCATCATTTGCTACTGCTTCCCACATCGCAGCATTTTCAACTGATGTTAATTCTACATCATAACCCAAGTTTTCTAATACTTTACCTACAACATTCGTTGAAGCAATTTCTGTATCCCAGTTAACATAAACTAATTGAACTTCCTGGTCGTTTCCAACAGAAGCTGATTCATCTGAACCAGTATCGCTTTCTTCTTCAGATTCATCTCCGCCGCCACATGCAGCAAGAACTAACACTAAACCTAGTACAGCAATTAATCCAAAAGATTTCCATGTTTTCAACATTAATAGAACTCCCCTTTGTAAAATTTATATATTTAACTTCCCTGTTTTACAGGGAAGTTATTCACATATTATTTGTTCACATTTTGAGAAAGTCGATCAATAATAATCGCCAGAATAACAATACCTAAACCTGCAACGAAACCAGGACCTTCTTGTGAACGTTGTAATGCGGTTAATACTTCATCACCTAGACCGGGAGCACCGATCATCGAAGCTATAACAACCATTGACAAGGCAAGCATGATAGTCTGGTTTACACCTGCCATCATCGTTTTTCTTGCCATTGGCAACTCTACTTTAAACAGTTTCTGTGCACCTGTTGTCCCAAACGCATCTGCAGCTTCTACTAATTCAGCCGAAACTTGTCTGATACCAAGATTCGTGAAACGCACCACAGGTGGTGTTGCGAATACTACCGATGCAAAAATACCAGGTACCATACCGATACCGAAGAAAACAACGGCAGGAATTAAATATACAAAGGCAGGCATTGTCTGCATAAAGTCGAGAATTGGCGTAATAATTCGTTGCGCCCATACACTTTTGGACATCCAAATCCCCGCCGGAATACCAATAATAATCGATATCAGACTGGCAAAGACAACAAGAGTCAATGTTGCCATTAATTGTTCCCATAATTCCTGGTTATAAACAAACCATAGTCCAACAATCGAAAACGCTGCTAAACCAAATTTCTTACCTGAAACAAAAAATGCCACTACAGCTACTAATAAAATAACAATAATTGGTGGAATTTCAGCTAGCCAATCAGACGTAGATTCAACAAAATCACCAAAGTCTTCTTTAATAGGATCAAAGATAAATTCAAATGTATCTTGCATCCATTCCGTCGCATTATTAATCCAATCAGCTAATGGGATTTTTCCGATAAAATCAAGCATCTTCTGTCACCCCATTTCCGTTTGCTAATGCTGCAATAACGGCACCTCTCACGATAATACCTTTTAATTTGCCATCTTCTACAACAGCAACTGGTACGGGTGAATCATGAATAATATCAAAAATTTCATGAATGGGTGCCTCCATGCCAACTGTAGGCATGTCTTTCTTCAAAATATCGCGTAAATCTTTCGATTCTTTTTCTCTTGCACTTTTGACATCATCTGCTGTGACATAACCTTGTAACTGTCGTCCTCGGTCTACGACATAGATACTTGATAAACCTTGCTCACGAATTCGCTCTAATGCCACTCGTGGTCCATGCTTGTCAATGTCAACTGTTTCTGGGCGCTTCATAATATGACTTGCGGTTAATACTTTGGAACGGTCCACATCTTCGACAAATCGTTCTACGTAATCATTCGCTGGATTAACAAGGATTTCTTCTGGTGTACCAATTTGTACGATAGAACCATCCTTCATTAAAGCAATGCGATCACCGATTCTCAACGCTTCATCTAAATCGTGTGTAATAAAAATAATCGTTTTTTTCATTTTTTGTTGCAAATCCAGCAATTCGTCTTGCATATCTTTCCGAATTAAAGGGTCTAATGCTGAGAACGCCTCATCCATTAACAAGACTTCCGGGTCATTCGCTAAGGCACGAGCTAAACCAACACGCTGTTGCATCCCACCAGATAATTGATCCGGATACTGGTGAATAAAGCTTCCCAAACCTACTAGTTGTAATGCCTCTTCCGCTTTTTTCGCTCGTTCTTCCTTGCTGATCCCTTGTACTTCAAGTCCGAATTCGGTATTTTCCAACACGGTTCGGAACGGAAACAGACCAAACTTTTGGAATACCATACTCATTTTTTCCCGTCGTACTTTTCGTAATGCTTCTTTTCCAACCTTTGCCAAATTCTCTCCACCGACTTCTACATCACCTTCAGTAGGATCGATGAGACGATTTAACAAACGTACAAGGGTTGATTTACCACTTCCGGAAAGTCCCATGATAACAAAGACTTCTCCTTCTTCTACTTCAAAAGAAGCACGGTTAACACCTACTGTGCATCCTGTTTTTTCTAAGATTTGTTCTTTCGTGTAGCCCTCATCCAACAAGGAAAGAGCAGTTTTTGTCTTTTTGCCGAAAATTTTCGACAAGTCCTTTACTTTAATGACAGACATGAAATAAACCACCTCTTTTTCTTCGACATATTCCGTCATTTCCTGAACATCGTTTTTTATGTTACAGGAACATTTCATTTATTTCAACCGTTATGCACTGATTTTTCAGATTGTTACGTTCATAAAGTTTTATCTTTACAAAACGATTTTAATTCATTTACTATGTATATAGCTTTTTGTTTTAGTGTAGTGTAAAGTTAAAGTAAGTGCGTTAAAGGAGGTTGTCATAGCTTTATGACACAATCGGATCAAGGTCAATCAGAAAGAGTTAATAATCAGATTGTATCTGAATTCTCAAAAACATTAGAGATGTTTTCATTAAATAAAACAGAGGCACAGCTATTTGTGACCTTGTATTTAAATGAAGCACCGATGACATTAGACGAAATGAAAGAATCGCTTGGCAAAAGTAAAACAGCAATGAGCTATGCCATCCGCAGACTTTTGGAATTTAATCTTGTCGAACGCGTCTGGCAAAAAGGCGTGCGCAAAGACTTATACGAAGCTCGGGAAGATTTATACAAAAAATTCATGAAAACTTATGTTAATCGCTGGCTAGCTTCGCTAAATTTACAAATCAATAATTTAGCAGAAATACAGGAAGACCTTACTCATTATTCTGATTCACATAAAGAATTGTTTGAACGAAAGATTCAAGATGCTATTTCCTTTCACCGGTCATTGGAAGAAGTGTTTTCCAGCATCAAAAAGAATGATTTACTATAGTCATGTGTTGTGTTTGATCATATATAAAGTGAGACTTTGATCAGCGGGGGTTTTTAACCCCCGCTGATCATTAGCGAAACGTATCAGGATGTTAGCAACTGTTCACTCCCACTTAGCTGCTTTGTGATACACGAAGCTTGAAGTGGGAGTCTTACAGACGGTTAACATCGTGACAAAAAAAGGCTTGCACTTATTTTGTGCAAGCCTTTTTGGATTATTCATGACAAGATGAGAAATTATGATTATTCTTTTGCATTACATCATTTCTTCGATTGATCCGTCATCCTTATTAACTATATACCAGCCAACTGTTGCTGTGTGACTGGTATCACCATTTTGTACAAGCTCATATACCTGTACAACAAAATTACCATTATCATCTTTATGATCCATCACAACATTCATTTCACTATCTTCTGGAATGTTCAAGTACTCTCTGACAAGGTCCTCTGCTTTGTTATCCGTTATTTCACCAGTGTCTTCACTAGCTTCTTCGCCGTCACCGCTATCGCCATTATTGTCTGAAGAATCATTGCCGTTTTGACTACTATTGTCACTTTGGCCATCACCATTTGATGTATCTTTTAATTCTTCAGTGTGCACCTCCTGAACAATCCATTTATCATTTTTAGATGTGAGCACATATGTCATTTTCACTTCACCAATCAGCTCATTTGATTGTTCTTGGATAATTTCATATTCTGTTTTACTGACTTCTTGCATCTGGAAGGCTTGATCCTCTTTGAACCAAATCGGCGCTTCAGTCGGCACAACAAAAAGTTGACCGTCCGTCTGTTGGAAATACTGATCAACATATGAGCTTGCCAACTCTTCTGACATTATCGTCATAAATTCTTCTTTTAACGGTTCTTTCGCAGAGAAATCTTGAACTGTCCCTTGATCATCTGCATTGTTAATAACATCCATTACTGTATCATGATACTGATTTAATACCTCTGTTGCCTTGTTCTCATCAAGACTGAAGACCGATTCCTCTTCACCTGCATCATCTACATCGTCTGTAGCATCGATTGTTTCTGTGTCCCCATTTTTACCTGATGATTGCGTATCCTCTTCTGTGTCTTGTGAACACGCTATCAGAATAAGTGAGAGAAAAGCTAGTAGAATCAATACGAATAACTGTTTTTTCATAAGATACTCCCCCTGTTTATTTGTGGAAAAAAAGTATTTCTATTTACAATTTTCCCTAAAATTAATCATACCAAACTATTAGTCAGCCTCCTATAAGACTTTTTTCCCATCATTCTAACTTAGTCAATATCGTGTGAATGGAATCAAAAGCCCGGTGTAACTCATTTTTTTCTTCATCTGTCAGCTTGGCGAACCGACCTTGAACTATTTGATGTAATTCCTTTTTCATTTCAGACGCATATCGTTCGCCACATTCTGTCATTTCCAAGTAAGTGATCCGCCTGTCATGGGCATCTTTCTTTTTCTTAATAAAATCTTTTTCGATCAACTTCTGAATAATTGGTGTTAAATTGGATTTATTAATATCTAATTTTTTGGCAATGAACGTCATTTGAATCGGTTCTTCTCGTTCGATCATTCGTAACACGTGAAAATGAGAAGGATGAAGTCCGTCTTTTTTTACAACAGGTGATGTACCAAATAGTTTTTTTGGTAATAATGGTAAAACACTGAGTGCAGCATCCACCAGTTCATGAGTTAAGACGTCTTTTTCACTCATTTTGTTACACACTCCTTCAAATAAATTGACTTTATCTAGCTGTGGTTGGATAATAGTTATTATATCATAACTATTTCTTTCATGAGGAGGTTTTATATTGAATTCCGTCATATCTGTAAAAGATCTAACCAAAACATATAAGAAGGTTGAAGCAGTTAAAGGGATCAGTTTCGATGTGAAAGAAGGTGAAATCTTTGGCTTTCTTGGACCAAACGGCGCAGGTAAAAGCACCACAATTAATATGATTTGTACGATGCTGAAAGCTACATCCGGAGAGATTATTATTAACGGCTACGATGCAAATAAGGAAAAAGATGAGGTACGCGCAAGTATCGGTATTATTTTTCAAGAGAATACATTAGATGAAAAATTAACGGCTAACGAAAATCTAAAATTACACTGCAGATTTTACAATGTTCCGAAAGAAAAGCGTGATGCTCGTATACTGGAAGTATTGGAGATTGTTGACCTTGTAGACGAACAAAATCAACGGGTCGAGGAATACTCTGGCGGGATGAAGCGCCGGCTCGAAATAGCGCGCGGATTGCTTCATTATCCGAAGGTATTGTTTCTAGATGAGCCGACAGTCGGTCTCGACCCAAATACACGTGCTCATTTATGGGAATACATTTTAAAATTGAAGGAAAAAGAAGGCATTACGATGTTTTTAACGACGCATTATTTAGATGAAGCTGAGATTAGTGATCGTGTCGCGATTATGGATCAAGGTGAAATTATTGCCATTGATTCCCCTGCAGCCTTAAAGGATCAATTAGGTGGTGACATGATCGAGTTATCCACGGAAGATAATGATGCAGCACTAAAAGAAATCGAAGAAAAAATCAGCGATGCAGAGGTGGAGGTAAAAGACGATACCATTCACCTGAAGGTATCGAGCAGTGATGCGTTTATTTCAAAATTTATCAAGACATTAGAAATTCCAATTACTGCGCTAAACATCCGCAAACCTACATTGAATGATGTCTTTTTAGCGTATACAGGTCGCAAAATCAAGGATTAAGGAGGTATTTACATGGAAGGAATTCTGGCAATTTGGCAAAGAGATTTAACGAAATTTTTCAGAGATCGCGCTCGGCTGTTAGGTTCATTCTCTATGCCGATCCTATTTCTATTAATATTTGGCGGTGGATTAAGTGGGACAATGGAATCGATGATGGCAGGGGGAATGGCAGACGGTAGTGAAGGATTTAACTATGTTGAATTCGTCTTCCCTGGTATCGTATCGATGACATTACTGATGACAGCGATATTCTCCGCGATGTCTGTAATTGAAGATAAAAATTATGGGTACATGAAAGAAATCCTTGTCTCCCCCATTTCACGAGTAAGCATCGCAATTGGAAAAATGCTAGGGGCAGCTTCTGTATCAACGATTCAAGGTATCATTCTGTTTTTATTAATCCCTTTTCTCGGGCTATCTTATGATATTTGGTCCTTAATTAAAGTCATTCCATTTATGTTTCTGCTTGGGGCCGCTTTATCCGGGGTTGGTTTGTTATTTGCAAGTATGATTAAATCCACACAAGGCTTCCAGCTCATTGTGCAAATTCTGGTAATGCCGATGATTTTCTTATCCGGCGCCTTATTTCCAATTAACAATATGCCAAGCTGGCTTGATGTCATTGTGAAGCTTAACCCTGTTACGTACGGTGTCGATGTCATGAAGAAAATCATGATAGACGTCGACAGTCTTCCAGAAACAATCCGTCAAACTATGGGACTTGATATCACTGTATTCGGCCGTTCCGTGACCGTATTTGAGGAAATATTATTTATACTGGCATTCGCTGTCGTATTCGTAGCAATCGCCACCGTAAGCTTCAAGCGGGCGCATGCTTAAACGAACTATATTATAGCAGAGTCTGATTTAGCAGCTAAATCAGACTCTTTCTTTTATTAACAAAGTAATTATCCTGATAATATCGATTATGGGTAGCTTTATGCATGGTTAAGTCTAGCCATCAAAAATCAGAAAAATCGGGCATACCCCGCCCGGTCCTAATTGAATAAATTATATACAACTACCATAATATGCATTATGTAAACTAGCCATCGCTAGCCAAGCATCCATATTGATATATATAATGTGCTGGAATACCGCTTCAGCCAACCACTCCGCGTCCTGCGGGGCACGGCTGAAGCTAACTTTGTGAAGAAGGGCGCTTCACAAAGTGGATCTCCAGCACCTGCCTGTCCCGCGGGAGTCTACGTGGTTGGCCTACGCTTGGATGGGGGCTCTACAACTTTTGGAATTGCTAGCATATTGAGTGCACCCTTAATATCAGCTTTTGAATAACATAATGCTTAGAACCACTGCTTTTTGCTGTTCCATGCGTTGTAGAACTTCCCTAAAGCGTAGGAAATAGGCGGAGACTCCCGTGGAATCAGCACGAGCTGAAGATCCACAGGACGCGGAGCTTATTTCCGGAGCTTTGCTAAGCAGATAATCTATATCAAAATGACCATTTTGCAATACTGCCTTTGTTAACATAATGCATATTATAGGAACTCAACACTGACTTATTTTATTTAGGCATAGTGCTGAAGATAAAACATACGTTCAACTTAACTCTCAGCTACATCTTAAAATAACAGATCACTACTTTTTTGCCACAATCAAAAACCGTTTAGAATTCGTTGCGATTCCTTTTTCTGTCTGATACGTTGCTATAAAATCTTCAAACCTATCTAAATCATCAGAATACGCACCGAATTTTGGGATAATTGGCGTATATTTTAATAAAAAAAGCAAATCCTCTGGTCTCTGATAATACTCGGTGGCATCGTATTCACAGGTTTGCACAGTAGTAAAACCTGCTTCCTTCAAATCCTTGACATAGTTGTCTTTTAACTGTCCGTCCTGTGATTCCAATGCCTGCCCCCTGCCAAATGCTTTTTTTAAATTTATCTTATCCGTTTCCCTGACTTGCTGTGTCATAAATACCCCGCCCTTTTTCAATACGCTTGCCACTTCTTTAGCAGAGAACGGGGCATGACGACTGGTAACGATATCAAAAAAGCCATTCGGAAATTGCAATTGATCAGAAGTCATGTGAAAAAATTTCACATTTTTCTGTGATGCTTGATCTGCCTTTTCTATCATACTTCGTGACAGATCAATACCGACCACCAAAAATAATGAAGCGGCTAATTTAATTAGCTGTTCTCCGCTCCCACAGCCTATATCTAACAAACAATCAGATTCTCCCACCTTCTTTAACACTTCCTGATAAAACTCCCAACCGTTTCCTTCTGTTTCTACTTGGAGTTTGTCAAAATTCCAGCCATTTTCCTTACCTACTTCTTCATAAAATGCACGGTAATCAAACTTCTCGTCCATCCTGCACTTCACTCCTTTTCTTTAAAAAGTTCGCTTAACATTCGCTCGCGATTGTCCAGGAATAATCTCGTAATCTGATAATGATCGGTATCTTCGTATTTAACCTCCGCAATCTGCTCATCATCAAAGCTCCATATTTTGGCATCTGGATATCCTAATAAAATCGGCGAATGGGTTGCAATAATAAATTGACACTGTCCTGATGAAGCTAACTCATGCAGTATACGTAAAAAGGCGAGTTGTCGTTGCGGAGACAAAGCAGCCTCAGGCTCGTCCAATAAATAGATGGCTTGTTGATGGAAACGGTTCTGAAATAAGGATAAGAACGACTCGCCATGTGACTGATGATGTAAAGAATCCTCACCATACGCTTCGTATTTAGTGGAAGATGAGAATGGATCATCTTCCAAAGAATCAATATAAGTAGCAAACTGATGAAACGTCTCCGCACGCAAGAAAAAGCCATTCGTTATCTTAGGCAGCCACGATAACGTCACATAATCGCCGAGATCTGATTGCGTTGCTTCTGCATCATAGGAATTATTGCGGCCGCCACCAGCCGTATGGAATCCACACTTATCCGCTATGGCTTCTAGCAAGGTAGACTTTCCAGACCCATTTTCTCCTACAAAAAAAGTAACATTGTTTTCTATTTCCAATTGTTCAAAATTTTGAATAACTGGTATGGAAAAAGGATAGTCAGTTTTTGATTTAACCTTTGCCCTATCTAATGAAATTCGCTTTACATACATCTTCTCACCTACTTTTTTAAACGATAACCCACACCCCAAATCGTTTCTATCACGTTGGGCTTGGATGGATTTCCCTCAATTTTTTCACGGAGCTTACGTATATGGACGGTAACGGTAGAGCTGTCACCTATTGCATCAAACCCCCATATTCTTTCAAGTAATTGTTCTTTCGTAAAAACATGATTAGGATGACAAGCTAAAAAATAGAGTAGATCATACTCTTTCGCTGTTAACGTAATTATTTGTCCATTAACTGAAACTTTTCGAGAGGGTGGATCAATCGTAACATTGCCGATTTCGATTAATTGATGAGTACTTTCTCGGTTAGTCAACCTTCTATATCTCGATAAATGAGCTTTTACTCGTGCCACCAGCTCATTAGGATTGAAAGGTTTGACGATATAGTCATCTGCTCCCCGGTTAAAGCCCTTTATTTTATCAATATCTTCTTTACGTGCAGTTACCATCAAAATCGGAATATCTAATGTTCGGCGCAATTGTTCACACAGCTCCAAGCCATCTGTCCCTGGCAACATAATATCCAGTATAATTAAATCATACGCCTGATGCTCGATCGCTCGTTTTGCTAACACACCGTCCAATGCTATCGTCACATCAAACCCACTTAATTCTAAATAATCCTTTTCCAGTTCAGCAATACTCATTTCATCTTCCACAATTAAGACTTTATTCATCGTGTTCACCTTTTTTCAATTGAAAATAAATCGTTGTGCCTATTCCAGGCTCACTTTCTGCCCAGACGGTGCCCTGATGGATTTCGATAATTTTCTTCACAATCGCCAGTCCTAATCCACTGCCACCTGTAGCCGAATTACGTGATGAGTCCGTTCGATAAAATTGATCAAACACAAAAGGTACTGCAGCCTGATCGATGCCGATACCATTATCTTTTATCATCAGTATAACATTTTCTTCCTTTTCTGTAATAGAGAAGATAATTTTTGATCTACTATTATTTTGATACTTCACACTGTTCGTGACCACATTTAATATGGCTCGGTGTAATTGTTCACGGTCTGCTTCAATATTCGTCATCCTTCCAGATTGCTGAAATACAAAGTCAATCTGCGGATATTGAAATCGTAATTCTTCCATTATGTCATGACAATAGGAAACAAGATCGATGGTTTCAAAGTGAAAAGGCATACGTTGTAAATCCAGCTTCGAATAAACAAACAGTTCATCGACCATATATTCCAATGCTTCGGTTTTGTTGTAAATCGTTCTCATGTATCGATCATGTTTTTCCTCTGTATCTGCAACACCATCTAACACGCCCTGGACATAACCTTTGATCGAGGTAATCGGAGTCCGTAGATCATGGGAAATACTAGCGATCAGTTCACGACGGTTCGTTTCATATTTTTCCTGTGTCTGTTTCGCCATTTGCAAACTCTCACGCATCTCTTCCATCGTGTTAGCTAATTCGCCGAGCTCATCATTTGATGGCAACTTGATAGGATCATTCAGATTTCCTTGTTTTATTGCCCCTGCTGCATTTCTTAATTGTTGAATCGGCTTAATGATCGTCCGTGAGACAAAATAGGTCAACAATCCATTCGTCACGATGAGCACAAGAATTAAAGCTGCTAAACGATAATTCATAAATGACTGCATCACCTGTTCGTTCTGAGCTCCCTCACCTTTTATGAAAAATAGATAACCAAGTAAGATTTCGATTAACAAAAATCCGATGACTGGTACGACAATCATCGCAATATTAGAAAGTAACAGCCTTTTTTTGATCGACATCGTAACACCTGCCTTTGCCATGATTATATAGAAAAGCGTACGGATAAACCAGTTTAACCGTTGTGCTTGTAATCTATAACTGGTACTGTAACAGCACCGATTATACCTAGATATACGGAGAGATATTTCATCCCCAGTGCCATTTGAAATAACAGCATACCAGCCATGCCGATTACACTTGATAATGCAACGCCTAACACAAAACCACCGATAAAACCTATAATTATCCCGATAACTAATCTCATTGTGTCTGCTCCTTTTTCATATAATGATATAACTTGATCACCTTCCAATAAGCAACAAGCAATAATCCTGTGCCAATCACTGGATGCATAGCAGCAAGCAAAGGTAACTTTCCGCTCATATTTGCGGAAAAATACATCACAAATACGAGAGACATTATGCCAAACAATTGCCAATACGCCCAGCCAGGTAATTTGCCAAGCAAGGCAAGCACTATCATCAATAATGGTACATTAAATCCAAACAGGTGAATAAAAAACGTGTGCTCTTGCCAATGAAGCGGACTTATAAACACGGCCATTCCAGCAAAAACGAACTGTGCCATTACACTAAGCAGAAATAATATGGCTAGTACTGCATATATACGGGTAAAAAAGCGATATTTCAATATCATGTCCTCCTCTTTTATTGATAAGTACATGATATCGAGCAATTCTAAACAGCAGCTTAGCAATTTATTAATTTTTTATTAAGTTTATTTTTTTCTATTGGAGAAAAATGTTTCAATTGATACGATGTGTTTACAGTTGAACACGTGTAAGGAGTGTAGAAATGAATCTTGCTATTTTAATCTTATCGTTCGTGGTTTTTTTCTCATCACTTAAACTGTTATCCGTAATTAAATATCGAGATGAACATTCTTACTTTACCGAAATTAAACACAATTGTCTTTCTTTAATTTGTGGCCTTTCTCTCATTACCTCTCTTGTGTCTGTAACTTATCAGATTTGGGTACTTGTCGGTAGTCCGAATTCGTTTGCCGGCGGTTATTTTGTATTAGGCACGGCTCTTTTACTCTTTATCACCAGCTTTGTCGTCTTTTATAAATTCATTCAAAGAGAGAGTTAAAAATGCTAGCAGAATTGTATAGCCTATTCCCTTATACAAGCACAAACGCATATAGATAACTATATGTATTTATGGGAAAGGGGAAGAAAATCATGTACGATGCTCGTTATCCTTACTTCATTCCTGCCTATTCCAACTATCATCATTGGCAACGTCCATATCCACCGGTAGATCCGAACACACTATATCAATCCGCTAATCAGTCACAAAAAATATTACAAGAAGCCCGAATGGTTCTTACAAAATTTGCCGAATCCAAAGAATTTGATACAGAGTTAATGAATGCTGCCCAAGCTTCGAATCATGAAGAGGTGAGGCGCCTAATTCATTCGATTGGAGATATTTCCTCCAAAATAGAGGTTCATTTTAACCCGGATAGTATCAGATTAGAATTCTCTTCAAACGATGCCAATTCAGATTGTTGTCATGTAATTATTGCGTTGCGTTGGTAATAGAAGAGTAAGCCAATTAGAAAATAAAGTTAGTGCCATCTTGCAGCAAGGTGGCACTAACTAGTTATGAGGATATTTGATCGAGGTCTTCCCCCATTTGCTTTCTTCTTCCGAATTGTGTGGTAATAAGCACACCTGCTATTACAAGAACAGCACCAATTATTTTCATCGTAGTAATCGTTTCACCTAACCAGAAATAAGCTCCAATTACCGTTACTACCGGAAGAAAATTCAAAAATACCGATGCTTTAGACGGCCCTAATATATCCACCGCACGATTAAAAAATAGCAAAGCAATAAATGATGGAAATATTCCTAAATAGAATAATGAAACAATATGCGCTGCTCCATTAAAGGAAGGTATACCAGTTATCAGCCATTCGATCCCGACAACTGGTAACAGGACAAGCACTGAAATTCCTGTCATGATAAGCAGTGCGCCATACACTGGAAATAAATGCATATATTTCTTCACACATATCGAATAAATAGACCAGGAGAAGATGGCGCCTACCATTATCCCATCACCGACATTCCAGTTCATAGACGATAACGCTACTATTCTGCCATCAAGTACTACCCAAATTGCCCCGAAAAACGATATAACAATTCCAATCCATTGTACACTTTGCAGCTTTTCCTTAAGCAGAATCACACTGAAAATGACAGTCACGACTGGAATAACGGTTTCAAGCACTGATACATTTGTTGCCGTTGTATATTGCAAAGCACCGTAAATGAAAGTATTAAAAAAGGTTATTCCTGATAATGTCATCATCAGAAATGGCCATTTGTATGTCACAAAGACAGACCGGTAATGCCATGCCGATTTCCATCCGATTGGCAGCAAAATCAAAAGTGCAATAAACAATCGAAAAAAAGCGATCGTAAAAGGTGGTAAATCATTAATCGCTTTACCTACTAAAATATTGCCACCATAAAAAATAACAACCAATACCATTAACATATATGGATAAATAGCAAATCACTCCCATTAGCGAAACTAATCAGGGTATTAGCGTCTGTTTCCTCCCACTTAGCTTCTTTGTGAAGAAATGGGAGGAAACAGACGGTTAACACCGTGATAAAATCATGACTACTATCTTAACATTTTTCTGCTATATATAATCCACACTTTAGACAAATAAAATGGTATACTTACAGAAAATAATTCCATTTAATCACAAAAGGTATGTCTACTCCGTAGTATTTGACAAGATTGATACAGAAAACTGATGGTTACTATTTATTAAAAGGAGGAATTGTATATGAGCGAACGTGTACAGGATTATTGGAATCCGGAATTTTATGATCACCGCCATTCTTTTGTTTCTGAGTTAGGAAATGATGTTGTCCAACTGTTAGCACCTGTTAAAGGAGAAAGCATTCTTGATGTGGGATGTGGTACTGGTGATTTAACCAATCAAATCTCTCACAGACAAGTAACAATAGAAGGCATTGATAAATCCGAGAATATGATCCAGCAAGCCTTACATAAATATCCTCACATTCACTTCAGTGCTCAAGACATTTTGGAGATGGAGTATCATCAGCAATTTGATGCTGTCTTTTCCAACGCTGCCCTTCACTGGGTAAAACAGCCCAAACCAGCACTTGAACGAATATATCACAGCTTGAAGCCGGGTGGCAGATTTGTCGCAGAATTCGGTGGTAAAGGGAATGTAGAAACGATCACCGATGCAATTATTCTTCAAATTAAGAAGGCAGGGATCGACTATCATAATCAACAGTTCCCATGGTATTTCCCAAGCATCGCAGAATATACGGCATTAATGGAGCATGCTGGGTTTCGAGTGACACTCGCTCAACATTTTGACAGACCAACACCGTTAGATGGTGAGGAAGGGATAAGAAACTGGGTTGAGATGTTTGCAACAGAACTATTGAAGGATAGCTCTGATGAAATGAAGGAACAAATTATAAGTGGTGTAGAAGATAGTCTGCGGGATGTGTTATTCCAAGATGATCAATGGGTTGCGGATTATAAGAGGTTGAGAGTGATCGGGATAAAGTGAGACTTCAATCAGTGGGGTTTTACCCCCCACTGATTGCTAGCGAAACTTATCAGGAAGTTATCGTCCGTTTATCCCCCACTTAGCTTCTTAATAATCTCTCGAATCTTGAGGTGGGGATATTACGGATGGTTAGCACCGTGATAAAGCGAGGCTAGCAACCACCGAAAGCAGTCTCCGCATATTTTACAACGCGTAAAACAGTTCATTCTAAGGCAACAAAATAAGGTATAAAACTTGCAGATAGTGCTCCATATCACACCTGCTGGATTAGTTACAGAGCTAGCCATTGTTTCGGCCAACCGCCTAGACTCCCGCTGAACGTGGAGTGTAGTTGACCGAAGCAATATATATTCCAGCAGCATACTAAGTATTTCAAAATTACTTCAACGCTGACATAATCCCCCATTATAAATCCCACGCAAGGAGAAAATGATAATGATGAAATTTGCCACTTATTATTTGGTGACTTTTTGCAGCGCCTCTTTTAAGTCAACATCTTCTTTTATATGCTGAGGACTCCAAGGGATGTAGATATCAGGCTGAATACCTTTTCCACTCATTCCTTTCCCTTCATCCACTCTAGATAGTTTAGTGGTTGGATACCACAGTTCAAACTTATCTGCCAATTCCATTATGGCTATATTTGCATAATCGTTTAAACCTAAGGTAGGTCTTCCCATTACAATGACTTTTGAGGAGTTTTTGCATAGCTCCACAAATGAATCACCTGAGCTTCCACAATAAACATCCGTTAAAACCGTCACCTTTTCTGGCCCAGTTTTTGTTTTGATGATCAAACTGTTCTCTATTTCTCCAAAGTCAAGCTCGACAAAACCTTTACCTCTATTTTTGTCCAATTCCATTATCATTGTGTTGATCTGATCCAGCGTGTTGGAATCTTTAATCGATGACGCAGCATCTTTTAGCAACTTTGTACGGATTTCCACATTTCGATCGGTACAGTTAGTCAACATCTTATCATCATTAAAACTGTTTAGATCTACTTTTTCACCAGTAAAAAGATAAGGAAGTAATTCGAAGAAAGCTAAATCACTACCACCTTTATTAACACGTACATCAATTATAAGGTTTGTACAATTTTTTATCAGGAATTCGTTATCTCTTACTAACGCTTTAACTGCCTGGTGATCCATAAAGTCTGTAAGCTTTATAACTCAACTTTCGCAGCTAGAAAAAAGCACTCAATATAACTAGCTGCAAAGCTTATTACTGTTCAAATATGGTCATTGACAATCGAATTAGGTATAAAAAAACACCTCAACATTTGGTATAGTGTAATTGACGAGAAAACACTACCAATACAGAAGAGGTGTCTCCTATATGATAGCGAATAATGACCTAAATAAGCAACTACCAAATGAATTAAAATCAACATTTAGAGAATTGGACGTGTTTAAACATCTTAGAAAAGCTGGTATTACAAAGTCTGTAGGCTTTACTTGTGCCTATCTTTTTCAATTGATTTTTTGTTTGATCTTTGAAAATAAGAACTGGTATCAAGTACTTCAAAGTACCAAAGCGAATGATTGTCCAGAAAAGAATGCCGTCTATCGTTTTTTAAACAAGTCAACATTTGCTTGGAGAAGGTTTTTACTGTTTCTAAGTGCTCATACCATTGGAAAAGTAACCAACTTAACGAGTCATGATCGCCCGAAAGTATTGATTGTAGATGATTCTTCGTATGATCGTAATCGCAGTAAATCGGTTGAATTATTAGCGCGCTGTTTTGACCATGCATCCCAAAAAATGCGCTTCTATAAAGGGTTTCGTATGCTGACTCTTGGCTGGTCAGATGGTGCCACATTCATTCCAGTGGACTTTTCTTTATTGAGCTCGAAGAAAAGCCAAATTAATGGTATATCATCAAAAGTTGATAAGCGTAGTTCCGGTTATAAACGCAGAGTAGAAGCATTACAAACCGCACCTGAGCAACTACCAGGTATGGTTAAACGCGCAATGAATGCCGGTATTGATGCTTCCTATGTGCTGATGGACTCTTGGTTCACGTATCAGCCTCTCGTTAAGGAAATAAAAGAGCAAGGACTTGAGGTCATTGGCATGGTAAAGAACTTGAAGCAGCGTTACCTTGTGAATGGCCAACGTGTAAGCTTAAAGGAACTTTATCGTTTTGCGAAACCAACAGGTGGAAAGAAAAGCATTCTTCGTTCGATTCATACGACACAAGCGAATGGCGTGCCTATTAAAGTGGTCTTTGTGCGTAATCGAAATAAAAAAAGCGAATGGTTAGCTATTTTAAGCACCGACTGTACCCTAAGTGATCAAGAAATCATTCGTATTTATGGGATACGCTGGGACATTGAAGTTTTTTTCAAAACAACAAAGTCTCTTTTGAAACTCCAAAAAGAGTTCCAAAGTCGTTCATATGACGGCTTAATTAGTCATACGACCATCGTATTCGCACGATATATTATTCTCTCGTGGCAAAACCGATGTAGCACAGATGAGAGAACACTTGGCGGCATGTTTTATGAATTAAGTGATGAAGTTCATGATCTTGATTGGGCTGTGGCACTTCAGCAGTTGATCGAGCTTCTTGAAGATGCCTTGAAACAGAGCAACAAGAAGGTACAAAAATTAATCAAAAGTCAAGTCCAACACTGGATCGCAGGCTTACCCAACTATATCAGGGCTTACCTGCCTATTTCAGTGTGCGAAAGTTGAGTTTATAATTAATGTACCCTCTTCTATTTCTTTAAGACTATACTCTCCGTGATGCTGTTCTTTTTCATATTTCTTTATTTCTAAAAGAAACGCATTACCTTCCTTATCTTT
Organism: Gracilibacillus salinarum; assembly: GCF_022919575.1. Lineage (NCBI taxonomy): Bacteria > Bacillati > Bacillota > Bacilli > Caryophanales > Bacillaceae > Gracilibacillus > Gracilibacillus salinarum. The sequence goes on along the minus strand of NZ_CP095071.1, from coordinate 4,306,470 downwards.
TATTTCCATCGTTTTATACAACGGAACAATCGCAGTCCAATTTTCCCGCTCTGGCTCTGACTCCCTTAGTTGTCTTTGATGAAATTCAGCTAACTCTGAGACAGTTCTTCCATCCAACTTTAGAATGACATCCCCTGGATTCAAACGATTTTCTTTTCCTGTAGCTACTACATAAAGAGCATCTTTGTACCTTCTTACAACGAACCCCGCGTCTGTTATGTTGTTTTCACGGGAATTCACAGCGTATTTAAAATGCATATGTAAATCTTTAAAATCTAATAGGTAATCCTGAACGAGTTCTGCAAATTTTTGATCCGTTATTTTGCCTTGCTCTTGCCGTTTTTTAATTTCATTACGGTAAAAGTCGGGATTATCCCAGCCTACCTTGTCTAAACAGCCAGCATAATCCTTATGCAAAACGCTAACAATATCATCAAATATAGTTATATACATTACATGACCTCCAAAATATGGATATGAACTCTACATACTATACGAATTTAAACAGGTAAAGTTTCGCTAAAATTCACACATAACCCTGAACGAATAAGAAAATACTACTAGAAAAAGGAGTTCTGCACAAATGAGAATATTTATATCATTTCAGTTAGTTTTTGGTTTGTTTTTGATGGGTGCGTGGATACATGTCAACTCGAATACAGTAAGTGCTGCACAAGAAGAAGAACCTTCCTATGCAAAATGGGGACAAATTGCTATGAAAGAAACGAAAGAAAAATATCCTCAATCTAAAATTATTGATTATCTTCATGTCGGCAGAGAAAAAGCACCGGAGTATACAACAGAGAAATTTAAACTTTGGCTTAAAAATGAAACGAAAGAATTTGGTGTATTTGTAGACATTAAATTTGATAATGAAACAGAGAAAGTTATTGATATTACATTTAACGAAACAGATCGATAAAGACATAAGGAAAACCAATGGTCGTAGCTAGTAAAATAATATACAATTACCTATAATATGGATTATGTCATTGCCATTGCTAGCCGAGCATCCATATTGAGCTATTTAATGTGCTGAGATTCCGCTTCCGTCAACCACTCCGCGTCCTGCGGGGAGTCTACGTGGTTGGCCTACGCGCGACAACCAGGATATGGAGCACTATCTGCAAGATATACACCTTTTTGATGACCTAGCACGCCTGCTTCTTTCTGCTACATCCGTTGCAGAACTTCCCTTAAGCATAGGAAATAGGCGGAGACTCCCGTGCGATCAGTCGTGGTTAGAAGACCCCGCAGTGAGCGTTTTTTGCTCGCGAGGAGGCTGAACCCGCCTCCACAGGACTCTGAGCCTATTTCCGGAGCTTTTCTAAGTAGATAATCAATATCAAAATGACTATTTTGCAATAAAGCCTTTGTTTACATAATCCATATTATAGAAACGAAACTTCATGTTCAACATGAATACTGTGCCTGCACTTATATGCTTTCTTAAGTGATTAGAATAAACCCGGCATTTCCCTCGTCTATTAGCGAGTGCTGAATTTTATCTTATACCTGGTATATACTAAAAGGCACATTAGAATATACTTGCCATAAGAGTTCTTCTCAATTCACCTACATTTTCCACAAGAAAAGTAGGGCTAATCTGATTTATCTCAGCTAATGATCCATATCCATATGTCACACCAATAGAATCAATCCTAGTGTTTTTTGCTCCAATGATATCGTGCTCTCTATCTCCAATCATGATAAATTCATCAGAATCAAATTGACTGTAGGTATCAAGAATGTATTGAATAATCTCTGTTTTTGAGCTTCTCGTTCCATCAAGATTACTGCCGACAATACGTTCAAAATAATCAGCAATCTTAAAATAACTTACTATTTCTTCTGCAAAAATAGTCGGTTTCGAAGTTGCCACCACTAATATAACTCCTTGTTTACTCAATGATTTTAACATATCCGTAATCTGAGGATACAATTCGTTTTCAAACATACCCTTTTGTTTGAACCGCTCTCTATAAAATTTAATCGCTTTATCAATCTCTGACTCATTGAAATGATAATGTTCGGCAAAAGATACGTGTAACGGCGGACCGATGAAACATTCTAATTTATCTAAGTTTTGTTCATCGATTCCCATCTTGTTCAGAGCGTATTGGACAGATTTCGTAATACCAACCTTTGGGTCTGAAAGTGTTCCGTCTAAGTCGAATAAGATTACTTTATAATTCTTCATATATAGATTCCCTCCATTTCTTACTGGTAACTTTTCACTCGATACCAATATTTATATGCCTCTTGAAATCCTAACGTTGCATATAGATTCAGTGCTGGTGTATTATCGGAAACAACTTGGAGATAGGCTTGAGCTGCTCCATTTTCTTTTCCCCATTGCAGGAGGGTTAGCATGAGCTGTTTGCCATACCCCTTGTTTCTAAATTTAGGATTGGTAACAACATCGAACAATCCTAAGTATTGATCTTCAAGAACCGCCATACCACATGCTAACGTTTCCTGATTTTCGCTTACTAATCTTACAAAACTTACATCTGACAGGATATTTTCAAGTATTATTCTTAAATTTGGCTGGTCTTGCTCTTTCACATTATTTAGCAAACAATATTCTGTATACCAATCATCACATAGACGGTTGGATACAATCGCATTTTCCGATCGTGAGACAGCTATATCATCAAGCGATAGTAATTGTACACTAGTTAATCCAGCAGATATATAACCTTTTTGTGATAAGGTATCATCTAGATTATGAGGATATACAGACTTAGTAAGCTTATAGACAACATTCAGGTTCTGTTTACGATATATTTGTTCCACTCTATTCAACTTCTTTTCTATTTTCTCACTTGACATGTAAAGTGGATTGATAGAGTTAGCTCTTTTCGTATAACCATTGGAAAAACGTAAAACCCAACCATCATAAAGAACGGTCTGGAAGGATGGTAAGGCATTCATTGATAATTCTTCGATTTTTTGTATGAAAGCATTTTGTCCCATTTTATTGTCACTCCTTAGTTATTTTTTATCACGGCGCTAACCGTCCGTAATACCCCCACTTCAAGGTTCGAAAGATAAATAAGAAGCTAAGTGGGGGATAAACGAAGGTATCAGTGGGGATCAACCCCCCCACTGATTGAATTCTCACTTTATTTCCTGGATTCCTGATACGATTTTCTAAGCTGATTAATATGTGCTTGATGATAACGATTATGGTCCGCCATATGCCATAATCCCCAGCGAATAGTAGCTGTTTTTTCATCCTCATGCCCAAAACTGACTTTTCTTAATAGCTCAGCATCCGTTAATTGCAGACAAACCTCTCTTAATAACAGTAATACCTGATCATATGCTGACATCAATTGTAGCCAAGACTGTCCCTCGATCATTGGAAGTTTTTTCTCTTGATCTAGCATTGGTCCATATTTTTCTATTATATCATGTGGTACCGGCTCACCTTTCAATCTGTATACCCAATTGAGATCCACGCATGAGATATGTTTAATTAATTGTGCGGTACTGTTAGCGTTATGCTTTGGCCCTTTATAGTCGATTTCTGTCTGAGTCATACCGTCTGTGATGAGTTTTAATCGGTCACTATTTTCTATTACTGCTGCATACAACATCCCTACAACTGGGGACATCTTTTCATTTGTGTGTAAATCATTTATCATTTTTACCCCATTGCACAACTCACCTTTCCTTTCACCTAATTATACTGCTATAAAAAAATCAGTTACTATTAATCTTAAAATTCTCACGTAGCATTTCATAACCATTCTCACTCAACTTTTCTCCGTAAACATCATCAACAGGCTGGGGATCAAAAGAAATGTTCACTTCCTTAATGTTCATTCCAGTTACTAATGCCTTGACAACATCAGTTCTATTGTTAATTTTTAACACATTCTTTAGAAAGGCTTCCTGTTGAAAAAGTGCCAAGTATACCGAAAGAATTCTTTTATCTCTTCCGTAATCACCTTCTGGATCCTGGTATCTCATTGTCATATAATCAATGACTTCTTCACTATTATCTAATTTAATTTCACCTTCATTGTACATCTGCCCATTGTACTCAAATTGAAATGGATTATGAATTGCCAGTGGATTGTTATTTTCCACAAATGCGCCTATAGATTTCATATTTAGTTCAAATGTTTGCGTAATTTCTATTCCAAATAGGGCAGAAAATTTTTTAGAAGTAACGGGATGATAAATTTGGTCTTTATTATTCACACTGTATGGAATGAATGAATACGTGATCTGCTTCTCATTGTTATTTACATTTAATAATAACAGACTTGGCATGTCTTCCATATTCGTTACCAATAGATAGTTTGCATTGATAATTTCCGAAATATCAGTTTTATCTGTTGCATTATTCATATTATCATTCAACGGGAAGGGATTGAGACTAATAAATAAAATGAACACTAGAATGACTGCTGCGGTTGATGCAAATATTGGTATTAGCTTTCTTGACTTATTATTTTCAGATTGCATTTTATGTATCGTTTTGTCTTGCATTGTCTGATCAAATTCTTTATCTTTGTAAATGGAATTATTCAAGGATGTCTTTAGCTTCTTTAATTTTTCTTCCATTTTCTTCAACCTCCTTTACGTAATGGCTTTTGAATTTTTTTCTTCCTCTATTTAACCGTGTTTTTACGTTTGATTCACCTATTGATAGTAAATATGCAATTTCTTTAATAGCTAAATCTTCATAATAATATAGATTGAGAACTTCTCTGTATTTTATATCAATCTTGTATAAACATTTGGCAACTACATACGATTCAGTATTTTTTTCTAATTCTTCATCTGGGTTTTTCAAATGACTGGAAAGCTTTAGTTTAGTCAAATTTAAATATTTCCATTTATTCTTTGGACTCTTCAAATAATCTTTTGACTTATTAATAGCAATTTTATAAAGCCAGGTTTTCAACGAAGAATTCCCTTTAAATTGATAAAATTTCTGTGAATACGTTATAAATGTTTCTTGAACAATGTCTTCCGCTGTTGCCCAATTTTTCACATATGAATATACTAATTTCAGTAATGATGTGCCATACTGAGTCATTACGTTTCGAAGCTCTGTCTCATCAACAAAATATTTTTCTTGTTCACCCAAACCTCTCCCTCCTTCATGGAAATTCATCCTTTAGACGAGGACTATTTTATTCGGTTACACTTTTCAACTAATTATTCATTAAAAAAACCGGGCAAAAACCACCCGGTCCTAATTGACTTAATTAATAAACAACTTCCTATCATATGGATTATGTAAACAAAGGCTTTATTGCAAAGTAGTCATTTTGATATTGATTATCTGCATAGCAAAGCTCCAGAAATAGGCTCCGCGTCCTGTGGGCACGGCTTCAGCTAATTTATGAAAGAAAATTCTTTTCTTTCATAAATGGATCTTCAGCTCGCGCTGATTCCACGGGAGTCTCCGCCTATTTCCTACGCTTTAGAGAAGTGCTACAACGGATGTAACAGCAAAAAGCAGTGGTTCTAGGCATTTTTCCATATCTATTATATATGCATACGATCACTATGCTAGCTCTTACAAAAATTGTAGACTCCCAATTCTAGCGTAGGCCAACCACGGAGACCCCCGCGGGATTATGCAGGCGCTGAAGATCCACTTTGTGAAGCGATCTTCTTCACAAAGTTAGCTTCAGCCGTGCCCCGCAGGACGCGGAGTGGTTGGCCGGAGCGGTATCCTAGCACATTAAATATCTCAATATGGATGCTTGGCTAGCGATGGCTAGTTGACATAATCCATATTATAGGAACGAAACTTCATGTTAAATATGACTACTACTGTGCCCGCAGCTATATACTTGACTGATCATTGGCGAAACTTATCAGGGTGTTAGCGTCTGTAAGACTACCACTTAGCTTCTTTTTGAACTCGAAGCTTGAAGCGGGAGTCTTACAGAGGCTTAGCACCGTGATAAACAAAAAGGTACAACATAATCAAGTAATGTCTTCTTTCATTTCTCTTCAGAACAAATATCGTTTCAATCACTATATTTGTCCATTTTCTTCACAATGCGCTTGTTATTACTTAAGAAGCACTCTTATCCATATAAGCCACTTCCCAAAGGTGCCCATCCAAATCCTCAAATCCCCAAATATACATAAAACCACATGGTCTTGTGCTTCGTTATATGGAGTACCACCAATAGACAATGCTTTATTGACTATTTCATCAACTTGCTCTCTGCTTTCTGTAGAAATACAAAAGATTGCCTCGGCAGCAGCATTCGTGTCGACGATTTCTTTCTTCGTAAAGCTTTTAAATCTTTCTTCCACCATGATCATTGCAAAGATATTCTCTCCGATAATGACACAAGAAGTCGTCTCGTCTGAAAACTGTGGGTTGATTTCGAATCCTAATTCCTTGTAAAAATGAGTCGATTTACTAATATCTTTCACCGATAAATTCAAAAAGAAATCTTGAGATTCGAATGTCATTTTCATTACCACCTTATATAATTTTTAGATGAACGTACCATACCTTGTATCATTACCAGAATCTAATCATTCTCCGTTGTATGCTTGCCTTAATGCTGCAATATTAAATTTTTTCATACCAAGAAATGCTTTCGTTACACGATCAATTTGTTCGGAAGTACCATTACGCATCATCTCATCCATCTCTGTCGGAACAATTTGCCAGGAGACACCGAATTGATCTTTTAACCAGCCACATTGTTCTGCTTCTGGAACAACCGAAAGCTCGTCCCAATATTTATCAATTTCTTCTTGCGAATCGCACTTCACCATAAATGAAATAGCCTCGTTAAAGTCGAATCCATGTGGTTGGCCACTATCCATCGCCGCAAACCACTGATCTTCCAGCATAAAATCAGAAAACATTACCGAACCCTCTTTGTCGGGCTCCATGCCAGCAGGGTAGTGAGCTATATTGCCCATTTTTGCATTATTAAATATAGACAGATAAAAGTTAACTGCTTCTTCTGCTTTGCCACATCTATCCCCGACAAATAGAAAAGAGGGAACAATGGTTGGACGTTCTTCGCCTTCTGAATTGGTTAGCATTAATTGCCAAGTCACTCCATACTTATCCTGAATCCATCCATACTTTTCACTGAAAGGGTATTGATTAAGTGGCATTAGAGCCTGACCACCTTCAGACAATCTATCCCAAACTTCCACTAATCTTTTATCTGCATTTCCATCCTTTGACTTATCAAAATGCACAAAGAAGGAAATCGATGGATTTAATGTAAAGAATGGACCAGCGCTAATTGACATGAATTCTTGCCCCCATAATGTGAAAGAGACTTGATCACAATCTCCCGAAGGCGTGTCATAAAGCGTCGTAATATCCGTTATTTCTGATTCAGGAAAGACAGAAACATAAAACTCCGCTGCTTCCTTTGCTTCCTTGTCATACCATAAGTGTGGAACAATTTTTGTCATCCTTACACTCCTCATTTGAAATATGTGTTATTTTTTTAATTTACCGAAAGTGTCCAGTAATAATTGCACGACTATTAAACATAAAAGATAAGCAATTCCAGGTTCACTCGTTCCTAAAAACAGTACAAGCAGGAAAAGCAACGTGGATAAACTGAACAAAATCAGTAAATAAACGATACTACTTAAAATAGAAATCAAGCTTCTTCCTCCATAAACTAAATCATTTTGTTCTGAATGAGTGTGATTAACCCTTCAGGAACCAGCCGTAATCGCCTCTCTGTAAAATCATTTAAAGGCTTCCAAAATAACTTAATCTTCTCGCCACCATCCTCTATTCCTTCAAATGATTCGATATGATATAATGATTGATCAATAAATGCAGCATCATATACCATTACGATCTCGTGACCGTTATCCCCATTGAAAGTAAAGATATTCTCGACAGCACCTAAATAACTAAGATTTTTTATTTCTTGATTTATTTCCTCAGTAATTTCTCTAATGAGGGCATCAGTACTTGATTCGCCGAACTCTATTCCGCCTCCAATTGGACGGTAGAAATAATCACCTTTCATAGAATCAAAACCTTCTGCTACCAGAATTGAATCCTGATTGCTAAATATACAGATGACGATCGGTCTGATTATTCTTTTTTGCATATAAAGTGAGACTTTGATCAGTGGGGGTTTTTGACCCCCACTGATCATTAGCGAATCTTATCAGGGTGTTAGCGTCTGTTTACTCCCACTTAGCTTCTTTGTGATACTAGAGGCTTGAAGTGGGAGTTTTACAGACGGTTAGCAACGTGATAAACCTCCAACATATATTTTCCACTGGTATTCTTAGTCTGCTGAGATTCTTTTATAACACTAGAGATACAATTTTTTCGCACCATTCTTTTTTCTCTGCTAATCCTGTTTTTTTGGAAAGCTGTTTGTTTAACCGGAAAAACTCTGGTAGGATACTTGCCATCGTATTCCTTATTTCCTGTGAGGATCGGCTACAATCCCATTCTGCTAATAAGGATAATTGCCATTCCTGTAAATAACTTCTGCTGCCTTCCAGCTTTGACCAGATTCCATACGAGCTGTCTACCCGATATCCTGCTTCCATATACCAGCCACTAACGATTAACCATCTGATTTTGTCCAGGTTTGCCAGTGCATAATAGCTTTCATTTCTCATTACTGCTCGATATGTCTCATGAAGAAAAGCAAATATTTTCTCCCGCCAGAATTCCACTTCGTCTTTAGCAGGCTGATAGTCTAGCTTAGCAGATTGTTCTAATACATTAGCAATGATACCGTGAGGATCGTATAATGGCTGAAGTCCTTTCAACCATACAGAAGGCGTTAGCTCTTTAGGTTCTTTATAGAATGTATCAATCTTAACAAAACATTCATAGTGGGCAACAACGACAGGAGTGTGATCACTTCCTTCAAAGTATAAAACATTGCCCCATTTTTTTGAGCGCTCTCTCTTTTCACGAATAAACGCAGGTTTCGAATCTGGTGTTACAATAATGTGCAAATCTATATCAGAATAACAATCTGCATTCCCCTTTGCCAGGGAACCACCAAGTACAACTCCTAATACTTGTGGATCTGATTTCAAATCCTTTAACACATTATCCAGTAGTTTGTTGCGATGTACTGGAAGCTTTGCATCTCGTACAGTAAATTTACTTACAAATCCCACACATTAAGAATCAACCTTTCAAAAATGTATTTATTACAATATTCGATATGTAGCTTAAAATTCCTTTATTAAAGTCGCAGAAAGCAAAATGGTCAGTCCCACAGTCTGCGAACAGCATCCAATTCAAAGTCTGAAAATACTAACTCATAAATATCCGGCATAGAAGTATTTGCCCAAAAGCCATATCCGTACTTGCTGTTAAAGTAATTCATGATGATCGTCATAACATTCCCATGTGTACCAATTATCATTTGCTTTCCATAATAGGTAAGTAACAACTCCTTAATAACGGGAATTGCACGATTCTGAACATCGTTAACTGATTCACCATCCAGCAATGAATAATCATGATTTTGAAAAGATTTTTCGATTGCTTCCAGCCGCTCCTCTTTGGGCATTTTGAAATCACCTTTTAATTGACGTTCTCTTAAATCCTCTATTAAATTAATTTCCATTTTCTTATCATGCGCAATTCCTTCTATCGTTTGAACAGCCCTTTTATATGGACTTGAAAAAATGATATCAATCTGTTTGTTACTCATTATTTCCGTGACTTTCTGCGAATCCTGTTTCCCTTTTTCTGATATTCCTCTAATTCGCTCCCTTCCATAAATAAACGGTGATTCCGCATGTCTTATCATATAGATAATGGTTTTCATTAATGAGACCTCGATTCATTTCATTCAATTATTTTTTCCATATCATAAAATATAGATGAACTGTAGTAAAAGATGATATGTAGTACTATTGAGAAAACCGATCTTTCAATAGTAGCTAGCCTTGATATATATTATTCTACCATATTTATACAAATAACTTTAGAAAAACTGGAGCCCAGCCGGTTTAAATTAACATGAATAATACACAACTAGCTATGATACGACCTTTGGCCCTTTCTCTTTAAACGATACAAATCTCGGGGCACTGCTTAACACTTTTGGCCCCTTTCTCGCTAAACGATACAAATCTCGGGGCACTGCTTACCACTTTTGGTCCCTTTCTCGCTAAACGATACAAATCTCGGGGCACCACTTAACACTTTTGGTCCCTTTCTCGCTAAACGATACAAATCTCGGGGCACCACTTAACACTTTTGGTTCCTTTCTCGCTAAACGATACAAATCTCGGGGCACCACTTAACACTTTTGGTTCCTTTCTCGCTAAACGATACAAATCTCGGGGCACCGCTTACCACTTTTGGTTCCTTTCTTGCTAAACAATACAAATCTCGGGGCACTGCTTACCACTTTTGGTTCCTTTCTCGCTAATGAAAGAGATTATACAAAAGAGAACCCTTCTTGTTAAGAATAACAAAAAGAGTTCTCACCACTACTCCACTAGCCTGCTATCTTTCGACTTACGAGCAGTATCTTCTATTCGTTTTGCTAATAATGGTTTTAACAGTACTCCGATAATAAGCGCTACGACCAGAAAAACAAGTAGCATTATGATGTTTTTCCAGGCAACTTCCGGAATAATACCACCAACCGCTTCTCTTAGCAAATCGATTCCATAGGTGAATGGCATAAAAGGGTGCAACGCTTGGAAAAACGGCGGAGCTACTTCAATTGGGAAAGTACCTCCTCCACTTGATAACTGTAGCACTAACAGTACAATCATTAATGCTTTACCAATATTCCCTAATATCGAGGCAAAGGTGTAGACAATCGTCATAAACACTACCGCGATGATTAAGGAGAAGAGAACGAGCTGCAATGGATCACTCGCATAGACATCTAATACGAGTAAATCTCCGATACTGACGATAAGGCCCTGCAATATTGCCACTACTAAAAACAACAGCAATCTGCCGAAATAAATTTGTCTCTGTGTATAGCCTTCGCGATTATCTAATGGATGTAGATTTGTAGACAGCAGATTAGATAGCAGCAATGCCCCAACCCACAAGCTTAATGTCGTGTAAAAAGGTGCATTAGCTGATCCGTAGTTCGGAATCGGAAAAATATCTTCCTGTACTAATTCTACCGGACTGGCAAAGAAATCACTCTCTGCTGCCAAATCGTTTCGCAATAACTCAATCAGTTTGTTTAATTGATCCTTGTTTTCAATTTGATGCACTTTATCTGCAGCATCTGATACTCCTTCACTTAATTCTGGTAAATCATTTTCACTAAAGGCAGCGAGATCATGAATGGCTGATTCAAAAGCTGGAAGATTTTCCTCTAATAAGTTCGCCACTTTTAAATAATTATCCTCCAGCTGCGGTAAGTCTTCTTCCACAAACGTTGCCAATGCGTTTACTTTCTCTTCTACTTCCGGGAGATCCTCCTCGATAAAATCACTGAAAGCATGAATGGATTGTACGAAGACAGGGAATGTATCCTGCACCTGGCTGTTTACCTCATCCCATTTTTGCTGGATCTCAGGGAGTTGCTCCTGCATGGCAGAAATATCTGTTTCTAATTTAGCCAATACGCTGTCCGCATTCGTTAACATTTCTTGCAGCGTCTTATTTAATTCCGTCAATTGATCCATGTTCAGATTAGAATCAGCAATATTATCCTGAATACCAGAGAAGCTGTTATCGAGGCTTTCATTGCCATTCTTATCAAGCCATGTTGCCATAGTACTGGTATTCGATTGCGCTTCTGACAAATCATCCTCAATTAGTTCACGATTTATCGTTTGTGAATCAACAGTATTTGCTATATCCTGTTTCAAAACAGAAAAACTCTCAACCGTTTCTTCCATCTCTCCAATAAACGTATTGATATTCTCGTCTTCTGACAGGCTATATAAATTGGAATACATCTGTATATTGCTTTGCAAATAGAGAATGTGTTCCTCTAACTTCACTTGCAATTGATTCAACGCAGCCTCATGATCCGGAATATCTTCGTCTGCCTCGATACTCTCGATTTCCGCACTAATATCAGCAAGGGTCTGGTTCATTCGCATGATTTGTGATTGGAAAGACTGAACAAAAGGCTCTGCATTCCATTCTGCTTGTGATAGAAATTCCTGGAAGTCCTGCACGTATGCTTCAAGTGAGCTAGCCTGGTCTGCTATGTCATTCAGCGTATCCTGGTTATTCTTGATCTGCTCACGCACTTGTTGAACATGTTCACCTGCATCCGCTAGAAATTGATCCACTTCAGAGAATTTAGCTCCGATCTGATTAAAGTCTTCCACAGCCTTTTCTATCGTTGGCAATGTTTCCTCCACTTTTAAGACGGAATCACTTAATTCATATATTTTCGGAAACTGATCCTGCAATGTTAAGATGATATCTGCACCTTCATGTATTTTCGGTAAATAGTCTCTAATAGATAAAAAATAATCGATTTTTTCATTTATATTATCCCAGTCCTGATCAACGTCTTCGACAAATTGGCCAACTTTCATAATCTCTGGCATATTTTCATCGAGATCAAACAATGCATTTTCAATTTTCCGAATCGTTGGCAAGTCCTCTTCTAATTGAATACCTAATTTATCGAACTCCTCAAATAATGTATGAGACGTCTCATTGACAAACTGATCATTGATCGTATTTACGATCGACGAGGCACCCGCTGAGGTCATTTTTGGTGCAATGGCATTTTTCTTATCGTTAACTTGATACTTGACACTTGCCTTCACAGGCTCCCCTTCGACGACTTTTGCCAGCTTAGATGAGAAATCTTCTTTAATAAAAACACCAGCATAATAATCGCCATACTTTATGCCTTTTTCTGCTTCTTCTCTACTCGTAAATACCCAGCCTAAGCTATCATTGTCTTTCAAATTTTCTTCAAGCTGTTCACCGATATTGATGGATTCGCCCTCTACTTCCGCTCCAGCATCCTCATTGACGATTGCGATTTTGACATCTTCGGTATTGGAATACGGGTCCCATGAAGCACTTAAATTAAACCATGCATATAAAGAAGGCAAGATAGCTAAACCTATTAAAAGTAACCCAACTAATGGAACTCGCTTGATGTTTCGTAAATCTTGTTTAAAAATGTTCCAGCTATTTTTCAATGTTGTCACCTCTAATAAACGGGCTTAAGACGTTGGTGCCAGCCCTTCAATAAAGTGCAGTTGAATGAAGTCAGCCACTTCGTCTTTTGGCAATGCATCATTCCCACGTAATTTCCAGTCATTCACTAAATTAATGTACATTTTAAACATCAAGAAAGCTGTTATGCTCGGGTCGCATGATCGGATCTCTTTTCGTTCAATGGCTTTGGAAATTCGCTCTTCGATAAATAAACAGATTTCTTCCTCTAAGGCATCCAATGCTTCCGTTACAATCGGTGTCCCCAACTGGATAGCTTCTTGTGATAATTTGATTGTTAATTCATGTTGATCCCTAAAGGCGACTACATGGTGTAATACATTGTTAAAATTATCAATAAAAGAACGCTCTGATCTGATTGATTGAGTCGCTACTTCACGCATTTCGGTTGCTACGTTTTGAATAATAGCTTTTAACAATTCTTCTTTATTAGAGAAATAGTTATAAATCGTTCCTTTTCCAACCTTCGCTATTTTTGACACGAGGTCCATTGTGGTTGCCTTATATCCAAATTGTGAAAAAGACTCTGTTGCAGCTGCTATGATTTGTTTTTTTCGATCCATTCGCCCGATTCACTCCAAACTGACTAAAATACTGTTTTGGTCATTTATACAATATATCACGTTGCATACGGTTCGTAAAGCCTTATTTTAACGTTAAATCTTTTTACTTATTCAAAAATTTTGTTTTGAATAATGTTAAATGGTGGTAATACAATAATAGAAGTCTTTAAAAAGTTTTTGAATGAAAAGCAGGAAGGTCGAGTAGCGAAGCGTATGTAGGTTAATACTTGGAGAAAAGCTCACGCTGAAATTCTCCGCTTATCATTTAGTGACTTTTTGAACATCCTTTATATGAAGCGTTTAAAAAGGAGTGATTATGATGGAAAGTATCGTACCAACCATAAAGCTACATGATGGAATGGAAGTACCGACAATTGGATTTGGGACAGCTAATATAAAAGGAAATCAAGGCACAACGGTGATTGCCAATGCGATATCTAATGGTTACCGGTTACTTGATACTGCCTATAATTATGAGAATGAAGGTGCCGTCGGGGAAGCGATCCGCCGAGCTGCTGTACCAAGAGAAAAATTACGAGTTACATCCAAATTGCCTGGACGCTATCACCAATACGATGAGGCGATTAAAGCAATACAAGAATCATTATTCCGTGCCAACCTGGACTATTTCGATCTTTATTTGATCCATTGGCCAAACCCAAAACAAGATCATTACGTAGAAGCATGGCAGGCATTAATGGATGCACAAAAATGGGGATTGGTTCGTTCGATTGGCGTCAGTAACTTTTTACCGGAGCACCTGGAAAGACTGCAACGTGAAACGGGTGTGATGCCAACCGTCAATCAAATCGAGCTACATCCTTTCTTTAACCAGGAAGAACAACGGACTTTCCACGAAAAGCATCAGATTGTAACAGAGTCATGGAGCCCGCTCTATCGTGCAGAAGAAATCATGGAAAATGAAACAATACAGCAGGTCGCGAAGAAATATCATAAATCAGTAGGGCAGGTGATCCTACGCTGGCATTATCAGCTTGGAAATGTAACAATTCCGCGGTCAACTTCACCTGAACATCAATTAAACAATCTGTCTATTTTTGATTTTGCTTTGGATTATGAAGATATGGAAGCAATCGGACATTTAACGCGAACGGATGGCAGAATTAATGATCAGGATCCGGCCGTTTATGAAGAATTTTAAAATAAGGTTGCAGCTGAGAGAATTATTTTTCTCTCAGCGTGTATTACCGTCTGAAAGGAAGTAGATGAAATGGGCAGAATGTATATTTCCATAGCTTCATTATTTTTGTTGCTAAGTATCCTTCCACTAACACTTGTTACATTGCTAGATTACGAAAATTTTTCTTCCTATCTTTCTATTGTAACTCTCGGGGCAACTGGGAGTATGAGTCTGATCATTCCGATTGGTTACAGCATTATCAGTTTAATTTTTTCGTTTTTCATAAAAAGAACGGATATTAAATTATTTTTACTTATTGCTGGGTTTATTTTTTTATTAGTTAATATAGGCATGTGGTATATCGGTAATTTTGCTTTTTTAGAGCCTTAATTATGAGTGGATTGCGGTCTTCTGAATCGGTTCTTCCTCCCTTGCCGAACCAACCGAACTGATAATAAATATATAGAACGGATAAACGATTAATCCTCCTATCAAAAACAGACCAGCAACAGGGTTAGGATCGTCTCCACCATTCGTCATCGGAAATAAAGAAGCAACTACGTATGTAAAGAGTACTAAATATAGGAACCAAAGCACGATAGCCCAATAGTTAGCATTTCTTCCATTCAACCACTTTTTGGTCAAGTAATAGAGCGCGATGGTTCCCCCAATCATTTCAATTGCAGCATAAATCCAGGTAACCGTACTTATTGTATCTATATCCCAATTTGTTAATCTATTGATTCTATACACATTTAACATTAATTGCATCGGTACAAAAAACATAAGAGCGTACAACATACTAACCACATTTAATTTCAAGAAATACTTCAATTATAGTCCCCCCTTGATGATTATCGAATTGATTTTGTCTGTTCTTTTCATAGCAGTAAGTATCCATTTGCAAAAAAAGAAACATTACCAAATGTCACTTACGACTGTTACTGATGGTCCAATCCATCATTTTATCAATAATATAAAACTTGATATCCCGATTGTATTTTATTGTTCATAATATTTTTGTTATCACTGGATAATCAGGGACATATTCATTCCAATCATATGCCTGAATTGCTGACGGAAACAAAACAACGCTTCTCATAATTCGATCCTATTGTTCTGCAAAATATTTTTGTATTATTTTCATCATAACTATCCAAAATAAGTGTATTTTTAGCATGTCTCAATGTTCTTCTGATAAAAACAATTGATATTTTTGGTAGCTTTACAGCCTAAGAATTCGAACCGTGTCTATTTCTTCCTGTTACATTTTTCTAATTCTCAATTTGTTCCGTCTCCTTAACATTTATTTCATTTGAATGTTTTATTTTATCAAATGCCACAAATAAAAAGCCTGAAATAATGCCAGAAAGTAGCTTGAAAGGAACCACTTCGCTTGCTGCCAAAGCTAAAATACAAAAGATCAGTGGCACAAAACTAATGATTAATTTTTCAATAAGAAACCCTTCAGTAAATATTTTAATAGCTAGCAAAAATCCTATTGTTAAACCAATAATTAATAAGTATTCTTTGCTATCGCCATCACCAAACAATTTTGAAATTAAGTATATTACCGCAATACTCGCCACATAATCCAGCCATCTCCTGCGCATATCTCATTATTCCTTTCCAATCAATTTTTCTATTCTTTTCCACTACTTTTTATTAACTCCACCTCATCCTTTTGAGGTTCATAGGCATACTTCCAGAAATATTCTTCCTCATCCTGATCGCTTTTCACCAATTTTGTTAAAGTGATCACGTATGCTGCTGTACCTGCTTCTTTCCATACTCTATCACTTACAATACTCTCATGCGGCATAACATTGATAACGTGATTCATTCTGTGAAACTTGACAACCGGCTAACAGAATAAACACGATCAAAAATCCACCAGAAGCCATCCATTTACATTTCATGACATCAGCCCCCATCGTTGTATAAACACCCCTATTTTAACATGAATATCCATAAGCAACTATAATGAAAATATTTATTTCTTAAATATATTAGCTACTTATAATTCGGACTATGTAAACGTATGACGAAGTGGAAATATGGCCGCTAAGCAGTTAGATGACATATATAGAAATCCATACATCTTCTTGAGTATGGTTTTTTTGCAATTCGCTTTGTAACACATATTAAAAACGCCATTCATTCACTGATTAACGACATTTTTAACGTTTCAACGTTTATTCAAATGTAATGACTACTCTACTCTTCGGAAGCGACGGAATATCATTCATGCTGTAAGCAAGATTCTGCTTTGGAAAGGAATAAGAAACCTCATTCACAAAAAATTCAGCTGTTTCTTTCAATATATCAATCGTCATCCATTCGCCGGCACAACGGTGACCGATATCGAATTCTCCTCCTCCTTGTGGAATAAAATCAAACGGACTACTTTTCCATTCCATAAAACGTTCTGGCTCAAACCGCTCCGGATTTTCCCATATGTCAGGATCATGATTAGTACCATACAAATCGATAAGCGTTAGCGTACCTTCTTTGAATTCATACCCTTTCCAAGTGAAGTCCTGTTTGACGCGTGCTGCTGCAAAAGGGAAAAATGGATAATAACGGCGAACCTCTTGTATAAAGCTTTTAGCATCCCCATCCTCAATATGTGCGACCTTTTCTGGAAAGTCGTGAATCGATAGCATAAGAAAATCAATATATACTGCAATGGCAACAATCGGCCGTAACAAATTTAATATCTCTACGGCAACAATGCTCTTTTCTAAACCTTTCCCGTTATGATCTTTATGCATCGAAAACTGGTATAGAGCTCGATCCTGATCTGCTGCTAACTCATGGTTTCTCACTTTGTCCACCATGTCTTCGAGCCATCCCTGCGCTTTGATTCGAGAATATCTAGCCTTCCAATGCTTTGGACCAACATCTGCTGCATGTTCAAACATATCACTTAATTCGTCCACCCATTGTTCCTCATCAGTTGAGTCTACTGAAACGCCAGTCCATTTCAATGCAGCCCTTGTCAGCACATTTTTCGCAGCATCATAGACTTCCAATTTTTCTTGATTGGCTTTCACTTCAGCACGCCACTCTTCACGGACTAACGCTTGCATTTCTGTTAATTTTTCTTTTGTCATCAATGACATGAACATATTCTTACGATGATGGTGCGCTTGCCCATCCAACCCCTGTACACCACCCTGACCGAATAATGTTTTTTGAATACGGCCAGGAGCTGCATTTTTTCGTGAAAACTTTTCGTTGTCATAAAATAATTCCGCTTCTTCTTTCCCGACCATACAGATGACTTTTTCTGCTAAAATTCTTGTTTCAAAAATACGATGATCAAACTTCTCGGCATGATTCATGATATAATGATAACCTTCTTTTAACACTTCTAAAGTGTGATCAAGTCCACCCTCTTTAGGCATCGCCATAATAAAAACCTCCCTCGAATCAATTCTTGTTACTATCATTCCCCGCAATCCGTGATACAAACAAAAAACTGACACATCCAACTGCGTCAGTCTTTCGTTTGTACTCCTATATCTTTATTTTTCCGTTCTTTTACTTCGACCATTTTCTGATAGAAGGCTGATTCTAAATCAATCTCAAAATAATTAGCGTATTTGACGATGTAGGCCATACAGTCTGCCAGTTCTTTACCTACATCTTCTCTAACACTTTCTTTCGCTGCTTCAAACGCTTCTGATTCTGGAGTACCTTGATTCAATTGCTTGTTTGTGCTGTTAAACACTTTTCGCAGTTCCTCTGCTACCTCTGCCACTTCTGTTGACAATAGCATATAGTTATGTAGGAATGATGCTTGTTCTTCCTGATAATTTTCTCCGCTAATTTCCCAATTCATCTCTTTGTGATAAGCTGCCATATATGCTTGCAATTCTTTCAATGCTTCCACCTCATCCTTTTTTTATTAGTGTATCACAGATGGCTATTTGCAGTTTCCGTACACAGAAAGTATCATAATAAGAAAATGAAAAGAGGTATTGTGATGCAATTAATATTGGCCTCATCTTCTCCGCGAAGACAGCAGTTATTGGAACAAGTAGGAATCTCTTTTAAGATTCGCAAGCCTGAAGTGGATGAATCGGTTATAAAATTGGAAGAACCTTCACGTAAAGTTGAAGAACTTGCGAAGTTAAAAAACAATCATGTTACGTTAAAAGACCACAATGAAGTTATTTTATCTGCTGATACGGTCGTTGCGTATCAAAAACACATTTTTGAGAAACCGAAAACGAAGGAAGAAGCTTACACCATGATCGAAAGCTTAAGTGATAGACAGCATGACGTGTATACTGGTGTCATGTTACGTTCTGTCAAAAAGACGATCATTTTTGTCGAGAAAACAACAGTAGAATTTTGGCCGATTTCGAAAAAAGACATTCATACATACATCGATACCGATGAACCTTATGATAAGGCTGGCGGCTATGGCATTCAAAGTATCGGAGCAAAATTTGTCAAAGGGATTGTCGGTGATTACTATAATGTTGTCGGATTGCCTGTTTCACGTGTAGTGCGGGCATTACAGGAATTTGATCAATAAAGTCAATCAGTGGTTTATCTCTCGAATCTTGGGGTGGGGGTATTACGGACGGTTAGCGCCGTGATAAAAAAATCAGTCAGCTTTTCACTGACTGATTTTTTTATTAATATGTTGGCCAACCGTTGCTATCCCAACTAAGATCATTAATCAGCAATCGTGGTAAACCATTACTTTCTGCATCATAAGCATGACGAATGATCAGATTTTGATATACATCCTGATGTCCTGGTCCAATCCATCTGTCATTTCCGGTATCTAGAATAGTACCGCCTCCTTGCATCATACTGTTCCCCACTTTATCATAATACGGACCGGTAATTTGTGCAGAGCGTCCTACCGCAATCTTGTAGTCACTGTTCACACCGCTGCAGCATGAATCAAAGGAAACAAACAGATAATAATAGCCATTATGATAGGTGATTGTTGGTGCTTCTACCGCATGTTCAGGATCAGATGGTCTTGCCGCTATCGAGTGTTGTGTTCCTGTTGGCTTCATTGTATTTGGGTCTAATTTAGTTAATTTAATGCCGCTCCAGTAAGACCCGTATGATAACCATGGCTGTCCGTTTTCATCAACAATCATCGCCGGATCAATCGCATTATAATTATCAGAAGTAGTTGTCCGTGTTACCAGTCCATCATCCCGCCAATTCCCCGAAGAAATACTATCTGTTGACAGTAAACCTATTAATGACTGATTAGAGCCAAATGATGAAACAGAATAGTACAGCCAATAACGACCATTGAAATATTCAATATCTGGCGCCCACTGATTACTTGCATGATTCGGTACATAATCGCTCCACCAGCTAGCAGGCTCCGGGAAGATGACAGGTGCTTCGCCCCAACTGTAACCGCTATCATTTGAATAAATAACTCTAATTCCGTTGCCATCTGCTGGTCCAGTTCCAAACACCCAATATGTATCATTTTCTTTCACCATCGAAGGATCATGAATCATCGGATGTTCCTCCATATCCCAGAAAGCTGCCGAGACAGATACTCCTGAAATACCAATAAATAATAAAGATAACAAAATAACTTTCCACGTTACACGTAACATTTCATATGCTCCTCTCTTTTTTATTAAGTATGCGCTTACAAATATTATGTTGTAATCATACTTAATTAAATATCATTTTATCACAATTAGAAAAACAAACAAGGTACTTATATACTAATTTTTATTTTAAATATAATATTTTTGTTAATTGTACAATCCGTAATTCATTGGAATTTACCGTTTACATATTATCCAAAAAAGGTAACTATATTTATAAGGAGGGGTAAAAGTAATGAATAAATGGTTATCTGTATTTCTAGGTTTTATCGCTATTGGCATTATCGGTGGACTAATCTGGTCAGAACTCCCTGCTCAAACAAACGAGACAAAGATAGAAACAGAGCAGGACGATATACATAAACAGCAAGACCCTTCTTTAGATAAGCAACGAGCCCGTGAAATTGTATCAAACTATCAGTCAGCCTTTGAATCGATTATGGATGACACAGATGAACAGAACTTTTTACAGAACTTTGATACAAAAGAGAAAATCCAGCATCACTTACAAGAGTACCTCTCATCCGACTACACCAACCAACTCATTAATCGCTATATTACAACGAAAGATAATAGTCTTTATTTCAAATCACAAGGGTCTCCTTTATTTTTAAATCCAGACAAAGCATTTACGTTAACACAGGAAGCAGAGCAACACTATATTATCAGTCAGGAACAGAATAATGAATCAACTGGTCCGATTAAAAAAATATTTCATTTATCTTGGGAAGATGATCATTGGATTGTATCAAACGTAGAGGCTGAACGTTTAGATGAACAGAACTAAAGCACGGACAAAATCACACCACGGTAGACAATAGTTAAAAAGTCTGCCCAAAGCAACGATTGTCGAATTTTACTCTCGAGGAAAGAAAAAACGAAGAGCTGGACTGTCATGGAGCAAAATCAGGCAGGTGATTGGAATTATTTCAGCGAGATAGACGATAAAAGACTTGGGCATTACCCAAGTCTTTGTTATTTAAATGCCTTTTGATAATAAGCTCTTAATTCTTCTGCATTATCCGGCCAATCGACTTCTTTTCCTTCCGCCATTTGACCGAATGCATCTAGGCAGCGATGCCAGCCAGCAGCAATGAATTGCGCTAACTTTTTGTCATCAAACGTGTGCTTGAAGGTAAATTGACTGCCAGTCTTTTCTGGTGTTACTTTCATTTCGACCAGATCATCTACTTCCTGAAAAACAAACGTGTGAGGACGCTCGTATTCCAGAACCTCACCTTCGTATTGCGATCCTTCCCCATCATCAAAATACAACTTACCTCCAACAGCCAATTCCATTTCTCCAGTAGCAAAAGGATACCATTTTGTAAAGTAAGCCGGAGTCGTCATCACTTCAAATGCTTTCTCTGCTGAGCATGACAACTCTCGCTGAAACGCTAGCACGTATCTTCCATTCACTTCATAAAGCTGACCATAACCAGTCATGCCACGCCTCCTCCATTTTTTAATTAGTTCTACCATATACGTTTATAAAGCTGAATGCAATTAAAAACAGCTTGACGACAGCCATGATTACCGTTATATTTTTTGTTAATTATATTGCGTAAGAAAGGATGAAAACTCTATGAAAATAGCAGATATTTACGGAAACCTTCCATTGCTAGAAACAAATAGACTACGGCTTCGTAAAGTCAAACGAACAGATATCGAAGCAATTTATCATTATGCTTCCCAAGATAAAGTATCCCGCTATGTCACTTGGAATTCGCACGAGTCACTCCATGAGACAACTGCATTTGTCCAATTCATCCTGGAACAATACGAAAAAGGTAACATCGCACCTTGGGGTATCGAATATAAAGCGACAGGAGAATTCATCGGCACAGTTGATTTCGTTACATGGGATCCCGCTCAATTCACAGCTGAAATTGGTTATGTTATCACCCCGGAATACTGGGGCAAAGGCATTGTTACGGAAGCAGTTAGGGAATTAGTCCGCTTCGGATTTTCTGCAATGAAATTAGAACGGATTCAAGCTCGTTGTCTGGAAGAAAATATCGCCTCCGCCCGCGTTATGGAGAAATCAGGAATGACCTGTGAAGGCAACCTGCGACATGCTATTTATAAAAATGGCAAGCATAGCAACCTCAAAATCTATTCAATACTGAGAGAAGAATGGAATCAATCTCAAAAGGCTTAATATTGGGTACGATGCAAATCTCGGAATGTGAAGATTTGTGTCGTATCTAATTTAAATGGATAAGTACGGAGTCTCCACACAAAAGGTTTTGGGGACAAAACTACTAATCTACTCCTCCGCTTTAAGTGCCTTTCTCTCCCATGCATTAGTCCATCGCCGTCAAGTTAAGGTAATGCTTTTAAAAAGAAAAGTGAATACGTTACCGTAATGAATACAAGTTATCTGTGTGCAGTGATTTTTTGTGAGTTGAGTGTAAGAAATCATTTATAATAGCTGTTCCTGAAAGAAATCGGATGTTTGACCACAGGAGTCCTTTTGATATCCTTGAGAGGTCATATTTTTGATTCTTATAGACAACTTTTGACCTTTCCCTTTTCAACTGTCCATAAGAATGGATTATATGATAGGCCGAACATGTAAGACAGTTTAAGCACTCTTTTCTCTTTTCCTTAGCTTGACGGCTATGTGCATTAGCCCCAGGTCTCGATTTGTACCTAGCTCAGAGCTACCTCCTTTTCTTTTTATCCGTACACAGATAGAAAAGCTTGGAGCAAAACTCCAAGCTTTTCTATCTCTTATTCACTCCACTGTGCAATTAAGTCTTGCGCATCAGCGGTTAATGATGAAACTTGTTTATCTGCTAAATTACTTTTCTCTAGATGCTTAATAAATTGATTCATATGCCAAATCGCCAATCTAGGGTGATCTTTAGCAAGTTGATGTTCAGCTTGTTTCAGTTTCAGAGATAAAATTTTGTGACCTGGATTATCGGCTGAGATCGATACGGCATGCTCTATCGCTTGCAAACTTGGCGTATAATCTACCTCTGGAAAATCCAGTTCTCCATTCAATACCTGATCACGAATATCTTCACCTAAATAATATCCTAAATGCGGCGGTTGGTTGTAAGTCGTATTTTGCCATGCAATCCCCATACGATAGACCGAATCATGCATTAAAGTCGGCAATCTATAGTCAGTCGGAATAGACGTGGTGAATATTCTTAATTCCGTACTGTCTTCCGTTGGATAAATTGCTTCCTCACGCCAGTCACCGAGAATATCTGCTTGCAAGGTAGGATTTGCTTTTGTTCCGTTATTGCTGATCACGCCTTCAAAGCTTTCCAGAACATTAACTTGATTCGCTGACTCATCATATTTAGAAATGGTTGTACCATCCAGCATCTCGTTTAACAAATCGCCATCCCAATAGCTGACAAAGTTCACCGGTAAACCGATATCACGGAAGCTGTTTGTCACAACATCGCCATTGACGTTGTAAACACCACCGCCAGTTTCAACAGTACCACCACCGGCACCCCAGATTTCATAGCCAGGACTTGAGGTAATATTACCTGCTACACCACGTCCAGCATCTTTAAACGCATAATAGGCTTGTAAACTTTCACCTGTTGCCCCATCATGATATTCCAATGATGCGACTTCAGAGGATTCGCGAACTCCAAAGACATGCAGTCCTTCACGATTCGGATCGAAAGCACCTACATGCAGTGCATCCCCATGCGATCCCTGGACACGACCCATATCGCCATCCATCGCATACAAAATCGAACCATCATGATCAAGTGTTAAGGATCCAGCTACAATTTCATCAAAACCATCATTGTCGACATCACCGGTTGCCAGGTTGTGATTACCTAAGCTTGCTCCTCTGCCGGCTTCATCAGAATCAAAAGTCCAGTCTTCGATGAGCTCACCATTCTCCAGACTATACGCGGCAAAAGCAGTACGCTCATAATAACCGCGCCCATAAATCGCACTCGGTTTTTTGCCATCAATATATGCTACACCTGAAAGGAAACGATCCGATCGATTATAGAAAGTATCTCCCCACGATGCACCATGATCTCCTTCTTCTTTCTCTACTGGGAAGGCGAAATCAATCGTATCTATTTCCTTACCAGTATCACCGGCAAATACAGAAATATATTCGGGACCATCCACCACATGGCCGCCTTCATTGATCCATTTGCCATTATCTTCTTCATTTCCTATCACACTGACTTTTTTCGAACTGTCATATTTACCATCTGTTGCGCCATAAGTTGTAGTAGCATCGGCAGACTTGATTAAAAACTCAGACTTGCCATCACTGTTCATATCAGCTACAACAAACTGATGATATTGTGGACCGGAAGTTAAATTCATCCCCATATTCATTCGCCATAATAAAGTACCATCTAACTCATAAGCATCGAAAATCGTTGGACCAGTAATTACATCTTCTAATGCTGTCATCGCATTCGATGGACGCCATTTCAGAATGACCTCATATTCACCGTCACCATCGAGATCACCAACACTGGCATCATTAGCACTATACGTATAATCACCAGTTGCCGTAGTACCACCTTCTGGTTTTTGTAATGGTAGGGATAGATAATTATTTTCCTCCACGCTTACTTTAGTTCGCTCCATTATTTCTCCATTGGCATACGTTACAATCGAATAGTGATCATCTGCAGAACCATGTTTATCCGTAAAATTCGTTACAGACAAAAGGTCATGATTAAGTCTTTTGCCATTACGGTAGACACGGAATTTGACGTCTTTATCATATTCGTCGACCAATAACCTCCATGACAAAAAGATACCATCATCCGTTTCCAATGCTACCGCTCCGCGATCCAGCCACTCTGTAGCACGGTTTGTATCTGGCGGAGTCAAACGATTATAGACATAAACGGTCGCTTTCCGGTCAAAAGCATTATCGATTTCTGCAGAATCAGCAATCGTTCCAGAAAACTCATAGACCCCCGATTGCTCTGGATCCCATTCTTTCCCTACCGGCTGCCATTCACTTATCGCGGCCTCTGTTGTACTATGATCAGCAAGTGCAACGTCTACTGTTTCTGGTAATCCTATTGAATCAATATCAGCACTAGTGTCCCCAACATATACTCGTTCATATGGTAAAGACGGTACGTTGGTAATTGTATTATCATTTATCGGTACATGATAGATACCTACATTATCTAAGTATGTGGTCCATGTATGATTATTTCCTGAAGTACGAACGCCAACAAGACGTAAAGTGGAGACATTACCGTCAAAATCCACCTCATCTAAAGTAGATTGATAGCTTTCCTTTACGCCTGTAGCCTGATTCTCCATATCAAGTGACACATTATTGGAAGCAAGATCGAACGTCACCGCAGCATGATACCATGTTTCTTGATCAGTAAAGGATGTAGCTGTCTGTTCCTGATCTCCCGCATAATACGTAATAGGTTCTTTATTTGTACTATTTATGGTAAAGACTGTATTACCTGCACCATCCAGGATTCGGAATTCCCCACCATTTTCATATAAGTGCTCACCCTTATCATTACTTTTTCCTGGATACCAATCAAAAGTCACTAACACTTTTTCACCCATAACATTAGTGTCTAAGGACTTAGTAGCAACTCTTCCACCAGATTGATCCACAATATCGAATTGAAGCTTATCTGTTTCATTGCCCGCTACATCTTCCGTATTTGTTGAGAGGGTCGCTGCAGCAGTTGTAAAGCCCCAGTTATCCGGGGTTACTTCCCCACTATCACCGAAATCCGTGTAATACACGCCCTGGAACCCTTCTACATCGGGAATTTCAGCAGCTTTAACTGTAGAAATAGCAGAAAAATTTGCAAAAACTAAACTAAAAATTGCAACAAGTATAAGTACATGTTTTGGCTTCTTTTTATTCTTCAAGCTTGGACACTCCTTCTCCATAAGGCCTGTAGGTTTGATCTTGGTGAAGTGTGTGACATGGCCGTCTATTTTTATGAGATAAGTATTTTACAGCAGAATGTAAATTCGTCACCTCCCACCTTTAATGAAAACGCATACAAATTTCGGCTGCAGGATAACTTGATCTCCTTTTTAAGCGTAGCAAGAATTTTTCATTATTGTCTATAGAACTTTTTTGCAATAATGTCTTAATTGTTTCAACACCAGGTGTCACAAGGGGAAAAACGATGACAACTAATCTGGCAAGTCCGCATCTTGCAAAAATTGTATAGGACGTAGGTACGGGGATAAACAGGTCATTATATCTATATTGTTTGTTATATCTATCCGAGTCAGATTACTTTATATCTTATCACGATAGAGATTACAATGATTAAGAATGAATAATCTAGGGAATTGAATGAACATGAAAGGAGCTATTAACATGAATGAAACTTTTGAAGCATTCGTCGTGAACAAAACAGATGCGACGTTCAGTACAAATATTCAAAACTTGATATTGGACGATTTATCAGATGGTGATGTCTTAATTAAGGTCGCCTATTCCAGTGTAAATTATAAAGATGCCTTAGCAAGCAGTGAGAACGGTAAGGTAGCCAGTTCCTATCCGCTTGTTCCTGGGATTGATTTAGCTGGAACAGTTGTATCCTCTAATACCGACCGTTTTCGTGAAGGCGATCAAGTCATTGCAACCAGCTATGACATTGGTGTCGCACATAATGGTGGTTATAGTGAATATGCTCGTATTCCAGCTGAGTGGATCGTGCCACTTCCTCAAGGATTATCAGTGAAAGAAGCAATGATTTACGGTACAGCCGGTTTTACAGCAGCTTTATCTGTAAATAGACTAGAAGATAACGGCCTGATTCCTCAGAAAGGAAAAGTACTTGTAACAGGTGCAACCGGTGGTGTCGGCAGTTTAGCAGTCGCCATGCTTGCCAAAAAGGGCTATCATGTTGTAGCAAGTACGGGCAAACAATCAGAAAAAGAATATTTACGATCACTTGGTGCCAAAGAAATTATCAGTCGGGAAGACGTTTACGACGGACAGGTAAAACCGCTTGATAAAGAACAGTGGGCCGGAGTGATTGATCCAGTAGGAGGAGAACCGCTTGCATCTGTTTTAAGTAAAGTGCAATACAATGGTTCCGTAGCCGTTAGTGGCTTAACAGCAGGTGTGCAAGTACCGACAACCGTCTTCCCTTTCATTTTAAGAGGGATTAATTTGTTAGGAATTGACTCTGTCAACTGCCCGATGGAGATGCGCAAGAAAGTTTGGCAACGACTTTCAACCGATCTCAAGCTGGACAATTTAGATGAGATTGTAGAAAAGGAAATACCGCTGTCAGAATTACCGGCTAACCTTACCTCCATTCTAAAAGGTAATATTAGAGGCCGAATTTTAGTTAAATTGTAGATAAAGGAAAAAATATGTCTATTGAGTAATTGGAATAATATCAAGTGAGACTTCAATCAGGGGGGTATTACGGACGTTCAGCGCCGTGATAAAGATAATTTCCAGCTATGCTGCTATTGATCATTTCAAGCTATTATGCATGGCTTTTTGTCCGATAGACATGATATAACTATTCCATTCACGTAAACGTAAGGAAAACCGGGCATAACCCCGCGCCCGGTCCTTACCATAAATAATTATACAACTAGCTGTAAGATGGATTATGTAAAGTGACACATAGCGGTCATTTTGAATTGATTCATGTGCTAGGGACAACGTTTCTCCCCGCGATAGTCTATGTTTGGGCCCTGGCAATGGTACAGACTCTTCAAGGAGACAAAACCAGCCGGAATCCACCATCATTTGTCTTCTTTCTTTTTAAACTCTACAAATCTCTGCTAACTGCTCCCACTTTTGGTCCCTTTCTCACTAAACGATACAAATCTCTGCTGACTGGCTCCCACTTTTGGTTCCTTTATCGCTAATCGATACAAATCTCTGCTGACTACACCCCACTTTTGGTCCCTTTATCGCTAAACGATACAAATCTCTGCTAACTGCTCCCACTTTTGGCTCCTTTATCGCTAAACGATACAAATCTCTGCTGACTACACCCCACTTTTGGTCCCTTTATCGCTAAACGATACAAATCTCTGCTGACTACACCCCACTTTTGGTCCCTTTATCGCTAAACGATACAAATCTCTGCTAACTGCTCCCACTTTTGGCTCCTTTATCGCTAAACGATACAAATCTCTGCTGACTACACCCCACTTTTGGTCCCTTTATCGCTAAACGATACAAATCTCTGCTGACTACACCCCACTTTTGGTCCCTTTATCGCTAAACGATACAAATCTCTGCTAACTGCTCCCACTTTTGGCTCCTTTTTCTTATTTGAAATTTTATGTAAGAAGGAATACTGGACAGCATCCTGCATCTACTGCTAAAATTAAATAGTTACCCTAGCTAACTATTTACCCTGCATAGCAGGAAGGAGATGGAAAAATGCAAGAACCACATACGTTTTTTTACCAGTTGATATTGTTATACAGACCATTCGAGAAGAAATTAAATGATCTGTTGCAACAGCATGACTTACACCGGGCGCAATGGATTATCCTTTATTACTTATCCAATTTCGGGCCAAGTACAAATGTCGAGATATCCACCTACCAAGGAGTGGAGAAACCTACGATTACCCGTACGATGAGCCGCCTAGAAGCCTTAGGATTAGTAACCCACCGGCAAGGAAATGACAAACGCGAAAAAAAAATGATGGTTACGGACTACGGGAACCACGTGTATCTAAAAGTGCGACAATCAATCGATCAATTTGAAAAAGAAATTTTAGCTGGGATATCAGAAGAAGATCAAGTAGAAACGATGAGAATCTTCAAGGAAATAAGAAAAAACTTAACAAAGTAAGGAGAATGGTTTCATGAAGCAGCAAGAAAAGCTTTGGACGAAAGATTTTTTATTTGTATCCAGTGCCAATTTTTTCTTATATTTGGTGTTTTATTTATTACTAGTAACCATGACGGTATATGCTGTCGATGCTTTTGGCGTCAGCGAAAGTCAGGCAGGCCTTGTCACTGGCATATTCATTGTTGGTACCCTCATCGGGCGTCTCTTTATTGGCCGGATGATTTCTACCGTGGGAAATAAAAAGATGCTCTATGGTGGATTACTATTTTTTATTATCACTTCCGCATTTTATTTTGTACAATTAGGGATTGTCTTCCTGCTGGTAACACGCTTTTTGCATGGGATCGCATTAGGTATGGCAAGTACTGCAACAGGTACCATTGTGGCAGAAGTCATTCCTTCCAAACGAAAAGGCGAAGGAATCAGTTACTACAGTATGAGTATCACGCTCGCTACGGCAATTGGTCCGTTTATCGGTTTATATATGAGTCATCATACCAGTTTTCAAATGATATTCCGTTTCTGTCTCGTATTAGGAATTATTAGCTTTTTGCTTTCGCTATTCCTTCATATTCCGGAAGTCAAAAAAGAAACAACAACGAAAGAAACGAAGAAATTATCTTTATCGCAATTAATTGAAATAAAAGCATTACCGATCGCAGCGATTGTCCTGATTGTTTCCTTTTGTTATGCCAGTATTCTTTCGTTTATTAATTTTTATGCAATCGAAATTGACTTGGTCAATGCAGCCAGTCTGTTTTTCGTATTTTATGCGGTAGCTATTTTGGTCTCTCGTCCTTTCACTGGACGTTTAATGGATGAAAAAGGGGCAAATGCCGTCATGTATCCTGCATTTCTCCTGTTCGGCATTGGCTTGTTGTTGTTAAGTACAGCACAAAACAGTTTTATGCTATTATTCTCAGGAGTATTGATTGGCTTAGGATTTGGTAATATGCAATCTGTTACACAGGCAATTGCGGTCAAATCCACGACTCCTCAACAGATTGGCTTAGCAACTTCTACGTATTTTATAGCGCTGGATGCCGGCTTGGGTTTCGGTCCTTACTTACTGGGCATTATCATCCCGTTTACTGGTTACCAATACTTGTACATTATTTTGGGAATACTTGTCCTCCTTACTCTGCCGCTTTATTTTGTGATGCATGGTAAAAAAGATAAAAAATCCCTATCCAATGCTAGCTTAACTTAAAGGAAAGAGGGATACTCAATGAGTAACCCTCTTTTTTAATTCTGTTTAGTGCATGTTTTGCTGTGGTGCTTTCGCATACGCTTGCACCATAATATTCATATCTTGCTCTTTTAACTGTGGAATCTGGTAATAGCCATTTTTGTTTTGGTACAAGAATAACTCATAGCTCATCTCGATCAGGTTCGGAATACTGTCTGCCAGTATTCTTCGCAATACCGGATGGTTCATTTCAGCAGCTGCAGTCGTAAATCCAGAGGATGCTGCTTTAATTTGTCCTAACATAAACGAAGAATAGCATTCATCTGTTAATTGATTGACTGCCATTTTCGGCTGTTTCGGTTGACCTGCCTTCACCCCATAAGTAACCTCGTTACTTTGTTGCATCTTGTATTGCTGTGTTGGTACTTGCGGATCCTGTCCAGATTGAAAGGTATCCACAATCGTATTATACATTTGCAACATAAACGATGTCTGACGCTGAAGAATACCCTTTAGCTCTTGGCATTGAATATTTTGATCATATAATTGATACTGTTCAATTGCACCAATCAGACAACCAATCACTTCATGTGCATCAAATAACTCATGTGCACCATGATTATGAGTAGCTGTTTGATTCATCAAGTCTTGTGGCATTTGCATTCCATTTTGCGTTTGATTTTGATTTTGCATATTGTAGCCCTCCTTTGGAAAAGTCATATTTAGATTCTCCTCGGAGGTAATAATTATGTGCTACAATTTCATCTATCTTTTCTCATTATTTTGACAGCCAGACTAACATCTCACCTGGTGTCCGATTTGCCCAACAAAAGTATGGAACAAGTGTAATTAAATCTGATTCAAATGTTTCTTGTTCATCTATTCGATATAATTGATGATCCCAATCACTGGAGTATGCCTTTCTCAGACCGTTTACTTTTATTACCCCAACTCCTCCCAATACCTCAGGAGCAAAATGATAATCGAAATTACTGTCCTTGGGGATCCTCAACAAATGTAAGTCTTTGCCATTATCGACTTCTTCCGCACAATAAATGATAGGACCTCTTTGAATGGCTACCTTATGCTGATTAGACCTCACTTTTGGATTCGCTGTCCACTTCTGAATGGTCATATCTAATTCAACCGTGACTTCATCTCCGTTCTTCCAGCTTCTATGCAGGATGACATACCCGTTTTCCAAGTTACCTTCCCATTTTTGTCCATTCACATAAATATTGCTTGTCTTCGACCAGTATGGGATTCTTAAGGCTAAACCAAATTCAGTTTCCTTAATTGTATCAATTGTAAATATATTCATTCCATCCCATGGATAATTAGTTTTTTGATCTATTTTTATCGGGTTTTGATTTATTTCAAAGGTTGTATTATTCGTTATATATAAATTAGTGTATATCACATCGTCATGAATAGTATAAATGTATTTATTCAACGACGTTAATAATCTTGCCAGGTTCGGTGGACAACAAGCACAGCCAAACCATTCCGGACGTGTCACTTTGACATGGCTCTTGCCAGGATCTTTTTCGCTGTATTCCGGTTTTACTTCTAACGGATTTACATAAAAGAAATGTTTGCCATCTAATGCCATACCACTTATTACAGAATTGTAAAGTGCTCGTTCTAATGTATCTGCATATCGCCCATTTGCTTCATTTTTTAACATATTATATGCAAAAAAGATAAGTCCTACTGACGCACATGTTTCACAATACATCGTATCATTAGGCAAATCATAATCAGCTGTAAAAGCTTCCCCATTGACTGTTGAGCCAATGCCACCTGTAATATACATTCTTTTTTCTACGATGTTATTCCAGAGTCTTCTGCAAGCTGTTAACATTTCATCATCATTACTTAAATGAGCTAGATCTGCCATCGCCGTACACATATAAACAAGCCTTACCGCATGTCCTTCTGCCGTATCTTGTTCTAAGATTGGCTTATGCGCTTGATAATAGCTCAGCGGAAACTTACTCATTCCTTCAATAACTGGTCTTTCGCTGTTGTCTTCCTCTTTTTGTTTGGCAAAAAAAGTAGTATCTTGACCACGTTCATACAGAAAGAACTGACTTAGTTGCAAATAGTTCTCTTCCCCTGTTACCTCATATAATTTTGCTAAGGCAATTTCAATTTCTTCATGGCCATCGTAGCCTTTTATTTTGCCTTCTTCATAACCAAAATGATTATCAATACAGTATGCTAAACGACACGCGATACGTAATGCTTTCTCATTGTTTGTTGCCTTGTAGTAGGCAATAGCAGCTTCAATATAGTGACCTGCACAATATAATTCATGACTCTCCGCTAACATCTTAAATCTTCTTTCTGGTTCCTCTATGGAGAAATAGGTATTTAAATAGCCGTCTTTTTCTTGTGCACGTTCTAATAAATCGATAACACTGTCAGCCAGCTCTTTTAATTTCTCATCATATTTATATTGTAAAGAATACGCAACTGCTTCCAGCCATTTGTACACATCACTGTCTTGAAACACCCATCCATAATGGTTGCCTTCTTCCAGTCCTGCTGCAATTTTAAAATTTTCAATTGCGTGACTTTTTTCAGATGGTATCGTTTCGTCATTTCGCTCTTTTTCAATAGTAATGTCTGCTTGATCATTAAGTACTTTCCATTGATAAGGTATCATTTCTGTTCTAACCGTTTCTATATAATGAGACCAAAATTTATCTGTTATGTTTACACTATGTTGAGACACATGTTGCTCCGTCAAAATAAACATCCTCTCTTTTTTCTGTTAGCTTGTCTGATTAGCGGTTAAATACTGTCTTATTTTGTCTTCTTGTTTTTCATAAGGGCGGTAGAATATCATTGGAATAACTCCTAGTGCAAAAATAATAGCGGGCAACCAAATAAAAATAAACTGAATACCTAATAATGAAGCTTCTGTTTGTACTTCATTCGGGACATAACCTACCGCATTCAGGATAAGGGAAGGAATAAAGCCGCCCAACCCTGAACCCGCTTTTATACAAAAGGCACTTCCAATTGCTGTTAGAAATCCGCTTGCACGAAGACCGGTTTTCCATTCTCCATAATCTACTGTGTCTGACAGCATCGCAAATGGCATAGAGCAAGCAATACCTGAACCAATATTACCTATAATCCAACCTATAATAATAATGCTCAATACTTCTCCACCAGTAAACATGATAACTTGACCTATTGCTGCTAGTGCAAAACCAAGGATAGTTGTTGTATATTTGTTACTAAACTTCACTATAAACGGAATGACCATCATACCTAATACTTGAATAACAGAAATACCATTAATCAATGGAACGAGTCCTTTATCGCCAATATTATATTCAAAATAGTATACAAGCGTAGAGGTACGTACTGTTAGCGCTATCCAAAAAATCAAATTAGCTGCCACAACTAGTACCCATGGCCAATTTCCTTTTACTGCCTTGATACTTTGTTTCATTGGCAATTTCTTTATTTTGGTGGTATTTATTTCTCTTAAATCCGAGAAGGCAATAAGAAACATTATAATTGCAATCACAGCAGCTAGAGCCACAGTAATTGTGAAACCCTTTTGTTCATTTCCTCCTCCAAAATATGCAACTAGAGGCAGAGTAAATGTTACTGCTGCAAAATTCCCTATATTGCCACCAACCATACGAAAAGAATTTAATATAACACGTTCATTCGGATCTCTTGACAGGTTAGGAAGAATTGCTGTGATAGGCGTAGAAATACCGGTGTAACAAATACCTGCCAAAATATATGTTGCTGCAGCATAAACAATTTTCCATGTTCCATCAAGGTCAGGAGTTGTAAACGTTAATACTGTAAAAAAAGCAAATGGAACACATAACCATAAGAAATAAGGTCTGCTTTGACCGTATTTAGACTTCGTATGATCAATGATAAACCCCCATATTGGTGCATCAATTGCATCTATAAGGCGAGTTAACAATAGCAAGGTTCCTGCAACTCCAACCGATAAACCAAAAACATCGGTATAAAAATATAGTAAATAACCTGTAATAATACAATAAAGAAGATTCCCTCCTGTGTCCGTCAATGAGTAACTGATCCGTCGATGAAAAGGTACTTTATCCGACAGCATGTTTTTATTTTCCATGATGTAAGCCTCCAATTTTCATGATGTCAGAAAACGTTTTCTTTTGATTCAAAAAACTAACTTAGACATAATACGTATTATGAAGCTAACGATTCGTTAACTTGATATACATATTGTAAGCGCTGTTCTTCGTGATGAAAACAGTCATTTTTGTAGTTTTGGTGGCTTTTTCCGATAATTGAGCTGAATTTAGTTTTAGATAAAGTTAAATCCTATTTTATTAACCAGTCTATTGCCAAAGTATTATACTTGATTAATCAATATATATTAGTATACTATCAAATCAGGCTATCACATGGTGGAAAAAAACGACTTATGGTTAATAAAGTTAGACTTTGATCAGTGGGGGTTTTTGCCCCCACTGATCATTAGCAGAAATTATCAGGGCGTTAGCGTCTATCTACTCCCACTTAGCTTCGTCGTAGTACTCGTAGCTTGAAGTGGGAATCTTACAGACGGTTAGCACCGTGATCAAAACTACTTTTTTCAGTTTGGAGGTTATGTTTACATGGATATGCTCTGGAAAATTAACATTGAAAGGCCTGTTGCCTATTTCAAATCAGGCCAATTTGTTAGTAATCATGGCTGGAAACATAAGGAAATGAAACTAACTAAAGATTTTGAAATTATCATCGGAGTTCATAAATCTATATTTATTCAAATAGAAGATAAACAATTTGAATTACAGCACGGTGACGTATTACTGATACCACCTGGATTACAATATTTTGGCTATCATCCTTCTGAAAATGAGGCTAGTTTTTTCTGGTTGCATTTTTTTCCACGATCAGAGACAGACAGGTATCCAACAGACAAGTTTATTAATCACCTAATAGGGTCTCTTATCGATCATCATAGAGAGTCCATTAATAATGCATCGTTTCTTCCTGATTTTTTTTCGTTAAAATATACAAATAAGCCATTTATATTAATGAATCAAATATTAGATATAGCTAATAATTCTTATTACAGTACCTATGCAGTAGATTATCTCGTAACTGAAATGCTTATTGAACTTACCGAACAATTCAGTAAACGTTTTTTGCAATCGTATACAGATCAGTATGAAAACACACATAAATTTAACCAAATCCTCGAGTGGATTCGTGTAAATATCTACGAGGATATACATGTAAAAGATGTTGCTGATACTTTTTCAATGAATGCAGATCATTTAACAAGGGTTTTTAAAAAGAATATCGGCATGAGTACGATCAAATATATCAATACGATAAAACTGAACAAAGCGAAAGAATTACTATGTACAACTAATAAGACAATTAAGGAGATATCCTATCAATTAAACTTCAAGGAAGATAAGTACTTTATGAAATTATTTAAGAATTACGAAGGAATGACACCAAGCCAATTTCGAGATGCCTATACGAATACTTATATAAACACTCTTTCTGTAGATCCCGACATTCCTGTTCCTGACCATTTAAACTTTGAATAAAGGAAGAAATAAAAAGCCAAAAACTCATTTATCTTTTCTTAGGATTAGTTGTAAATTGAAGGTTTAGGAATTCTCCATTACAATTAATGGATACGTCTATCACAATTATTAGACGACAATGTATTGTATTTTAGAGGTGATCAAATGATTAGCAATGACAACTACAGAAAGGAACGACGAGATGCTGCTGAGAATCGTCATCGAATCTTAGAAGTAGCCTATCGCCTTTTTTCCCAACATAATATAGAAAAAGTAAGCATGAATCAAATTGCTAAAGAAGCCGGAATTGGCGCCGGTACACTCTATCGTAGATATAATAATAAAGGTGAAGTGTGTCTTGATCTAATTAAAGACAATTTTTGTGGTTTTTTGGAAGAAGTTCATCTGTATTTAGCATCACACCAGCATGAATTGGCCAGCTATCGATTTAAAGGAGTACTTCCATTATTTATCCGTTTTAAAGAAAGCAAAGCTTCCTTACTAAAAGGTGTCGAGAAATCGAGCACAAGTAACCGTCATATCATCACAAGTCCATTGTATAACGAATTACACCAAGTAATGGTCGGACTCTTTGATGAGATGAATCAATCGGAATTTAGAGTTGATAACAGTACATTTAGAGCGGATATGGTATTATTAGCTTTTTCAAGTGATTCCTACTTATTTCAACGTGAAGTACGCGGCCTGTCATCAGACGAATTCTTAGATCATATACATACCACGTTTTTATATAAGTAATAAAGTGGGAGTTTTTGACCCCCACTGATCATCAGCGAAACTTATCAGGGTGTTAGCGGCTGTTAGCTCCCACTTAGCTTTTTTGTGATACTCGAAGCGTGAAATGGGAGTCTTACAGACGGTTAGCACCGTGATCAAATGTAAAAAAATTACTTATGATACGATTATGTAATGCTAGCAGCTTAGTGGTGTTTTGAAATGTTTCATGTGCAGGGATACCACTTCGCGTCCTGCGGGGCACGGCTAAAGCCGTCCCCACAGGACGCGAATCACATTTCCGTATATTAGTTTAAAAGATAAAATACACCAAAATAACCATCTTCAATGCACCCTTTGACAATCCACATTTAGGAACTCAGCTTCATATTCAATATAATTACTGCAGTGACTGCACTGTTTTACTTTTTCACCTCAGAACAAAAACGTTCCAGTCTGTTTCTAATCCGTATTATAAATCAGCTTCGTACTACTCATGCTTCATGACCACTAAAAGCACTAAAAAAATAATAGGAGATGTACAAAAAAACAATAACAAAACCGGTAACCATTGAAAAATGACGTACACATACACAAAGCTGATGATTCCAATCGAAAGCGATAAAATCGGATGAGCTGTCATAATGCGTGCAGCAGCAGTGAAAATCTTCGCATCAAAGGTTGGAACGAGTACACAAACATACAACGTATAAATAAAACCGATAAAGGCGATCAAAAGAAAAATACTGCTTAGCATCTGATGCTGATAAGCGGCAGCATACCAGAAATCAACAAGTAAAATACCTAAAGCCACAGCCAACATCCAGCCTATTCTCATACTTTTTTTATAATTCTGTCTGTATGCCCAGATAAAATCCTTCACAAGATGAAACTCTTCCTTTGCAAGAAATCCTTTTACAACAGTACTTAACGCAGTCGTTGAAGGAATGAAAAGATAAGGCATACTTAATAACAGCAAAACAATAAGCGTTACGATTACTTCCATTTTTTCTGCTAACAATAAATTGACGAACAGAAACAATATCGGAATATTGAGTGCCAGCCAGATCAAATTAGAAAAGGCAAACCGGGCAATCCATTCTGCCATCACATAAAAACGGCCCATCAAACCTGCCGGTTGCATAAACATCCCCTCACTTATCTCGAAAAAATATGAATCGTTTGTCCTTGTGATAAATTCACATGGAGCATCTGTTGACCACTAGCAGTAATGGTAGCTCCATCCGTCCACTCAAAACGATCTGCAAAATCAGGCATAACCACCTGGATATCTGTTGGTCTCGTAGCGGTGATGGAAACAGAGAAATGACGTTCCCTTTGATTCCACTGAAAACTGCATGTACCTGTACAGAAATGAAAATCTGTCACTTTTCCGCATTCCCATGTCACTGGCAATGCGGGTAATAGCTTAATTGTATGTTGAGAAACAAATAGTAACATTTCTTGTATCGCGTTAACAACGCCGAGATTCGCATCCATTTGAACCGGTGCAGTATTTATATCCATTGTCAGTCCCATTTCACGCCAATCATTATGAAGCGTATATAAATTAGGCAACAAACAAGAGCGCATCAAATGCTCCAGGCTTTTCAAAGCATGTTCTGACTCCTCAAGCCTTGCATATATACAAGCCATATGAGCAAACGACCAGCCTGTCTGCGCTCCCAGCTTACGATTTTGTACTGCTTGGCGACCGGCTTGAAATAAGTCCGTTCCCTGTTCATATCCCGGAAAAATAGGATACAGATGGGAAAGATGACGATGCTGTTCGTTTTCTTCAAATCTGTCATCCATCCATTCACGAATGGCTCCCGTTTCAGTAAATAGATAAGGAGGTATTCTTTCCAACATTTCCTTCCAAATCGGTAACTCATCTCGGTAGACATCCATCTCCTGACACGCCGTCACTAAATTTGTTAACAATTCTTTCAGCACAGCAAAGTCCATCGTTGCATTCATCGCAGTCGGCATAGGGTGAGCTACTGGCTCACTCGTATCCGGCATAAAATTAGCAGGTGTATTCTCCGGTGAAACAGAAGGATAATAGCGATAATAACCATCTTCTACAACCAGAAAATCTTGATAAAATAGCGCTACTTCTTTCATAAATGGTAATGCTTTATCCTTAAAAAAGACCTCATCACCACTGAACTGATAGTATTGGTAAAAATGCTGCGCTAACCAGCCAGCTCCTGCTGTCCAGTTCATAATGACTGGTAAAATCTGGTTTGGAGTCCCAATATCAGGTGTCGTGCCTGCAGGGATATAAATACCTCGACAGCCATACAATTTTTTCGCATTATCACGAAAGTCATCGATCAAACGCAGATAGTAATCGGCAAGCGCTTGGTTATATCCAGTTAACCCACCAACATTAACATGCCAATACATCATCTGAATATTTTCATTCGCCATTCGATGACTCCACATTAAGCGATAATCACCATGCCAGAGACCATACATCGAGAATGGCTGACCACTTTCACTCGTACCAGATATAAATAAATAACGGCCATAGGCCCACAGTTTTTCATAAAGCTTCTGTGGCGCTTCCTGTTGATAAGCTTGTAATAGCAATGCTTCATTTGACTCATGGGTGTTTTGCGTGCTTAGTGTAAAATCAGAGGAAAAAAACAACGGCTGATAAACTGCTAAATGTTCCTGCAATAATGCGTCATACAGATGCTGTCCTGTGATTAACTGTTCACCGAGGTCATGCCACTGTTCCAAATAGTTATCTGTATCTGCAAACACTTTAATCAGCACGACAACCTCATCCGCATTCTGACAGGTTATGCTTTGACCATGACTGTTGCTCGTTCCTTGTTTCGTTTGGACAAAAGCAACTGCTCCATACGTATTTCCTTTATCATTGGTTGCTTTAAAATAGATAAACGGTTCCTTTGATTCAATCACAGCAGAAGCGGAAACTTCGTCGTATCTATCTTTCAGATGCACAGAATCAGTAGGATGCAAAGAAAAGCCTATTTCTGCATTTACAGCGTTTGACCGATCGGCGGTTATTCGATAAACTACAACATCCTCTGCATGTGAAACAAATAACTCTCTTACATATGTCGTACTTTCTTCTTTCCATGTCACTGCAATTTCACCAGTTGTCATATTCAGTCCTCGTCTGTATTGCGTAAACCCCTGTTCATTATCCATTTTGACGGTCAGATCGATCAATGGCAGGGGACTTTGTAACGTTGAATGATAGCCTGTTTGCTTCAATTCGTTCGTCAGATGCCAGTTAGCTTCTTCAAAAGCCTCTTTATCCATCATGGCGCGTGTTTCTTCCAACGTATGGCTTAGATCCGGAAGTTTTCCTTTCTCACCCAAATGCCAAAGCCTGCTATGATTTAATAAAATGGTTTCAGTATGAATTGCACCATATACTGCCGCTCCAATCTCACCATTACCGGCGGGCAGTGCTTCTCGCCATTTATTGCGCCACCATGAAGCTGGATAATCGAGAATCAATTTGTGTCGATCCGCAATTTCTTCAAACAAAGCAGTACCTCCTATCTCCGTTAAATATATGGAAGAAATCCTTCCGCTTCGACTTTCCACTGACCATTATCAGGAAAACCTGGATAATCTTTATTCCCGGCGCCATCCCAACCAGCTACCATCATAGCTATTGCGATAAGCAAGCCACCATTTCCCGGCAGGTAAGCTGTCAGACCTTTGCGTTGATAATTATGACCATTTGTCAAATGGGTATTTTTGATCGCATCTAATAACAGAAAGTCTACAGCAAGCTCGCTTTCCCCTAATCTTGCTGCGGTCATCGCACACATCGGAAAATCCCATCCCCATGCTGTTTCCCATTGCCATTCTTCTTTAACTTTCATTAAAGTATTACGCATCCATTCTTTGTTAATCATCGTTCCCGGCAGAATACCGTAGGCGGCTACCATTGATGGATGATCATGATTTTTCTCAGTGAAGGTATCTTCACAATCCTGATGGGCTAAGTAGATACCATCAAGTTCTCTTGGCTTTTGCAAATGGTTGGCAACCTCCAGCCATTTCTCCTCTACCGTGACGCCCAGTCGATTCGCCCAGGCCAGCGCGGTTTCCAATCCGTATTTCCAATATTCCACTTCATAAGGTGGATTAATAGAATCCTCCATCCGATGACATTCCTGCGCGGGAATTAGTGGTGGTCCTAGTACATAGCATGCTTGCTCGCTATCCCATACCGCGAAATCAGCCATAAATGTTGCAGTCTGAAAAACAATTTCCTTGTATTTTTCAAGTATCGCCGGATCACGATCAGCACGATAGAGCAATTCTGCCAGCATAATTGGATGAGGCTGCTGCCAAATCAATCCTGGTGCTACTGGCGAAGGACTTTGCTTTCCATCTACCCCCACCATTTTTGGCCATCTCGCCCCCAAATAACCTTGCTGTGAAGCAATGTCTTTAGCAATCGGCAAAATATGTTGATACCAGGATAAACTTCTGTCTAATCGTTCTGCTCTGCCCCAAAGCGGAAAATGAGCGGCATGCCACCAGTGCATTTCTAAATGCGCTTTTCCAAACCAGCTGTTATACATTAAGCCTGTTTCCTGTGGGGGTATAGAACCGCTGCTATGGATGGCAGTTAAATATTGTGAAAGGATTACCCTGCGCTCTAATTCCATGGCACGTTGATCCGAGCTGCCTTCAAAGGAAACAAATGCACCCGATTCCCAGAAATCAGCCCAATAGCCAGCCGATTGTTCCGCAATCTCATCAAAGCTTAGCATCTCAGCAGTTTCTTTCGAATGAAAGGTAACCGCAAAACTATAAGTCTCTTGCGATCGTGGAGGTGTAACCTGAAAGAGATGTGGTTCAACTCGCTCACAATCCCCTCCATTCTTCTGCCAATGGACAAAATAGTCTTCATCATCCATTACTCGTTGTAACACTACTCGATCCTTTGAATGAAGCAGCTCTTCTGTTTGATGACGGTCAGGGTTATCCCACGTCAGCTTCGTTGCTTTTGACCAATTATTATCCACTACATCAGGCGAAGGGAATGCTAGCTTTACTTTAACTTTTCCTTCTGAAAGCAAAGTTGAAGTAATCTGCACACCAATCGTATCTGTATGTGAAGCACAAATCGTTTTCACCTCCACTCGGTGATCGTGAATAACATATGAACTCGTAATGATACCAGACCACAAATCCAGTTCCTGATTAATATTATGAATGTCCTTAGCAGCAATAGGCTGGTCCTGATCATCCAAAAATTCAAACCCTAGTTGTCCTAATTGGATACGATGCGGATTTTGACGATGCCAGTGGTAGGCTTCCGCATGTTTCTCCGGTTTCATCGGGTATGGTACTTTATGTCCGTAATGATCAAATTCCTGATACTCCATATCCGCGACCGTAAATCGCTGTTTTCCACCAGTAGAATGCCATCCCCAATTGGATTGTGTTCCTAATGGTGTATCATATAGCCCGGGAAATGATTGCAATCCAGTAAAATCGACACTAAAACCTAATTCACTATTCCCAATGGACAATGGAGATAACCACTCGACACCTCTTATTTTCGGATTATGCTTCTGTACAATACGTTTTCTATCCAAGTTCATATCCTCCTCTATTGCTCGTTATCGTCTACCATCGCATTTAATCTTCTGTATTTCCCTGGAGTCATTTCTTTATATTCACGGAACTTGCGGATAAAGCTATTCTCATGCTGGTAACCAACTTCTAAGGCAATATCTGCTATTTTCATATTGCTTCTCGTCAGCAATTCCTGCGCTCGTTCCATTTTCAACCTCGTAAAATAACCGTAAATTGTATCATTCATCTCTTCTTTAAACCATTGACTGGCAAGACTGACACTTATTCCAACTGATTCTGCAATTTCCGGAATACCAATCGGTTCACTGAGGTGCATTGACATATATTGAATCATCTTGCGGCACTTGATATACCTTTTGGAATGGTGAAGTTTTTGAATGTTTTCAATTTTCTCTGAAATTCTGCCTTTAAATACTTTTGCTATATCTTCGACGTGCATCGTTCGAATATCCTCTAACGTTACGAAATCAGACGATGCCATCTCTTTATTGCGGGTAAATATTTCTTTTCGAATTTGTTCGATGAAATAAAAAGAAAGATCGGGACTAATCGTGCGTTTTGCCAGAATATCGAAGAAGCGTGTCACATTTTCAATTGATTGGACTGGCTCTTCCATTGAAATTGCTTTGACCAGTCGATCCATTTCGGCAATGTCTGCTTTGTCTTCTGCTGTCTCGGTTTCAGATACACGATTAATGGTGCTATACCC
Organism: Gracilibacillus salinarum; assembly: GCF_022919575.1. NCBI lineage: Bacteria > Bacillati > Bacillota > Bacilli > Caryophanales > Bacillaceae > Gracilibacillus > Gracilibacillus salinarum. The sequence continues at coordinate 4,263,394 of NZ_CP095071.1, read as the reverse complement.
ATCAAACAAACGATACTGTAATGCCAGTTCTGCTAGATTCAACGCTGTCTTGATCTCTTGAACGGGTACTTTTCCATCATGCATCCCAACTGAAACCGAATATCCTAATATATTCTCAATATTGGTAAGCGCTATCTTTAAGTGGTTTTCTAAATGAATTTTCCCTTCTTTATGCTGCAATAGAATGATCAGCTTTTCCTTGCCAATGTCTACTGCTTCCACTTCATAGTGAGAACCTAATACTTCCGTCAAGATATTTACCATCCCTGCTTTGACTACAGATCGATAATTACTTGTGACGTTTTCCTTCCAGTCTGGATAATGGTCAATTGAAACCATTAGCACTTGAAGATTGTCTTTCTTCCAATCAGAAAAATACGTTTGCCATTTTTCTCTCAGTTCGGATGCAGCCATTACTTTCCCAATGTATATGTCGTAGATAAATTTTGATTTCGCTTCTTGCTTCATTTTTCGAATCAGACTTTCTAATTGAGCATGATCGCTTACTAAATCATCGATAATATGCTCAAGATGCAGCAAGTCCCGCTGATAGGGCTGATCCGATTCTACTTCGAACAATTTTTTTAACCTTCGAATTGGCTTTAATTCAATCGAATGAATAAAGAAAATAGCAATAGCACCAATTATTAATGCAATAAGGGAAACAACAAAAACCACGTCACGAATTGTTTTCGATTTCGCTAATATACTTTCCTGTGATACCACAGATACATATTTCCATCCGGTAAATTCTGATTCTGTTTGATTCGCCAGCAAAACCTTGTCATTATATCTGATATTCGTCAGATTGCCCTCTCTGACTTCATGATTAATAAAATCAATTGTTTCTGCATCAAAATTACGATTACTAGTCTTATAGAGAATCGTGTTGTTAGGGTCTAAAATATACTGCATACTGTTCGAATTGGGATCCGTCGATGATTTAAGCTTTGCAAATAATTCCGATTCATTTAAATTAATCGCGACAACCCCTTGCACTTCCCCTTTGATGCTAATTTTTCGAAACAATGTAATATTTGAACCTTTATAGCGGGCACCATCTGGCAAATCACGATACTTTACTACCATTGGCTGATCTTGCAGCTCTTTTACCACGTCTGTCCATCCCGCATCATTAAATGTTGCACTGCTCGAACTATATCCTTGTGGAATCGCAACAAAACTATCTTTATTTGTATTATAAATATAAATGCTCTGTACATAGGAAGCGTTTTGTGTAATCGTTGTCAATTTATCGTAAATTTCTTTAATGTTTGGATAGGAAAAGGTAGTTGGATTCGTAATAAATCGAAATATGTTATTATCCAGTGCCAGTTTTACTGCAATTTTATCTGACTCCTCTATATATTCATCAATATAATGCATATTCATTTGCAGGATTTGTGATTGTGGTTCATTTATTTCCTGTTGCAGTATTTCTTTAGACGTATAATAAGAAGAAAAGCCAACAGTAAGTATAATAAACAATACGGGTATCATAAGTATTAAAAGCAGTCTTGTCTGGGTATCGGATAAATTTTTTCGAAGCATTTGCTTGAATCGGATTGGTAATAGCTTAGACATCTGCACACCTGCTTTCCTATTACGATCTTCTTATTTCAATCATGATTGTTATCACGACGCTAACCGTCTGTCCCCCCCACTGACTGATTGAAGTCTCACTTGTATATTATGTTTGGTCATCAGCTAACATTAATGATATTAGAAAAGCAGAGTGACTAACGCCATCCTGGAGAATGCTGGCGCTAGTCTGACACTACTTTTTTCATATTCTATTATTATTCCACTTTATCATACCATTCTTGCACGCGTTTGGTAACTTCTTCTCCTCCTGATTGCTTCCAGTTTTCAACGAACTCATCGAATTTATCAAGTGGCCACTCACCGATAACTATCTTCGTTAAATATTCCTGGAACAGTTTATGTGACTGGATATCTGGATAGCCTTGATAAACTGTACTTGGCAGACCATCGCCAGCAATTCTTCTAGCATCAGCTGTAGCGACGTCAAAAATATCCTTAATCATTTGCTGGTCTTCTTCTGGGAATGAATTATCAATACGGAGATCCATCGATTCTTCCGTTTGAAAATTTAACATCCCTAATGGCAATGGCGTCTCATCGGTTGCTGGAAGTAATACTTTTTCACCGTCAACGACTTCATGTTGTGCACCTTCTATACCATATTGGATAAAATCGGCATTCGCAGGGTCATAGAAGAAATCAAGCAACTTTAATGCATTGGCAGCATTATCTTCCGATGCTTTAGGAATTAACCACTCCGGAAGTCCCATGCTCTTCTGGGTGATGAATCCATCAAAGCCATCCACTTCAGGTAATGGCATTCCGCTCACATAAGCTTCCGGTGCTTCTTCTCTCATTGCAGCGAGCTTATCACGTAGATTTGCCGGCAGATGATACCAGCTGCCTACTAAATTATTATTAACTTTCGCTTGCCAGACGTCACCTTTATTAAGGAATGTTTCATTATCTAACAGTCCTTCTTCATATAGTTCACGAATAAATGCAATCGCTGCTTTCATATTTTCAGAGGTACCAGCGTAATTGATGTCACCATTGTAAATATCCCATTCCGGATACCCCTCCCACATCGCAACACCGAACATCGCAAACAAATGGTCCATCCATCTCCCAAACTCTCTTCCTGTGGTAGGAAGTTCATCTTGTTTGCCATTTCTATTCGGATCCTGATCTCTAAAAGCCATTAGCATTTCTTTATACTCATCCAATGTCTGAGGCATTTCCATTCCTACTTTTTCAAGCCAATCTTGTCGTAACAGTGCCGCACGCGAAGGAACTAAATAAACTTGTGGCACGTAATATATTTTTCCATCAGGAGAAGCAGTGCGAACTATATCCCATGCTTCCTCAGGAATCCTTTCCCAGACATGCGGTGCATATTTCGGTAATAATTCATCTAAGGCTAAAGCACCACCTTGATTGATAATGGTCTGTTCAACACCTCCAATCGGCCGTAATATATCAGGAAAATCTTCAGACGCAATCATCAGATTAATATATTCAGCTGGTTCAGAACCTGGTGGTGTTGTGATTAACTCGTATTCCACACCTGTTTTTTCTTTGACATATTGCACATGCGGATCATCACTGTCCGGGATTGTTCCTTTTCCCATATGACTTTTGAATACTGTAACAGTTGCCGATTCTTCTCCAGAGTTCTCTCCCTCTGTCGGATCATCTGTTTCTCCTGCCTGTTTATCATTCGAACAAGCTGTAAATACCGACAGTAGCAAGATTGCCAGCAATCCCAGCCATTGATGTTTAATTTGCATCTTTTTTCCTCCCCGAATGCATGTTTATCCTTATACAGAGATAAATCCTTTCTGAAAATGAAGTGACTAGCGCCATACGATCTAAGAACACTGGCGCTAGTCTAGCTTTCAATACTTTAAATCCAGCATTATTTCACTTTCTCATACCATTCCTGGACTCTTTTCGTTACTTCTTCCCCACCTGATTGGTTCCACTTTTCCACGAATTCATCGAATTTTTCAATTTCCCATTCGCCAATCACAATCTTCGTCAAGTATTCTTGGAACAGTTTATGAGACTGGATATCCGGATATCCTTGATACACTGTACTTGGCAAACCATCACCAGCAATTCTTCTGGCATCTTTTGAACTTACTTTAAAAATATCTTTCACCATTTGTTGTTCTTCTTCCGGGAAGCCGTTCTCGATTCGAATATCCATTGATTCTTCGGTTGTTAAATTTCTCATCCCTAATGCAACTGGCTTATCATCAGAGGACGGCAACAACACTTTTTTACCATCAACCACTTCATGCTGAACACCTTCAATACCGTACTGAATGAATTCTTCATATTCTGGATCATAGAAAAAGTCAAGCAGTCTTAACGCATTTGCTGCATTATCCTCTGATGCTTTTGGAATCATCCACTCTGGTTCACCCATGCTTTTTTGTGTAATATATCCGTCAAACCCTTCGACTTCCGGTAACGGCATACCAACAACATACGCATCTTCTGCACCTTGTTTCATTGCGGCATATCTTTCGCGCAAATTGGCAGGTAAGTGATACCAGCTGCCGACTAAGTTATTGTTAATCTTCGCAGTCCAGACGTCACCTTTATTTAAAAAGGTCTCATTATCCAATAATTTTTCTGCATATAATTCACGGATAAATGCAATCGCTGCTTTCATATTTTCAGAGGTACCTGCATAATTGATTTCGCCATCGTAAATGTCCCATTCCGGATAGCCTTCCCACATTGCAACACCGAACATCGCAAATAAGTGATCCATCCATCGACCGAATTCCCGGCCACTGGTAGGGAGTTCATCTTGCTTGCCATTTCCGTTCGGATCCTCATCACGGAAGGCGATTAACATTTCTTTGTATTCTTCTAGAGTCTCTGGCATTTCCATGCCTACCGCATCCAGCCAATCCTTACGCAATAATGCTGCACGCTCTGGGATTAAATATACTTTTGGTACGTAATAAATTTTTCCGTCGGGAGATGCTGATCTCACGATATCCCAAGCTTCTTCCGGGATTCGCTCCCACACATTCGGCGCATATTCAGGCAATAATTCATCAAGAGCAAGTGCCCCACCCTGATTAATCAATGTTTGTTCAACACCACCGATTGGTCGCAAAATATCAGGGAAATCTTCAGAAGCAATCATTAGATTAATATATTCCGCAGGCTCGGATCCAGGAGGTGTCGTCAATAACTCATATTCAACGCCCGTTTCTTCTTTTACAAATTGTACATGAGGATCATCACTGCCAGGAATTGTTCCTTTCCCCATATGACTTTTGAATACCGTAACAGTTGCCGCTCCATCACCAGACTCCTCTGATTTTTCACCTTCTGACTGGTTATCTGTTTCTCCTGCCTGTTCCTCACTTGAACAAGCAGTGAATAACGATAACATCAAGAATGCCAATAACACCATGAACCCCATCCAGATACGATTTCGTTGCATCTTGTTTCCTCCCCAGAATTAAATTTATTCTTTTATGGAACCTAATACTGCACCTTTCACAAAATATTTCTGCAAGTACGGATAAACCATGACGATCGGAATCGTTGCAAAAATAATCGTTGCCGCTTTTAATGTTGTCGTATTAAAATCAAAATCTCCCATAATTAAGTCAACCGCTGCTAATTGTTCCTCAGACGTAAAGAACGCACGCAGACGCATTTGTAACGGCCATAAACTCGGATCCCTCAAAAACAGGACCGCTGATTTGAACGTATTCCAGTAACCAACCGCATAAAACAAACCGATCGTTGCCAATACTGGTTTAGACAGTTGTAAATAAATCTGGAATAGCAAGCGAAACTCATTACAGCCATCAATACGTGCCGCATCATCAATATCTTTCGGTATCCCAAGAAAAAACGTACGAACGATGACCATGTTAAAAGTACTGATTAAACCAGGAATAATTAATGACCAGATCGAATCCATTAATCCTACTTCTCTAACCGTTAAAAAGAATGGAATCATTGGTGCATTAAAGATCATAGTCAGCACCATAATTAACATAATTGGTCTGCGCAATAAAAACTCTTTTCTTGATAATGGAAACGCTGTCATAATCGTAAATAACATACTAAGAATTGTACCGACTACTGTTATAAAAACTGTAACACCAAAGGCACGCCATAATACTTCATTTTGCAGAATATGCTCCCATGTGGCAAGTGTAAAATTCACTGGAATTAAAAATACTTCTTTAGAATCAGCAGCTATTGGCGAACTGAAGGAAACCGCTAATAAGTGAAGCAAAGGCGCAATCATGGTAGATGCTAACACAATCAATACCAGATAATTAAACACCTGAAATATTCGTTCTCCTATTGTTTGTTTCATTTACCACAGCCCCTGTTCTGATTTTCTCGCAAGACGGTTAAAAATCCATAATAATGCAAATCCAATAACAGATTGGAATAACCCAATTGCTGTCGTCAGACTGTACTGTCCTTGCAGAACCCCAGCCCGATATACATATGTTTCAATAATATCACCTACGGAATACGTCATCGGTGTCAGCAAGTTGAATATTTGATCGAACCCTAGTTCAAGGAAGTTCCCAATATTCAATAGAAATAATACCGCGATGGTAGGTAACATTAAAGGGAGTGTAATATAGATGGTTTGCTTAAAACGATTGGCTCCATCTATGACAGCCGCTTCATAAAGACTAGGATTGATTGCCGTTATCGCTGCCAGATAAATGATGGTACCCCATCCGATTTCTTTCCAAATACCAGAAATAATGACAATTGTTCTAAAGTACGCTTCTTCCTGCATAAACAAAATTGGTTCAAAACCTAACATTTCGCGAAAAGCATTTACAATTCCTTGATTGGCCAACAGTTCAAATACAATACCGCCAACGACCACCCAAGAAAGAAAATGCGGTAAATAAAATAAACTTTGCACTGTTTTCTTGACAATCAGTACTCTCACTTCGTTAAATAATAACGCTAAGATAATTGGTGCAGGGAATTGAAATACTAACTGATACAGTGCTATTAATGCAGTGTTTCGTAATACTTCATGAAAATCCTGATAATGCAGAAGCATTTTAAAGTTTTCCAAACCGACCCACGGACTTCCTAAGATTCCGTTGAAAATCTGATAATTTTGAAACGCGATGACACTACCCATAAGCGGAATATACTTAAAAACAATATAAAAAATAATTCCGGGTAAGATCATTAAATAAAGCATCCAATGCCTGCGAATATTTTTGATCAGTCTGTTCTGTTTGACTCGATCCATTTTACTGCTTTTATTAATAATCGCTTGATCTGCCATGCACTCCCTCCTTTCTGTTTGGTTGATCAAATCATACCCCGAGACAATATGAAAGCGCAATCAACCAATCACATAATAACTATTCAATTCCTATAATCACGCTATTTGGAGGATTGGTTCATTAAATGTTAGAAATGTTTGTTCTAAGGAACGCCAAGGGATTTGAGAACATTTCGGTAAGGATGCAGGTAAGATTTAACACCTTCCCAATTCGGATTATGACTAGACTGTATATCGGTAGCTACACCATTATTTTTACAATTATCTACTTCTCGCTAATAGAAAAACCGGGCATAACCCGCCCGGTTCTAATTGACTTCATTAATAAACAACTTCCTATAATATGGATTATGTCAACTAAAGCTGTATGGCAAAACGGTCATTTTGAAATATTTTATCTGCGTTGCAAAGCTCCGGAAATAGGCTCCGCGTCCTGTGGGCACGGCTTCAGCTAGGCTACTACTTGAAATAACATCTGTGCTGCCTTGTGCCGAGGAAGCTTACCTCGAAGCGATACTAGAAGACACAGGCACAGACTAAGTGGATCTTCAGCTCGCGCTGAGGCATGAGGAGTCTCCGCCTATTTCCTACGCTTTAGGGAAGTGCTACAACTTATGGAACAGTTAAAAACAGTGGTTCTAGGCATGATGTTATTATTTATTCAGTTCCTGTTATATATAGTGATGAGTGATCAATATGCTATCTCTTACAAACATTGTGGAGTACCAATCCTAGCGTAGGCCAACCACGGAGACTCCCGCGGGATTATGCAGGCGCTGAAGATCCACTTTGTGAAGCGATCTTCTTCACAAAGTTAGCTTCAGCCGTGCCCCGCAGGACGCGGAGTGGTTGGCAGGAGCGGTATCCTAGCACATTAAATATCTCAATATGGATGCTTGGCTAGCGATGGCTAGTTGACATAATCCATATTATAGGAACTCAGCTTTATGTTCCATATGATTACTGCTGTGACTGCACTTTTATACTTTCTTGACTGATGATATAAAAAAAGCGTTCAGCATCTGAATGCTGAACGCTTTGTGTTATTCTGCTGCTACTTGCTCGATCTTTGTTTCTGCTGGTTGCTCTTCTTTTTGTTGTGAAGTTGATTTCACTCGTTTGATAAAGAATGCTAATATCAACGCAACTGCCGCAATAAAGGTCGAGATAAAGAAGGTAAAGTTAATTCCGTTTAACATCGCCAGATTTAGTATTTCCTGAGGAATACTTTGTTCGGCTCCACCTGTAACTTGGCTTGGATCTAAGTTTCCAGCAGCAATGTTTTCCTGAACAATATCTGTTGCACTTGATTCGGTACGCTTATTCATGATCGTAATTAACAATGCGGAACCGATCGCACCAGACACTTGCTGTAACGTATTATTCATTGCTGTACCATCTGGATAGTTCGCAGCTGGCAGCTGATTTAAACCATTTGTCATAACTGGCATCATAACCATGGACATACCGAACATTCTAAAGGTATAAAGAATAACCAAAGTTGAATAAGCAGTGTCCATGCTAATATTACTAAAGAAGAAAGTAGTTCCAGTCGTAATCGTTAGACCAATAATCGCTAATACCTTCGCACCATATTTATCAAACAATCGACCTGTGATTGGAGACATAATCCCCATTATTAATGCACCCGGGAGCATTAATAAACCAGATTCCATAGGCGATATACCACGAATCGTTTGAATATAAATCGGCATCAAGATCATAGCCGAGAACATCGCCATCGCAATGACGATTGAAATAGCAGATGCTAATGCGAACATTGGGTATTTATAGATTCGGAATTCAAGCATTGGCACATCCAATTTGAGCTGACGGACAATGAAAGAAACAAGACCAATGGCACCAACAATAATGGTACCGTACACCCACGGGTCACTCCAGCCGTCATCACCAGCAGAGCTGAATCCGTATAATAATCCTCCAAAACCTATACTTGAAAGAACAATCGAAAATATATCTAATTTAATTTCGCGCTTACCTGTAATATCTTTCAATTTAAAGATCGAAATAATTAACGATAAAGCAGCTATCGGAAGTACTATATCGAACAGCATTCTCCAGCTGTAATGTTCCACAATCCACCCTGACAAAGTGGGTCCAATAGCAGGAGCTGTAATCATAACAATACCAAAAGTACCCATTGCCGCGCCACGTTTTTCAATCGGGAATGCATTTAGCATAACGTTCATAAGTAATGGCATCATAATTGCTGAACCAGATGCTTGAATCATTCTGGCAGCTAATAATACACCAAATGCCGGAGCAATACTTGCTAAAAAAGTACCTAACGTAAACAGAGTCATCGCTGTAATAAATAATTTCTTATCAGAAAATCGCTGAATTAAAAAAGCACTTGCAGGAATTAATATACCATTGATAAGCATATAACCTGTTGAGAGCCATTGCACAGACGTAGCATTCACTTCAAATTCAGTCATTATCGAAGGCAAAGCTACATTTAATAAAGTTTCATTTAAAATAGATACAAACGCACCGATAAACAAAATCGCAATCATGCCATAAGGTGGTTTTTTTTCTATTGAATGGTTGTTTGACATTCGTGTATCCTTCTTTCCATTATAGTAGTTAAATGAAGTACTTACTTATTCTATACCTATAGTTCAATAATTGCAATATATATTTTTTCCCATATTAAAAAACGTTGATATTTTAGTGTTTATTCGGTAAAATTAAATTATACCATCGTTATAAAAAGGGTGAAAAAATGAACGATACACGAAAAAAAGTCATTGATGCTGCCCACTCCTTATTTGTCAAAAAAGGGTTTGCAGCTTCCTCTATACAAGACATACTTGATAAAGCAGAAATTTCGAAAGGAACGTTTTACAATCATTTTCATTCCAAGAACGATTGTTTACTCGCCATTCTTTCCTACGTGGAAGATCAGATAGATACGGAACGCCAAAAGATTGCAATTGGCAAAGAAAAAGACAATGAAGAAGTCTTCATCGAACAAGTCGCAATGAAAATGACGATGAACCGTGAGCATAATCTGATGACAGTATTTCAAACGGTTTCCATCTCTGAAGACGAACAATTGAAAGCTTATATGCATCGCGCCCACGCAAAAGAACTGAAATGGCTTGCTCAAAGAATAGCGGATATTTACCCTGCTGACGGAAGTCGTTACACAATGGACCATGCGATTATGTTGCTCGGCAGTATTCACAGCTTTCAATTCGTGGCTAAGTTAGGGTCTGGTCAGACACCAGCCATTGAGAAAGTCATTCGTTATGTACTTAGACGAATTAAATCGATGCTTGCTGTTCAAATAGAAACACAAGAAACGTTCTTCCAGCGACAATGGTTAGATCATGACTTACACACAAATGAACAAGACCAGCAGCAGACACTTTTTCATCAATTAAAACTATTAGAGACCGATTTACGAAATAATGGTAACGACAAAAAACATGCCTACGTCCAATTTCTTATTAATGAATTACAAGCAGAGGAACCAAAATATTTCTTGATCGAAAGCGTCTGCCAATCCATGTTACAAGCCTTTACTGATTCGCCATTAGAACATGAGATTCAGCAAGTAGTCCATCTGATTTACCATTTATATTTATAAAAAACTATGACATGACACAAGCTACGCTAGTAAATAAAACGTGGACTTTTGTGAAGCGGTATTCTACCACATAAAAACATGTCAATAAAGAGAGACTTTGATCAGTGATGGTTTTGACCCCCACTGATCATTAGCGAAACTTATCAGGCTGTTAGCGTCTGTTTACTCCCATTTCAAGCTTCTTTGTGATACTCGAAGCTTGAAATGGGAGTCTTACAGACGGTTAGCGCCGTGATAAATGCTAATAGCCGAACATGACATAAATAGATGGTTTGTCATGTTCGGCTTTAAATTTAGCTCTTGCTTATTCCGAAAAATCACTAGCAAATAAATTAGTTTAGTGTTAAACTAACCATAAAGTTTAACACTAAACTTTTTTAAACTACTGAAAGGAACGAATCAATTGGAGAACACAAATATTTTTAAATTAATCCATACGATTGAGAAAATTAACAACGAACACATCATTCATTTCACAAAAGCTTATTCTTACCCGCTCGGTATTTCACCTATATTAGCATTGTCTGAATTACGTTCACACGGCGCTTTGAAACAGGTAGAGCTCGCTAATACGCTCGGCTACACAAAAGGAGCTATGACAAATATTGCAACGAAACTGGTCAACCTCAATCTTGCTGTTAGACAACCAGATGAACACGATAAAAGAACGATACGAATGATGATCACGCCAGAAGGAGAAAAAGCACTTTCCGAGGCACAAACAATAGGAAAAAAATTATTTATGGACATCTTCGAAGTATTAAGTGAAGAAGAATTAAATCAATATTTAATGATTCAAGAAAAATTATTAGAAGCGGTCACTAAAGAAAAACGGTCATAACCAAACTGGACACTAGGTCACATAATAAGTGTTAGAAGAGATTACGAATTTATGCTCTCTCAACCTTAACTATTTGAAAATAACAAAAACGAGGAGGAAAGAAAATGAGCAGATTAGCAGGTAAAGTAGCACTAATTACAGGTGGAGCCCGGGGCATGGGTGCTTCGCATGTCAAATGCTTCAAACAAGAAGGCGCAAGCGTAATGATTGCAGACATATTAGAAGAAGAAGGTAGAGCATTAGCAGATCAATTGGGTGGCAACGTACAATTTAAGAAGCTGGATGTGACAAAAAGAAACAATTGGCAAGAAGTGATTCAATATACAGAAGATATTTTTGGGAAGATCGATATTCTCGTCAATAACGCTGGCATCAGTATGAATAAATCATTCGAAGAGATTACAGAAGAAGACTATCGAAAAATCGTGGATATCAATCAGATTTCCGTCTTCTTAGGCATGCAATCTGTTCTCCCTGCTATGAAGAAGACTGGCGGTGGATCAATTGTCAACATTTCGTCCATTAATGGGATTGTTGGTGGAGCAATCGGCTATACAGATACAAAATTTGCAGTAAGAGGAATGACAAAAGCAGCTGCACTCAATCTAAGTCCCTACAACATTCGAGTAAACTCTGTTCATCCAGGTGTCATTGAAACACCGATGATCATGCAGGAGGATTCCAAAGAGACAATTGAAACATTCTCCAAGCACATTCCTGCCGGCAGAGTAGCAAAACCAGAAGAAGTAACGCAGATGGTACTCTACCTCGCTTCCGATGAATCCAGCTATAGTACCGGGTCCGAATTTATCGTTGACGGTGGATTAACCGCACGATAAACTTTTCCAAAAGAATCCCCATTAATAAGAAAGTCCGGCAAACCCTAACCGGTCCGAATTGACTTAATTAATAAACAACTACCTATCTCCCTATTCAGCATGATTACTTCTACGACTGTACTTATATACTTTCATTGCTTACAAAAAAGCCGCAGTAACCACTGCGGCTTTTTTTCGCATACACTTGATCCAGTCCAAATCTCTGTAGGCATATAAAGGATTCTTTGTTTATGTCGATTCATGCCTACAGCATTTCTTCAATCCAAGCATATTGTTATTACAAAGAATATGTAACAACTAACAAAATAAATGGATGTATGTCATCAGAAGGTGTGAAGCAATTGAAAATCATGACTGTATTAGGTACAAGACCAGAAATTATCCGGTTGAGTCTTATTATAAAAAAGCTAGATCAATTTGCTGACAAACATACCCTAGTTCATACCGGTCAGAATTTTACCGCAACACTTAACGATGTTTTTTTCGATGAGTTAGATGTGCGTAAGCCGGATTATATATTAGGTACTAATCAGCTTACATTAGGTGAACAATTATCTCTACTCTTTCAAGATCTGGAAAAAATCATTCATAAGGAAAAACCAGATAAAGTCCTTGTCTTAGGAGATACCAACAGTGGTTTAAGCGCCATTCTTTCCGAAAGAATGGGGATTCCTGTTGTCCATATGGAAGCGGGGAACCGCTGTTTTGATTTGGAAGTACCGGAAGAAAAGAATCGACGAATCATCGATGCTGTCTCTAGTTGCAATCTGCCTTACACCCCCAACAGTAAAGAAAATCTTCTAAGAGAAGGAATACAACCAAACCGTGTCTTTCTATCCGGCAACCCTATATATGAAGTATTAGAGCATAACCGGGCAAAGATTGAACAAAGCACCATACTTGACCGGCTGCAACTAAAGAAAGACGGTTATTTTCTAGCAACATTTCATCGAGCGGAAAATGTAGACCATGCAGATAAATTAGCAGAAATACTCAAAGGATTGAATATGGTTGCAGATATTTTTCAAAAGAAAATAATTTGCAGCGTGCACCCAAGAACGCGATCACGTATCGAAGCAAGCTCGGGATTACCTGAACATCCCCTCGTTGAATTTCATGAGCCATTCGGATTCTTTGATTTTGTCAAATTAGAGAAAAATTGTCTTTGTGCCTTAACCGACAGTGGCACGGTACAAGAAGAATGTTGTTTATTTCACATTCCTACCGTAACAATCCGAAAAACAACCGAAAGACCTGAAACCATCGAATGTGGCAGTAACATGTTGTCTGGCATCGATGCACAACAAATCGCTCAGTCAACTCGCGTAATGATCAAACAATCACGAGATTGGACTTTTCCAGAAGGTTATGATCACCGCAGTGTATCAGATAAAGTAATTAAGATTGTCATGGGAGGCATGAATTATGTTTAAAGATCAAACGATACTGATTACAGGCGGTACTGGTTCATGGGGATATGAATTGGTACGTCAGCTGATTTTATTTGAACCAAAAGAAATCCGAATCTATTCTCGAAATGAATCAAGTCAATTTACGATGCAACAAGAATTCGATAATCACCCGTTATTGAAATTTGTCATTGGAGATATTAGAGAAAAAGATGCGTTAACCGAAGCGTGCCAGGGTGTTGATTATCTCTTCCATCTTGCCGCACTGAAGCATGTTCCCGTTTGTGAATATCAACCACTTGAGGCATTAAAAACAAATGTTCACGGTACACAGAACGTCATTGACGCTGCCATCGAGTGTGGCGTCAAAAAAGTGTTATACATCTCTACAGACAAAGCCGCAAATCCCTTTAATTTCTATGGATTGTCGAAAGCAATGGGCGAACGTCTTATCATTCATGCCAACACCTTAAATAGCGCAACCCAGTTCGTCTGTATTCGTGGTGGTAATGTGCTCGGAACTAACGGCAGCGTCATTCATGTTTTGAAAAAACACATGAAAGAAAAAGGAAAAATCGGTATTACCGATTTAAATATGACTCGTTTTTTCTTAACTATTGAAGATGCGATTCGGCTTGTTTTTAAAGCTACAGCAGAAAGTATCGGTGGCGAGATATTTGTGATGAAAATGCCAGCATGTAAAATTCTCGACATTGCACAAGTGTTAATTGACGCTTCAAACAGAAAAGATATTGCTATCGAAGTAATCGGAACAAGACCTGGTGAAAAAATCCACGAATTATTGTTGTCTGATAACGAAAGCCAAACAGCCATCACCTATGATGAAGAATATTTCGTTATTTTACCATTTATTCACATCGATGGTTTACAAGAGCATTATAAGGATTATCCATCTACTAACCTTGCAAACTATAATTCGAGCAAAGATTTAATGTCAAAAAAAGAGATTCATGCAATGCTCGCTAAAGGGAGGTTCATCTAACATGAAACTGTTAGTCCTTGGCGGTCATGGTATGGCAGGCCATGTTATTACACATTACTTTATGCAGAAAAGCAACTTCCAAGTTTTTTATACATCGAGAAATAAGGCAGACAAAGATAGCATCTATTTAGATGTAACGAATTCTACAAGACTAGAAGAAATAATCGATATTATCAAACCTGATTTCATCATTAACTGTATCGGTGTTTTAATTGAATATGCAGAGAATAATCCAGAGATGGCTCATCAAATAAACAGCATCCTTCCCTATCAAATTGCCAAATTAGCGGACAGATATCAAAGTAAACTGATCCATCTGAGTACTGATTGTGTATTTTCTGGAAAGAAAGGCAATTACACAGAGGATGATGAAGCGGATGGCACAACGATTTATGCACAGTCAAAAAAACTAGGGGAAATCAAGCAGGATAATCACTTAACCATACGCACATCAATTATTGGTCCTGAATTAAAAGAGGACGGTCAGGGGTTATTTCTCTGGTTTATGAAACAGCAAGGTCAAATTAAAGGATTTGAGAAGGTCTTATGGAACGGTGTGACAACATTAGAACTAGCAAAAGCGATCGACGTCATGATAGAAAAAGAGATAACTGGATTAATACATGTCGGCGCCAAACAGAAAGTTTCAAAATACACACTGTTAAAAATGATCCAGGATATTTTCGATAAACAGGACGTAAAAATCATTGCCGATGACCAAAACAAGCTGGATCGCACCGTTAAAAGTAACCGTAGCGATTTCAGTTATGAAGTACCCTGCTATGAGAACATGCTTCTAGACATGAAAGAATGGATGGAACAAAACCATTTACTATATAATCGCCAATAAAATGGACAAGGCGAATCACTATATAAGTACTATTTAAATGACATTGGGTGATTGTCCAATACCCCTCTCCCTTCTATCTCATACACTATGATATCTAGAAATAGGGAGTTGGGTTTATCATGAAGACATTCGTAACGGGTGGAGCAGGATTTATCGGATCTCACCTTGTCGACTATTTAATACAACAACATCATGAAGTGCACGTCATCGATGATTTATCTTCTGGAAAAAGATCGTATTTGCATCCTCAGGCTACTTTCCACCACCTTGATATTCGTAGTGATCAAACAGGCGACCTGATCAGGGAAGAAAAACCAAACATACTTTTTCACCTTGCCGCCCAAGCTGATGTGACAAGATCGATTGAAGATCCAAAATTTGACGCTGATGTGAATATTAACGGAACCATACAATTATTAAAGGCATGCAACGATGCAAAAGTACAAAAATTCATCTTCTCCTCCACTTCCGCAGTTTACGGTAATTTACAGAAGACATTCATTACAGAATCAGATCCTGCCACACCGTTTTCCTATTACGGAATTTCCAAATTAAGTGCTGAATCCTATATACAACTATTTCACCAATTGTATCAGCTGCCATTTATTATTCTACGCTACGGAAATGTTTACGGCCCCCGTCAGACCGCAAAGGGCGAAGGAGGTGTGATAGCTGTGTTCATGGAAAAAATCAGAAATGAACAACCATTAATGATTCATGGAGATGGCGAACAATCTCGTGATTTTGTTTATGTTGATGACGTAGTGCAAGCTAATATCGCAGCTATGACAAGCGAACAGAACGGAATGGTACAAATAAGCACTGGTAAACGGACATCCATTAATCAATTGGTTGCATCGCTCTCTTCACTGCACAACAAACCGCTCGACACGGTTCATAAAGCAGGAAGGAAAGGCGACATCAAACATAGCTGTCTCGCCAACCAAAAAGCTTATGACTTATTGAACTGGAAACCAAATACAGAAATAGCTCAAGGCATTCAATACACGTATTCCTATTATCAACCTATAACGGAGAATACGGATAATTAAATAGTCTGCAAAATGAACACATAAGAAAAACTTCGGCATTCAACTCGTCTATTAGCGAGTGCCGAAGTTTTTCCTTATGCCTGGTACATACTGGATTTTCACTTATTCGCGCTTCTCTATTTATAATTTCCTAACCTATTAGATAAAGTGAGACTTTGATCAGTGGAGGTTTTTGCCCCTACTGATCATTAGCGAAACTTATCAGGGTGTTAGTGTCCGTTTACTCCCACTTAGTTTCTTTGTGATACTTGAAGTAGGAGTCTCACAGACGGTTAGCACCGTGATAAAGTGAGACTTTTTGTCCTCTTTCTTTTAAACACTACAAATCTTTGATGACAGCTTCCCACTTTTGTTCCCTTTCTCGCTAAACAATACAAATCTTTGATGACCGCTTCCCACTTTTGTTCCCTTTCTCACTAAACGAGACAAATCTTTGATAACCGCTTCCCACTTTTGTTCCCTTTCTCGCTAAACGAGACAAATCTTTGATGACCGCTCACCACTTTTGTTCCCTTTCTTGCTAAACGAGACAAATCTTTGATGACCGCTTCCCACTTTTGTTCCCTTTCTCGCTAAACAATACAAATCTTTGATGACCGCTTCCCACTTTTGTTCCCTTTCTTGCTAAACGATACAAATCTTTGATGACTGCTCCCCACTTTTGTTCCCTTTCTCGCTATACGATACAAATCTTTGATGACCGCTTCCCACTTTTGGCTCCTTTCTCGCTATACGATACAAATCTTTGATGACCGCTTCCCACTTTTGGCTCCTTTCTCGCTAAACGATACAAATCTCGTGGCATCGCTATCTACTTTTGCTTCCTTTCCTTATCTCGTTACGTCGTGCTTCTTGACTGCTAATTTTCCTATTGCAAAAAAAAGGAAAGTCGAATAAATATACTATCAAAGAGGAACCAAATTTGATGTTGAAACCATATACTTAAACGAAAATATTTCCATCATTGCAAATAGAAATAATTTGTTAGCTTTCTTTATTCGGGATGGGTATGCGCTCTTTTTTTGATTGCTTCCTGATAAATACGAAATACCTTCTTGATTGCTTTGTCCATTCTCCAATGTTTTAACGCCCATTCTTTTACGTTCTTTCCTAGATGTTCCGTTAATAACGAATCTTCCAATAATCTTTTCAATTGCTCACATAAGTGTTGAGGATTACCCGTATTTGCAATCAAACCTGTTTTACCATCCTTGACCATTTCAGGAAGCCCTCCAGCGTCACTGGTGATGATTGCTTTCCCAGCCAGTTGCGCCTCAATGATGGACAGTGGCTGATTATCCAATTGACTCGGCAGAACATAAATATCGGCTAAGGATAGCAAATATGGAATATCTTGACGATTTCCAAAAAAATGAATTTCCTCTTGTAAATCATATTGTTTCACCTTTTCTTGTACATTATTCCGGTCAGGTCCATCCCCAACTATCCAGCAAATCCAGTTATCATTTTTCTTTTTTAATAAATGTAACGCCTCTACCAAATCATAGACACCTTTCTTTTCTATAATTCTGCCTGTGAACAAAATCAGCTTCTGATCTACAGGTCGATCGATCTCCGATTTTATCGCCATTTTCCGTATAAAAGAATCAATGTCATAGCCATAATGAAGCACTCGGAGTTTATTTTTAGGTACTTGATATTCTTTCATAAAAATTCTTTTTAACCAATGATTAGCAACGATGGTATATTCAGCAGCCATTGCCCCTTCTCTTTCCATTTCATCAAAATAACGACAAGCAATTTCCGCTGTAGGTGATTTAAAAATTCTTGTAACGGCATCCTTCAATTCTTCGGCGGCCGAGCCATGAATACTGGAAACCTGAGGAATCGTACGTGGTCTGATCCGGTTTATACAAGCACTGGATATGACATCCTGGGTATGAATCAAATCATAATGCGTAATATCCAGCTTGCGTGCAGCAATTTCGTATATGCAGCGATGTAACTCATAATATCTAACATATGGATCTTGCTGGATAACCGGTAATTGCTTCTTGCGATTCGCAAATTCTGTCTCTATTTCATCCTCTATGGCATTCTTCTCTACCTTCCTTTGCTGATTCCATATATGAACGATCGTATTCCCCTCATTGAACCCCATCAGATCGACTTGATGGCCTTGTTGTTCATAGCG
Source organism: Gracilibacillus salinarum (assembly GCF_022919575.1). Classification (NCBI taxonomy): domain Bacteria; kingdom Bacillati; phylum Bacillota; class Bacilli; order Caryophanales; family Bacillaceae; genus Gracilibacillus; species Gracilibacillus salinarum. The sequence goes on along the minus strand of NZ_CP095071.1, from coordinate 4,244,767 downwards.
ATCTCTTAATTGCATCATATAATTCCACACACCACCGACATGAGGAACAGCCCAAAATGTGGCCAATAAGATTTTCATAGGACATCTCCTTATTTCTCTTCGAATTATTCTCCCTCTTCAATCTTATGCGAATTCTTTCATAATTGTTTGGATAGCAATTATTTTTACTCTGTCGTAATGCCTTTTTATTAATGAACGAGTTTATCTGCCTACAGCAATAACGGTGATCAAGCATAAGATAGCACTACACAAAGTGATCGACTAAATGGCGGTCTGATAATGGAACGAATCAAGCTGTGGCATCGGCTGCTAATATCATGTGATCACGAAGATTGGAATGGATTACCGTGACAAATAACAAAAAGTTGCTTATTACCGGGGCTAGTGGATTCACCGGACAGCATGCCTGTCGTTATTTTCAAGAAAAAGGTTTTGACATAACTGCTGTTTCTCATACAGCAAATCAACTGGAGATGAACTGGATCAAGTGTAATCTAACTAAGCAGGAACAGGTTAAACAATTGATAACTAATACGAAGCCTGATTACGTATTACATTTAGCTGGGCAAAACAATGTTAGTCATTCCTGGAAGAATCCTGTCCAATCAATAGAAACTAATTTGCTTGCTACTTTATATCTTTTGGAAGCTATTAGAGAAGTCGTTCCTCTATGCCGGATAGTTGTCGCTGGATCTACGTTACAGTTTGATCCGTTATCTATGAATACGTTGAAGCATCCATATGGTGTAAGCAAAACATTACAGAGCCTGCTTGCTCAGTCATGGGTACCGTTATACAACATGGAAATTGTCATTGCTAATCCTACCAACTTGATCGGTCCAGGTCCTTCTCATGGTGTCTGTTCGATCATCGCAGATAAACTGGCAGAAACGGAAAGTACGAACACGAACAATCTCCCTTCACTTACTATTAATCTACAAGCACAGCGCGATTTCCTTGATGTCCGTGATGCGATTACAGCATATCATCTTCTGCTAGAAAAAGGAGCTGCTGGTGACACCTACAATGTCACAACCGGAAAAAACCGGTCACTCCTTGAAATCACGAAAGTTTTTCAATCGATGACGACAAGTAATTTCCAGATCGGTTCTACGACTGCCGATCAAACAGACATTCAACCAGTAGCAACTCCTGACCGTTTACATGAGCTAGGTTGGAAACCTGCCATACCACTTAGAACATCTTTAGCAGATACACTTGATTATTACCGGAAACGCTTCTCATCGTCATTCGATAACATGGATAATTTAAGGAGGGATACAGATGAATCCTAAAGTAACGATTATCATACCGTTCTACAACTGTTCCTATGTTGATCAGGCTATAGAGAGCGCATTAGCACAAACCTATCATAACGTGGAAATCATTTTGGTTGATGACGGATCAACTTCTTATACTGAAAAAATAACCCCCTATCTCCAACGATTAACATACATCAGGAAAGAAAATGGCGGTACGGCTACTGCATTAAACCGAGGCATACAAGAGGCATCTGGTGATTATATCGTATGGCTCAGCTCTGATGATGTGTTTTATCCAGAGAAGATTGCTAAACAGATGAAATTTACACAAGACAATCAGGCAGTCATCAGTTTTACTAATTTTGATATTATTGACAATCAAAACAATGTAACTATGAAATGGGGAGGTTATCGATTACAGGACGACGCAGAATTTTATAAACGCTTTTTGCTGACGAATATTGTGAACGGTTGTACCGTTATGATGAAAAAAGATTTGTTCGATCAATTTGGTTTATTCAAGCCAGAGTATCGCTACACACAAGATTACGAAATGTGGTATCGATTAATTGTAAAAGGCTATAAATTTCATTATTTAGATGAAGTACTAACTAACTTTAGAAGACACGATGCATCCGGGACAAATAAACACTTACCTGAACTCTACAAAGAAATGCATAAAATTGAACAAATCTATCGTCCACAGTTATTAAAATTATTTACCATTAAATAATATTTGCTTCGTCGTGAAATAGAATAGAGGTGTAATCAATTGCAAGATAAAAAACAATACATTGACGGATTAATGAGTTGGCCACCACCGTTATACGATGAAGGATTTCCATTAATATTTTTTTGGACTCCTAAAGGAGGTTGTACCTCTTTGATCAAATGGTATTTTTATCATATTGGTTTACTGCAAACTGCATTAGATTATGATCCATGGGTCCATAAATATCGCGAAAATCAATTTTACAAGCAACAGGATTATAAAGAGAAGGTAAGAAAAGATCTATTAAAAGGTGAAAAAGAAGTATATAAACTGGTTCGCGATCCATACAAAAGAGCTGTTAGTTCCTTCTTAAGCATGATTGGAAATGATCAGATTTGTCAGAGTGTTTTTCCCGAGGTAAGTACTGGAATATCCTTCAAACAATTTTTGTATCGTGTAAAACAAATTGGTATAAGTAATGATAAAATCGATCACCACATTGCAGAACAATATATCGATGGAGAAGAACATTTTATTGACCGTTACATTAAACTGGAAGAGTTCAACCAACAAATAACGCTAATTGAAAAGCAGTTTAACTTAACCGCTTCTCCCCTGTCAGAAATCACTCGTTCCCCTCATCACATAAAACAAATAACGAAAGAAACGAAGGGAATTCATTTTTCCGATGTCCCTATCACGATCAAAGATTTTAATAACATACCGAAATATGATCAATTTTATGATGAAGAAGCCAAGCAATTAGTTGCTAGCTTATATGCGAAAGACTTTCAGACATTCGGCTATACAATATAAAATTAAACCACATCAGTCCAATTTAACAAAACCGGAACTTTGCGTTCCGGTTTTGTTTCATTTTGCTCCTAAGTCATGCAACATTTTAATAAAGTTCTGACCATAGCGTGCTGGACTGAAATTTGTATGCAAATGACTGATTGCATTTTTTATAATGGTATTTCTTAATGGATGATTGGACATCAGTTCTTTTGCTTGTTCCACAGCTTCCGGTACATTTCCTAACGTATAATATTTTCCAGTCTGATCATGAATGACAGAGCTTTTTACTCCATCAGAATCAGTCGTCAAGACCGGGCAACGACAACTCATTGCTTCCAAAATAGACAATGGCGCACCTTCTACCTTTGAAGTAGAGCATAAAAAGCCGCCAGAGTCTCCTATTTTTGAAAAATGCTCCGCCATTTTTTCGTGTGGTACATTGGCATGTATGGTAAGGCTATCTTCTAAATCCAATTTCTTTATCATTTCACGAAACGCCTTCCGTTCTATTGGCGTACTAATCGTGGGATCTTCATACATATATAGCTGTATATTAGCATTATGTTGAACCATCTGCTTGCCAATCCGCAGAAATTCCCTCCAATTTTTATTATCTTCAATGCGGCCAATCCATGCAATAATGGGTGTCTCTTTTTCGTTTGAAGGTACATAACCAAATTGCTTCGTATCAAATGAATTATTAAAATGAAATGCCGGAACCGTCGGATAGAATTCTTCGATCAATTCTACGATATGAGGTGTTTTCGGTGTAAGAAAAGCGTCAGCATGCTTCATTACAGTCGGAACAGCAGATTGAAGCACCGATTTAGCTACACTTTTCGGTCCGTAGCCTTGAATTTCTACAATTATCTTTCCTTGGAAACCTAATGAACGGAAGACTGGCAGAATATCAAAGTCTGACGTTACAACTAGAGCACTGAAATGGTTCTTTGTCAGGATTTCTTTAAAGTCATTCACATCCTTGGTAATGTATGTTGGGGCGCCATGATCATTCACAAGTTCTCGCCTTTTTTCATAATACAGAAAATGTGGATTTATATGATGTGCTTGAAGTACTGCCGATCTTTGACGATTTAATGTTTCTACTCCTCCACTCGGCACATAATAAACGAATAGTACATTTATGTTCTGATGCTGGTCGAGGGAAAGAGCTGTTTTCTCGACTAATTCACTGCTTTGATTTTCTATTTCCTTACTTGAATCCATTTGCGCATTCGATTCATCTGAATACATACCGTCATCCCCCTTCATATTCATACTATGTATATGTAGAATCAGCTGGGAGTGTTAAATCTTAAAGTAAGTATGAGAAATAGCGATGGTGACTTGTTTTCATTACCCACATTACGTCGCGTTTCTTTATTGCTAAATTTTTCCTACCGCATAAAGTGAGACTTTGATCAGTGGGGGTTTTTGCCCCCCCACTGATTGTTAGCGGCTGTTTACTCCTACTTAGCTTCTTTATGATACTCGAAGCGTGAAGTGGGAGTCTTACAAACGGTTAGCACCGTGACAAAAAAAGAATGTACGTTCGAATTATTTTTGTTATAATTGAGGTGGATAATGTTCTATTAGGGAGAAGTCGGCTAATCCCCGTTGAAAGGGGGTGATGCCACTGAGTATGTATGAGAGCTTTATGGTGCTTTTTTCATTCGGCACAATGCTTATCGCATTACTCGCTTTGATTGTTTCGATAATCAATAAAAAATAGACCTCCCTATTTACCCTGACAAGTGACTAGGTGAGGTCTATCGTGCAAGATAGCCGAACCCTCTCTGGGGGAACCGCTTATCCGAAAGCCACAGTGTTCGCTGTGGCTTTTTATTTACTTTAATCTTACCAATATTATAACAGTTTGCAGCGATTTTGTCACCTTGCATTCTTTCCATTCCCATGCATATCACTCGTGAATAAATCCAATCAACTTTATAATGTAAATAGAACTTCATTCTCAAAAGGAGCTAATTTTTATGTCCCAGCAAACCGCTTTACTCGCCATGGATTTGCAAAATAATATCATTTCTCGCTATGCAACAGACCCAGAAGCACTACTCCCATTCCAACAGGCCATTGATGCAGCAAGAAGAGCTGATATACCAGTTATATTTGTACGTGTCGCATTTCGAGATCACTTCTTAGAGGTAAGTGAACACAATAAAATGTTTGGTCGGTTAAAACAAATGGATCCAACAGCCGGTTCTAATCAGGGTACCGAGATTCATGAAGCGATTGCCCCTGAACCTGGAGAAGCAATTGTCACTAAGCGAAGAGTAAGTGCTTTTTCCGGAAGTGACCTCGAAGTACTGTTACGGTCGATGGGAATTCAACATGTAATTCTCTCAGGAATCGCAACTAGCGGTGTAGTCCTGTCAACATTAAGAGAAGCAGCTGACAAAGATTACAAATTAACAGTATTGTCTGATGCTTGTCTGGATGGGGATAAAGAAGTGCACCGTGTCTTAACCGAAAAAGTCTTTCCGATGCAGGCAGAAGTTGTTACTGTTTCTGATTGGGCAGCCGGTATTGCTTAAGAACCGGAATGAAGCGAGTTGGACCTAAGTAAATACTGAAGCTGTCTTTAATGCAGATTACGCAAACTGGAAATGCGTCATTTTGACACAAATTGTGTGCTGTAATTCTGCTTTGGCAGACTCTAAAGTTGCACACTTCCGGGTCTCTGCTATTGTGTATACAACCTTTCGAAATGATCAGATAAAACGTAAGAGAAGAATCCATTCGTTCTATTGTGCATGAATCTGCAAGTAAGATATACTTCTCTTTGTTAAAGTGAGACTGCAATCAGGGGGGGATTGACCTCCACTGATTGCTAGCGAAACTTATCAGGGTGTTAGCGTCTGTTTACTCCCACTTAGTTTCTTTCTGATACTCGAAGCTTGAAGCGAGAGTCTTTCAGACGGTTAACACCGTGGTAAATTCGAGTTTTTTATAGCATGTTGGTCCATTTCCTTCTATTTGGGCATATGCTATCAAGAAACATATTTACAAAGAGGTGATATATATGAATTACCCTATACAATCATTTCAGCAAGGTTATTTTCGTAACCCTCCTCACCATGGTGGCGGAGGTGGTCCACATCATGGTCCCAATCACGGTGGTGGACATGGACCAGACGGACCTGGCCCTCATCACGGTCACGGACCGGATCATGGACATGGACCTCATCCACATCCACCACACAACGATCCCTTTAATCCATTAGGTTTCGCAGCAGGAGCAGCTACGGGTTTATTATTAGGGACAGCGGCTTCACCAGGACCATATCCGGCACCATATCCTTATCCGTATCAATACCCGTATCCTTCATATCCTTATTCTGCAGATTATCCAGGCTATCCTTATTATCCGTATCCCTATCCAAACTTTTACTATTAGAAAAACAAAGGCATCCGCCTCTTCTTTTAGCGGTTGCCTTAGTTTTTTTATGTCAGATACACTTAGATTCCACCATACATAATCCGTACCATAAGAGCCTTTCCCTCATGCATTTGCCAATAGTCTTTTGTGTATTTCATCTACCACTTCTTCTGTGCTGTGCTTCCCACCTAAATCAGGCGTTTTAATTCCCGATGCAATGGTGTTTGCCATAGCGTCGAATAATAAAGAGGCGAGTTCCGGATAATCAATATGATCGAGCATCATCTTTGCCGACCACAGTTGCCCGATTGGATTTGCAATCCCTTTCCCTGCAATATCAGGAGCTGAGCCATGGACCGGCTCAAACATGGAAGGATATTTCCCGTCCAGATTAATGTTTGCTGCCGGTGCAATCCCTATACTTCCCATTATCGCTGCTCCGATATCTGTCAATATATCTCCAAATAAATTACTGCCAACAATCACATCAAAGCTGCTCGGTTTTGTTACTAAGAAGGCCGACAATGCATCAATATGCTGTGACTGCTTTTCAACCTTTGGATAATCTTCTCCTACTTCCGCAAGGATTTTATCCCAAAAAGGCATACTATAAACGATTCCGTTAGATTTGGTGGCACTTGTCACTTTTTGATTTCGCTCTTCAGCCAGGGCACATGCATATCTGATCGTCCGTTCTACTGCTTTCCTGGTGAATATTGCATTTTGAACGGCTACTTCATCGGGACCGCTGTGCATGGTCCCTCCGATCTCACTGTATTCACCCTCACTATTTTCACGAACAACCATAAAATCAAAATCATTCGGATTGGCTAGGGGAGATGATACACCTTCGAGATATTTTACTGGACGTAAATTTATTACCTGTTCACACTCGCGCCTGATTTTTATTAATAATCCCCATAAAGAGATATGGTCTGGAACGAGATTTTGATCACCTACTGCACCTAAAAAAATCTGCTCGTGCTGTTTTAATTGTTCCATACCGTTCTTAGGCATCATTTGTCCATGTGCTAGATGATAATCACACCCCCATGGATATTCCGTAAACTGAAAGGTAATACCACCATGGATATCCGCTAATACATTTAACAAATCCAGTGATACCGGGACTACCTCTTTTCCGATTCCATCGCCAGGAATGACAGCAATATCATGTGTAACCATAAGGCACCTTCTTTTTTAAAAAATGTGGATAGTTAGAATCTCTCAAGACTTGCATTATCCTTCTACAGAAACTTTGCACTTATGAATATATATTAGTAATACATCAACTTAGCGCTCAATGTTTTCTAATTTTAGCTAAGTGTTGTTAGATCATATACCAATCGATACATATTGCTTTTCCAAGAAGTCTTCAATCCCTTGATGGCCACCTTCTCTGCCAACTCCACTTTCCTTCATTCCCCCAAAAGGAGCTTGTGCAGCAGAGACAATCCCTTCATTCCAGCCGACCACACCGTAATCAAGGCTCCCGATCAGCCTCATACCTCTGCTTAAGTTTTCGGTAAACACATATGCTGCTAATCCATAAGGCGTATCATTTGCTAATTGTATGGCTTCCTCATCTGTTCTCACCTTTTGAATTGGAGCAACTGGACCAAATGTTTCTTCCTTCATGACGATCATGTTAGCATTAACATCTTTCAAAACGGTTGGTGCATAATAATTGTCACCTGCCGAAGCATCCCGGTTACCACCAACCACTACTCTAGCCCCTTTCGACACCGCATCGGTAACATGCTCTTCTACTTTTTCAACTGCCGCCTGATTAATTAATGGGCCAATATCTGTCTCACTATTCAATCCATTTCCGAGCTTCATACCTTTTACTTTTTCGGCAAAACGTTCGATAAAAGCTTCATAGATTCCTTCTTGCACATAGATTCTATTCCCGCAAACACATGTCTGCCCGGCATTCCTGAACTTCGACGCCATCGTTCCTTCCACTGCTTTATCGATATCTGCATCATCTAAAATAACGATAGGAGCATGCCCTCCAAGCTCTAGCGATAATCGCTTCAACTGCTTGGCACCTTGCTCCATCAATTTTTTTCCTACGGCAGTGGAACCGGTAAATGTCACTTTCTTCACTTTGGCATTACCCATCAGCTCTCCACCAATTTCAGTGGATGAACCGGTAACAATATTGACAACACCGGTTGGAAAACCCGCCTGATGACAAAGTTCAACTAATTTGATTGCGGTTAAGGGTGTTTCTCCGGATGGCTTTACAACGACAGTACATCCAGCAGCAAAAGCCGGAGCCATCTTTCTTGTCAGCATGGCAGCCGGGAAGTTCCACGGGGTAATGGCTGCAACAACACCAACCGGTTTCTTCCAAACTTGCATTCTATTATTGGGCTTATGAGAAGGAATCACTTCTCCGTAAATTCGCTTTGCCTCTTCTGCATACCAGTCAATATAAGACAACGCATAATCGATCTCACCGCGAGATTCTGCTAATGGTTTACCCATTTCTAATGTCATAACTCTGGCAATCTCTTCTTTTTGATCGATAATCAGCTTTGCCCAATCCTTCAGTAATCGATTTCGCTCATACACAGTCGTTTCGGACCAGCTTTTAAAAGATGCTGCAGCTGCGTCAATCGCTACACTTGTTTCTTTCACACCCGCTATTGGTATAGTTCCAACGACTTCTCCATTAGCAGGATTGTAAATATTCTTCTGTTCGAGTTCTTGACCGATCCATTCGCCGTTTATATAATTTAATCCATTCATCATTAGCACCACCTTATTTTCATTTGTCCTTATTACACCATTCAATGATTGCATGAGTAATAATTTCAGCCGTTTCAAAGATATTATCAAGTTCAATATATTCATTTGCAAAGTGTGCCATACTGGTTGTTCCCGGTCCAAAAATAACACTCGGGATATTACCTGCCTGTGTCAACAGTCCGCCATCCGTTCCCCATGTTGAACCAGCGATGACCGGTTCTTCCTTTTTTATCGATGTATAAGTTCCCTTAAGAACGTCCATAAAGGCATGATTTAAAGGGCAGTCACCAGGAGGAAGACGTAAGCCAAACCATTCCACCTCAACAGGATGCTTCTGAAACCACGGATCTTTATCTGCTAAATTGGCCAAAGTATCTTCAAATTCTTGCCGCGCCTCTTCAATTGTTTCTCCTGGAGCAATGCCATACCTGCCCTCTATTTCTACAAGATCAGGTACTGCTGAAGGGAAGTATCCACCTTTAAAACTGCCAACATTTAAAGGAATTGGAATTGGATTGTCTGCATACAAAGGATCTGTGATACGATCATTTCGTTTTTTTTCTAATTCCAGAAGTGTCTGATAGACAATTACTCCTTTATCAATTGCACTTACTCCCTCATATCTCGTACCACCATGCGCTGATATCCCCTTGACCTTAAGTCGAAACCAATTCGAACCTTGTTGCTTAGGGAAAATTTTCATTTGGCTTGGTTCCGGAATTAATGCAACGTCTGCGTTGTATCCTTTTTCAATAACAGAGAGCGTTCCAGAGCCACCAGACTCTTCCTCAATCACACTACAAAAAACGATATCTCCCTTTAATGTCAGATTCATTTCTTTTATTGTTTCCATCGCTATAATTAAAGCCAGGTTTCCCCCTTTCATATCGGTAGCACCACGGCCAAATAATTTGCCATCTTTCACCGTTCCTGAAAACGGATCATCATCCCAAGGATCCAAATCACCAGCTGGTACGACATCAATATGGCCATTCAACATAATCGAATGACCGCCTCCTGTTCCAGGTAATACACCAACGACATTCGGGCTTCCTTTAAAGCTTTTTCGAGTGGAATTAAAAAAAGGATTTTGAGAAAGTGTCTGATAATCTGGTTCCCAAACATCAACCTCTAAACCTAATTCATGTAACTTTTCGGCGACAATAGTCTGCACGCCTTGTTCATTTCCTACTGTACTGGGCTGTTGTACCATTCGTTGAAGCAGGGTGGTATAATGCTCTCGTTTGCCATCAATACACGCTTTAATTTGTTGAGACAAATCCAAAATTATTTCCCCCTTACTATTGTTGGTATTACTCATGCTTCCTTAAGTAAAGTGAGACTGGAATCAGTTGGGATTTTGACCCGCACTGATTGCTAGCGAGACTTATCAGGAAGTTTTCGCCCGTTTATCCCCTACTCCGCTTCTAAGTTATTACTCAAACCTTAAAGTGGGGTATTACGGACGGTTAGCGCCGTGGTAAATATGTCTTCTGACAGATAATTCAATCAAAGATTTATCCTGTACCTGTAAGGCTTGAAATAAATCTTCATGTTCCTTGTAGAACAATTCTTTGTTTTGCTTATAATACGTATCCAATTCAGATAAAAAGGTGCGTATTTGAACTTGAATGAGATCATACATCTTCACAATCCGCGAGTTGTTACACAAATGAACGACAAACAAATGAAATTTCAAATCCAGATCAAACATCGCATTCCAATCATCCGTCTTATCGAGTTTTTTCATTTCATCGATAATGTTACTTAATTGCTCGAAATCTTCTGCTGTCATCACCTCTGATGCATTGATAAATGCCTGTGTTTCGAGAATAGCCCGAACTTCCATAATCTCACGAACATCTTCATCACTATGTTTAATAACAAAGGTACCTCTTCTTGCCTTATTCTCCAGTAAACCCTCGAACTCCAATGTTTGCAATGCTTCTCTCAGTGAACTTCTGCTTACCCCAAATTCCTCGGCCAGACTCGCTTCATAAAGTCGCTCACCAAACTCAATTTCCCCATTCCAAATCCGTTTCCTGATCTCTTCTGATATCACTTCGCTGAGCGGTTTTTGAACTAGTTTATTATTATCATTCATTACTCTCTTCCTTCATAAAATGTAATAGCACTTCTAAACGATTGTCGACATAACTATAATATAACCACATTCTACCTGCTGGTATGTTACCTGTCAATAATATATCTGAATATTACGAACTATTGACTTATTCTGAATTATGTGCAAAATTATAGGTATACCTCATCTTGTCGACATACGACAAGCATCCTTCTGAATGAAAGGAGACTTCTCTTATGAAAAAAGCGAAAGTAATGGTGTATAATCGTGTGTCCGGGGAAGTCCAGGAAAAACTTAAAACACGTTACAACGTCGTAAACTACCAACATATCGATCCTCTAAACCATGAATTATTCCTAGCTGATTTAAAAGACACGGAAGGAATTATCGGTCTTGAACTCCCAGTAACCGAAAAATTATTACAACAGGCACCGCTTTTAAAGATTGTATGTAATGTGTCGACCGGTTATAACAATCTGGACATCGAAGCGATGACAAAATACAGCGTGATGGCTACAAACACGCCTGGTGTGCTCGAGGAAACAACTGCTGATGCAGTGTTTGGGATTTTGCTGGCAACTGCCAGACGCATTCCGGAACTTCACAATTATTTACGGAGCGGTGGCTGGAAACAGTATCTGACGCATGATCAATTCGGCGTCAATGTCCACCACAAAACAATAGGCATTATTGGGATGGGTACGATTGGCTCACTTATCGCCAAACGAGCGCACGGCGGATTCAACATGAATGTACTCTATCACAATCGCACACGTAACGAAGACGCAGAAAAGAAATACAACGCAACCTACTGTGAAATGAATACGTTATTAACGAAAGCAGATTTCATTTGCTTAATGACGCCCTTAACACCAAGCACGAAAAATTTAATCGGGAAACGGGAATTTGATTTAATGAAAAGCTCTGCTATCTTTATCAATGGTTCCCGAGGAGCAACAGTTGATGAAACCGCACTAATTGAAGCCTTAAAGCAGAAAAAAATTCGGGCTGCTGGTTTGGATGTATACCGGCAAGAACCAGTAAACCATGACAATGAATTACTCCAGCTAACAAACGTCGTTACCACACCACACATTGGATCCTCTACCTATGAAACAGAATTAGCCATGTCGAGACTAGCCGCTCAAAACCTGATCGAAGGGTTAAGCGGAAAGAAGCCTGCCAATTTAATCAATAAAGAACTTTTCATTCAAACGGAGGGAAATGAATATGAAATTTAACACGGATAATCTCTTTCGTAAAGATGAGCAGTATGTATGGCATGCTATGAAGAAATATAATCCAGATGCAACAATGATCACAAAAAAAGCGGATGGCGTCTGGATAACAGACATTAACGATAATAGATACCTAGATGGAATGGCTGGATTATGGTGTGTGAATGTCGGATATGGCCGACCGGAAATCGCCGATGTCGCCAGTGAGCAGCTTAAGGAAATGTCTTACTATCCATTAATGAATAGTCATTTACCCGCCATAGAATTAAGCGAGAAGCTCAACGAATGGCTAGGCGATGATTATGTGATTTTCTTTTCTAATAGTGGTTCTGAAGCGAATGAAACGGCATTAAAGATAACGAGACAATATTTCCATCAAATAGGTGAACCTAGTAAACACAAAGTTGTGTCCAGATACCGTTCTTACCATGGAAGTACCATTGCTACACTCGCAGCTGGTGGTCAGATGCAGCGCGCCTATAAATATGAACCGTTAGCACAAGGATTCTTACATGTAGCTCCTCCTGATTGTTATCGAAGTGGCTTCCACCGAGAAGATGGAACGTGTTGTATCGAAGCTGCCAACGATATAGATAAAGTGATGACTTGGGAAATGAGTGAAACAATTGGTGCAGTCATCATGGAACCGATCATTACAGGTGGAGGCGTTCTTGTTCCTCATGATAGTTACATGAAACGAGTCAAAGAGATTTGTGAGAAGCATGGCGCATTATTGATCTGTGATGAAGTTATTTGTGGATTCGGCCGAACCGGTAAACAATTTGGATTTAAACATTATGACGTGCAGCCTGATATTGTCACGATGGCGAAAGGATTAACAAGTGGATATATGCCTCTTGCCGCCACTGCAGTCAAACGAGAAATCTATGAAGCTTTTACTACCACTGACGATTATGATCATTTTCGTCATGTTAATACATTTGGCGGAAGTCCTGCTGCGTGTGCAGTAGCTTTGAAAAACCTTGAAATCATCGAAGAAGAACAGCTGATTCAAAACGCTGAATCACTTGGTGAATGGCTATTGCATGAACTACAGCCTTTAATGGATCACCCGAATGTAGGAGATATCCGCGGAAAAGGATTAGTTGCTGGTATTGAATTAGTGAAAGATAAAACGACAAAAGAACCAATAGAAGAGGAACGGGCAGCAAGCATTGTGAAAATGTGTAAAGAACAGCATATATTAATAGGCAAGACTAGTGATACTGTTGCTGGATTTAATAATATTATTACTATGTCTCCGCCGCTTTCCATTACCCAGGATGAACTCCAACTAATGATTGATGCATTGAAAATGGCAATCGCCAAATTATAATGAACCGAAAGGAGCTTATTTATGATTATTGGCGTTCCTAAGGAAATAAAAAATAATGAGAATCGTGTTGCGCTGACGCCGACAGGAGTTGCACAATTCATCGATAATGGACATCAAGTTGTCATAGAAAAGAACGCTGGTACTGGCAGTGGTTTTTTAGATCAAGAATACTTTGAAACTGGTGCAATTATCGAGGATAGCACAGACAATGTGTGGAATCAGGCTGATATGATTCTAAAAGTGAAAGAACCATTAGCATCAGAATATCGTTATTTCCGTGAAGACCTTATCCTTTTTACTTATTTACACCTAGCAGCAGAACCAGAATTAGCAAATGCTTTAATTGATTCAAAGATAACAGCTATCGCTTATGAAACCATTGAAGAGAATGGCAAACTTCCCTTGCTTACACCAATGAGCGAAATCGCCGGACGAATGGCTTCACAAATCGGTGCACAGTTTTTAGAAAAAATACATGGTGGAAAAGGGATTCTCTTATCTGGTGTACCTGGCGTCTCACGGGGTAAAATAACGGTTATTGGCGGGGGCGTTGTCGGGACTAATGCAGCCAAAATCGCCATCGGTTTAGGTGCGGATGTGACAATTATTGATCTTAATCCTGATAGATTGCGAGAGTTGGATGACTTGTTTGGCAACCACATCCGTACACTGATATCCAACCCTGCAAATATTGCCACTGCAGTGACAGAGGCTGATCTGGTAATCGGTGGCGTACTCATCCCTGGCGGTAAAGCACCGAAGCTCGTATCGGAAGAAATCGTAAAAAAAATGAGTCCTGGTTCTGTCATTGTCGATGTCGCGATTGATCAAGGCGGCATTGTCGAAACAGTCGACCACATCACCACTCACGATCACCCTACGTACACCAAACATGGTGTCGTTCATTATGCAGTAGCAAACATGCCTGGATCAGTCCCAAGAACAGCAACGAATGCACTAACCAATGTCACCCTCCCCTATGCACTCCACATTGCAAATAAAGGGCTGAAGGAAGCTTGTAAAAGACGACCATCGATTCAAAAAGGGATTAATGTAGCAAAGGGAAAAATTACACACGAGCTAGTTGCAAAAGAACTTGAGGAAGCATTGGCTAAATGAGGATATAATGTATAACTTGTTCTGTTTTGTTTTCGTTCAAAGACGGTAAGACTACCGGGAGTTATAAATTCTCAGTGTGTAATACTAGAAAACAAACAACATACTACAGATAGAATCTTTTTACGTCTAGACGTAGTTGAAGCATACTGCGAAGTAATACAATTTGGCGAGATTTCTTCATGCTAACAAGCGTTCGTTGAAGTCATTTTGAACGATTTCATGTGCTATGATATCGCTCCGGCCAACCACTCCGCGTCCTGTGGGGCACGGCTTCAGATAGGCTACTACTTGAAATAACATCTGTGCTGCCTTGTGCCGAAGAAGCTTACCTCGAAGCGATACTAGAAGACACAGGCACAGACTAAGTAGATCTTCAGCTCGCGCTGATCCCACGGGAGTCTCCGTGGTTGGCCTACGCTATAGTTTAGGCTCTACAACCAATGGTAGAGGTAGTATTTTGACCTGTGTGCCTTATGATTTCTCACAAAAAGCATCTATCTTCTAGATAACATGGTATGCTTGGTTCCACTGCTGAATGTAGGAATATAATACAATGTATATCAAAAGAGGGAAGTTCCTCCAATACTTTATCTTATTACAGCGGGAAAAATGCGATAAGAAAATATGTCTGCTGCTATCCATACATTTTCAAGAAAGTAGTATAAACACATGAGGATACCGCTCAGCATACCATTAGTTGTAGTATCTAACATTAACGTAGTCCAACTACGGAGACTCCCGCGGGATTGTGCAGGTGCTGAAGAACCACTTTGTGAAGCGCCCTTCTTCACAAAGTTAGCTTCAGCCGTGCTCCGCAGGACGCGGAGTGGTTGGACGGAGTGGCATTCTAGCAGACAAACCATGTCAAAATGGTCTCCCAGCTGATCGCGATACCTATATTTCGCGGTTCTTGTTACTTCGCAGTATATCTATACAGTATAATAGAAAACCGAACATAACATGAATATCGTTCTTGACGACATTTCATGCATGTTCGGCTATTAATTAGACCACAAACGTATTCAAGTTTTCCTTATTTTTCTTATCTTCACTTCCCATTTATTAAACTAATTTTTGTATTGCTTCGGTTACCACATCTACGACCCATTGCAAGTCTTCTTCTTTCGATATCAGCGGTGGAGCGATGATCAGGACGTTGCTGTAGCCTGGTACTGTATCGCCATTCTTACCGATGATGATCCCTTTTTTCTTACACTCCTGGATAACAAAATCGACTTTCTCATCTGATGCTGGTGCTTTTGTTAATTTGTTTTCCACCAATTCAATACCACAAAGGAATCCGGCGCGACGGCATTCACCGACGTATGGGAGGTTCTCAAGCTGACGAAGTCTGTCAAGTATTTGATTGCCAAGTTTTTCGACACGATCAACAATTTGCTCTCGTTCAATAATTTCGATATTCTTTAAGGCTACCGCACATGAAGCTGGGTGACCTCCGTAGGTAGAAACATGACGGAAATGATCGTGTTGGTCATCTCCTTTAAACTTTTCGTAAATATACGATTGAACAGCTGTTGCACCAAGTGGTAAATAACCGCTCGTTAACCCCTTCGCCATCGTGACGATATCAGGTTGGACTCCCTCTGAATGCATAAATCCGAACATTTTCCCGGTACGTCCGAAACCGGAGACGACTTCATCCATAATTAGCAGCACATCATATTTCTCACAAATAGCTTGCACTCGTTGCAAATATTTCGGCGAAGGTACAAGGACACCTCCACCAGAAATAATAGGTTCCATAATGACAGCAGCTACTGTTTCTTCACCTTCCCAGACGATGGTTTGCTCTAACATATCTGCTGCAATTAAATCAGATCCCTCTCCTCCCTTATCAAACATACAACGATAACTGTATGGTGGGACAACATGTAAAAAGCCTGGTACACCTGGATCATACTTCATCCGTCGGTTCGCCTGAGCTGTTGCACTCAATGCACCTAATGTCGTACCGTGATAGGCACGATAGCGAGAAATGATCTTATACTTCTCTGGATTACCATTTTGTTTATGGTATTGGCGTGCGATTTTAAACGCTGTTTCATTTGCTTCAGAACCACTATTTGCAAAAAATGTTTTATAGGATGCGCCTAATGTTTCACTAATTTTTGCTGATAGATCGATGGCCGGCTGATGGCTTAATGTTAATGGTGAATAGGAAAGATTCATCATTGTATTTGCAGCAGCCTCTACGATTTCTTTCTGTCCATGCCCTAAATTCAAGCACCAAAGTCCTGATACGCCATCAAAATATTTTTCACCTGATTCTGCTGTAAACCATGCTCCTTCACCATGAGAAACTACCATTGGTCGTGTTTCAGGATTGAATCTATTTAATGCATGCCATAAATGTTCTTGTTTCTGTTCTGTTTTAATTAATGTACCTACCATTCTATTCCCCTCCCAATTATCGGACGTTTATTACACCGCTGACTTTTTCTTTTCTAAAACCGGTTCAACCTTCGTATTAAATTGATATGTTTTCTTACCCCAGACTTTAAATATTTTTAAAATAATTAAATAGACTGGAATTGGGGCAATTAATAGTAAGATTCCTATTGTCATGGATAACGTTCCACCACCGATTCCCATAATGGTCAATACCGTTACAAACGAAAATGTCATAAACACATTCATCATTCCTAATTCGACTGGTGTTGCTGATTTAAGTGAAGGATCGATCATTCTGACTAATGCAATGCCACTTGGTGTTGTTGCCGTTGCAGCTCCAAACAATCCTAACGTTCTGCCAAAATCGTCCTCGCCTCCTAGACGTTGACCAAAATAGACAACAACCAAAACGGTAACGACCGTGATAATAATTGACTCTATTAATATGGGTATAAGCCATTCACCTATAATACTGAATTGTACTGCCATAAAGGAACAAACAATTAAATAATCTGTCGCCCAACCAGTAATTTTAGATTGAAATGTATTGTTAAGCAGATAATCAATACCTAATTTTTTCATCATTGCTTTTACAATATAAGCTGCCACCAAACCATGAACGAATAACATTGCACTCATACTTGCACCGATCCCTGGAACAAACGACATCAGCCATGACAAGCCTAAGGCCATAATGTAACAGACTCCCATGATCGCAAAGTGGAAGGTCATAGTATCCATATTGCCGCTATATATCGTCTCTTTTCCAAGAGATTTTTCTTGTTCACTTTTGACGTAATAACCTCTTTCTACTGCCTGATCAATTTTCGCCTGGCCAAAATTCTTAGCTAAGCCTTTCTTCAATCCATATTTCGCAAGAGGGACACCTACTAAGAAACAAAAAATAAATCCGATTGCTGCAAACGTCATCCCCACCATCGCTGCATTCTCAATACCATACTGCTGTTCAAAAATAGTACCAAACGTTGCCGCCTGTCCAGGTCCTTGTGTAAAAGCAAATGGAATTAATAAGCCATAAAACGGATCCATATTAAACTGTCCACCAATTGCCAAAATGATTACTATACCAACAGCCGGCGTCAGTGCATAAAGTAGTGTCCATAGGATCCCCATTCCAAGCGCACCTTTTGCAATTTCTTTTCCTTTTGAACCTTTAGATTCTTTTGATTTCCGGACATTTGTTAAACCGATTGAAATAAAAGATAATGTAAATAAATGTGTAACAATCGTTGTGAATACGCCAGGATCAGATACACTATCCATTCCAACATTCATTACAACAATCCCAAGAATTCCTCCAATAACACTTGCCGGCACTAACATATTTTTAAAAAATGGTATTTTCGCTCTTCCTATGACACCAAGACACAACATAATGCTGGCTAAACCAAAAGCAATCATAAAATTCAATTAGATAACCCCCTACAGATTTTTAAAGACCTCTACTCCCCACAAGCGAAAGGCTATGTTTTCTGTCTTTATCTATGAATATGGTTACAACGAAACAGCTGACATCATATTTAATTGTGCTTCTACACGTTGATACGTATAATTGTGAGCATCTGCTACCGCACGATAAGTAACAATACCATTCATCGTATTTACACCTTTGGTTAATACTGGGTTCTCAATTACAGCTTTTTCAAGCCCTTTATTGGCAATTTCTAAACCATACGGACCGGTAACATTCGTTAATGCAATCGTTGAGGTTCTCGATACGGCACCAGGCATATTAGCTACAGCATAATGAACAACACCATGTCGCTCATAGGTTGGGGCACTGTGTGTCGTAATGTGATCAATTGTTGCTATTGAACCACCTTGATCGATCGCGACATCGACAATAACAGATCCTTTGTCCATTGTTTTTACCATTTCTTCGGTTACGAGCTGTGGTGCACGTGTCCCTGGAATTAATACTGCTCCGATCAACAAATCGGCTTGTTTAACAGCTGAAGCGATATTATAAGAATTGGATACCATCGTCTGTACTTGGCCATTAAACAGGTCATCTAATTGACGAAGACGCTGAACATTAATATCGAGGATTGTAACACTTGCGCCTAATCCTAGTGCGATTTTAGCAGCATTGGTACCAACGATTCCTCCACCGATTATCGTGACTTTTGCTTTCGCTACACCAGGTACCCCGCCTGGCAGGATCCCTTTTCCACCGTTAGACTTTTCCAAAAAGCGGGCACCGATTTGAACGGACATTCGTCCAGCCACTTCACTCATAGGTGTTAAAAGTGGTAGTGAACCGTCTTCTAACTGGATCGTTTCATAAGCAACAGCTTGCACACCTTTGTCAATTAATGCCTTGGTCAGTGCTGGTTCTGCAGCCAAATGCAAGTACGTATATAAAATTAATCCTTCATAAAAATAGTCATATTCTGATGGTAATGGTTCCTTCACCTTTATTACCATTTCTGCTGTCCATACCTTACTTGCACTTTCAAAAATCACTGCTCCTGCCTCAGTATACTCCAGGTCAGTAAAGCCGCTGCCTTCACCGGCATTCTGTTCGATCCATACTTCGTGACCTGCCTGTTTATACATTTGAACCCCTGCTGGCGTAAGTCCTACGCGATTTTCATTGTCTTTAATTTCTTTTGGTACACCAATAATCATTGTGTATTCTCCTCTCTTGTAACGAAGTTAGATTAATAGATATATCCCATAAAAAAGATTAGTCCGTGAATCACATGAAAGAAAACTCTTTCTGCTAATAAATGATTAAGCCATTTTCCCACATAGCCTCCTAAAATGATTAAAGGAATGTAGATAAATGCTAGTAATAAATCTTGAAATGCAATGACATCGAAACCAATGTAAAAGATGATCTTCAATGTATCCATAATTGCCAGTAATACAATAATATTGGCCGTAAACGCCTGTTTACTCATCTTTTCCTGAGAAAAGAGAACCGATAATGGGATCCCGCCAGAATTTGCTGCGGCTCCAATTAATCCTGATAGAAAGGCGCTAACTTGTCGAATTAGCTTGGTGATGACTGGATGTATGGTCCGCTTCTGAACTTTCTTGTCTGACTTACGAGAAGCATTCCAAAGGCTAAAACCACAAATAATGGATAATACGCCAATCCCTCTTCGGATGATGTCATCCGGTACAACGGTTAGTATTAAGCTTCCTATTAAAGTACCGATCACTGCCAATGGAAGCATTTGATAAAATAGTTTTTTATTAATTGATTTCCAATGTGACCGAACGCCATTGACATTGCTAAACCATAATATTGGTGCAAGTAAACCGACTGATTTCGCTGATGGCATAAATAAGGTTAGAATCGGGTTCAGTACAATTCCGGCACCAAACCCGAAGCCCACTTTCATAAGTCCACTGATAAAGGCAAACACACATAGAATCACTACCAACTCTGTCATCTGATTGGATACTCCATTTACTTACGAGCGTAAATGGTTTTCCATTCTGTATAGAAGGAAACAGCATGTTGGCCTAGTTCTCTAAAACCGCCAATTCCTGTTGCTTTAATCCCTCCAAATGGCATTTGTGGTTCACTGTATGCGGAAGGTAAGTTTATATGGACTAAGCCTGATTCTATTTCTTCCACGTATTGCAATGCCCAATCAATGTTTTGTGTGTAAATACTAGATGAAAGCCCATAGCGAATGTCATTTGCTTGTTCTAGACAAGCATCAAAATCATCAAACGGAATCATAACAAGAACAGGTCCAAAAATTTCTTCCTGTGCGAGTTTACTTTCCTGTGTGACATGGTCAAATAAAGTAGGCTGGATGAAATAGCCCTTATTCTCTTCTACTGCAGGCGGCAATCCACCGAAGGCCAGGTCAAGCTGTTCATCGATCCCTGATTGAATATAGGATCGAACAGTACGATATTGCTGTTCATCGACGACAGGTCCCATAATAGATAACGCATCATGTGGGTTACCGACACGAACATTAGCTAGCTGTTTCGTAAGCTCTTTTCGAAACGCTTGATGAACAGACTGATGAACAAAAATTCTGCTCGTTGCCGTACAACGCTGGCCACCATCCAACAGCCCACCAGCGATCACATCAGCTGCTGCTCGCTCGAGATTAGCGTCCGGCATAATGATAAAAGGATTTTTCCCACCCATTTCAGCCTGGAACCTGATCCCTCTAGGTGCGACCATTTGGTTAATGATTCTTCCAGTATCCGTCGAACCAGTAAAAGATACTGCTTTGATCGTTTCGTGCTCAGCAAATTTTTTCCCTACCTCTGGTCCTGGCGCAATCACCATTTGCACTAATCCCTCTGGTAGTGAACTGGCATCAAATATTTCCTGAAGCTTCTCTGCAATTAAGATCGTTTGTGGTGCCGGCTTCCAGACGACAGCATTTCCAGCAACTAATGCCGGTGCGATTTTCCAAACTGGAATCGCGAGTGGTACATTCCAAGGTGTAATAATTCCGACAACCCCTAACGGACGTTGCACAGAATAAGCCATGATGTTAATGTCTGTTGATGGGATGGTAGTACCTGTCAACCTTGCCCCTTCACCGGCTAAAAATCTCAAGATCGATGTGGTACGGTCTACTTCTCCTGCTGCCTGTGCCGTACACTTCCCAGCCTCATCGACTAATAATTGGGTTAGTCCTTCTTTTTCTTGTTCGATCAGCGTTGCCAATTCAAGTAAGACATCGCCTCGGTTTGGTGCAGATGTTTTTCGCCAAACCTTTTGGGCTTGTTCTGCTGACTCGATCTTTTGATTGATCTCTTTTTCATTGATTATTCGTAATGCGCCAAGCTTTTCTTTCGTAGCTGGATTAATAGTTTCCATTTCTTTCTCTTCTGTAATGCTCGTCGTTCCCATACGAAACGCCTCCTCTACTTCAATTCTATAAGGTGTATTTTTCTGAATATTCAGAAATTTAAAGCTATTTGTATACCTAGTTAGTAACAAGTTCCTTATTTTCATATACTGCTTTCCCATCAATATAAGTAGACTGAATCTTAATATCTTTTATTTTCTCTGGAGCAATGCTGGTAGGATCTTCTTCTAATACAGCGAAGTCAGCACATTTCCCAATTTCGATACTTCCAACATTTTCTTCATCAAAAATTAATTCTGCACCGTAAATTGTCATCGACTTTAATGCTGTGATCACATCAATACGCTGTTCTGGTCCTAAAATTTTGCCACTGCTTGTCGTACGGTTAACAGCTGCCCAAACCGAGAATAAAGGTGAAATTGGTGTTACTGGACAATCAGAATGCAGGGTGAATAATAAGTCATTATCGACCGCATCTTTCAGTGGACTGATTCTTCGACCTCTGTCCGGGCCGAGGAAAATGTTTTCGTGGCGATCTCCCCAGAAATATACGTGATTGATAAAGAATGATCCGGCAATACCTAAACGAGCCATATTTTCGATATCTTCTGTTGTTGCTGATTGTACGTGTTCGATTCGGTGTTTATGATCCTCACGTGCGCTATTGATAATCGCATTTTCGTAAGCATCAATAATTGAACCAATTGCTCTGTCGCCGTTACCATGAGTGGTAATTCGGAATCCACGTTTATGTAGATCCAAAACTTCTTCATTCAAGTCTTCCTGAGCAAAAATCAAATCACCGTAAACACCTGGATTTTGATAATAAGGTTTTCGCAGTGCACCTGTTAGTCCTTGAATCGAACCATCCTGGAACATTTTCGCGCTATCTAATCGAGCTAGTCCATTTGATTTTTCTTTAATTTCCTGATCTATCTGCTCTGGTGTATAACCACCATATGGTTGACCATCGCGTAATAAAAAGTGCATGATCATTAATTGGGTACGCATCGGATTTATGCCATTTGCAGCTGCTTTCGTATGGACTTCTAATTCCGCAAGTGTACTAACCGCCGCATCTGAATTTGTCGTAATCCCTTGTGCTACGTATTCTTGAGCAGCATATCGTAAGTCTTCGATCATTTCTCCTTCTGTTTTCTGAGGCATCTTGACTCTAACTGGCATCTGTGCTGCTGCTTCATATAATACCCCGTTTAATTTACCTTCACTGTCTCGTCCGAAGTGCCCACCTGATTCTGGATCCTTTGTATCATCCGCTAATCCTGCTAGTTCTAATGCGGCAGAGTTAGCAACCGCTAAATGTCCTGATGCATGCATTAAAATAACTGGGTGATTCGGTGAAACTGGATCTAGATCAGCACGAGTTGGGTGGCGAAGTTCAGCTAATAATGTATCATCATAGCCAAAACCTACAATCCATTCGCCGTCAGCTGTATTTTCTGCTTTTTCTGCTATCAGTTCTTTAAGATCTTCAATTGTTTCATTTGGTGGTGTGCTGCAATTAAGCATATCGCGCATTGTCCCAGACATTAAAATGTGGTTATGTGTGTCAACAAAGCCCGGTAGTAACGTTGCGCCCTGTAAATCTATAACATTAGTATTATCGGTAATCGTTACTTCCCCCGCTGGCGGCTCGCTCTCTTCCCAAACCCCTACGATTCTACCATCTGCAACTGCTACAGAACCTGCTTTGTGGTTTTCCTTGTCCAACGTTAACACATTAGCATTTTTAAATAATAAAGTTATTTCTTTCATTGTCTCGCTCCTTTTAATTTTTTAGTTGAAATGAAGTAATGATGTATTTACAAGTTATTTTTACAGGATGGGCATCATTTATCAAAACGGTTGTCACAATCCTTTACAAACTATTTTTGAAAAACGTTTTTGTTTCTTAGAAATGTAGTGTACTTAGTGCTGTCCATTCCTCGTGAACGCCATTACCATTACAGTTATTCCTCGATTGCTCAATTGAAAATTGATAGCCTAAATAGACTGCTCGCATTTGTTCAATTGGTTGACCACCTTCCCCAAACACGATTCCATTCCACAACAGGAGCGGATCCCCTTCTTTCAAGTTTAATAACTTAGCTTCTTCGGGCAAGGCACCTACGGCCTGAAACCGTTGGGACGACTTAATTGGATGAATATTTCGTTTCGCCAGAATATCGTAAAGCAAGTCTTTCTCTAAATCCTCCTCCAATAAATCGGGATACAGCTGACAAGGAATGTAAGAAGTTCTAACAACAACAGGTTCCCCATCTGCTAATCGGAGACGAACAAACTTATATACATCACTCTCTTCAGGTATTTGTAAATCACTGGCCATTTTTTTCGTCGCTGTCACCACTCTTTTTTCAATTAATTGAGCACTATGCGTATGGCCAGTTTGGTTCATTTCCTCTGCAAAAGTGGTAAATATTTGCGCGTCATTCTTCACAATTGGTGATGAAACAAATGTGCCAAGGCCACGTTTTTTTACTAAATGACCTTCTTGAACTAATTCTCCTAAAGCTTGTCTGACAGTTGGTCTGCTGATCCCATGCTCATTAGCAAGCTCTGATTCTGAAGGTAATTTTTGACCCTTTTTATAAATCTCTGCCTCGATTTGCTCATAAAGCCAATCCTTCAACTGCAAGTAATAAGGTACTTTACTATTCAAATTAACGATATTACCCCTCCTATCCACATGCTTTTTCGGGTGTAATGACAAGTGGTTGTATTTACAAGTACTTTAATCGATAGTGATGGATCTGTCTTTTTTCTTGTAAATATATCTGTCAGACTTTCAATAATTGAAGCAGTAAGGGAAGCACATATGAAAAGCGGATATTATTATCGCTAAAAAAAGGGCAAAGTGGTACCTTTTTTCATTCTTCTTCCGCTTGAAGTTGCTCAAACTTCAGACGTTCCTCTACTCTTTGGACCTCCTTCCACTCGAAGATACTAAAACTTCAGACGTTTCTACACTGTCTAGCTATTCCTACGCTTGAAAAGGCTTGAACTTCAAACATTTCCTATTATTTTATTTTCCTTTGCCAATATCTTCAACAGCGAAAACAACTTCCATTCGCGCATCAAATTTCACCTTCAACAGAAACACGAAGCATTCGACTCTACTTTTGCGAGTATCATTTGTTTTTTGCTTCTTCACCGCTATAATGGAATGCTTTTCTAGCGCATATAAAAAGGATCCGATAATATAATCGGATCCTTAACATCTGTTTCACTTCACTCACTTGTGACGGTTATGGATTAACGCGAATTGTTGTGCAAGGTAGTTCGGGCTGTAAGGCATATCATTTCTCAACCAGGAAACAATGGTTCCAATTAATGCTGATGAATCATACCAGATCAGAATCTCTTTTTGAATACTCGCTTTCTCAACAAAAGATTCACTGCCTCTATTTTCAATCCCGGACATAATTTTGTCGACTAAAAGCTGCATAAGGCGATCTTTAAAAAGTGGAATGCCTCTCGTTGTAAGAACCACTTTATAAAAATTCGCATTAGCTGCTATATGTTCCAGGCATTTAGACAATACTTCTCCTGTAGGTTGATCCGAAGTTCGATTGATTCTTGCTTCTTCAATCACATTGGAAATATCTTCAACCATATCATCGGCCATTTTATCCATCATATCGGTAATGTCTTTGTAATGCAGATAAAATGTAACCCGATTAATGGTAGCTCTTTCTGCCAGGCGATTCACGGAAATCTTTTTGATATCCATTTCTAACAGCAGCTCGATAAAAGCATCTCGAAGCAGCTGGCGCGTACGGATGATGCGTGGATCGGTCTTTTCTTTTGTCTTAACCATACTCTTTCCTCCCACACTATATTTACATAAAATTATTTAATGTAGTATTATTATCTATTTTGCTACATTATTGTTCAATTTGTAAACTAATTTACACTTTATAAATTATTGTTGGTTGAATACTGGCACTATAACAATTATAATATTCTTTGTGTCTAAAATTTAAACGACACTGTGTAAATTAATTGTTTTATTGACCTTAACGGGTATAGAAAGGATGAACAATATTGGCAACTAGTGCTAACACTGGCGATAACGAAAAAAAATGGTCGATCTTAACCATTATGATTTTAGGTTCTTTTTTTGCATTATTTAATCAAACCACGATGACAGTCGCGCTACCACCATTAATGGAAGCTTTTAACATAGATGCTTCTACTGGACAATGGCTGACTACAGGATACATGTTAGTCAATGGTGTATTAATTCCGGTGACCGGATTCTTAATGAAACGCTTTTCTACTAGACAATTATATTTAGCTGCAATGATTATTTTCTTGATAGGTACACTCGTATCTGCCATTGCGCCAACTTTTGTCGTACTACTTATTGGTCGTTTGATTCAAGCTGCCTCGACCGGTATTATGATGCCTTTGTTAATGAACGTTGTATTATCATTATTCCCACCAGAAAAAAGAGGAACAGCGATGGGAACTGTTGGACTTGCAATCATCTTCGCACCTGCTATAGGCCCGACATTAGCCGGATATATTTTAGATAACTTCTCTTGGCGCGTATTATTTTATGGAATGATTCCATTTGTTCTTTTAATTATTATATTCGCATCGATCTTTCTGAAAAATGTATCAGAAACTACAACTAGCAAAATGGATTTTGTTAGTCTCATATTATCCACTATTGGTTTTGGCGGTATTTTATATGGATTCAGTGAAGCAGGAAATAACGGCTGGGGGCATTTGGAAGTTATAATATCACTCATTGTCGGCTTTATCACCATCGGTATATTTACCTTAAGACAACTTAAATCAAGTGATCCGTTTCTTGACCTACGGGTTTTCCGTTACAACATGTTTTCCTTAACGACAATTATTAACTGCACTGTTACTTTTGTCATGTACGCAGATATGATTTTATTGCCGCTATATTTACAGAATGCCAGAGGCTTTACTGCGTTCGAATCAGGTTTACTAATGTTACCTGGCGCACTGCTGATGGGTCTCTTGAGTCCTGCCGTTGGTAAGTTGTTTGATCGAT
This sequence comes from Gracilibacillus salinarum, assembly GCF_022919575.1. Lineage (NCBI taxonomy): Bacteria > Bacillati > Bacillota > Bacilli > Caryophanales > Bacillaceae > Gracilibacillus > Gracilibacillus salinarum. The sequence goes on along the minus strand of NZ_CP095071.1, from coordinate 4,217,777 downwards.
TTGGAGTCAAATGGCTCGCGATTATTGGTTTAATTATTATTCTGCTTACCACTTATTCTTTTACTAATTTAACCGATTCAATCAGCTATACTGTACTTATTTTAATGTATGCCGGACGTCGGTTAGGAATGGCTTTGTTCTTGATGCCGTTACAAACAGCTGGTCTAAATCAATTGCCAAATAGTTTGCATGCTCACGGTACAGCAATTTCAAACACTACTCGTCAAGTGGCAGGAGCAATCGGAACTTCGCTAATTGTTACGATCATGACGAGCAGAACAAAGGATCACCTACAGGAAATGGTTACAAATGGCATCACCGGATCACAGGAACATTTAACAATGGAAGCGTCGATTCAGGGTATCAATGATGCATACTTTACCATGTTATTTTTTGCATTCATCAGCCTTGTACTTTCGTTCTTTATTAAACGTGTAAAACAAGCATCTGAAGACAGTTTACAAACTTCTAAATAAGTGTATATGATGAAAAAGACTTGACTAGTGGTCAAGTCTTTTTTTGCTATGGATATCAAAATGCTACTCTCTTAATTTTATTTTGATAGGAATAAATGGAATTTTATGTTAAAATACACACAAGGATATGGAAGCATTTCTAACTTTGATACATTGCTAATGTTTTTTCGATGGCTTTTCTGAATCAAAGGCGCAGCTAGCAAGTTAACAAGCTTCTTTCAATTACATAATAAAGGAAGTAATCTATGAGAAAAATTCATGTTAGATATGACTTGTTATATATTCTTCTGCTATTCATTGGTGTTAGTCTTTTTGCTATTTATAATGCCCAACAGCTAAATCAATATGAAGGTGAAAATTTCGTATTCAAACAGGCTGTGTGGATTTCCCTAGGGATTATAGCAATTGTTTGCCTGCAATTATTAGAAACACAAACCATTTTCTTACTAAGTACCGTTTTATATTATTTCGGTCTATCTTTACTAGTTGTTTTGCTCGTCAGCCCTGAAAGCATAGTCCCCACGATTAATGGCGCAAATAGCTGGTTCCAATACGAAGGAATTACTTTTCAGCCCTCTGAATTAACCAAAATCACAACCATTCTATATTTATCTTATGCTATCTCTAAGCATAAGGAAAGGTTCCAAAATTCAAACTTAAAATATGATTTACTTCTCTTACTAAAGATTTTATTGATTGGCCTTGCGCCTGTTGTCTTAATCTTACTTCAGCCTGATTTTGGTACTGCTATGGTTCTTGCTGGGATAACGATTATTATGTTATTTCTCTCGGGTATCGATTGGAAAATAATTTTCGGAATTGCTACTATATCCATTACATTCGCAATTATATTCATTTTTATGACAATTAATCTACCTGATGTCATGCAAAATACTTTTAATATTGATAATTATCAAATTAATAGAATCGAAACATGGGTCGGTTTAGAAGATAATGATTCAGGCAATACCTATCAAATTGATAAAGCCTTGGTTGCTATCGGTTCAGGTTATCTTAATGGATTTCAAGGAGAAACCTCATCAATGTATATACCGGAAGCTCATACAGATTTTATATTTTCAATCATTGGTCACAATTTCGGCTTTGTTGGAGCGGCAATCGTCATATTCTTGTATTTCTTTCTAATCTATACGTTAATACAAATCGGATTAAAATTATATACTATCAATCTATTCGGTGCATATATTTGTTTCGGATATATCACATTAATCTTAATCCACACTTTTCAAAACATAGGAATGAATGTAGGAATTATGCCTATTACCGGTATACCATTACTATTAATTAGTTACGGTGGCAGCTCCACGTTAACTGCCTTGATCGGATATGGACTAATTTATAAAGTTGGATGTGAATTATTAAAAGAAGAAGACTATATGTTCAGAGAGAGTGAAATGCGCTAAATCTTATTGGTTAAGCAACAGATAGGAAGGGAGAGTGCTTTCTTGAAAGCCAGACAACTTATAAAATATTTCTTATATTCTATTGTTACAGTTGGACTTTTAATAGCTTTAGGATTTTACAGTCTAATTCATTCTAATACCATTGAAAATACTAATGTTGTCAAGATTGACTGCACTGGTCAAGATTATGCAACAGTCGCCGGCAAACAGATAAAATGTGATCACCAATACTACCTTTTCCTCGATGGTATAAAGGTTTCTGTAAAGAATGAAAACATCTGGAACATCATTGACAAAAATCAAGAATATAATGTGACATATGAATGGTATGGGTTTAAGACACCAGCTCTAAAATATATCAAATTAGCAGGAGATTCTGCTAATCCTCATTAGAATTTGAAATTCCTAAGTGAAACCAGGCGTAACCTGTCCGGTTCTAATTGACATAAATTATATACAACTACCTATAATATCGATTATGTAAACTAAGCATTACTAGCCAAGCATTCATATTGAGATATTTAATGTGCTAGAATATTTGCTCTACAACTTTTGGAATTGCTAGCTTATTGATTGCACCATAAAAATCAGCTTTTGAATAACATAATGCCTAGAACCACTGCTTTTAGCTGTACCATAAGTTGTAGCACTTCCCATAAGCATAGGAAATAGGCGGAGACTCCCGCGGGATCAGTCGTGTGTGAAGACTCCGCAGTGAGCGGTTTTGCTTGTGAGGAGGCTGAACCCGCCCCCACAGGACGCGGAGCCTATTTCCGGAGCTTTGCTGAGCAGATAATCTATATCAAAATAACCACTTGGAAATACCTTATTTTAACATAATCCATATTATAGGAACTGAATTTCACAATAAGTATGATTACTGCCGTGACTGCACTTACGTCCTTTCTGTAGAGTAGAAAACAGGAATTAGATACTACCTTCTTCTTGTCCTCGGGTTTCAGGGTGTTCCACCTTACTAAGCCAGACTCAAAGGTAATAACCTCCTCCTATTTCCCCTCATCAAACCGTACGTGAAGTTTTCCCTCATACGGCTTTCCGACGCTCTTTCTTCCTTTGGCTTTACGGGGTTGATATCCTTTGGCTCAAAGGTATAATGTTCATTAAAAGTTTTCGAGCTTTCTCTTTATTGTGTAGTTAGCCTATCTAAAGGCATTCACTCACTCTTACCTTTTTTAAACATGTGAACGAAGTAGGGTATTGGCTTCTGCCGTCCTTCCCTAGATCACGTTGTGTTGTCATGATCATCCCTGGTACTATGACCCCCTCCGACTTCCTCTCAGCCCATCCACCATTTCACTTTATGCTTATAGGTATCTGTTTTACTTCTTTCTGAAGTGACCGAGGAGGATATCCCCAGTTCCGTTATTTACTTTCTTAACATGTCGCTCTCCATACCCCGAGGGATTCTTCGGTGTTGATATTCCAAGTTCTTCACACCTTCCATGGTCTTCGCTTATCAGTCACAAACTCGACTTCCCTTGTTCCTCTTGTGAGGGTTGTAATTGACGAGGCTGCAAGATTCACTTGATGTTACAACCTGTTAAGTTGCTCGCACTACGTAGAGTACTTTGTCACGGGGCTTCAACCTTAGGATTTCTCCACCAATTGCCCGTCAGCTACCGAGCGTCTTGGTACTTACTCGGGTTGGACTTTCACCAACTAGCAATTAACGGCTTGCTGGGCACGCGACTGATTAAAAATCAAAACCACCAGTGTGAACTGGTGGTTTGCTCTCCGGCTGAAAGCCTTTGTTACCGGCCTCGGCCTTAAAGGCCCACCGAACGGTCTCCCTTTTGCACCACATTCACTCACTAATTCTAAAGAATCTTCTATTTCTTCTTATTTTTTTAGCCTGTAAACGGATCATACTCTTCGAATAATGTTAATTGATCATCCATAAAGTCTTCTTTAAGTTGATTTCTAATGTATTCTTGTATTTGCCTTCTATTTCTACCCACTGTATCAGCATAGAAACCTCGGCACCAAAACTTTCTATTGCCATATCTGTATTTTAAATTGGCATGACGATCAAAAATCATCAAACTACTTTTTCCTTTTAAATATCCCATAAATTGTGACACACTTATCTTTGGTGGAATACTTACCAACATGTGTATGTGATCAGGACAGGCATTAGCTTCATGAATGGTTACCCCTTTCCTTTCACATAAATCTCGAATAATTTGACCTATACTCTTTTTATACTTTCCATAAATGATTTGCCTTCTGTACTTTGGTGCGAAAACGATATGATACTTACAATTCCATACCGTGTGTGCTAAACTATTCTTGTCCTTCATTGGACACGCCTCCTTCTTAGGTGAGATTTTGTGGTCGGGAAACCAACTTTATCTTACCATGAAGAGAGGCTTTTTTTGCCCCCACGCTAAAAGCTTTCCGGAACCCCTGGCACAGCCAGGGGTTTTCAAAAACATAAATAAACGCTTGGATGTCAAATATCCAAGCGTTTACAATAATTTTTAATAACTATGCAGCATGCTGTTCTAAACTGTTTTTCGTATAATATTTTTCACTTCTCATAATCAATCCACCAGCAATAACAAATGCCAGAATGATGAATGCCATTACAATATAGCCACTTTGGAAACCGATGGCACTGTACAACACACCCATTACATACGAGAATATGGTAATACCAACTTGCTTAGCGAAGTTAAATCCAAGCATGTAAACCGTTGCAGACAAGCGTACATCAAATACTCCAGTTATGTACTTCATAATCGAAACAAGCATTAAAGGCATTTCGATCGCTGCTAGTAAGCGCCAGATTGCAAGCATCCAGATTTCAGTAAACAGCGCAGATCCTAAAACTCGGATGAACAATACCGCACCAGCAATAATCAGACCATTTTTGGCACCGATTTTATTAATGATAAAAGGTGTTGCGATCATAAAACCTGCTTCCAGAAATACTTGTACAGAAGCGATACGACTAAATACTAATTCACCTTGAGATGCATCGTTGAAAAAGCTTGCAAAATAGTTCGGGAATTGCTGATCAAATACGTCAAACATCGTCGCAATACCGATCATCATAATACAGAATCCCCAGAAACTGCGATTTTTGAAAACATTCATAATATTTTCTTTGGTAACCGGCGTTTCTTCTTCTTTTTCATCTGAATCTGCCGGTGTTTCTTCACCATAACTATCTTTATCAACACGAAGAACAAATAAAAGAATACCTAATACAACAGCAGAAATAGAACATGCCCAAAAAATGCTGTATGAATTTTGCACGAACATAATACCGCCAATAAACGCTGCTGTACCACCAGCTAATGAACCAAACAAGCGGACATGTCCATATTCATAATTACTAGCACGTGAGGAACGTTCGATATATGCCTCAACAACACCTACACCGCCATTTAAGCAAAGACTTAAGTAAGCACCGCCGACAACGGCACCAAAAATCGCATTGATTTCCAATAACGGAATAAAGGCAAACTGTACAAATGGACCGATAAATAATAAGCAAAGCACAACAAAGCCAAATAACCATTTTCTTAAGCCCAGTTTATCCTGCACCACTCCGTATAACGGTTCCAAAACAAGTGCAGTAATTGCCATTGCAGAGAACACGAGACCAGAAACACTGGTATCAAGGTTAGCTGTTTTATTTAGCCAAAAAGGCAAGAAGGCGAAGATTAACGCCCATATCATAAAGTAAAAGTAATACATACCGCCAAAATTCCAAAACTTTAACTGCTTTAAGTTTTTCATAGCTGTCTACTCCTTTTTATTTTAATACTTCTGGTGTTTTCGGTGTCCAGCGATCATCTGGTAACGGTTCACCAAAGATTGGATTCCCCTGCTCGTCCCATTCTACTTTTTGAGCTCGAGCCTGACGATTCGGTTCATATAAAGGATCTCCAACTAATTCTGTATAATTTCTAGCATGATAGACTAGGATTGTTTCGCCGTCTTCAGACTCTGTAAAACTATTATGTCCCGGTCCATACTGACCATTTGCTTCATTACTTTGGAAAACAGGTTCCTCATTCTTTGTCCAAGCGTTTGGATCAAGCAAATCAGCGTCAGCATCAGCTGTTAGAATACCCATACAGTAATCAACACCTGTCGCACTACCGGAATACGTCAAGAATACCTTTCCATTTTTAATTAAAACGGCAGGTCCTTCGTTTACCCAGAAACCTTGGATTTCCCAAGAAAATTCAGGTTTGGTCAACATAACTGGTTCCGTTTTCAAAGTCCACGGATTTTCCATCTTCGCAATATATAAATTAGAGTGCCCTTCAATTTCTAAATCTTGTTGTGCCCATACGTAGTACAATTCTTCTTTATGATAGAATATCGTCGCATCTAATGCGAACGTTGACATCCCCGTCTTCACTTCACCTTTTTCGATCCAATCACCTTCCATCGGATTATCTGAATCGTTTTCAAGAACATACATACGGTGATTAAATGTATCATCATCAATATTGGTATCAGGTGCAGCAGCGAAATATATGTACCACTTACCTTCTGCGCGATGGATTTCTGGTGCCCAGATTAATTGGCTTAATGGACCGCTTTCATGTTTCCACCAAACAGCAGTTTCTTCTGCATCGTGTAATCCATTTAATGTTTTTGCTCTTCTTAACACAATTCGATCGTATAATGGATGCGATCCTGTAAAATAGTAATAGCCGTCTTCATGTTTATAAACAAAAGGATCAGCTCGTTGTAATACTATTGGATTTTTAATATCTTCTGTCATATTTAAACACCTCTTAATCATCTTTAATTTAAAATAACTATTTATTCTTTAAAAACAGAAACCGTTTCCTTCTGTTTAGAAGAATATCACTCATACGTATAAGTGTCAACGAAAATACCACAAAAGTTGTTTAATTACACAAAAATAATTTCATTGTTAATCATTTAGTTATTTAAATAATGAGTTAAAACGCCTTCGTTTTATACAGAATCACCTTTTAGTTATGATAATATTATGAAATATTCATTATTCTTATCAACAACTCATTTTCTTATAACACAAATACATACGTACAAGAATGAAATGGAGAATACTTCTTCGATTCACTTATTTAATGAGTCTTTCTCATCGCTACAGCAAGTACAGTGCTTTATAGAGTATGCTTACAGAAAAACCGTGCATAACTAACGAGCATGAGTAACTTATAACTACCTATAGATTATGTAAACTATCATTGCGACCACTTTGATATATTATGTGTGCTAGGATACCGTTCCATCCAACCACTTTGCTTCCTGCGTGGCAAGGCTGAAGCATATGAAATATTTCAAAATAAATACTAAGAAGTTGACATAATCCATATTATAGGAACTAAAATTCATGTTCAAAGTGATTACTGCTGTGACTGCACATTTATACTTTCTTGACTCATAAAAAAACCGAACATAACTTGAATCGTCTTTACAACATTCGTGTTATGTTCGGATGGTTCGGGGTCTAAAACCAGACCCTTTCCCTATATGCTATTATTGAACTTCCTCTAAAAGCTTCATCGCTTCTTCTTCCGTTTGAACTGCTAACAGTTGATTTCTAAAGTTTTCGTCCATTAATTTACGAGATAGCATTTGTAATATCTTCAAGTGTGCATCTCCCGCACTTTCTTCAGGAACAGCAATCATAAAGATCAACTTAGCATCTGAACCATCGAGGCTGCTCCAATCAACGCCATCACGTTTAATACCAAAAGCTACTGCCGGACGTTTTACTGCTTTTGATTTTCCGTGAGGGATAGCGATGTTCATGCCCAGACCAGTAGAGCTTTGTGCTTCACGATCTAAAATAGCTTGTCTGTATACATCTTTGGATTCTAAGATACCTGATGCTTGCATTTTGTCAATCAGTTCGTCAATGACTGCATCACGCGTCTCACCTTCTAGACTTGTTTTGATTAAATCTGCATTTGTGATATCGACTAATTTATTTATTTCTGGTTGTTCGTCGTGTTGTTCTGTTGGTTCTACAGTCTCTTCTTCTGCTTCTTCTTGTACCTCTGCTGGTCCGCCGGCTGGAGCGGGTTCAGTTACATCTTTTTTCAAGAAGTTAACCATCAAGACGGTTACTATCACACCAGCAATAGCAGCAATAAAGAACATGAGTACATTGTCCACTGCACCTAGTACCGCTACAATCGGTCCACCATGTGCCACTTTATTTCCAACACTGCCTATCATCGCAATCACAGAACCTACGACTGAACCTGTAACGATACTTGGAATAACACGGAGCGGATCCTGCGCTGCAAACGGAATCGCACCCTCTGTAATACCAAATAGCCCCATGGTGAACGATGCCTTACCTGCTTCTCTTTCATTTGGCATATATTTATTTTTATTGAGCATTGTTGCAAGTCCCATACCAATCGGCGGGATACAGATGGAAACCGCAATAGGTCCCATTATTTCATAATTACCTTCTGCAATCATCGCTGAACCGAATAAGAATGCTACTTTATTAAACGGTCCACCCATATCCACTGCAATCATCGCACCAAGGATAACCGCCAGTAGAATGGAGCTTGCTCCCTGCATTCCAGAAAGCATATTCGTTAATCCTTCAAAAATCAGAGCAACAGGAGATCCAATGACAAATATAAATAGAAGACCGACAATTACCGATGAAAAAATCGGGATAAAGATAATCGGCATGACAGGCTGCACGGCTTGTGGTACTTTTATCTTCTTGATTGCTAAAGCCACATAACCTGCTAGAAAACCGGCAATAATACCGCCAATAAAACCAGCGCCTGCTTCACTTCCATAAAAACTACCATTTGCTGCAATATAACCACCGATCATACCTGGTACTAACCCTGGACGATCTGCAATACTTACGGCAATAAAACCTGCCAAAATTGGCACCATAAACATAAATGATGTATTACCCAATTTCTCAATTTGTTTCCAGATGGAATCCTCAGGTACTACAATACCACTTGCTGTCTGCTCACCACCAAGGGTTAACGCAAGGGCAATTAATAAACCACCAACCACGATAAATGGTACCATGTAAGATACACCATTCATCAAGTGCTTATAAACCGGGTTTTCTTTCTTTTTGCGATTCTGCTTGATTTCTTCCGAAGATTTCAATTCAGGTCTGTATTCGGAAGCATTGCCATCCTGAATTCGCTGAATCAATTCTTTCGGTTTACGAATGCCGTCTTGTACACCGGTAACAATTAATTTTTTGCCAGCAAAACGTTCTTTTGATACTTCTTTATCTGAAGCAATAATGATACCATCTGCTTCTTCTATATCCTGATCGGTTAACGCATTTTCGACACCGATCGAACCTTGTGTCTCGACTTTGATATCGATGCCCATTTCTTCGCCTGCTTTTTGTAAATTCTCCGCAGCCATATAAGTGTGTGCAATACCGACAGGACATGCAGTCACTGCTAATACTTTCATGTTGTTTCCTCCTTTTGTGCATGTTTACTGTAATTGCATACACCTATTGTACACCCCTAATAATCATTTATTATTTTTACTTTTTACCGGAACTTGTGGTAAAAATAAATTATTACCACAAGTTCCCTCTCCATTTCTTATAACTGATCACATATAGCTTCCCATCTATTCTCTAATGTTTCTTTTTCCTGATAAAGCTCTTGCAACCCGGCTACGTCATTTGTTATCAACAACTCTTCTTCTAACTCCATAATTCTTTGTTCCAATGCATCTATCTCTTCTTTGCGACTCTTCTTTCCATTCTGTTTCTGATTTCTTCTTTTAGATGTTGGTGGTTGTTGTTCTATAACTGGGATTTCTTTTATTTCGTTCATTTTCTTCTTGGCCCAATTATAATCTCCTTCAAAAGCATAGAGCTGTTTAGATTCAATCCAATATATTTTGTCAAACAGCTTGTTAAGAAAGTACCTGTCATGAGACACCGCAAGTATTGTGCCTTGAAAACTACTTAATGCTTCTTCCAATACTTCTCTTGATTCAATATCTAAATGATTGGTTGGCTCATCTAAAAGTAGTACATTGATATCCTGATACATTAGCTGTGCTAATCGTAATCGCATTCGTTCCCCACCGCTTAATTGAGACACGTGACGAAAAACATCGTAGCCATAAAACATAAAACGAGCAAGAATAGCTCTTGCCTCCCCTTCTGTTACTGACACTTCTTCTCTAAAAACTTCTATCACGGTTTCCTGTCCCATTTCGACAAATATCTGCTGCGACAGATAGCCAAATTTCACGTTACTGCCAATGCTGACCTCACCATTACTAGGATCGATCTGCTTGAGAATTAGTTTAATCAAAGTTGATTTTCCTGTCCCATTTTCACCAACGATCGCGGCTCGTTCCTGATATTCAAGCAGCAAGTTTACTTGTTTCAGCACAATTCGCTCATTGTAGCACTTCGATACATCTGTCAATTTAATCACGTCTTTTCCGCTTCGATCAGACATTTCCATTGACAGTTTCATTTTGTTTGGCTGCATAACAGGCCGATTTATTATTTCCATTCGTTCTATCGCTCTCTCCATATTTCTTGCACGCCGATGCAGACTTGCATTAGGAGGATTGGCTCTGTTTGCCCAATCTCGCAAGCGTTTGATCGTTTCTTTCATCTTTTTTATTTTTTTCTGCTGTTCTTCATATGCCATGAATTCCCTTAGCAGCTTCTCTTCTTTCTCTTTAACGAATCCAGAAAAATTTGAATGGTATGTCGTTAATTCTCCTTCTTCAAGATCTATTACTTTATTCGTCACTTCATCTAAAAAATAGCGATCGTGGGAGATGATAACCACTGTTCCCTGATACGTTTGCAAAAATTGTCCGAGCCATTCTACAGCTATTAAATCTAAATGGTTAGTTGGTTCATCTAACAGCAGCATATCCGGCTGCTGCAGTAGCATTACACCTAATCCCACTTTTGTTTTTTCACCACCACTTAACTTGGAGAATGGTTGCTCCAGTAGAGTCTGAATATTTAGCCCATATGCAATCTTCTCTATATTTGAATCTATTTCGAAACCACCATTAACAGAAAACTGATCTTGCAAAACGCCATATTCAGCGATCAAGGTTTGCAGATGCTCGTTATTTTTCTCTGTCGCCATTTCGCTTTCCATTTGTTTTAACTTTTCCTCGATTTGCATTAACGAGGAAAAGGCTGTTCTTAAAACATCTTTTACAGAATTTGCATTTGTATATTCTGGTATTTGGGATAGATAGCCACTGACTAATCCCCGCTTCCAATGAATTTGCCCAGCATCAGGGGTTTCTTCTCCTGCTATCAGACGGAGCAACGTTGTCTTTCCGCTACCATTTCGCCCAACTAGGGCAACACGTTGCTTCTCTTTTATTTCTAACGATAAATTTTGAAATATGACATTCCCTCCGTACACTTTCTCTATATTATTTACACTGCATACAATCATGTTTGATTCTCCTTTTCATTAAAAAGCCGTGCATAACCAGCCCGGTCTAACTAACATAAATATAAACAATTGCCTATAATATGGATTATGTGAAGTAAAACTGTCTGACATTGTGGTAATTTTGATAGACTCTATCTGCTTAGCAAAGCTCCGGAAATAGGCTCCGCGTCCTGTGGGCACGGCTTCAGCTAACTTAGGAAAGAAAATTCTTTTCTTTCCTAAGTGGATCTTCAGCTCGTGCTGATTCCACGGGAGTCTCCGCCTATTTCCTACGCTTGAGGGAAGTGCTACAACTGATGTAACAGCAAAAAGCAGTGATTCTTGGCATTAACAATAACCATTATATAGGCATGCAATCATATGCTAGCCTTAACAAAAATTGTAGAGTCCCAATCCTAGCGCTGGCCAACAGCATAGGCTTCCTCAGTACAAGGCAGCAGAGAAGTCATTCGTGTATTAGCCTAGCTTCAGCCGTGCCCCGCAGGACCCGAAATGGTTAGCCAGAGCGGTATCCAAGCACATAGATCATTTCAAAATTATCACTATGCTAGCTAACATAATCCATATTATAATACTAGCTTCATATTCTGAATTGATTACTTCTTCTTTCTTATACTTGGCACATTCAATTTTTCACTACTTCGCGCTTCCTCATTGCTGATTTTCTCATACCATATAAAGTGAGACTTCAATCAGCGGGAGGTATTACAGACGGTTAGCGCCGTTACAAAAAAAGCCACAGGAAGAAAGATCTCCCCGTGGCTAACGTTCTCACTATGGATAGACTTAAAGTTAGACTTTGATCAGTGGGGGTGTTTGACCCCCACTGATCATTAGCGAAACTTGTCAGGGTATTAGCGTCTGTTTACTCCCACTTAGCTTCTTTGTGATACTTGAAATGGGAGTCTTACAAACGGTTAGCACCGCGACAAAAAAGGAGAGCATAAAACAGGCTCTCCTTTCTTGCTATCTTAATATGTGGGTTAAGAGATGTTCTCACTGTTTTTCATTTACTATTTAGTTGTTAAAAAAGGACATACGTATCCCGTTAACAACTGCAATCGCAAATTTCGCACGGCAAAAATAAAGGTATTCCAACCATTGTCCATGCACAAAAACAGCTTGATTTAACATCTTTTCCCCACCTCCGTTTATTTTAAGTTAACACAATTGTACTACTATTTTGACAATAAGACAAATCCTAATATAACCGATTTAGAAAGGACTGAACATCCTTGGCATCCAGTAATCGAGAAACTGCTGCAGGGCTTTCACTCAGTTGAACAATATGACTGACTGCCGTGCGATTCCATTTCTGATCATTATCAGAAATGGCCAGCATAAAGACAATCGATACACGTTCATCGCCCCATTTCATTGGCTCTTTCAGCAAAGCAACAGCTATGGCAGATTGGAGAACCTGCTTTGGATTACCGTGAGGAATTGCTACTCCTCCACCGATAGAAGTAGCGGATCTTCTCTCTCGCAAAACAGCACTGTGGCTAAACGATTTCTCGACAATACCTTTTTCATATAACACATTTCCAAGTTGTTCAATCACCTGAAAGGGGTGATCCTTGTCCATCTGCAATTGGACAAGATCCCCTCTAATTAACGAGGAGAGCCCCGTTTTTTTACTTTCTTGTTTCTTATGTTCTATAGCAGACAAAAATTGATTTAATTTTTGCTTGTCCTTTGATTCTAGCAAAGGGGTAACCTTGACATAAGGAACTTGGATGTTTGATAGATCAATGGTGGATATTACCAGATCAATGTTACCTTGATTTAAATACGTATTTAAATCGGCTTTTCCAACACAAGCGACTATTTCCATATCCTGATAATGCTGTTCAATCTTTGCTTGTAATAAATGAGACATTCCAACTCCCATGTGACAAACAATCAATGCCCTTCGTTTCTGCTCTCTGCTCGATTCAAGACGTTCAACTGATGCTTGAAAATGCAGTACTAAATAAGCTGCTTCATCTTCCGGTACTTCAAGATGATGCTTTTCTTTGATGTCTGTAAGTGCTAGCATTACCATATTAAACATATAAGGATACATTTTTTTAATTTCAGGTAAAAGCGGATTAGTAATAGGAAATCCGTACTTCAAACGGTTAATAACCGAATGAATATGGACGGTTAATCCGCTTTTCAGCATGTCATCACTGTCAAATGAAAATAGTGTAAGGTCTCTTAACCTTGTGATAAGGGATTCAATCACTTCTGACAGAAATCGATTCTCGAGTAAAGAATCGTCCCTGCTATCCCCTTTCTTTTTACTGCTTATAAGATGCCATGTGAAATATATCCTTTCATCTTCTGAAAAGGAGAGCTTAAACATATCTTCTAAATAGGAGAAAAAGGAAACTGCATAAGTATATTCACGATGCTGAATAACCGTCTCTTTTTCAATGGATGGAACCGTTACAGGCGACTTTTGCCTTGTCCGCTTCATCATGATCAACGCATGAACAAGTAAACTTTCGATGGCTCCATCCGTAAAAGCGATCGCATACTGCTGTTGTAATTCATCAAGTGCTCGCTGGACTGTCGTTATTTCATAAGGATAGAACAAATCCATCACATACGTTTTATCTGTTGTAACCGAAGATATTAGTTCGGACAAATGTGCCAGAGCACTTCTTTTGTGCAGTTCGTCTCCTTCTACTATATTGCCGACGCGCGGTTTGGAAACCAATTCTAATTGATAATCAGACAGCCAATTTGCAATACTCGCTAATTCCTTTTTGACCGTTTGCTTAGGAACAAAAAAAGCCTTCGAAAATTGCTGCAGTGTTGTCGGCCTATCATGTACCAACAGTTGATAAGCCATTTCAACCAGGCGGTCTTCGTGACTTTTCGGTTCTGCTGCTAACATTTGCTTGAATACAGCAGTCCGGTCTTCATCATTTATTTCCAGGGTAATACCTATACCTGGCTGCCGTGTAATCTTTGCACTCTGATAATCGGTCAAGGCGGATTCTATTTTCTTTAAATCATTACGCACCGTTTTCTCTGCACATTCAAGCTGATTGGCTAAATGCATAATCGTAAGCGTCTGATCATTTTGAATAAGCAGTGTCCGTAATAATTCCTTTTGTCGATCGTTCATGATTACACCTCTTTTACTGTTGCTTCAAAGTGTAGCATATTCCGCTCTAACATGCATCAGCATCCGCCCTTTTGGAAATATTTAGAATGCAATCCCGTATGGAAGATGAAACTGCATTTAACAGTTTTCTTAAGAAATCCGGCATAAACCCGACCGTTCCTAATTGACATTAATAATATACAGCTTCCTATAATATGGATTATGTCTACTATCCATTGCTAGCCGAGCATCCATATTGAGATATTTAATGTGTTGGGATACCGCTCCGTCCAACCACTCCGCGTCCTGCGGGGCACGGCTGAAGCTAACTTTGTGAAGAAAGGCACTTCACAAAGTGGATCTTCAGCGCCTGCCTGTCCCGCGGGAGTCTACGTGGTTGGCCTACGCTGATGTATAGCTCCACAATTTATGCGACAGCTAGGATATGAAGCACTATCTGCAAGATTTACACCTTAATTGATGAAATACATTGCTTAGCACCACTGCTTCTAACTGTTCCATGCGTTGTAGCACTTCCTTAAGCGTAGGAAATAGGCGGAGACTCCCGTGGAATCAGCGCGAGCTGAAGATCCACTTATGAAAGAAAAGAATTTTCTTTCATAAGTTAGCTGAAGCCGTGCCCACAGGACGCGGAGCCTATTTCCGGAGCTTTGTTAAGCACATGGAATCTATCAAAATAACCATCAAAGTTAGACAGTTTTACTTTACATAATCCATATTATAGGAACTCAATTATGATTACTGATGTGACTGCACTTATACGCTTCCTTCATTCAATCTCACTACGATTTACTCACCCAAGCGTCAGTGGAATATCCTCTTTTTTCCCAGTAGCCAACATGTTCTTCTTCTATTAGTTCAATTCGGTTCAACCATTTTACTGATTTATAAGCATACATTTCTGGCACTATCAAACGGACAGGGCCGCCGTTCTTTTTGCTAATTAACTCACCATCAATTAAAACTGCTACCATCACATCATCCATCATCGCCTGTTCTATCGTCAGTGTATCCGTATAGACGCCATCTGCTGAATAGAACTTCACAAACCTTGCTTGTTTCGTTACATTTGCGTCTTCTAACAGTTTTTTCAGAGGAATTCCTTCCCAAGTGACGTCGTATACACTCCAGCCGGTCACACAATAAAAGTTACTTACCTGTACGTCACGCTTCAATTGCAGAAATTGATCCCAATCATAAGATTGCGTATTATTTACCAAGCCGTCTATCGAAAACTGCCAATTCTCTTCTGATTGTGTTGGCATTTCGGTTACTGTGTAATACCTGAACTCCCCTCTTCTGCCTCCCCCAATTGGCGGTGCAGAATCACCCGCAGGTTGTGGATTTCGAAACTGATTTGCATCTGCCACCCTACTTTTTGGTTCAAGTTCTGGAAAATACGTTCGAAGCCATTTTAAAATACTTGGTGAAAAAACAAGCATAATTATCAAGCCTGTTATCAATTGTAAGAAAGTTCTCCGTCGATATATCGGATTATGATCTTCCACAACTAATGGCTTTTCTTCTTTTTTTACAGGTTTCACAAGTCGTTTAAACCACTTGCTTCTCGTGACACTATGATAAATTAAATAAGGCACTCCTAGCCATGTAGCCAAATCATGAATTACTAGTGCAGACGAACTGATTAACGGAGGAACGTGCCGATGATAAGTCAATACCACTCCGGACAGGATCAACGTACATAATACTGTTAAAACATAATAAAGGTTAATTCGATGATTTTTTCTTTTCCTAAGCGTTTTCAGATGTTTTTGCATCTTCGGCATATAGAATAAAATAGGCAAAAGACTAATAAATCCGATCCATACATGACTCTCCCTTACCCAGACACGAATTGCCGGAAAAACTAATCGAAAAGAAGAAGAGAACAATAGAAAACCAGTGATAGCTAAAACCGTGAAGATAATTGCATTTGCATGATGAAGCCTTACTAACCGTTGTCCAACATTCAGCTTTTTTGTAAAAATTAATCGCCAATTCATCTCTATCTTCCTCCATCTTAAATAAGTAATGAAATCGCAAAGAAACTTCCTTCAGAATTAATGCCGAAATGTTTTTGTTGTGTGACATCTTCTTTTACGTTTTTCCCTTTATTCTATCATGTTGCCCTAACAGAAAACACATATATTACTTGACTTGCAAACCTTTTCCCTATCTTCTCCCCCCATATTAGCGTCAATTTCCAGA